>JAYTOL010000061.1:0-62142 GCA_043747815.1 Deltaproteobacteria bacterium
CTCATGACCGCACGAGATCACGTCGCGTGGGTCCGTGTCGATCCCCTACCGTAAGCGATCGATATCACAATAGAATCAAACTGATCGGTGCCCTAGGCACGCGCTCGATCGGCACAAGCCCCGCGCGCGCCGCCGCCCGCAGTGTCTCCGGTGCCGTCGGATAACGGCGCCCGTGTTCCCAATCGGTGCTCGGGTTGCTGCGATAGCCGAGCCGCCGAGCAAACGCGACCTGCGACCGCGATCCCCGCAGCGCCCGCAACAGCTCGGAAGCGGCCACTTCGTACACGTCATGAGCCGGGCGCGCGCGCACTCCCACCCAGCCGAGCAAACTTTCCCAGATTTGCACCAACGAGCGTGATCTCGGGATAGGAAGAGTTCGATACTGGGAACCTTTGCCCTGGTCGCTGCGCGCAGCGTGCGGCAGCTTGAAGAGCATGAGCCTTCGAACGCGATCCCCTCGCGTTGCTCGAGGCCGTCATCACCGACATTGGCGGCGGCTGCGTCGGCCTCGAGGTGCAGAGCCTCGCTCAATCGGGCCTCCCCGTCAGCGACTCCGCGGGCAGCTCGCTCTTCGGCGGGCAGGCGCAACCGGGCGACCTACTGCGCGGCAAGCTCGGCCAATACTACCTCATACAGCCACGACTTCGCCGCTGGCGAGCACGTCGCGGCGCTCCCGGCCCCCTGGGGTGATCAGCTCGAGCTTCAGCTCATGCCGATGACGGGCGAGCGCATCGACATCCAGTGGGGGCGAGCCCGCACCCAAAGCTCCCTCGAAGAGCTCGCGGCGCACGACTGCGAGGCGCGCTTGCGTGCACGTGTCGACCCCGACAGCGACGTGCGAACCGATTCGGCGGGCACCGTCCCAACGTCGCCAGCCGCGGAGGCTCCGGAGTGTGGGGAGTGATCGAGCGCTGGCTGCGGCTCAGTCGCCGTCGGTGCGCAGCAACACGACCTCGCGCCCGAGGCACTCGCTCTCGTCGGGTGGCTCCCAGAGGTCGCTGGCCAGCTCGAAGATCGCAGGTGGCACGACCATGGAGAACGTCGCGCCCTGCGTTTGGTTGCGTTCGTGCACGCGCGCGCGGCGTACGTGCCGCGCGGCATCCAGCACATGGAGCGTCAGCTCCAGCCCGGCGTCCTGCACGCGCTGGTAAAAGCGCTCGCGCTCGTGGCGCTGGAGCAGACCGATCTCCAGCACGACATCCTGGCCCAGCTCCGTAACCGCCTGCACAACGCTCCAGATCCGCTCGACACAGCGAGCCGCACGCTCGACGTACCACTCCAGCGCGCCCGCCTCGGGTCGGTCTGGGCTGAAGAGCTGCACCATCCACTGATCGAGCGTCAGGCGAAGCGCGGCGTGCTCCTGGGCCAGGCGCAGCGCAAACGTCGATTTGCCCGCGCCGACGGGGCCGAGGACCAGATGCACCCGCGATCGGCGCCGAGTCTGCCCAAGCTGGAGAGGGGTCGGCTCCGCGGCGCCAATTAGAGCTTGTGTACCGGGGAGCGAAGCTTCTAGGGTGGAGACGTTTTTGGCGCCGGCCGCAGGTGCTTGCCGGGAGGCGAGCTCGAACAGCTCATCGCGCCGCCGCTGGATTTCGTCGACGGTCAGCTCCTCGACCCGCTGCTGCAGGATCCAGAGGTGACCGAACGGGTCGCGGACGCGGGCCATGCGTTCGCCGAGGAACTCCTGCATCGAGAACACGACGGTCGCGCCCGCCTCGCACATCGACGCCAGCGCGGCGTCGGCGTCTGCCAGCGTCAGTTGCAGCACGACCGGCGAGCCCCCGAGCGAGAGCGGTGCGTCGCTGTTCCAGGCACGCGCCTCCTCGGTGACACAGAACATTGCGTCGCCGAGCCGCAGGTCGGCGTGACTGACATGCCGGCTGGCGCCGTGCTCGAAGCGCGTCACGAGCTGCGCACCGAGCGCTCGCACATAGAACTCGAGGGCGGCGGCGGCGCCCCGCACGACGAGCAGCGGTATCAACTGTCGAGTGTTTCTCATGCGCCCAGCATCGGCGCTCGTGCCGTAAGGCGGTAGCTTCCTTCTTCAGTGCCAAGAGAGCGATGGTGCGGGCATCCATTCCTCCATACCGCATCGAGCGCACGCCTGTCGGCGGGTGGTCACGTCGCCAGCCTTCGGATCCACAGCTTGCAGCAGCGGGCCCTGCGCCGAAGCGCGCGCACAGCCTGGCGTGCCGTGAGGAGAGGAGGCCGTTTCAGCTTGCTAGCGGCTGCTTCGTGGGGCGGAAGCGGAGCAGCGTGCAGTTCTGCGGCAAGCTCTCCACCCCCAGTGGCTCGAGCTGCAGCTGGAGGCCAGCCTCGAAGTAGGGGGTACCGCCACCCAGCACCACCGGCATCACGTAAAGGCGAAACTCGTCGACCAAGCCGAAGCGAATCAGGCTCGCGGCCAGCGTTGCGCCGTTCACCTCGATCTCCCCGCTCGCCTCCGCCTTCAATTGGCGGAGCGTGCGCTCCACGTCGGTCTTTACGAGACGGGCGTTGGGGCCCACGCTTTCGAGCGTCGTGGAGAAGACGACCTTGGGCGTCGCTCGCCAGGCGCGCCCGTACTCCAGCTCGTGCTCCGGGCCGTCCGCCGGAGGGCTGTCCCAGTAGCTCATGATCTCGTACATGCGGCGGCCGTAGAGGTTGAGCGCGACGCGCTCTTGCGCGGCGTTGAAGTGGCGGTGCAGCGCTTCCTCCGGCACCGGCAGGCCGATGCCGCCGTGCGAGTTGGCGATGTAACCGTCCACCGACACGGCGAAGGCATAAAAAATTTGACCGGGCATCGGTATGCTCCTAACTGGTCGCGCCGCTCAAAGTTGCGCGTAGCTCGCGACGGCGAAGGTGTCGCACTCGCGCGCGTCACCGCCGTCAAAGCCGCGCCGAAACCAACGCATGCGCTGCTCGCTGGTGCCATGGGTGTAGTTGCTGGCACGCGATTGACCCAGCGCATCGTCGCCGATCGCGTGCGCCGCGTTCACCGCTTCGCGCAGGTCCTCATCCGTGATCTTCAATGACGATCGCGCGGTGTGACCCCAGACCCCCGCGAGGCAGTCCGCCTGGAGCTCCACCCGCACCGAGCTCTGATTCTTGGTGTCACCCGGCGCGCTTCGCGCGTTCGAGCCGATGAGGTTCTGAACGTGGTGACCCACCTCGTGCGCGATCACATAGGCCTGCGCGAAATCCCCGGGCGCCTTCAGGCGCTGCTCCATGACGTCGTAGAAGTTCGGATCAATGTACAGCTTGTGATCCCCCGGGCAATAGAAGGGACCCACGTCCGACGACGCGCTGCCGCAACCAGCCGTCGCCACTCCCTCGGAGAACACGACGAGCGTCGGCTGCTCGTAGCGCGTCGCCGAACGGTCATTCTGGGGAAGCCGCCCGTTCTGAAATTCGCCGGCCCAGACATCCTCTGTCGACGCCAGCACCGCTCGCGAGAAATCGCACGCCTGGCCGTTACCGGCAGAAACCTGGCACACGCTCCAGCCGGAGCCCGCCGCGGGCGTGGCCGCCCCGCCTCCCGTCAGCGCCGCCAGCACGCTCTGCTTGAGGCTCGCCGGCAGCAGGAAATAGACAACACCGAGCACGGCGCCCAGCACCAGCGCCTTGCGCAACCCGATCCTCCGCAGGATGGCAAACAACGCCGAGGCGGCCATCCCCCCTCCGGCAGCTTGGCGCGCGCCTTGCCCGCGATCCTCGAAGTTATCCGACCTACGACGTCCCTGAATGTCCACGCTAAATCTCCCTCGAGTTCTTTGGCTTCAAAGCGAAGCCGCCGTGCACGGGAGCTCCGCCAACCCGTTTCGAACAGTTCGGAGTCGTGTACACATCGGCGTCCATTACGCGGGTATTGTATGCGCCAAAGTCTGTCGAGGGGGGATGATCTTGCCGCGACTCGACCTCGCGCCATCCTGGGGCGTTCCTGCGTGAAAAGCCCGTGGGCGCGATTGCACGCGACAACGGATGTTTGGGAGCCAGCGCACCGAGTTGACTTTCGAGTCGATTTCGGTTCGGGTTGCACGCTCGGCGCTGCGGGGATTTAGATGCAACTTCGGACGCGGTCGGCTTTCTTCCAGGCGTGCCCCCTGACGGCGGCTTGGCTGTTGGCGTTCGCGGTTGCGGGCTGTCTCACACGGCCCGAGCCGCAGGCGCCGCCCCCGCCCCCCGTTCTAGCGCCAGCTCCCGCCACTCCGCGAGCGCAGCCGTTAGAGGGGCAGAGGTCACAGCCTCGGCCGCCGACCATCGCGCCCTCGCCCGCGTCGGTGGCGGGGCGACTAAAGATTGCGCTGGTCTCTTCCTGGTTGTGGATCGATGGTCAATACGCCTCGCCCCTCGGAAAGCTGGGCTATGTGGGCCTGTTCGGCCACTTGCTCGCTCGTCGCGCGGCGTCAGCAGGTGGCGTCGAGGCAAGGACGCTCGAGCTCGACGTCGACGCAACGAGCGACGGGCAAATCCTGCAGGACGTGCTCAGTCTCGTCGAAGACGCCGGCTATGAGCGAGTCATGCTCGTCACGAGCAGCGGCCGCTTCAGCTTTTGCACCGGTCCATGTAGCGCCAGCAACCGAGCGCACGAGCGCTCGAAGGGTCGCCGAACGGCGGTGCTGCTGCGCCGAGATGTGATCGTGCTATGGTCGGGCAAGGTCGTGGCTGAAGACGCCGCGGGGGGAGAGGATCCGGAGCTCGAGAAGCTGCTCGAAATTCCCCGTAGCGTGTCTGATGACGATTTCGAGGCCAGGGTCCGGGGCGTTTGTTCGAAGCCCGGTGGCTGTTCTGATGTCGATCTGTATTTTGAGGAAGACCTGCCCGGGCGCGAGGTGCTGCGTGTGGTCAACTTACTCGAACGTGCCGCCCGCGCGGCTGGCACGGCCACCCCCGTCATCAGCATTAGCTCCTCACCGCCGCCCCTTTTCGGCGAGGAGGCGGGCGTGTTCGTGATGTCCAGCCTCAGCTCCGGCCGCCTGCCGCCCGTCGTGATCCGGCAGAGTGTACGCGCGTCGTACGGGGGCTTCCGCGAGTGCTACGAACGCGGGCTCATGGCGAATCCAAAGCTCGAGGGGCAGGTGACCGTGCGGTTCGTCATTCGAGAGGACGGCAGCATCCACCGGATCGCGAATGGAGGCCCCGACCTGCCGAGCGAAGATGTGATACTCCAGCAAAGGTCGAGTTGCTGAGAGGCGGTGACACACGTCACTCGGGCTGCCCGTTCTTGGCCGTGACTTTGGCTTCGATGCTGTCGGCGAACAGGTGCTCCTCGGGCGTCTGTGCCACGTGGGCGCGCGCCGGGGCCCGCGTATTCCGGCGCAGCACGGGCGTGGGCAGCGGGATGATGTCCGCACGCTTGTCATTGCTCAGCGCCGTCAGCACCGAGCGCACGTTGCCTTCTTGCTTGCGCCGTGCCGCGTCGCCGAAGAACGTGAGGTCGCTGGCGGCGCCGAAGCGTTCCACCACCAGCTGCAGGAGCGAGGTGTGGTCCAGCGTCTCGTGGCACACGGAGCGCTGGGCCGCGTAGGGGGAGATGACCAGCGCCGGGACGCGCACGCCCAGCGTATGGAACGGTTCCCTGTCTTTCCAGACCGCGTGCGGCGGTGGCGGGTAGTCGTACCTCGGCGGTTTGACGTGGTCGAAGAAGCCGCCGTGCTCGTCATAGCAGACGATCAGAATCGTGCGTCCCCAGCGATCCTCGTTGGAGGTGAGCGCGCGGTACACGCGGCTCAGGAACTCTTCCCCGAAGGTCACGGGCAGCGGCGGGTGGTTGCAGTTGCCGTGGCCGCCGAGCGGCTTGGCCGCGGTGTCGTAGTAGGGTTCGCAATAGATCACCGCAGGGGCCTTGCCGGTTCTTTCTCCCCAGCGCTCGCGCAGCTCGTCCAGCGCGTAGGTGTTAGCCTGCAGGTGCTGCCACTGTGAGGGCATTAACAGGAAGTTCGAGGGCCGCCCCGCGCCCGCAATGAACGGCGCGTCCACGTAGATATCGAACGGCAGCTGCTTCTGGGCGAGCCAGTCGAGTATGGTCGTCTGGTTCGGCAGCCACTTCAGCACTGGGATGACGTTCGTGGTGTCGACCAGGGTGTAGCCGCTGACGGCCATGTTGCGGTTCGCCTGGGTGTCTGCCGGGAGCGACGAAAACCAGCGATCGCAAACGCAGTAGTGCTCGGCGAGCGCCGCGGTGACGGGCACATCCCGCGGCCGCAAGAAGCCCATCGGCGGCGGCAGCCGCGACTGGTCGCGGGGGAAGCGCTGCTGGTACGCCTGAACGAAGCCGAGCATCGAGCGGTTGGCGCCAATCTCGGTGCGGATCGATTTCCGACCGTGGGGTGGGTCGTTCGGCAGCCAACCGTCCAGCATGGGCGTCGGCGGATATTCGTGCCCCGAAAGGTCAGGGTTGCCCCACTCGAAATTGGAGCTGTTTTGGTGCAGCCCGTCCACCTCCGGGCGCTTGCCGAAGTCTTCGTGACTCAGATAGCCGAGCAGATGGTCGAAGGAGCGATTTTCGAGCATCACGATCGCGATGGTGTCGATCTTTTCCCGCAATGTCGCGAGGTCCAAGCTCATTGCCTCCGTGGTGCGTGCCTAGGGGCACTCGAAATCGAGCTGAATGCCGAGCTTGCCTGGGGCGTCCTCGCAGTCGACGACAACTTCCTCCGGCAGACTCAGCTCCCACGCTCCCTGGACCGGCTCGTCGATCTCGACCGCCTTGCCCGGCTCGACGCAGCGGGTTTGGCCGAGATGGCTGACGCATACCTCCGCGGGTGCGCGCTTACCATCCGCGGTAGCGAATGGGTCGTGGAGCTTGCGCACGCGTGTTGCCCCCGGCATGTCATCGAGGGAGAGCAGAAAGCGTACCTTGTTCTGCTCGTCACACGTCATCACTGCGCTGCGGTCCAGAACCTCCGTCAAGAGCCCCACCTGCGCCGACTTGCTCTGCTCGCGCGGGTCAGCGTCCGGCACGGTCAGCGTAAAGGTCGTCCCCTCGCGAATGGAGAGCAAGCGTTCGCCGGAGCCCTCCACCACCAGGTCGGTCCATTCCGGCGGCATCGGGCACGCGGAAATCACGCCTTTGCCCCGGGCACTCCACTTCAGCACAAAGGGTTTGCCGGAGCAGGCCACCCGCGGAACGCTATGCATCTCCTGCACGCCGGGGTGGCTACAGCCGCTGAGTCCCAACGCGGCGACCCCCGACAGGGCACTCAGCGCCGCGCCTCCGCACGAGCCGCGCAGCCTGAACCACCATGGCCGCATGAACCCGCTCCGTGTTTCACGTATCACGCCTCTCTGGGACGCCCGAGGGGCGCGGCCGTCGCGTAAAAATAGAGACGCCACCCGGCGAGTTTCGCTGTCGCATTTGGCGCTCTTGCGCGCTGAATAGCGCCTGAACCCGATCAGCGCTTCGAACGGCGTCCATCTTGGAGGGACGCGGAAGCCAGGTAATGCTGCTGTTCGGCCATGTACGTGAGCGGGCGTGGCGCTCGAGCTGTTCGCTTACCGCAGCGGCGGCCAGTTGATTAGCTAGGCAGGCGGCGCCGTTCTGGTAAGCTGGCGTGCTCGGGGACCCAAGAACAGGGAGGCGTAGCGGTGCGACTTGTAGCAAATTCTTCGAGTTGGTGGCGGACCTCGTTGGTGAAGGAGCCGCCCCGGCGCGGCTGGGCGTTCGTGCTGCTGGCCTGGGCTGCAGCCTGCGGGCTCGAGCCGCCGCCTCCCACGGACGGACCACGACTGTGTGCCGAGGCTAGGGCTTGTAGAGTCGGAGAAGACTGCAGCTGCGAGGCGGAGCCGCTCTGTCGGGAAGACGTCCGTTACGTCGCTTATGGTGATCAGTGTCAGCTCGTGAAGTTCGGGTGCGCAACCGGCGAACGGCAGGCGTTCGACGAGTGTGGCTGCGGGTGTGAGGTGTTGCCGACGCCACCCCCGCCGTTGCCCGAGCCATTGCGGTTCCTCGCTGCTGGCGCCACCGAGGACAGCGTGCGCGACGAGATCCACTTGTTCGAGGCGCAGACCGGCCTCAGCCTCGAGTACAGCTTTGGCGCCGTGGGCGCGCTGCGCGACAGGGTGCTCGCCGGCGAGCCCGCGGACGTGATGGTGGTGACACCGGCGATCATCGCCACGCTCGATGCGCAGCAGCTCGTGCGCGCAGATTCGCGAGTCGACCTCGGCCAAATCGGCGGAGGCATCGCCGTCCGGGTCGGCGATCCGCTGCCTGCGATCAGCACGCCCGACGAGCTCGAGCAGGCGCTGCTCGACGCGGACGAGGTCTACTACGCGGACCCGTCGGTGGCCACGGCCGGCGCAGCGCTGATGAGGGTCGTCGACCTGCTGGGCATCGGCGACGTGGTTCGCGCCAAGGGGCACATTGCGTCCGGCGGCAAGGCGGCCATGCAGGACATGACCCGCTCGACAGCCACCCGCGTCCTCGGCGCCACGCAAATCAGCGAGATCAAGTCGGTGCCCGCGTCGATTCTCGTCGGTCCATACCCGGCCCCGCTGCAGGTCAAGACCACGTACTCCGCGATCATCCTCGAGCGCACCGAGCGCGTAGACGACGCCACCAAGCTCATTGAGTTCTTCTCAGGTCGGGACTTCCAGGCGCGGCTGGCGCAGTCGGGCTTCGAGCGTATCATCGCGTCGCCATGACCAACAAACGCACCGGGCTCGTCCTCGGAGGCTCCGGGTCGGTCGGAACCGCACTGCTCCGCGAGTTGTTCCACGACGATGGCTTCGACGCCGTCATCACACTCTCGCGCCGATCGCTACCCGAGGCCGTCGCCATGGCGGCTGCCGCCGGCCGCAGACTGTTGGAGAAGCTCGTCCCCGACATGAGGCCCGCGCTCCTGGCCGCCGCGACGGTGGCTGCAGCGAGAGAGAGCGATGGCGATTTGGAAGGGTTCAGTGTGCTCGGCGTCGGCGCGGGCACTGCGAAGCTCACGATCGAGGAACATCGCGCGGTGGACGTCGCGCTGAACGAAGCGTTCGCGCGGGCGCTGCGGGATTCGGGCAAGGTCAGGCATCTCGCGTTCATGAGCGCCGCGGGTGCGGACCCGGCTGCGAAGGCCAGCGGCAGTGGGGGCGCAGGCATGTCGCGGTACAACCGCGTCAAAGGCGAGTCCGAAGAAGCCGTGCGCGCGAGCGGGCCGGCGGTCGTGAGCGTGTTCCGTCCCGCGATGATCATCGGATCTCAGCACACGCCGTGGTTTCTCGAGAAGGCGCTGCCGTTGCTCTCGTTCGTCACGCCGGCGAAGTATAAATCGATCCGCGTGGAACAGATCGCGAAGGCGATGGTCGCGACCGCGAAGCACCACCCCGCGACGAGCGCGACGTATCACTACCCTGAGATGATGGCGCTGATCGCTCAACTTGAGGATTAGTCTGCGGCAGTCTGGAGACGCCAGAAACGGAGCGTGCGTCCACTGCAGGTCGCGAGCGCGGCGACGTGAAGCACCTGAATTCACTCGTTCCGCGCTGGCTGCCTCGGCGGGTGCCACACGGGCGACCAGAAGCTCCAGCGCAGACCGACCAGAAGCTCGCGCGACACGAGCCCATCGGGACGCTCCTCGGAGATCGGGAGCTCTGAGCCGCCCCAACGGTGATAGTGCACGTACACGGCCAGGCCGCGTTTGCCCGTGCGGCCAAGCTCGTATCCGAGCTCGAGCGCGTAACGCGCCATCACTCCGCCCTCTGCGTCCCCGAAGCTCGGCAGCCCCATGAACCCGACGCCAGCCGCCGCCCCAAAGAAGAGGCCCTCGCTCTGCCACGGGTACATCTCCACGAACGCCCCGAACGGCGCGACGTTGCCGTAGGTGGCGCCGCTTGGATAACCTCCGCTGAAGAACGCTGGGTCGCGCACGCGCAGGTCGCCGACGCCAGAGCCCCAACTGAAGGCGAGCTCTGCGCCCAGCAGGAGGTACGGATTGACGAAGGCCCCAAAGCGCATTGCGCCGCCCAATACAAAGGCGTCGAAGTCTGCGACAGGCCGATCGCTATCGTCGTAGGCGACGCTCGCGAGCCCAGCGCCGAGCCGCATGTCAAATGAAAACCCAGAACGCCGCCCGCGCTCTTCATCCCCCGCAGCCTCAGCGCTGCTCGCTGCGGAAACGAGCAATGCCGCGACCCACGCACCGTGTGCTGGCGCCCGCTGGGCTGAAGGGAGTGACATCGTGGATGCCTCAGTTCAACACACTCGTTGATTGCAAGCGGTCAGAGCTACCGCGCTAACTTGCATATCGCAAGTACGACACCGCGTTGGCGACGTATGGGTTCTGCATGGTTTGCTCCGCCTGCTTCGCCGCCCGCGGGTGAGCGCGGCTGACCATGGGTCTCATCTCGACCACACGAACACCCCGGAAAAGCTCGAGTCAACTTCGTAGTCGCACGGCCTTTACAGCGGGGCACCCCGCTCCCCGCGCGTGCCCGGAACCGTAGTTTCTGCAGTGAAACAACGCAAGCGCAGGGCGACATTGCAGATGGCCGCCCGGGGCGCGGGGTGTCCCCGCAATAGAGGCTTTGGGGGTCGTGCCCTTTTTCGAGATGGGACCAATAAACAGGTGGGCGCCCCCGAGACTCATCTTCTCTTCCTTGCGCGAACGTCTCGATCTAGATTGCCGGCGCCTCCAGGAGGTCATCCCTATGAAGAAACTGCTCCACGGACACTGCGCCGCCGCTCTGCGTTTCGCGCCTTGGGCGCTTTCTTTCCTGGTAGCCGGATGCGGGGCCGACGATTCGGAACCTGTCGGGCCTGAGGGAGCCAGTGACGGTCAGACATCCTCGGGCAGCGGAGGCCAGGCGGCCATCAGCGGCGCCGGCGGCACCGGAACGAGCTCCGCCGCGGGGAGCAGCGCGACCGCCAGCGGCGAGACCAACTCCGGCACTGGCATCGGCGCGATTGACCCTACTACCGGTGGCAGCGACGGGACTAACCCCGGCGCTGGCGGCAGCGGCACAACCACCCCCGGCGCCGGTGGCAGCGACGGGACTAACCCCGGTACCGGCGGTGCGACCACAGTCGGAGTAGCCCGCACGGTAGAGCTCATTGGCCCTGGCGTCGCCCGCTGCGGTGCGACCAACGCCACTCATGGAGATGGGTTTGTCTGCGTCCTCAACTACCCGAGTGAAGGGCCCAATGTCGTCGGATACTGGTTCGACTACGCGTTCACGGCTGGCACTTGCAACTTGGGCTTCACGAAGCCGCCGGGAAACGACGCGGCGGATCCCCAGGTCTGTTTCTCGGGCAGCGCTTGCCCCGCCACCTCGGGGGGCGGCCTCGGTGTCGCCCTCTGCGACGTTCACGGGATCGACGTCTCGACGTGGCCGCAGCTCCAGATGCTCGAAACCACGAGCAGCCTCTCCTCTACGGTGAAGAGCCCCTTCAGCGGCTGCAACCCCGGGGCGACCATACCCAGCGTCAGTTGGACGCTCGGCAGCGGCAGCATCCCGGCCGGCACCTCCGTGCTCTTCGACGACGCCGCCGACGTGAACGTGGCGCGGATCGATCTCGCAGCGGGCGCGACCTCGGTCGACGTGCCTGCCAACGTCGACGCCGGCAAGATCGCGTCCATCAAGTTCTCGCTGAGCGGCAGCAGCAACCCGAGCTGGAGCTTCTGCTTGACGAGCCTGACGGTCTCGATGCGCTAGCTCGCCGCGGACGAACGCGAGCTCGAGCTGCTCGAAGGTAGTCTCCATGGAGGAGGCGAAGCCCGGACGAGATCGGCTGCGAAGTCTCCGACGGCCAGGGCCACCCCGCCGGCCCCGGCGGCGAGCTGCTGCTCAGCCGCGCGACGCGGCGCTCGGAAACGGCAGCAGAGTGGCTTCTCCAGTTAATTCTTAGGGTTACACCTAAATCGCCGGGCGCTGTCGATCGCCCTGTAGGCCGTTCGTCGCACTCACGGAGCCAGCAGGGTGCCGGCCTCGAACACAGCGGAGAATTCCAATGGACCATGTGCTCAACTCTCCCGGCGTGACCGTGTCGCCGGTATCGAAGAAGCTCGTCTGGACGGGTCGCGTGCTGACCGGTCTGGTCGTGGCGTTCCTGGCATTTGATGGCGCGATGAAGCTGATCCCGATCGAGCCGGTGCTCGAGGCGTTGCGTCGGCTCGGTTACCCCGTCGAGATCGCGCGGCACCTGGGCGTGGTGCTGGTGGCGTGCACGGCGCTGTATGCGGTCCCGCGGACGCGGATGCTGGGCGCGCTGCTTTCGACCGCATACCTCGGCGGTGCCACCGCGACCCACGTGCGGGTCGGGGATCCGTTCTGGTTTCCGATCGTCATGGGCGTGCTGCTGTGGGCGGGCCTCTACTTGCGCGAGCCGCGGCTGCGGGCGCTGCTGGCTGCTTCGGAGGCCGCGCCCAAGGCTGCGTAGCCCGCCCCTCAATCAATTCAAGGAATGGAGACAGAGATGCGATTCATGGTCATGCACAAGAACGACGCGCACACCGAGGCGGGTGAGAAGCCCGGCCCCGAGCTCATGGCGCGCATGGGCGCTTACATCGGCGAGCACGTGCAGAAGGGGCAATTCCTGGACGGCGCGGGCCTCGGCCCGAGCTCGACGCGCACGCGGCTCACCTTTCAGGGAGGTGCAAGCAAGATTCAGCAGGGTCCGTATGCAGGGGCCCACGAGCTCGTGAGTGCGATCCTGCTGCTCCAGGTGGGCTCACGCGACGAGGCGATCGCTTGGGCCCAGCGCTACGGCAAGATCCTGGGTGACGGAGAGATCGAGCTCGGACCGCTGAACGAGCCCTGGGATCTGGGCATCATGCCCAAGCCGGACGACGCACCTCTGCGGCTGCTCCTGCTGCACAAGGCGGACCAGGCCTCGGAGGCGGGTCAGGACCTCAGCCCGCGGCAAAAGGCGGACCTGACCAAGCTGAGGAACGAGATGACGAGGGCCGGCGTGCTCACGACGACGGTGGGGCTCGCGCCGAGCTCCAAGAGCAAGCGCCTGCGTTTCGTGAGCAACGCGCGCGAGGTCATCGACGGGCCGTTCGCCGAGTCGAAGGAGCTCATCGGGGGTTATGCGGTGCTCGAGCTGCCCTCGATGGAGGTCGCGATCGCCGAATGCACGCGCTACGCCGAGATCCTGGGCGGCACGCTGGAGGTGGACATTCGGCCGCTGGCGGCGGAGGGGGTGGGCTGAGGCAGGGGCAGAGAGGGGGGCGCGGACGCGACTGCCTGGCGACGGCTAACCCCGCGTCAGCTCGAAGACGCCAATGGGCCGCGGTGGAGGCACGACGCCGACCGTCCACTTGTTGAAGGACACGTTCCAACCGTCGGCGGCCATGGCCTCCAGCAGCACGAGGCTCGAAGCTCGAAAGGGATCGGAGAGCAGGAGCCGTCCACCGGGCGCGAGGTTCGTGTCAAAGATCTGCCGGAGCTGCGGATGGAGGCTGTCGGCATAGAGGATGTCGGCGCCGACGATGAAGTCATACTCGTCGGTTTCTCGCCAGGCGGTCCAATCGGCGGCTCGTTGCTCGAGCACGACGCCGTTGCGTGCCGCGTTCCTGCGGCAGACGACGAGCGCCGCCGCGTTTCGATCGGTCTGCAGCACTTGGGCGCCGAGCCCCGCGGCCACGATGCCGGGCAAGCCGGTGCCGGCACCGAGCTCGAGCACGCGCATTCCCCCGAGCGGGCGCGCCGCGAGCTCGTGCGTGAGCGCTATGGCGGCGGGCCATAGCACGATCCCGTACGGCAGGCGCGGCTCGTCCCCGCGCAAGAAGCGCTCCTCGTCTTCGTGGCTGAGGATGGCGCCGGTGTGCAGGATCGTCCACGTCTGTCGCCCAAGCGAGAGGCGGTACTCATCGAGCGGCAGATCACCGGCGGTGGTGGACAGAACCTGTGGCTGCTCTGTAGGCATGGGGCTAACCGACCAGCGCGACGCCTATGCCACGCCGACGCTCGCCAGGCGCGTGCCGAGCGCAGCGAGCACCGACTCCAGATTCCCCAGCGTATGAGGCTTGTCGAGGAACCCGATGACATTGGGGACGTGAAGTAGCTTCGAGGCGTCCTGTGCTTGAAAACCGCTGGTGATCACCACTGGCACATCGCCGCGCACGAGCCGCAGCTCATCCAGGATCTGCTCGCCCGACTTCTCTGGCATCGTCAGGTCGAGCACCACCAGATCGATGGCATCGGGCTCTCGGCTGAAGAGCTCGAGCCCGCGCTGGCCGCTGTCGGCCGTCACGACGCGGTGGCCGAGCTCGTTCAGCAAGCGGCCCGTTACGACACGCACCGCCGGCTCGTCGTCGATGAGGAGGATGTTGCGCGCGCCGGGCGGCGCGACCGAGGCTTTGGGCACGCTCTCGGGCCTAGGTGTCGACTCGTGCGCGACGGGCAGCAGGATGCAAAAGCGCGTGCCGTGCTCCGAGGTGCTGTCGATGCCCAGCCAGCCGCGGTGTGTGCGCACGATGCCGGCGCACGCAGCCAGGCCCATTCCCCTCCCCTGCGCTTTCGTCGAGAAGAAGGGCTCGAACAGCCGTCCCTGCGCCTCGGCGCCGATGCCTGAACCCGTGTCCTCGACCGCGAGCTTCACGTAACCGCCCGACTCGAGTGAGTATCGCGTTGCCTGCTCTGCGTCGAGCCGCAGGTGCTCGGTCCGCAGCGTCAAAACGCCGCGCTTGCCATCCATGGCATCCAGAGCGTTGAGCACCAGGTTCGTGACGACCTGACGCAGCTGAAAGCGATCGGCCGCCACCTCGGGCAGCTCGTCTGCCAGCTCGAGGACCAGTCGGGCCTTGGCGGAGACGGTCGCTTGCAGCAAGCGCAGAGCAATGCTGAGCTCTGCGTTGATCTGAAGCGCTGCGATCCCGAGGCTGCGCTTGCCTGCGTAGGCCAGCATCTGCTTGCTCAGCTGCGCGGCCTCACCCGCGAAGTTGAGGATCTCCCTGAGGCAGCGCGCCAGCAGCGGCGGCGCTTCCGGCGGGACTTTTCGCAGCGCGACCTCTGCATTACCCACCACGCCGCACAGCAGATTGTTGAAATCATGGGCCACGCCACCGGCCATGACCGCCAAGCTCTGCAGCGCCTGGCTGCGCTGCAGCTCGCGCTCCAGGTCCTGCTGCCGCCGCGCGGTCAGGATGCGCTCGGTGAGGTCGCGCACGACGCGCAGCGTGACCGCGCCGCGTGGACCGCCGGCGACGAGCGTCGTCTCCGTGACCAGAAGGACCGTCGACGCGCTGTTCCTCTGCGCGACCTCGTAAGAGCGAGCGCCGTTGTTCGCCGAGCTCGGGACGAGGCTCGGCTCGCCGTTAGCTCGCACGATGCATTCGCCGAAGCTCTTTCCCAGCAGCTCGTCGGGAGCCACCGCGAGCGTGCTCGCTAGTGTCGCGTTGGCGAAGACCACGCGGTCCTGCGCGTCGAACAGCCCCACCCCCTCTCCCAGGCTCTCGACCAGGACACGATAGAGCTCCTCGCTATGCCGCAGCGACTCTTCGCTCTGCTTTCGGACACTGAGCTCGCTTGAGAGCCGAGCATTGAGTGCCGCTACGCGACGGCGTGTGTCGAGGGCCATGCCCAGCCCCCCCGCCACGAGCAGCTTACTCAGCACCACGATGACTGCAGCGGCCCTCCCCGTCTCGGGACCGGGCATGCTGAGCGCGAAGCTGCGATCGATGAGCTGCACCACCAAGACGACGACCACGGCTCCCCGGAGGCCGAACGAGATCGCCGCGGCGAAGCACGGAATCAGGCCGACCAGGAACGCCGGGTTGCCTATCACGCCGTGCAACGCCGTGAACGAAAAGCGGTAGGCGAGAATCAGCAATGCCAGGGCGGCGCACCGGAGCGCGACGCCCCGGAGCCGCTCGCTCGCCTTTAGCCGGCTGCTCGCTCCTGACATTCCCACGCGGTCATAGGCTCTCCAGGCCGCGCGATCAAGGCTTGCCCATGGCCAACCTTCGGGCGGCAGTACAAGGGTCTCTCATCCGCGCCAGCTGGTGAACGTCATCGTGAAACAGCGACGTCGAGGCTGCGTGAGCAGTGATCCACGATTTCGCCCCCCGCGTTTCCGAAGCATTCTACCACCGGGGGGGGAGCGCTGAGGTCGAGACAGCTACCGCTCCCGGACTGCGTAGGTCAGGTGGGTCACCCGCTGCGTCGGCTCCGCGCGAACCAGATCCAGGGCCACGCGGCCCGCGTCGACGCCTTCGAGCAGGCGGATTCCGGAGCCAACAGCACAAGGTGGTCCCGCCCTGCCGCTCCCAGGGGTCACGCTCTTCGTGCGTCACGACGAACACCGGCGTGTGGAAGGGCGCCTCCTCCGGCCACATCTCCTCGCCGGCGTCGAACATGCGCTTACCCATCACGCTCGCGCCGGTGCGTTCGAACGTCTCCCGCAGGATGTCGTTGTCGCGCCCTTCCTCGCCGCCCTCGCCGAGCTTCAGGTTCTCCCGGATAAACCGTTGCGGGAAGGCCCACTGCTGGAGCTCCATCCACCGCTGCCCCATCAATTGCTCGGGGGACTCGGGCGCGATGAAACCGTCGAGCGACATCGACACGCCTTGCTCGGCGTCTGCTGGCACCCTCGATCGCGTGGTACGCCCGGCGCTCCAGTGTGGAACGCACTCACCCGCGCTGCAGCGTCACTGCAGCAATATGGCGGCGCAACAAAAAGGGCTCCTGCGCCGTGGCTGCCACCGTCGCTTTTGGCTCGGCGTGAGCCGCTGAATCAATGGTCTCAACAGAGGGCCGAGACGCTATCGCAAGAACTACTTTCGGATCGCTGAGGCTGAGTTTATCGTTCGAAGGTTGGCCAAAGGGGCGGTGGCCGCGAGTAACCGTGAAACAGGGTAGGTAAAAAAAGTGCGGAAGAATCGGCGTTGGCTCTGGGCTGCGAGCGGGGTGTTGGTGATGGCGTGCGGGGATGGTGCCCTCGATGGCAGCGCTGGCTCGGTGCCGGAGTTCAGCGGCCCGCCGCCGTCGGATCCAAACGCCATGGCGGCGAACCCCGAGCCTGCAGCCATCGATGACCCAGGCATGGCTCCCGTTGGAGGTGACACGTCCGCGCCGAGTGAGGCAAGCCTTCCGGACGAAACGCCGTTTGAGGCCGGCATGCCCGAACCCGGCGGCGTGATGCCACCCGCCGGCATGGCGGCGACCCCCGACGCGATACTCGACGCCTGCGACGTCGCTCCGGTAAACCCGAACGCGACCATTCAGGCTCGCAAGCTGCTGTGTTTCCTGCACTCCATCAACGGTAAATCCGTGCTCTCGGGTCAACAGGAGACGAGCTGGAGGAACCCGCAGGGCGACATCACCTATATCTTCGACAATACCGACGAGTACCCGGCGATTCTGGGCGGAGACTTGATGTATCCCAATGGGACCACCGACCGAGCCATCGCTTACTGGAACGCGGGCGGCATCCCGATGCTTCGCTATCACATGGGCGCGCCGCCCTTGAACGACAGCTACGACAACTCGATGGGCAACGCCAACATCGGGGCAGTGCTCACCGAGGGTACCGCCCAGCATACCTCGTTCATGTCCAAGCTCGACTTCGCCGCGGACGAGCTGCAGCGCCTCGAGGACGCTGGTGCCGCCGTACTTTGGGCCCCTTTCCACGAGTCGCAGCCGAATGGTTGGTTTTGGTACGCGAAGGGCAGCAGCGATCAACTGGTTCAGATGTGGCGGCTGATGTTTGACTACCTGACGGAGACGAAGGGGCTGGACAACCTCGTCTGGATCTTCCCTTCTAGCGGGAACCCCAACGCTTCGATCTATCCGGGCAAGGCATACGCCGATCTGGCGGGCCCAGACACGTACGGGACGAACCAGCCGTTCACGCGGCTGTATGGTAACGCCCGGGGCGTCTTCGGTGACACGATGCCGATCCCGCTGCACGAAACGGGCACGATTCCCGATCCCGGGGCCATGTTCGAGGGCAACGCCGCGCCCTGGGTGCTATTTAGCGTCTGGGCAGGTTACCAGCGCACAGCCAACAGCGTCGCCAACCTTCAGCGCACGTACGGTCATGAGCGCACGATCAATCGCGGCGACCTTCCGAGCTTTGACTGATGCTGCCGCAGCTCGAGGCTGAATGACGCGTCAGGGGCGGCTGCTCATCGTCGTGTCGGCGCTGGCCACCGCCGCCCTGGGCTGCTTGCTCTGGGCCCTGCAAGTCGGGGGGGTGGCTGGCGCAGCGGCACCCCTCGACGAGGGCGCACTGATGGCCGAGCTGCGTCAGCCCGAGGCAATTCGTTCGGAGCGGACGCTGAACCTGGCGCTCTCCGGAAATGAGCGGTTTCCGAACAGCGCGAACGCCCCAGAGCGCAGCTGGATCGCCGTCCGAGCACTGGTCGACCTCCAGCGCTTGGACGAGGCCCGCGCAGCCGCGCGCCAGATGGTCGTACGCTATCCGGGCTCGGCCTGGACTGACGACGTGCAACGACACCTGTTGACGCACCCGGCAGGGCCACCTCGATAGAAAGGGAGCGTGTCCACGGGCCGTCGACGCGGTCGGCGCGCCTGTTCCAGCTCGCTTACAGCAAGCCGCGGGACGCGAGCTCCGCCGTGAGCTCCATGTTGATCATCGCCGCCGCGTGAGTGCCGGAGGCGGCCGCGGTGATGGCCGCCTGCATGCGCGTCGTGAGGTCGCCTGCCGCGTAGATGCCTGGAACCGAGGTCTCGCGTTTCATCGCGTCGACCTGGACGTACCCGTCACCGTCGAGCGCAAGGCCGAGCGCACGCACCAGCTCGACCTGCCGCTGCGGTGGATGCGTGAAGAGCACGTCGCATGGCACGCGGGTGCCGTTCGAGAGCTCGACGGCTTCGAGCGCTTGGCCCCGCGCGACGAGGCGCGCCACCTTTTCAGTCTCGATCCGGATGCCTGCGGCCTCGAGCGTGACGCGAGCCTCGTCCGGTACGTCGAAGGCACCACCCGTGAAGCTGATGACGTCGCGCGCCCAGCCCCGCAGGAGGAGCGAGAACGGAAGCAGATGCGACGAGTCTGCTGCGCGAGCCAGATACCCAAAGGCGCGGTCTCGCACCTCCCACCCGTGGCAGTAGGGGCACTGAAAGATCGCGCTGCCCCAGAGCTCGCTGAAGCCGTCGATCGCGAGCATCTCGTCGACCATCCCCGTGCAGAGCAGGACGCGACGGGCTTCGACGCTCCCGGACGCCAGGGCGACGTGGAACGCGCCGCGCGCTCCCGAAATCGATTCGACGCGCACGTTTCGCGCTTCCACGTTCGAGTACGTGGCGAGTTGCTCGCGACCGATGCGCCGGAACTCGTCGGGGGGTGTTCCGTCGCGAGTAACGAAATTGTGGATGTGCTCGGCCGCCGCGTTTCTTCGCGAACCCGAATCACAGAGCAGGACACGTTTGCGCCCGCGACCGAGCGCGAGAGCAGCCGAGAGGCCGCCAGGGCCGCCTCCCACGATGACGACGTCGTAGAGCATATGAGATACGGCGTTCTAGTGTCCTGTGCCGATCGGCGCCAGGGCGCTGCTGCCGATAGTGGGCACCCCGATTTTCGCGGGACGTCTATTCTGGCTCGGACAAATCGCGCCAACTGTCGTCCAGGAACACGAAATCGGTGGGCGAGCTGGCGTGACAGCCCGCGCAGTACGCCGACTGATCGGGCCCATCGATCAAGCCCGGCGCTGCTTCCCAATAGGCAAACTCCCAGTCCCCGTTTTCGGAGGCGAAGCCCGGCTCGTGCTTGAGCATGAGACCGATAGCCACGAGCTCAGGCCCCCCACCCGCGGAGTAACTGAGCTTCTCCTTCACGATGGCAGCGCCGGGCGCAAACCCCGCATCGTCGAGCGACTCGAACCCGGCGCGCGCCGCCGGGTTCAGCCAATCCATCAACATGCGACTCTGGCCGTGCTCGCTGTCGACGAACGCATTCTCGGCGAGCGACGGCGAACGGCAGAGCGCGAAGATGTCGCTGGAGACGTTGATCGGAGCGCCGGTGCGGGGCTGCCAGTCCCGGTACTCCGAGAGCAACGTTTCCATGGGACCGTCTGGCGGGGTCGGCGGTGGACCTGCCTCGACGGCGGCGCCTCCCGATTCAGCGCCCGTCGCCTGGTTCGACTCGCCCCCGGCCCCACTGGCGGAGCCTGCTTCGACTGGGCGCCCCGGGTCGTCACCGCCGCAGGCGATGGCGCCGAGCAGGGCGGCCCAGAGAGCAACGCTCAAAAGCGTAGGGACACGAGGGAGCTCAGCGCGCGGGATTTCGTTCAGGGCATTTGCTGGTCGCCACATCCAGAGACTTTAGCAGGTGCCGGGCGACTGCCAACGCGTCTCCCCCAGCTGCGCCGCGCAGCTTAGGGGGAGACCGCGCGCCTCTGGGCGCGCGAGTGGGGGCAGCAAATTCTCTCGCACACCTGCTCACTCCCGAGCCGCGCTCAGACCGCACGCCTAACCGAGCGGACGCGGAGTGAATGCAAAGGCAGCTGGGGGAACGGGGACGCCGGCGATTCGGAGCTGGTGGGCACGGGTCACGACGGCGGCACCTTCGAGCAGGTTCAACGCGATCTGCACCACCGAGCGCTGGCTGGGCGGCTCCAGGAAGGAGCCCTTGACCCAGGCATTGAAGGCGCCCATCGCCGGCCCGCACCAGATTTGGTAGTCGAGCTTGCGCCCGGGGTTGCCGTCGATCGCCCAGCGGCTCGACAAGCCGAGGTACCAGCGGAAGACGAGCGCCATGCGGTGCTTGGGCTCGCGCTCGGCACGGCGCAGTTGCTCTGGGTCCTGGCGCTCGAAATGGCGCTGCACGGCGACCCAGATCTCCTCACACGGGGCTCCGAGGATCTCGCGCTCGAGGCGTTGCCGAGCTTCACCTGGTAGGGCCTCGAGGCCGTCGTAGCTGCGGTACAGCTCATACAGGCGCTGGGCGCGCAGGCCAAACAAGGTGCCGCGCTTGAGCACCTGGACCTTCACGCCGAGCTCGAACATGTCGGCGGCCGGTGCCATCATCACGTCCGAGAGGCTCGCCTGCGCGAGCTCCGCCTTCGCGGCATCCGACAGTCCCGCCTCGACAGCGCTCTGGTTCACGCTGCCGGTGACGACGTAGGCGGCTCCGAGCGCGAACGCCGCGGCGACGGCCGATGGCGTGCCGAGGCCTCCCGCTGCGCCCACGCGGATCGGGTCGGCAAACTGATGCCGCGCCGCCATTTGGTCGCGTAACGAGAGGATGATCGGCAGGAGGGCGCCCAGCGGGCGGTTGTCCGTATGCCCCCCCGAGTCCGCCTCGACGGTGATGTCCTCGGCGACGGGAACCTCGCGGGCGAGCTCGAGCTCGGAGCGCGTGAGCTTGCCCCGAGACACGAGCGCTTCGAGCAGCTCTTCCGGCGCGGGGGACATGAACGCGGCCGCCAGCTCCGGGCGCGAGATCTTGGCGAAGATGTGCCGGGCGCGCAGGATGCGACCGCGCGCATCGCGCTTCAACCCGGACGCGGAGCAATGGACCACTGCCGGCGTGAGCGCCATGAAGGCCGAAACGCAGATGTGGGTCACACGCCGCGCCAAGTAACATTCCGCCACAGCCTCTTCGAGCGCGGGCTCAGCCGGGGAATGGATCAGGTTCGCGCCCCAAGGCCGCTCGCCCGCCTCGGACGCGAGGCGCTGCTCGATCTCGCCGAGGCCTGCCTCGACGAGAGGCAACGGCAACCCCGCGGCGCCGAAGAAGCCGAGCATACCGGCGCGCGCCATGGCCACGACGAGACGGGGTGTCGCGATGCCATTGGCCATCTCGCCCGCCACATACGGGAAGCGCAGGCGATGCGCCTCGGTGAAGGCGCGCCCGCCCAGCCACTCCGGATAGAGCGACGGCAAGACGCCGACGAGCTCGAACGCTTCGCTCCGCGCCGAGCGAGCGCTCCAAACCTCGTCGGTTGCCACGCAGCGACCCGCGAGGCCGATGCCGAGACGCCCTTCCCCATCGCGGATCAGATGCGCCTGTTCGCGAACCCGCGCCACCTGCGCCGCGATCGAGGTGGGATCGAACGCGGGGGGGGTCGCCTCTCTTAGCCACTTCATGACGAGACCAGCTCACCGGTGGAGGGCCTCGACTCGTGCGGCCCTCGTCCGCACGCCTGAACGCGCGCGATTGCCGAGCACAGTACCCGAGAGCGTCCAGCTCCGTACACCACCAAGTTTTCCGTGAACCGCCGAACCAGCATTTTCGGACGCGGCGACATGCAACGGGCAGCCGTGCGCGCGACGAGGTCGCAAATCACGACATGATTTCAGCGGTGAGACGCGGCAAGGGCGCGCTGCAGAGTCAATTGCGGTTTGGCGCGAGCTGACCCTAGATTCCGAGCGTGGCTCGTGAGGTTAAAGCCAAGCTGAACGGCATCGACGCGAGCTCACCCATCGCTATCGTGGGAGTCGCCGCTCTCTTTCCGGGGTCCGTCGACAAGGGCGGCTTCTGGCGCGATATCCTGGCGGGGCGGGACCTGATGACGGACGTACCTCCGTCGCACTGGTTGATCGAGGACTACTACGACCCCGATCCGCGTGCGCGCGACAAGACGTACGCCAAGCGCGGGGCATTCTTGCAAGACGTGGACTTCGACGCTCTCGGGTGGGGGATACCCCCTTCGAACCTGCGCGCCACAGATACTGCTCAGCTGCTCGGTTTGATCGTGGCGCAGCAGGTCCTCTCGGATGCCTGCCAGGGCCAATTCAAGGACATTCCGCGAGATCGCACCAGCGTCATCCTGGGCGTCACCTCGGCTCAAGAGTTGCTCGGCTCAATGGTGAGCCGGCTGCAGCGGCCCGTGTGGGTGAAGGCGTTGCGCGAGCAAGGCCTGGACGAGAAGAGCGTCGCTCAGGTCTGCGATCGCATCGCCTCCAACTACGTCGAGTGGCAGGAGAGCACCTTCCCCGGCGTGCTGGGCAATGTCGTCGCAGGCCGGATCGCGAACCGTCTGGATCTGCATGGCACCAACTGCGTCACGGACGCGGCGTGCGCCAGCAGCCTGTCTGCGCTCGCCATGGGCGTCAGCGAGCTGCGGCTCGGCGGGTCCGACCTCGTCGTCACTGGCGGGGTGGACACGGTGAACGACATCTTCATGTACGTCTGCTTTAGCAAGACGCCGGCGCTCTCACCGACAGGAGACTGCCGCCCGTTCTCGGATCAGGCCGACGGCACCATGCTGGGCGAGGGCATCGGCATGTTCGCGCTCCGGCGGCTCGCCGACGCGGAGCGTGACGGCAACCGCATCTACGCCGTGATCAAGGGCGTGGGTAGCTCGTCGGACGGGCGTGCGACGAGCGTGTACGCGCCGCTGCCCGCTGGGCAGATGTTGGCGTTGCGGCGCGCCTATGAGCAGGCGGGTTACGGCCCCGATACGGTCGAGTTGGTCGAAGCTCACGGCACGGGAACCAGGGCCGGCGATCACGCGGAATTTCAGGCGTTACGTCAGGTGTTCGAAGAGAGCGGGCGCGCCGACCGCGGCTGGTGCGCGCTCGGCTCGGTGAAATCTCAAGTGGGCCATACAAAAGCCGCCGCTGGCGCTGCTGGATTGTTCAAGGCAACACTGGCGCTGGCACACCGAGTGCTCCCGCCGACCATCAAGGTGGAACGTCCAGATCCTCGGCTCGCCATCGAGGAGAGCCCGTTCTTTTTGAATACCAGCGCGCGTCCGTGGGTGCGTGGGGGCGACCATCCACGCCGCGCATCCGTGAGCTCGTTTGGCTTCGGAGGATCGAATTTCCACGTCACCCTCGAGGAGTACCGCGGGTCCGCGCCGCGCGCGCTGCGAGTCCGGAGCGCCAGCGCCGAGCTGGTGTTGATCGGGGGCGCGACGGCCGAGGCCGTGGTCGCTCGCTGTCGCGAGCTGGCACTCGGCCTGCGTGCTGGTGGGAACTTGTCAGCGGCGGCTCGCTCGACGCAGGAATCGTTTGACGCCTCGTCGCACTGGCGGTCGTTCGTGCTCGGGGGGACATCCGTGGATGTGAGCGCGAAGCTGGAACGTGCCGCCGAGCTCGCCGCGTCGGGCAAACCCGGGGCGGTCCCCGGCGCGTTCGAGCTGGCACGCGGCGGCGACGCCGCTGGTGTCGCGTTCCTGTTTCCGGGTCAGGGTAGCCAGTATCTCGGCATGGGCGCGGAGGTGTCGATGTCGCTGCGGGCTGCCCAGGACGCTTGGGACGCGGCGCGTGCGCTGGAGCTCGGCCCCGGCGAGCCCTATCTGGACGAGGTCGTCTACCCGAAGCCGGTGTTCGACGACGCCGCGCGCGCAGGTCAGGCGGCACGCCTCGAGCAGACCCACTGGGCGCAGCCGGCGATCGGGGCGGTGAGTCTCGCGTTGCTGGCGGTGCTGCGGGAGCTCGGGGTACGACCGGACGCGGTCGCTGGGCACAGCTTCGGCGAGGTCAGCGCTCTGTGCGCGGCAGGGGTGATATCGTCGATCGATATGCTCCGCATCGCGCGCAAACGTGGCGAGCTGATGGCGGCCGCCGCGAGCGGGACGCCCGGTGCGATGACCTCTGTGGCGGCGAGCGTCGAGGACCTCCTACCGCATCTGACCGCGGGGGGCGACGTGGTCATCGCCAACTACAACGCGCCGAGGCAGCTGGTCTTGTCGGGCCCAACCGAACGCATCGCCGAGCTCGAAGGCAAGCTGACAGCGGCGGGCTTGCGCAGCACGCGGCTGCCGGTCGCGAGCGCCTTTCACTCGCACATCGTGAGCGCTGCGCGCGCCCCGTTGCGCGCCTTCCTCGATACGCTGCCGTTTCGCTCGCCAATCATCGAGGTCTACAATAACGGCAGCGCGCGGCCTTATCCCGCGGACCCCGGCGCGATCCGCGACCTGCTTGCCCGACACCTCACCGAACCGGTGCGCTTCGTCGAGCAGATCGAGGCCATGTATGCTGCGGGCATTCGTAGCTTCGTCGAGGTGGGGCCACGCAACGTATTGACGCGTTTGGTCGGTCACATCCTCGGCCAGCGTCAGCACCGCGCAATCGCCTTGAACCGCGAAGGCCGTTCCGATCTCGCCAGTCTGAGCGAAGGCTTGGGGCAGCTGTCCGTGGCGGGAGTACCGCTCGCTTACGAGCGGCTATGGTCGGATTTCTCGCTCGAGCCGGAGCCTCCTTTGCGTGGCAGCGGTGCGAATGCGGGGACGGGAAGCGTGAAGATAAGGGGTTCGAGCTACGGCAAGCCGTACCCGCCAGCGGCAGGAAACGGCGCGAGTCACACGCCGCAGGCGGCTGCGCCCGTTGGAGGAATGATCATGACGAACAGGCCCAGCGATGATCACATGCCAGCTTCGAGGGAGGCGCCAATGCCGCTGCCTCCGCCGAGCACGAACGGGACGCGGGCGGACGCGCAGCGCCAGGCCCAACCCGTTCAAGCTATCCTCTCCGCGAGCCCGCCGAGCACGCCCTCCGCTCCGGGCTGGCAACGCGGCAGCCTCGAGCCAGCGGTGCAACTCGCGTGGCTCGAGGCTTTCCAGGAGACCCAGCGTCAGACCATCGAGTGTCATCAGACCTTTCAGCGCGTCTCCGCAGAGGCCCACGCCGCGTTTCTGCGCTCGACCGAGTCTTCACTCGCGAGCTTGACGGCGATCCTCACCGGCAAGCCGGGTCTGGCGTTTGAGGGCGCGCTGCCGGTTGCGGTGCAGCCGGCGTTGCAAAGCCTAGACCCCCCTGTCTCCACAGACTGGGCCGCCCCCCCACCGCCTCCCCCGCCCTCGGCTCTGGCACAACGAAGCGGGCCTGCTCACTCCGCTCTGCCGATACCGGATCGGGTCGTCGCAGCACACTCCGCCAGTCCGAGCATCAGCGTCGCGGCCGTGGCTCCGCCCTCGCAGGAAAAGCTCGAGGCGCTGGGGCTCAGCGTCGTCGCGGCCTGCACGGGTTACCCGCTCGAGATGTTGGGAGTCGAGATGGACCTCGAGGGCGACCTCGGCGTGGACTCTATCAAGCGCGTCGAGATCGTGTCGGCTTTGCGCAAGAAAGAGCCGTCCTTGCCCGAAGTGCCGGCCGCCGATCTGGCGTCAAAGCGCACGATTCGACAGATCGCGACGTTTTACGTGGAGACGATGCGCGGCCCCGTCGGCGATCCGGATCCTCCGCCCGACACTCCGGGTCCGCGAACACGCGGAGGATCGAGCGACTCACCGCGCAGCGCCGACAAACTCGCCCCCGGTGAACGCGCCTCCGGTGAGGCCAGCGACCGGCGCGCCAACGGCAAACCAGAGGCCCGCTCCGGAGCGCCGTCTCGAGCCGCTGAGGCCGAAGGGCTCGGGCGCTGGCTCGTCGCGGCGCGACCTCTGCTAGCCCTGGGCCTGGGGACCCCAGGCCTGTTCGATCCAGACGGCGTCGTGGTCACGAATGACGGCGGCGGGATCGGCGCTGCGCTCGTCGCGATCCTGTCGCAGCGTGGCGCGCGGGCGACCCTGGTCGAACAGGTTCCGGAGGCCGCCGGTGCGGTGATCTTTCTCGGGGGTCTACGCGACGTGAAGGATGCGGCGGCAGCGTTGACGGTCAACCGCGAGGCCTTCCGAGCCTTCCGCGCGGTGGCGGCGCGTTTCACCGAACGCGGCGGGACGTTTGTGAGCGTGCAAGACACCGGCGCGGATTTCGGGTTGCGCGGCTCCGAGCGCGCCTGGCTCGGCGGAGCGCCAGGCCTCGCCAAGACCGCCGCGCGCGAGTGGCCAGCGGCCTGTGTGCGAGCGCTGGACATCGAACGAGGCGGGCGCTCCGCGAGCGAGATCGCCAACGTCATCTGGTCCGAGCTCTGCGCGGGTGGCGACCAACCCGAGGTGGGGCTCAGCGCGAGCGGCCGCTTTATCCTCGAGGCCCAACCGGCTCCGCTCGAGGACGCAGCATTGCCCGCGGTGAGGCTCGATCCAGAATCGGTCATCGTCGTCTCCGGTGGAGGCCGCGGCGTGACGAGCGCTTGCGTCGTGGCGCTCGCCGAGCGCTATGGGTGCCGCTTTGTCTTGTTGGGGCGCACGGCGCTGACGGAGGAGCCCGAGAGCATTCGAGGCCTGGTCGACGAGCTCGAGCTCCAGCGCGTCTTGCTGTCCGAGGCGCACGCCGCCGGTAAACCACCGACGCCCGCTGCATTGAAGGCGCGCCTCGAGGCCGTGCAAGCGGGGCGCCAGATCCGGCACACACTCGCCGCCATCCAGGCGGCGCACGGGCAAGCCCAGTACGAAACGCTCGACGTCAGCGACGTCCGGCAGGTGCGTCTGGCTCTGGCTCACGTGCGTGAGCGCTGGGGACCGATCACCGGTCTCATCCATGGCGCCGGGGTGCTCGCGGACAAGGCGCTCGCGCAGCAGACCGAGGCCCAATTTGAGCGCGTCTTCGAGCCGAAGGTGCTGGGCCTCGCGGCGCTGCTCGAGGCCACGCGGAGCGACGAGCTGAGCTTCGTGTTCCTGTTCTCGTCGGTCGTGGCGCGCGTCGGCAACCCGGGCCAGGGCGCCTACGGGCTCGCCAATGAAATCCTGAACAAGGTGGCGGCGCTCGAGCAACGCCGCCGGGGCGACCGGTGCCTGGTGCGAGCGCTGGGCTTCGGGCCGTGGGATGGCGGTATGGTGGACGAGCGCTTGCGCCAGCACTTCGCTCGCAGGGGTGTGCCCGTGATCCCGCTCCGCGCGGGCGCACGCCACGTCTGTCAGGAGCTCACGCGAGCGGGCGAGTCGAGCAGCGAGGTCGTCATCAGTCGCGGCTACGCTCTGGGCGCCCGCGCTGAAGGCCAGCGGAACGAGCTGGTCCGCGACGTGGTCGTCGACCGCGAGCGCTATCCGTTTCTCGGCGCGCATCGAATCGACGGAGTGCCGGTGGTGCCCGTGGTACTGGTGCTCGAATGGTTTGCTCGCTGCGCGCGGGGCTGGTGGCCCGAGCTCGGTAACGTCGCGTTCCGCGGCGTGCACGTGCGCTCAGGCATTCGGCTTCCGGAATACGACGCCGGGCAGTCTCGACGCTTCTGCGTGAAGGCGCGGCGCGCTGACACTCGCGACTCGCCGCGAGCTCTTCTCGAGCTGCTCGGGGCAGACGGTCTTCAACACTATGTGGCCAGCGTCGAAGCGCGCGAGGAAGCCCCTGCCCCTGCCTCTCGCCCCGTCAGCTGGAGCGCTCGGTCACCGTGGGCGGGGCGAATCTATGGCCCGGATGCCCTGTTTCATGGCCCGGCATTTCAGGTGATCGAACACATCGAGGGCGTGTCCGAAAGCGGGCTGAGCGCGTTGCTCACGGGCGTGACGGGTCGGGCCTGGCCTGGGCCCTGGTTGCTCGACCCGGCGCTGCTCGATGGTGGCCTGCAGCTCGCGCTGCTCTGGGCGCGGCACCTCTCCGGTGGCGCGGCGTTGCCGACGGGTATCGGTGCCGTGCACATCGACGTCGAGGGAGCCATTGCCGGACCTGTGCGTTGTGTATTGAGCTGCCGTGAGGCAGACGCCGCGAGCATCGTCACCGACCTGCTGTTCACCGACGCCCAGGGGCGCGCCGTCGCCGAATTGCGCGAGCTTTCGACCCATCTCTTGCCTGCGAGGTCGAGTCACGCGGCGGCCGCACGCCGATGAGCTTTGACCCGATCGCCATTGTCGGGCAGGCCTGCGTCTTGCCGTCTGCGCTGAGTCCGTCCGAGCTCTGGACGCTGGTGCTGGCACGCCGCTCGGTGCTCGGCCGCGCTTCGGGGGAGCGGTGGCGCGTAGCGCCTGAGCGAATGTCGAGAACCACCGCGCAAAGCTCCGACGATGGGACGAGCTCGGATGTTGGTGGTTATGTCGTCGGCTTCGAGCGCAGCTTCGAGCCGGAGGGCTTCGCTCTGCCTGCCGCCGAGGTCCAGAGCCTGGACCCACTGTTTCAATGGTTGCTACACGTCGGGCGAGAGGCCCTGCGAGCAGCGTGTTTTTCGGGAGATCGCTCGCGCGTAGGGCTCGCGGTCGGCAACCTGTCGTATCCCTGCGCTTCCCTGTCGCGTTTCGCAGAGCGGGTCTGGTTGTCTGCGCAACCCGCTCACCTCCTCGAGCCCGACTGGCCCGAGCGCTTGGGCCTGGCTGCCGTGGACCCTCGAAACCGATTCATGTCGGGTCTGCCCGCGCACCTGCTCGCCCGTGCGCTGGGGCTCGGTGGGACGGCGTTCGCGCTCGACGCCGCGTGTGCCTCCTCGCTGTATGCGATCAAGTTCGCGTGCGACGCCCTGCAGGACGGGCGCGCCGATCTGATGCTAGCGGGCGCGGTGAGCTGCGCCGATGATCTGTTCATCCATGTCGGCTTCAGCGCGCTCGGGGCGCTGAGCCCCAGCGGACAGAGTCGGCCTTTTGACGCCAGCGCCGACGGGCTCGTGCCTGCCGAGGGGGCGGTGTGTTTCGCCTTGCGTCGCCTTTCAGACGCGACACGTTCGGGCGAGACGATCCTCGGCGTGATCCGCGGCATCGGCTTGTCCAACGACGGTCGGGGTCGCGGCCTGCTCGTGCCTTCGCAGGCGGGGCAAGTGAACGCGCTGCGCGCGGCGTATGCGGCGTCGGGGCTCGAGCCCAGCGCGGTGTCGCTGCTCGAATGTCACGCGACAGGGACACGGGTGGGCGACGCCACGGAGCTTCGCACCGTGGCCGAGGTATTCTCCGGGCGGAGCGCGGCCCTGCCGATCGGCTCGCTCAAGGCCAACCTCGGCCACCTGATCACTGCCGCTGGCGGCGCCGCGCTGATCAAGGTGCTCGGCGCGTTCCGAGCCGGCGTCTTGCCTCCCGCGCCCGCCGTGGCCCAGCCCGCGCCCGAGCTTTCAGATGCGCCCGTTCGCCTGCTCGGCGAGGCAGAGCCCTGGCCGACAGCGCAACCTCGGCTCGCCGCGATCAACGCCTTCGGCTTCGGAGGCAACAACGCCCACCTGATCGTGGAGGAACCTCCCAGCGCTCCGTCGCCGAGCGTTCGGAATCGGCCGCACCCCGCATCCGCACAGGCGCGACCCACGAGCGGCGCCGTACCGATCGTCGTCGTCGGAATCGGCGCCCGTGTCGGCAACGGCACTTCCAGCGCAGACTTCGCGGAGCAGCTCTACACCGGTCGCATCGCCGCCGGCCAGGGACAACACCAGGCGCAGGAGATCTCGCTACCCTTGCGAGGTCTGCGCTTTCCGCCCAACGATCTGAAGCAGGCGCTGCCGCAACAGCTGCTGCTCTTCGCGGCCGCTCTGGAGGCCGTAGCGAGCGCAGCGCCGCTGCCGAACGCGCGCACGGGCGTGTACGTGGGTATGCAATGCGACGCTGAGATCGCCCGGCATGGCGCACGCTGGCGGCTCGCGCAGTGGGCTGCTGACCTCGGCGCCTCGCCGCGTTGGATGGCCGAGGCACGCGACGGAGTCGTGCCCCTCCTGGGAGCGGCGGGCGTCATCGGAGCGATGCCGAACATCGTCGCCAACCGCGTGAGCCATCAGCTCGACCTCGGCGGACCCAGCTTGACGCTATCCGCCGAGGAGCTCTCGGGCATACGAGCGCTGGAGCTCGCTTCGCGCGGCCTCGCGTCGGGCGAAATCGACGCGGCGTTGGTCGGCGCGGTCGATCTCTGTGCCGAGCCGGTCCACGAAGCGGCGCGTGCCATGCTCGCGTATCGTCCAAATGTCGCAGCCGCGGACGCCGCCGTGGTCCTGGTGCTGAAGCGCGCTGCCGACGCCGAGCGCGACGGCGACACGGTGCTCGCGGTGCTGAGAAACGACGCCCCGAACAGCTCGGGCGAGGCGCTGCTCCGGCTCGGCGACAGCGCCGCTGACGACCAGGCTGACGCCGATCTATCGCTGCTGTTTGGCCACGCGCATGCGGCGTGGGGTCTCGTGAACGTGGCCGCGGCAGTGCTGTGCTGCGCTCACCGAGCCCTGCCCCATGACTCGGGCTCGGGTCTGCTGCGCCCCTGGGTGTCTTCAGTGAGGCGCTCGGCGCGGGTCAGCATTGTCGCGCTCGGCGGGCAACGGGGGAGCGTCTGGCTCGATGCGCCAGCCTTCGGGGCTTCGGCACTGGCAGAGCCGTCGCGGCACCTGCAGGCGTTGCGAGCTAGCCGCCCGCCGCCGGAGCCGCCCGTGTGTCGCTTTGACGCTCACTGGCCAAAGCCGCAGCTGCCACCTTTCGACCGGGCACAGGAACAGCTTCGTGTCTTGCCCAGTGGGTCGGACGCGCCCGTGCTCGTCCGGCTGCAGCGCATGGCCCCTCCCCCCGCGTGGCTCCCGAGCGAGGACCCGAAGCACCCAAGCGCACGCGACTCGGCGCCGCAATCTCTGCTTGCCGGCGTTGTTTCCCGCCACGTCGCGCAGCGCGGCCAGGTCGCGGCCGTCCACAGCGACTACCTCTACACCCAACTGAGGCTAGAGCGACAGTTTCTGCAGGGGCAGGAGCGGGCGATGCATGCGCTCAGCCAGATAGGCGCCGTACCCGAGCTTGCCGAAGTCGAGCCGCTGCTCTCGGAGCCATCCCCCGCGGCTCCTCTGCTGGCAGCGCGGGCACCGCTGGCGTTCACCCGTGCGGAGCTCGAGCTCCACGCTTCCGGGCGCATCTCCGAGCTGTTTGGCCCGCGCTTCAAAGCGCAGGACGCCTACTCGCTGCAGGTCCGCATGCCCGAGCCGCCGCTGTTGCTCGCCGATCGGGTGGTCGCGCTGGACGCTGAGCCCGCGTCGATGGGCCTGGGCAGCGTCTCCACCGAAACCGATGTGCTCCCGGACAGTTGGTACCTGAACGACGGCACCATGCCCGCCGGTATCCTGATCGAGGCCGGGCAAGCCGATCTGTTCTTGATTTCGTACCTGGGCGTCGACTTGCTTAACCGCGGTTCTCGCGTGTATCGCTTGCTCGGCTGCGAGCTGACCTATCATGGCTCGCTGCCGCGCGCCGGCGACACGCTGCATTACCATATCGACATCGACGGCCACGCGGAGCAGGGCGACGTTCGGCTGTTGTTCTTTCACTACGACTGCACGCTCCAGGGTCGGCCCGCGCTCAGTGTGCGCCAAGGGCAAGCCGGGTTCTTCAGCGCAGAGGATCTCGAGCGCTCGGGCGGGGTGCTCTGGACACCCGAGGCGCAGGAGATTCAGCCCGACGCGCGCGTGGATGCGGGCCTCGTTCAGCCGCCGCGGGATTACTCGCTCGAACGGGTGCGTGCGTTCTCCGAAGGCAAGCTGCACGCGTGTTTTGGCCACGGTTACGAGCTCGGGCTCACGCACACTCGCACGCCGCGCATCCAGGGCGGCCCGATGCTGTTGCTCGGTCGGATCGAAGAGCTAAACCCAAAGGGCGGCCCGTGGGGCAGAGGCTATCTGAAGTCCATTCAGGCCATACACTCCGATGCTTGGTTTTTTGCGGGTCATTTCAAGAACGACCCGTGCATGCCGGGGACGCTCATGTTCGAAGGTTGTCTGCAGGCCATGGCCTTTTACCTGGCTGCCCTGGGCCACACCCTGAGCAAAGACGGCTGGCGCTTCGAACCCGTGCCTGAGGAGCCGTATGTCCTGCAGTGTCGCGGTCAGGTCCTACCGACTTCGTCCGAGCTCGTGTGCGAGCTGTTTGTGGAAGAGGTGCATTCGGGCCCTTACCCCCTGCTGTATGCGGACTTGCTCGGTACGGTGGATGGGCTGAAGGCGTTCCACGCGCGCCGCGTCGGGCTGCGGCTGGTGCCCGACTGGCCGCTGTCGAGCCCAGAGTGTCAGCTTCAGGCCGGCCTCGATGGCGGCAGCGCGAACCTCGGCGCGGAACAGGCTGCGCTCACGGTCGGCGGCTTCCGCTTCGACTACGCCTCACTCGTGGCGTGCGCGTGGGGCAAGCCTTCCGCTGCGTTTGGCCCCATGTATGCGGTCTTCGACGGCCTGCGCCGGGTGGCGCGCTTGCCGGGCCCTCCCTACCATTTCATGAGCCGAGTGGCGCACATCGACGGCGAGCTCGGCGTGGGCGAGCCCGGAGCTGCCATCGTCATCGAGTACGACGCGCCTCCGACCGCGTGGTACTTCGAGCACAACGGCTACCCCACGATGCCTTTTTGCGTCTTGCTCGAGGCAGTGCTCCAAGCCTGCGGTTGGCTCGCGAGCTATGTGGGGAGCGCCCTCCTGTCTCGAGCTGACCTCTCGTTCCGGAACCTGGACGGCACGGGGACCTTCTTCGCGGAGGTCTTGCCGAGCCAGGGTCCAATCCGGACCACCACCAAGCTCGAGACAATGTCCCACTCGGGCGGGATGATTCTCCAGACCTTCGAGGTCTCCTGTAGCGTGGGCGACACGCTCGTCTATCGCCTGGACACCGGCTTTGGCTCCTTCCCCCAGTCGGCCCTGGAGCAGCAGATCGGTCTGCCCACGAGCAGTGAACAGCTCGCGCTCCTGGACGCGCCCTCGAACCTGCACGTCGATCTAACAGGACGACCCGAGCGCTACTGTAGGGGCAGCCTACGGCTCGCTGACGGCATGCTGCTGATGCTGGACTCGGTGACGGCCTTCGACGCCCGGGGCGGCCAGAAAGGCCTCGGGAGCCTGCGCGGCGAAAAGGCCGTGCGCGCGGAAGAATGGTTCTTCAAGGCGCACTTCTTTCAAGATCCAGTCCAGCCCGGGTCGCTCGGGCTGGAGGCGATGCTCCAGTTGCTGCAGTTCTACATGTTGCACGCGGACCTGGGCGCGCCCTTCGTGCGGCCGCGCTTTCAGCCGATCGCGCTGGGCCGCCCGATGACGTGGAAGTACCGCGGTCAGGTCGTGCCTCAGAATCGCGCGATCACTATCACGCTGGAGATCACCGAGATCGGGAGCGGCCTGTCCGAGGTCTATGCCTCGGCGGATGCGTCGCTGTGGGTCGACCGCAAACGCATTTACCTGGCGACCGGGCTCGGTATGCGCATCGTGGAGAGCGCTGAAACGAGCTCCGGGCGGCCCCCTGCCTCCAAGCACAGCGTGCCCGCCGCGCTCGACGCCTTGCCTCCCGGCGGCCCGTTGCGGCTCACCGCTAACGAGTGGCTACCCCGGGTGATCGATTTTTGGCAGGGCTGGGGCGGCAGCTCGGCGACGGTGGTTCAGCAGCTCTACTCTACGCTGATCGAGCGTTTCGTTGGCTGTGTCGAGATCGAGGACGTCGACGCTTTGCGCTTGGCGTGCCGGCGCCCGGTGCTGTTCCTCGGCAACCATCAGGTGGCGATCGAGTCGGCGGTCTTCGCGATCCTGGCTTCGGCATTCGTCGGCAAGCCCATCACGACCCTGGCCAAGATCGAAAATCGCGAGCACTGGCTGGAGCTGCTGTTGCAGCACACCCTCAGCTACCCCGGCCATCGGAGGGTCACCACGACCAAATACTTCGACCGCAACGCTCCCGACACCTTGCCCGGCATCCTCCGCGAGCTCGCGGGCGAAATGAGCCGCGACGGCAGGAGCTCGATGATCCACATCGAGGGCACGCGCGCTCTCTCCTGTAGAGCCCAGGTGAGCAAGATGAGTGGCACGTTCATCGACCTGGCCATCGAGCTAGGCAGCGCCATCGTGCCCGTGCGCTTCACGGGCGGGTTACCGGTCGAGCCGCTCGCGGAGCGCAGCGAGTTTCCAGTGAACATGGGTCGCCAGGACATCTATCTTGGGCGACCCATCCGCCCCGAGGAGCTGAGGTCGCTCGGCTATCGCGAACGCTCCGGGCGGGTGCTGGGCGCAATCAACGGGCTCGGTCCCGCGAGCGAGCTCGAACGGCCCCATGCGCCGGACCCAGAGCTCGAGGCGGCGGTCTACGCCTGGATGGAGCGAACCGGAGCCAGTCTGGGTCACGCCACGATGTATCGCCTGATCGAGCGCCTCGAGCACCCCTGCTCAGCGTTGGCCTCGATTCTACGAGGTGCTCGGGAGGGCGAGCTCCAGGTTCAGGCAACGCCGGAGGGCCGCTGGTTACTCGAGCTGGCGCGGCGCCTCTACGGCCCGCGTGGGCCGCGAGCGCGGGAAACTCCGGCCTGACGCGACCGGGGGGAGGCGTCCCGCGAGCGGCGGTATCTTGGCTCGCACCTCGTGGCGCTTTCATGTTTGAATGGCCGCCATTGTGACCCACGCAGCGCCGCTCGCAACGGGCCCCGTGCTCATCACCGTCGCTTACTTCGCCGTGTATTATGCACTTCACCTACGCGTTCTGCGCACCAAGCGGCGCCTAAGGCGGGAGTATCGTGCGCGCGGCGAGGATTTTGATCGGTACCTTTCACGAGACCGCGGAATGCTGGCGGCGGACCGCTGCGTGCTCAACATGCTGGAGCACATGCCACCGTTCGTGTGCCTACTCTGGCTCCACGTGGTCTTCGTCAGTCCGCTGGGCGCCACTGTCGCGGGCAGCGCCTACCTGGCCACGCGAGTGGTCTACCCGTTCCTGCTCGGCTCCAGCCTGGGAACGCGGTTGCCGTGGCGCCTGTTGGTGGCCACCTACGCTGGCTATGGCGTACTGCTCTATCTGGCTGCGGCGCTGTGCGTCGTAGCCTGCGGGTGGCTCGCTTGATTTCGCGCTGGCACGTGCGATCCCGGCAGGGCCACGCCCGCAGCTGACGGGAGCAACGGACGGGACGCTTCTGGTGCACGATAAATCAACCCAGAGAGTCGCCATGCGAGCTTGCGGCGAAAGGGCGGCAGCAGGGACAGGGTCCGCAGCACCAGGTTGCGCAGCGCTCGCAGCACGGGGCGTACGGTGGCGAGGCGAGTGAGCACGTCGGCGAAGGCGACGATCTGCTCCGCCACCGGGCGGCGCTCGGCGGCATACGCATCGAGCGCGGCGGGATCACCGGACAGTGCCCTGGCTAGCGCAGGAGCCAGGCTCACCGCGTCGAGAATGCCCGCGTTCATACCTTGCCCGCCGGCGGGGCTGTGCACGTGAGCCGCATCACCCGCGAGCAGCACGCGACCGGCGCGATAGCGATCCGCGACCCTGTGGTGGACGCGGAAGCGTGAGCCCCACAGGACCTCGTGCACGAGCGCACGCTCACGCTGCGGGCCGCGCGCGTCGAGCAGCGCCTGCACGTACGCGGCGCTGGGGCTCTCGGGCGCGTCGTCCACCGTCGCCACGATCCGATGCACACCGCCCGGCAATGGAGCGACCACGACCATCCCGGCCGCCGAGAAGTACAGGATCACTTCGTCACTCGGCACGGCGCCCGTGAGGCGGACGTCTGCGAGCACGAAGGATTCTCCGTAGCTGCCGCCGGAAAACGGGATGCCCACCGATTGGCGAACGGTGCTATGCATGCCGTCGGCGCCCACGATGTACCGAGCGCGCAGCTGACTGCCGTCGTCCAGGGTGGCGGTCGCTCCCGCCTCATCCTGACGGAGCTCAACGAGCGTGCGTGGCCGCAGCACCTGCCCGCCGAGCGCAGCCAGGCGCGCGCTGAGCACGCTCTCCGTGACCTCCTGGGATACCATCAGCGTGTACGGATAACGCGTCGGCAGGTCCTCGAAGCTGATCGGCACCAGCACCCGGTCGCGATCGCGAATGGTGAAGCGCTGCGCCGGAATGCCGCGCTCCCTGAGGGCACCCGAGACACCGAGGGGCTCGAGGACCTCGAGCGTGCGCGCATGTACGACGGCCGCGCGCGAGGTGTTGGCTCCTTCGCTCAAACGGTCGATGACGATCGCGCTGACGCCGCGCGTCGCCAGAGCCACTGCTAGCGCGAGCCCGGTCGGGCCAGCACCGGCGATCAACACGTCGGCGTCAAAGTTGTCTGCTCGTTCGGGGGTGAGGTGTAGGGACATGCGAGCTCCAGGCAAGGAGGGTTGAGGCGGCGATGATTCGGCGATGAGGCTCCCAACAGCAATCCTCGTGCCGTTGCCGCCGGCGAGCGTTCCGTGCGGGATTTGCGCCTTGTGTCGCGTCGAGCGTGTCACTGTGCGTCCGTCTTCGGACACGTGTCCGCGCGCAAGTCCGGATCGCGACCACGCCCCTGCGGCGCGCCTCAGTCGAGGAGGCGTTTGAGCTCTTCGCCGAGGCGAGGCGCGAGCGTGCGGGAGAACGTGGCCGTGATGTGGTTGTCGTCGCGATACACGACGACGTTGCCGATCACCGCGGGGCAGGTGCCGGCGTCGCAGTACAGATCGGTGAGGTCGATCAGTGAGCTGCCTGGCAGCGCGCGTGTAGCCGTGGCGTGCGGATCGAAGCTGCCCAGAGCCCGCACCCGATCGAGAGCGCAATACTCGTTGGCCAGCAGGCGGTGGCGCGCCACGCAGGCGGCCGTGCCTCGGGTGGCCCTCGGGTTGTCGCGGATGGCGATGATGCGCGTGCCTCGCTCGGCTTGCGCCCTCCAGCTCTCGACCAACCCGCGCACGATCGTCGTCTGCTGATCTTCGCCGGGGTCGGCGTCCGGCAAGAATGCGCCGGCGCGATGCGTGACCAGGATGGCCTCGTAGGGCGGCTCCGCAAGAAGCTGCTGGTTCAGCGCCGCTTTCCAGCGCTGGCACGCGCCGATGTTGGCAGGGCTCAGGCGCCGTTGCGTGCTGGTCGTCCAGTAGCACGCGTTCTTGGCGGCGGCGTCGATGCGCCAATTCTGCTGCCGGGCCATGGCTTCGAGGGCCGGCAGCAGCGCCGCCAGATGCGAGTCGCCGATCGCGGCCAAGCGCCTCTCGTAGCCTGCGGCGGGACCGAGCCTGCACATGCGCAGCTGGTCTCCCCGGCCCTGGCGGCATTCGGGCCGCGGCACATCATCCGCCGCCACCAGCGCGGGGTTCGGCACGAGCACGTTCGCGAGGTCGGGGTTTTTGCACGGCTCGGCACTGCGGCGTGCCTGGGCGCCAAAGCAGGGCGCGTCGGAAGCCGCGAAGCGCGCGGCGAGCTCTGCCGAGGCTCGTTCTTCGGCCGCAACCCAGGCGATGGTGCCCGCTGACGCGCCGACCAGTACGGCCATGCCCAGCGCGCTACAGAGGGCGATCGTGCCGCGGCCGAGTGGGCGGCGCGGCCAGCGCGAGAAACGGATCGGGTCTTCCACCCAGCGTGTGGCGGCGGCGGCGATCACCAATGCCAACAGCTCGAGCCCGGCCGTCTCTCCAGCGCCGAGCTGCCGCCGCAGCACGAGCGGCGCGAACACGAGCAGCGGCCAGTGCCACAGATAGATCGAATAAGAGTGATCCCCGAGCCACTGGATCGGGCGCGCGCAGAGCCAGCTCCCCACCGGGCCGGCGCCGATCACGAGCAGCGCGCCCAGCACCGGTAAGCCCGCTGCCGCACCGGGCATAGCCGTGCCCTCGTCGAAGGCAAATGCGGCGACGAAGATCACGCCCCAGCCGACGACCGCCGCGAGGGTGCGACGCCGCGAGCCAATCGGCTGCGCGACGAATGACAGCAGAGCGCCCGCTGCAAACTCCCATGCCCGTGCGGCGGTGGAGAAGTAGGCAGCGGACGGCGTGCTCGGCGTGAGCCAACAGGAGTATAGGAAGCTGAGCACGCCGGCGGCGGCGATCGCGAGGGCGAGCCCCTGGCGGCCTCGCCGGCGTGCGAGACGGCGCCGAGCGCCGAGCACCGCCAGCATCACGAGCGGCAGCCCCAGATAGAACTGCTCCTCCACGGAGAGCGTCCAAAAGTGTTGCACCGGCGACGGCGCATTGGACGCTGCAAAGTAGTCGACGGCGTCGAGCCCAAGCGCCCAGTTCTGGACGTAGAGCGCGGAGGCAGCGATCTCACGAGAGTACTGGCGCCAGGCGCCCTCGGGCGCCCAGACGAAGCTGGCCGCGACGCAGGTCACGAGCACGAGGAAAGACGCGGGCAAGAGCCGCCGTGCCCGGCGTTCCCAGAAGTCGACCAGCTCGATGGTGCCGCTGCGGTCGACCTCGAGCAGTAACTGGCGCGTGATCAAGTAGCCCGAGATCACAAAGAACACATCCACCCCGACATAGCCCCCCGGTACGAGCGTCGGCCAGCCATGAAACAGCAGCACCAGGGCCACCGCGGCCGCGCGGAGCGCCTGGATCTCGGGCTTGCGCGCGCGCGGCGGCGTTTCGGCGAACGGCCGAGGCGGCCCCTGCGCGAGTGGACGCCGCGCCTCGATCGGGAGACAAGCGGGTTCGTCCACCTGGGCTGGGTGGAGCGGCTCAGGCGCCAGACCGCCGGGCAGATGCAAACCGGTGCGAGTGGACGTGATGGTGCGCTGAACGGTCGCGCTGGCCGTGGCTGAATAGCGGTGTCCCCCAAACTCTCACTCGTACCCCCACCCACCTCACTCGCTTCGGTCGCCGTGGCTTGTCAGGTGAGCGCTCGCCGCTGCGGCATGTGCTCGAGGTCAGGCGATACGGGCGCGGGATGCGCACGACCCCGTCGGATGAGCCTGCCGCCCCTCGACGTCGCGCAGCTCAATCTCGCTCTACTGCTCTTCTTCGATGTGAGTGTGGGTCATTGAGCAGCCCGATTGGTGCAGCTCTGCTCGGCTTGACAGAAGAGTTCAGCATCTCTAGCGTTCGCTGCCTAACGTCAGGGTTGGGGCTCGGCGGATTGTCGGCGTGCCTGCCGGCTCGAAGAGGGAGTTCGACATGGCAATAGCATACGAAGGTCGGCGGCTGCGGGTGAGCACTCTGGTGAGCGCTGCGCTCTGCCCATCGGTGTTCGCTTCGGTGTTTGCCCGAGTGATCGCCTCAGTGATCGCCCCAGTGTTTGCCTCGATGTTCGCATGGGCCACGCCGGCGCGGGCCCAACCGGCTAGTGCGTGCGTGCCTCAACTCGAGCACCTCGATCGCGGCCTGGTCGCGGCGGCTACTTCGCAGGGCGTGTTCCTGAGTTGGCGGCTGCTCGGCAACGAGGTCACTGGGCACACCGCTACCGGCATGGCCGGCGCGGACTTTCACGTCTACCGCGACGGGATACGCATCGCGACCGTCACCGACAGCACCAACTACCTGGACGAGGCGGGCACGCCCCCCGATCGATATCGGGTCGCTGCAGTGGTTCGGGGCGTGGAGCACCGGCCTAGTGCCGCCGTCACAGCCTGGGCAGGTGCCTATCGGGATCTGCCGCTGCAGAAGCCTGCTGACGGGGTCACGCCCATCGGTGACGTGTACACGTACTCGGCCAACGACATGAGCGTCGGCGATCTGGATGGCGACGGCCGGTACGAGTACATCGTAAAATGGGATCCATCGAACTCCAGGGACGTGTCCATCGTCGGCTACACGGGGCCCGTCTACATCGACGCCTACGAGGCTGACGGTACGCTGCTCTACCGCATCGACCTGGGCGTGAACATCCGCGCCGGCGCCCACTACACTCAGTTCCTCGTCTACGATTTTGACGGGGACGGCCGCGCGGAGCTGATGTTCAAGACCGCTCCGGGGACGAAGGTCATCCGCTACGACGCCACCGGCAACGCTGTGTCCGAGCAGCTCATCAGCCTGCCGGTAGAGGACGAGCAGGCGGGGTTCTCGCACGCTGACGACTACCGGCTGAGCAGCGCCGGCTACTACGAGCACCTGGTGCAGATGTTTCTCGAGTGGCACGCGCACCCCGAGGTTGTCGCCGGGCACTGGCCGGCGACGCTCGAAGGCGCCCTCGGCATCGCGCCGACGTACACGTATCCGTTGTCGCGAGCGGACGCGCAGGCGCTCGCCGACTATTTCATCGACGTGTACGCGCCAGCCCGGAGCGCCCGCAACCTGCTGCGTAATTTCCAGGGCTTCATCGTCGACGGGCCGGAGTACTTGAGCGTGTTCGAGGGTGCCACCGGCAAAGAGTTGCAGACCGTGAACTACAAGCCAGCCCGGCATGACGACGGGCTGATGTGGGGTGACTATGCGCTGCCGCGTATCGAACCTGGCAATCGCGTCGACCGCTTCCTTGCCACGGTGGCATACCTCGACGGCAGCCGTCCGTCGGCGGTCTTCGCGCGCGGCTACTACACGCGCACCACCCTCGTCGCCTACGACTGGGATGGCCGGGAGCTCCGCGAGCGCTGGTACGTCGACAGCGGCTTCGTGCCGATGACGAACCCGTTTAACGACACCCCGCACCAACGCGACGGCCTCGACCCCGAGTTCGCCACCCTCACCACCCAGGGCTCGCACTCGCTGAGCTCGGCCGACGTCGACGGCGACGGCAAGCAAGAGATCGTCTACGGGTCGGCTACCATCGACGACGACGGCAGCCTGCTCTACAGCTCGTTCGACATCATGCCCCCCGGCAGCAGCAATCCGGGCGTGAGAGAGCGCCTCGGCCATGGCGACGCGTTGCACGTCACCGACATCGACCCGAACCGGCCTGGCCTCGAGATCTACATGGTGCACGAGGGCGGAGTGGGCGTTCCCTACGGCCACGCGATGCGGGACGCCGCCACCGGCGAGGTCTTGTTCGGCACCTACAGCGGGGTTGATACGGGCCGCGGCATGGTGGGCGACATCCTCCCCGACGAGCCGGGTCTGGAAGCATGGGCCGTCACCGGCATGGGTCTGTGGACGGCGAACGGTGACTCGCTCGGCTCGACTATCCCCGGCACCAACATGAGCATCCGCTGGTCCGGCGACATGACCACGCAGATCGTAGGCGGTGCGTTGGAGGTGACCCCCAGCATCAACGACTGGCTGCGCGGGCCCTTGCTCATCGCTGACGGCACCCGCACGAACAACGGAACCAAAGGCACCCCGAGCCTGGTTGCTGACATCCTCGGGGACTGGCGCGAAGAGCTGCTGGTCCGCACCGTGGACAGCACGGCGATCCGCATCTACCTCAGCACCGAGCTTACCGCCCACAAGCTGTACACGCTGATGCACGACCTGCAGTACCGCGCCGAGGTCGCTCGCCAGCAGACCACCTACAACCAGCCGTCCTACACGAGCTTCTACTTGGGCTCGGATACCGATTGGTCCCGCGTCCCCGTGCCGCGTTACCGGGCCCCCCGCCGCCGCTGAAACGGGGCGAAAGACCGCCCGCGCGACGCGCTGCGGTTCCGCAGGCGAGGCCGCTCTGGCGTCACGATACCCCAGGAGCCGGCCGTGATAGCTGTTTCTGAAGACGAGCTCGTCGAGCTGATTGATGCCGCCAAGCGGGCGGGCAAGCAGACGAGCGATCTCGAAGAACTGCTAGAGGAACTTCGGCAGGGCCTGTTGGACATCAGCGACACGCCCTTCGAATTGCGCTTCACCGAGTTGGCGGACGGCACCACCGAGGTGTCAACGGGGCCGTCCGATGGCGACGACTTCGCAGGCGTCGAGTTCGTACGGGTGCGCTAGCCACACCCAGACGGGAGGGGTCGGGGTGAATATCGTCGACAGCCAAGGAGTCCTCACTGCCCAGGAGCAGATTGAGCTGGGCCAGTTTGTCCATAGCCTCTTATCTTCGGGCGCTCGAGCGCGTGGCATACACGCTCAGATGCATGCCTGGTTCCCCGACTATTCGGGCGGATGGCACCGTTGTGACAAAGAGCTCGCCGCAGAGGACTACCGGGTCCTGTGCGCGCCGCCTCCCTTCGACAGCGGGCACCGCCTAGCAACGGCCGCCGCCCCCTCTGTCTCATCCGTCGACGGCGGTTGAAGCGTACCTCCGAGCCAAGCTGCCCTGACGCGCCCGGACGGGCTTGGTTCAGAGCTCCAACACCAAATGCCCGTCGTCATCCGCGTCCGGAAAAACCGCCTCGTATTTGAACGATTCGCACAAGGCCGACTCAGACCACGGCCTCGTGTAGTCCGTGTCGTAGTTGAATAGGAGCTGAGCGCCCTTGTGGTGCGTGACGATGCGCGCGATGGTCTCCGGATCAGGGTGGCCGAAGGTCCCGCTGTCGGTAGAGAAGAGGTAGCGCGAGGTGATGACTTTATCGAGGAGCCTCTTGTCCAGGTTCCCGCGACTACCGTGATGGGACATCTTCCAGGCGTCGACCGGCACCGGCTCGTCGGAGTAGCGGTCGAGCGAGCTCACGAGGACATCCGGGTGCGCATCCCCTGTGAGCAGCAAGCGTTTCCCGCCGTACTCGAAGATGAAGGCGATGCTGCTGCCGTTGGGCTTCGACTTGTCGCGCGTGAACTTGGACTTGGCGAGCGCGCGCACCGTGGCCTCGTCGAGGCCCTCGGGGGGGTCGCGTTTGCCGAGCACGTCGTCCGGGTCCGCGCCCTCGCCCGGGATGAGCTTCGCTTTCTTGCAAGCAGCCTCCCACTTGGACCGCAGCTGCTCGAGCTTCTCCCATGAGGGAGACAACAGCGTGATCGTGGCGCCCCCCTCGAGTTGAATGACGGGCAGCGGGCCGTCGTCCGGAACCACCACGCTTCCTTCCCGAAATGCTTGATTCCACTCGAGCTGCGCTGCCTCGATCGCAGTGGATAGGCCTTCGCCCTGAGCGGGCCCCAGCTGGTCAGGGGCAAACAGGTGTTTATACGCGTTGAACCAGACGTCTTTCGGCCTCAAGCGGCTCGCATTCTTGACCAACTGCGCCAGCGTGCCCCCAATATGATCTTCATCGACGTGGGTGACGACCAGAAGCTCGAGGGGGACCGCCTCAGCGATCTCAGCAAGCCGCCCATCGACGGCGGCGAACGACTCGGGCGTTCCACCATCGATGAGGATCCGTCGGACAGCACCCGCCGGCCCGTATTCTATGAGCAAACAGTCACCGTGATGAGCTGGTAGTAGCTCGAGCTGCAGCCTGGTCATGTCAAATACTCCAATCGGCGTCACCAAACGCGATGAGCGCCAAAACAATCGGGTACCCTCCGCGAGGAGCTCGCGGCGCAGAAGCGGCATCAGATCACCCACCGGCGTGGGGGCGGCAGCTTGGCTCGCGGCGTGCAGTTTTTCGATCAGTCGTTGGGCAATGGGACCGGAGTGGCGCCCGAGCACCTTGCATAGCGTGCCCACCACAATCAGTGCCCCGGCACGCCGAAACATCGTCGTGAATGCCTGGAAGCCTTGCTGCTTGGCCGTCGAACAGCCGAGGAGGATCACGATCGGGCCATCACCGTCCTGTTTAGCGACGAAGTCGGCCCGCACATCCGTGATCAGCGCGACTTCTTTCTCGTGAATCACCATGACCTGCAGCTTGTTCTGGAGCTCCGTGTGCGGCAAGAGGACGAGCAGACGCGGAGCCTTGGTGTCGATCTCCTTCCTCCACGTCTCCCAATCCGTCACCTCATTCGCGCTCGCGGCCCCGCCTGCCGCCTGCGCGGCCGCCAGGAACGCTTTGTCGATCGCTTCCGGATCTTTGGCTCGCGCTCTCGTCGCAGCTGCACACAGCGAGCCACCTCCAAGCGCGAGCCGGCGGCCGCCCATGGGTTCGCGATGCACGATGGCGAAGTCATTGCCCTGCGCCTCCGCCGCCTGCGCCTGCGAATAGGCGTGGCGCTCGATGCACCTCTGCATGCCCCAGAAGCCGACCGGACACACCACCGACGAGCGATCGGTCGGACAGGCCGCTTGGCAAGCGCCGCTCTCGAGCGCAGCCTTCCATTGCTCGCACATCTTTGCGCCAGCCCTCGGCGCAGGCGGATCGTAACAAAGCTCGAGCGGGAGCACGTCCTCAGGCTTGGCCGCGATGATCTGAATGCGCTTTGCATCCGCGAGCTGCTTGCGTACCGAGCCCATCTCGAACAGCGCATCGCGAAGCAACGAGCCCTGTCGTGCGAGGTCGCCGAGGAGCGCCGTCGATGCCCGCTTCTCCGGTGTGCCGTACATCCCGGGCCGACTCGTCGCGTCTTGCAGCTGCTCGGCCAAGGTTCCGAGCGCTTCCCCGATCCTGTCGCTGCGCACCAGGCTCGCTTCCCTGTCCTTGAAAAGGCTCATCGTCGGCCCTTCCCCAAGGTCGTTGAAAAGCAGCGCGGCGTCGAAAGGCCGGCGGCCCCCGAGGCCGTCGAGGTCGCGCCGGACGATCCCTTCGAGACCTAGCCGCAGCGGCTCGGGCGGGCCTTCTCCCACCCCCACGCGAAGCAGAACGGTCTGGACGATGCGATTCGCGTGAAGAACGGTGACCCGTGCCTGGAGCTGCGCCAGCCCTCGCGTGATCGGTAGCTCGAACGACACGCGCGCCGTGCACCCCGTTGGGGATAGGTGAAGGCACCGCACCTGAGGCTCGATGCCGAGCGACGTGGTCGTCAATACGACGGCCAGGAGGTGCCCCATCGCCGAAGGGGGTAAGTCTGCCTCCGGGAACGTCGCCGGCGCCACCAGCACGTCGGCGCTCGGCGAACCAATCCATACCTCGAGCCGATACAGGCGGTCCCCCTGCAGGGGGCCCACATTCACCTTGGCCCCCTCGTGATCGAAGAGCTCGGCGAGCACGTGCCTCTCCCGTACGACGGGTCGCCGAGACCGCACCGACGCTCCGAGGGTCGCCATCTCGCTGGCCTCCCCATGCTCGGAATCCCAGCGAAAGGTATCGATGGCGTTCGCGAGAGCTCGCCCTTCCTCGACAGGCGAGCTCGGCTCGACAGCGAGAGACGCCAGCACCGCGTCGCCTAGCGCGAGCGACTCCAGCCCCGCGTCGACATCGGGGGGCCTTATTAGCGTGGTGACCCCAGCTGTGCGCGCCAGCCGCGAGGCGATCCCCTGCGCCCATACCGAGACGTGGGCGCGGGCGAATCCACCATCACAGGCTACCATCAACGCAGCGCCCAGCCCGAGCTCACGAGCGGCTCCGCTGAACGCCACATCGACGTCGAGGTCGTGGGAGAGATGAGCGAGAAAGGCGTCCAGAAACGCGGCGCGTTGCGGCGGGAGAACGTTGAGGATGCAGACCGCGTCTGCGCGAGCCGCGACGCGTAGCGCCTCCGCCACCATCAACGGATCTCGAACATCGCCCGTGCCACCGAGCACGAGGACGGCTTGGACCCGCGGCAAGCCGGGCCTCCCTAATAGCTGCGTGGCAGCCTTTCCCAGCGAATGCGGGAGGGCGAGAATCTCGAAGGGAGCCGTCGCGCGTGCCGCCGAGGAGACGGACGCGAAGCGCTTATAGTGCAAGCCGCTCATCACCTCGCCGAGCTCCCGCGACTCGGCGTCGTCGAGGATCCCGACTTCGAGCGGCCACAACCACTCGGCCGCGGCCTGCGCCGGCGCGGTCACGACGTGCACCGCAGCCACCAGCTCTCCCGCGCCGAGCGCCTCGACGAGCCAGCGGCAGGCCTCGGGAGTCCAGGGCCCTGGGGCTATCCGCAGGTGCTCCAAGATAACCCCAATCGCGATGCCGAAACGGCTGGGGGTTTCCGGCCTCGCTAGGCGAGCCGCTTCGAAGAGCCACGCAGCCCGCAGCTCATGCGCGCCCATCCCCCGCCTGCCAGGCGACGCGGAAGGCGAGGTCAAGAGCAGTTGGGGAAGCCACGGTCCAACGACCCGGGCGCGAGCGCCGACGGGATGGAGAGCCAACGAGCCCGCGAGCGCAGCGCCGAGCTCCGACGCGCTGAGGCCCTCCCCGAAGTCGCCGAGGAGCTCACGAAGCATGGGCGAATAGTCCCTGCAAAAGCCCCACCATCACGGGGCACCATAACAGCCGAGCGCCGCTCTGCGCCAGCCCGAGCTGATACTCCAGCGGCGATGAGCTGGCTCATGCTTGCCGCCGGGGGCATGGCTTCAACGAGCAGCCATCGGTGATTGGCGCGCACGCACCACGGGACGCGCCAGCAAAATGGCTCACGTCAAAGCCGCAGCCCAAACGACGAGCTCGGGCATCGATACCGTGAGCACGACCGAGGCGGAGGGGAGGAACAGCCACCGGGCCGCTTCACCCGCACAGCTGCGCACTTTGCACAGCTGAACCTACGTCCAAAAAAGGCGGAAACCGTCGGGCAAGCGCTCAGGACTTCGTGGGTCAGGGGCTCGGGTGTATCATGCCGAAATGGGGTCGGACGCCGAACGCTTCTATGAGCGTCAGTTGGAGCTACTGGAGCGAGTGGCAAAGGGGGTAGCGCTACCCGAGCTGCTCGACGGCGTAGTCCGGATGATCGAGGAGCGGTCGGGGGGCATGTCGTGCTCGATCCTCTTGCTCGATGCCGAGGCCGGCGTGGTGCGGCACGGCGCGGCACCAAACCTCCCGCTCGCGTACACACAGGCGGTGGACGGCGCTTCGATTGGACCGTACGCAGGCTCTTGCGGCCGTGCCGCGTACCTGGGGGAACGCGTCATCGTTCGAGACATCGCGACCCACCCCGACTGGGCCGAATACAAGCACCTGGCGTTGCCCTACGGCATCAGATCCTGCTGGTCCAGCCCGATTTTTTCGCCGGAGGGCGAGGTGTTGGGCACGTTCGCCATGTACTACCGGGAAATCCGCACGCCGACGGCGACGGAGATCAGCTGGGTGGACGCGGCCACGCACCTGGCGGCGATCGCCATCGCGCACGATCGCGCACGGCATTTGCTCGAGTCCACCGAGGCGCGCGCTCGGCAACTCGCGAAATTGTACGCGGTGTCGAACAGCGTGAACGAGGCCGTCGTGCGCTTGCGTGATCCGGGCCAGCTCTATGACTGTGCGTGTCGTATCGCCGTGGAGCAGGGGATCGCTCAGCTGGCCTGGGTGGGCGTGTACGACGTAGCCAGCGGTTGCCTGCGCCCCGTGGCCCGCTTTGGCGCGGACGAGGGCTATGTAGACCAGATCATGCTCGCCCTCGACGATGAGCGGATCAACAAGGGCCCGGCGGGTCGCGTCATGCGGAGCGGTCAGAGCGCGGTATCAAACGATGTCGCCGCCGATCCGGACTTTTATTGGAAGGCCGAGGCGTTGAGCCGCGAGCTGCGATCCTGTGCGGTGTTCCCACTGCAGGTGGCCGGGCGCACCCTGGGCGTTTTTGCCATGTACGCACGCCAGGTCGGCGCTTTTCAGCGCGAAGAAATCCAGGTCCTCGAGGCGCTCGCCGCGGACATCGCTTTCGGAGTGGAGTCGGTGCACGTCGAGTGGGAGCGGCGCCGGCTCGTCGGGGAGCTCGCCGAGCGCGTCAAGGAGCTCACGCTGTTGCATCAAGCGGCGCGCCTCTTGCAGTCTGAACGGCCCTTCGACGAGGCGCTGCTCTCGGAGCTCGTCCTGCTCTTGCCCTGCGCCTGGCGATACCCCGAGCTGTGTGAAGCACGCATCGTGTGGCGAGGCGTCGATGTCTGCACTCCTGGCTTTCGTGACACGCCCTGGAAGCTCGGGGCGAGCTTTGGCGCTGCGCCTGAACGCGGCCGGGTGGAGGTGGCATATCGAGAGAGCGTTGGGGAGGCTCCTGATACCTTCCTGCCCGAAGAGGTCGAGCTACTGGTATCGCTCACCGACATGCTTTCAGCTCACCTGAGCCGCCACGAAGCGACGGTCGCGCTCGCTCGCAGCGAGGAGCGGCTCAGCGCGGTGATCGAGCACACGCCGAACGTCGCGATTCAGTGGTACGATCAACACGGTCGCGTGCTGTATAGCAACCAGGCGTCCGAGCGCCTGTTTGGGTACGTCGCCGCGGACGCCAAGGGTAAAACGCTCGACGAGCTCAATTTCTCGCGGGCCGAGGCCGGGCGCTTCATGTCAGCGCTAAATGAGGTGGCGTCCACCAATCGAGCCGCGGGGCCGATGGAATTCGAATTTTTTCACCCCGATGGCAAGCCGGGGAGCTTGCTGTCGACCATCTTCGAGATACCGCTCTCGGCAGGTGAACGCTGCTTCGTGTGCATGGACGTCGACCTCACCGAGGTCAAGCGCATGCAACAGGCGGTCCGCTCGGGGGAGCAGCTGCGCGAGCTCATTTACAGGAGCGTGGTCGACGTCATCTTCTGTATCGCCGTCGAGCCGGAGGGGATCTTCCGCTTTCTCTCGGTGAACCCCGCATTTCTGGAGTCACGAAAGCTCGCAGAGATGGACGTCATCGGCAAACGCATCCAGGAGGTGCTGCCGGAGGCCTCCGCAAGCACCAGCCTCGAGAAGTACCGCGAAGCGATCGCCGGTCGCTGTTCAATATCCTGGGAAGAGGTGTCGGTCACCGCCACCGAAGCCAAGCTCGGAGAGGTGACCGTGGCGCCCATCTTCGACGCAGCGGGTCGTTGCACAAACCTGGTCGGCACGGTGCGTGACATCACGCCGCGCAAGCGCGCCGAGGAAGAGCGTCGGCGCCTCGAGCTGCAACTCCAGCAAGCGCAGCGCATGCAGTCGCTCGGCACCTTGGCGGGGGGTATCGCGCACGATTTCAACAACATCTTGACGGCCATTGCCGGCAACGCGGAGCTCGGCCTACTCGACGCAGAGCCCGGCGGGGGCGCTCACGAGAGCTTCATCGAGATCCGCACGGCCGCTCGGCGCGCGGCGGACCTGGTGCGTCAGATCCTCGCGTTTAGCCGCCAGGACGCGCCCGACCGCCGCGTGCTCGACGTGCGCGGGGTGATCGAGGAAGCGCTGCGGCTGCTGCGAGCCACACTGCCTGCCACCATCGAGCTCGAGACTCGGCTGTCCAGCGATACCCCCAAGATCTCGGCGGATGCCAGCCAGATCCATCAGGTGCTCATGAACCTCGTCACCAACGCCTCGCATGCCATGGCGAGTCGGTGCGGTGTGCTCAGCGTGACCACCGAACGGCTGCTGGTCGACGCCACGCGGGCGGACGAATCGCCTGAGCTCCGCGAGGGGGCCTACGCCTGCATCAGCGTGAGCGACACCGGCTCGGGCATGGACGCGGCGACGCTGGCCCGCGCCTTCGAGCCATTCTTCACCACGAAGCCCAAAGGTCAGGGCACCGGGCTGGGATTGTCCGTCGTGCACGGGATCATGCAGAGCCATCACGGCAGTGTCACGCTCGAGAGCGCGCCCGAGCGGGGCACGACATTTCGGCTGTACTTCCCCGCTGCGGCGGCGCGCGCGGAAGAGCCCGTGGAGGCGCGCCCGGAGCCACCCCGGAGCGCCGGGCACCATATCCTGTATGTGGACGACGAGGAGGCGCTCGTCTTCTTGGCGACACGGATGCTCCCCCGTTCGGGGTACCGCGTGACCGCCTACTCCGACGCCCTCCGGGCGCTATCGGACTTTCGCGCGCGCGCCAATGACTTTGACGCCGTGGTGACCGACATCTCCATGCCGGGTCTCTCAGGGCCTGACCTCGTCCGCGAGCTCTGGGCCATCCGCCCCGACGTGCCCGTGCTCATGACCTCCGGCTGTATCAGCGCCGAAGACGTGGAGTGTGCGCGGCGGCTGGGCGTCGGAGACCTGCTCCTCAAGCCGAATAGCATCGACGAGCTGACCCACGCCTTGCACAAGCGGCTGAGCGGGGTCAGCGCCTCGAGCACGCTGGCGCGCGATTGACGGACTGCACTCGCCGCACGGCGCTGCGTGACTCGATGCTTTCCTTCAGGTCAGCTGCTCGCCGCGCGCTCGCCCGCCCAGCTCCGGGTCGCTGAGCGAGTGCTTGCCGGTCTCCATGCGGCCGGCGAAGCGGCGTGAGTAGGCGTCGAGCCCATCGATGCGTACGCTGAAGTCGTACCAGTGCGCGCTGGGCACGAGCGACAGGAAGTGCTCGCGGTCCTCTTTGCCAGCCACGCGGAAGGCTTGCGGCACCCAATGCTGGTGGTAGGCGTTGGCGGTCAGGCGGAAGGTGCAGCCAGCGTTCCCCCCATTCTGCAGCACCAGGCGAAGCCCTTCGCGGCGGCGGTCGTAGTCGATGTGGACCTCCGGCTGCGCTGAGCGCTGGTTCGGCGGGGAAAGCTCACCCGTGAAGTGCCGGTGGAAGCCGTTCGGGCCAAGCACCCAGAGATCGTAGCGGCCCACGTCGGCGCTCACGTCCCACTCGCCACCGATCTCGTGCCCTGCCCCGACGGTGTAGCGGCGGGGGATGCGGTCGAGGTGGTTCCTGTCGTACACGTGGAACACGGCGCCGGCGCGGCCCGTGTTGGCAAATGACAAGGCCACCGTGCCGGCTTTCACTCGCTCCTTGGCGTGCGCGTGCAGCTCGTAGGGCAGCGCGCGCGAGGGGCGGACGCCCCAGGCTTGCACCGGCAGCTCCGGCAGCGCAGGGGTGGCCGGTGTGGTGCGCCCCGGCAGAGCCGCAGCGCGCTCGGCGAGCTGGAGGGTGTCCGGCAGCTCGGCGTAGAAGTCACTGTCGTCCGGATCGCTGAAGTTGAAGGCGGAGGTGAGGTCGCCCGCGACCGCGCGGCGCCAGGCCGTGATGTTCGGCTCCATGACGCCGAAGCGCTGCTCGAGGAAGCGGATGACCGAGGTGTGGTCGGAGACCTCGGAGTTGACCCAGCCGCCCTTGCTCCAGGGGGAGACCACGTACATCGGCACGCGCGGGCCGAGGCCATAAGGCTTGTGCAGCGGCAGAGCGCTCTCCACCGGCACGTCCCAGGGCACGTATTCGTGATACTCACCGAGCGTGCCGACGGTCGAGGCGCCGGCGAGCACGCGCCGGCTCTCGTCCGCGTCCCACACCAGGATGCTCGGCGCCGCCGGCGGCGGCACGTGGTCGAAGAAGCCGTCGTTCTCGTCGAAGTTCACGAACAACACGGTCTTGGCCCACACCTCCGGATTGGACGTCAGCGCCTCGAGCACGTGCGCAATATAGTCGGCGCCTTGCGCCGGGCTCGACGGGCCCGGATGCTCGGAGGCGGCCGCCGTCGCCACGATCCAAGACACCTGCGGCAGCGTGCCATCGAGCACATCTTGCTCGAGCAGGTCGAGGTCGCGCGTCGAGAGCCCGCGCTGGGCGAGCTCCGGGTCGGCGCCCGGCTCGCTGAAATAGGAGGCGCGGAAGCTACGGAAGCCCGCGACGGAGTTGTCCGTAAAGTTGTCCTCCATGTTCTGGTAAATCTGCCAGCTGATGCCCGCTGCCTGCAGACGCTCGCAGTAGGTGAGCCAGGTGTAGCCGCCCGCCGACTCGTAGTCGACGTTGTCGTACTGGTTGTAGATGGCAGGGCCGCCATTCTGCTGCAGCGGGTCGTTGCTGCCCGTCCACAGGAACAAGCGGTTGGGGTTGGTGTTGCCCATGAACGAGCAGTGGTAGGCGTCGCAGATGGTGAACGCTTCCGCCAGCGCGAACTGGAAGGGCATGTCTTCTTCCGTGAAGTAGCCCAGCGAGTGGTTGTTTTTGTAGCGCGGCCACTCGCTCATCACGCCGTCGCCCCACGCGCCCTGTGAATCGGGCCAGGCGTGAGGGGTGCCCTCGACGCGCATGTACTCGAACGACTGCACGGTATCCAGCCGGAAGGGCGCGATCACGCGCGAGCCGTCTTCGGCGATGGGTTGATACCATACCGTGCGATTAGGCGCGCCCGCGGCATCCGGCACCGGTATGGGGAAGCGATCGCCAAACCCGCGCACGCCGCTCAGTGTGCCGAAGTAGTGGTCAAAGGATCGGTTCTCCTGCATCAGGATGACGACGTGCTCGACGTCCTCGATGGTGCCTTTACAGCGCCGGGGCCCGATGGCGAGCGCCTTGCGAATGGCCGGGGGAAAAAGCGCGGTACCGATGCCGGCACCGGTGGCGACGGCGAAGCGGCGTAAAAAGTCGCGGCGAGTTGGAGAGGTCATGAGGGCTTCCTTTCGAAGGGGCGAAACACCCACTGCAACGCTCACACGAGCCGGTGGCGCCGTCGTGACGCTCGCCCGGCGGTTGTGGGGTGACTCGGGCACGAAATCGTCGCGACGCGTGACAACGCGGCGTCATTCGACGGCGCCCTGCGCAAAGCCCCGAGTTCGACGCGTACACCGTGGTGCTCGCCGGCACGCTCCTGGTGGAGACGGAGAACTCGCCCGTCGAGGTCAAGGCGGGGCAGGCCGTGCACGTTGTCCCGATTGCCTGTAGGCCGGAACGCAGAGCTCGAGCGCGCGATTCTCAGGCGGCGGGGAACGCGAAGACGTCCGCGAAGACCCCGTGCTCACCGGCCAGTCGAGCTTCGGCCGGGCTGTCGTAGACGACGAGCAGCTCACCGGAGGGAAGCCTCAGGAAGCCTTCCGGCCCGTCCTCGCCATGGCCGTGTGGCAAGGTCAGCACAGGCTCGAGGCGCCCCCTGGCGAGGTCGGTCAGCGTGTCGCCGCTCGCGCTCCCAAGCCCACCCACCCAACGATAAATGGCGACCTGGCCGTCGAGCGTCATGGTGGGCCCGGCCAGGATCAGCAAGTCGTCACCGTCGGCGCGCAGATCCCGAATGCCCAGCCCTTCGAGCTGCAGCACGTGCTTCCGATATCGCCTCTCGCCGGACGAGCCGAGAGGGCCAAGCACCAGCTGATTCGGCTTTTCACCTTCGATCGCCGAAAGCTCGAGGATTATCGCCCAACCCCGCAGCACCGGTCCCCGCAACCCTAGAAATACGCGGCTCGAGCCGCCAGGTCCCGGCCTCACCACGATACCCTCGATGTCGAACCCGTTGTCCTTGCCGGGAATGGTGACACTTTCACCCTCCGCGTTCTCGTAAGCGTGGACGAACGGCCCGAGCAGTGGATCGTCGCCAAGCACTGCGCGGAGATCTTCCACCAGCTGAGCGCTCCGACGCGCGCCGTCGCGCTTCGCCAAGGTCGATCCGTCGGCAGCAGGGACCAGTGGAATACGACCGAGCAACACGCGGTTCGGGCCGAGCTCGACGCTCGCGAGCCGTTCGATGTCTTGCTCAGCCGAGCGGTGTTTGGGTTTCTTCCGGCGCGAGCTGTGCGAGCCCACCACCCACAGGAACGAGTCGCACACCGCGAGGCCTTCGATATCGACCTCCGCCACCCGGCCCTTTTTCGGGGTCGGATCGGGGAGCGCGAGGAAATCTGCCACGGCCAGCGGCTGGTGCGCGGCGTAACCGTCACCGGCCCGAGACAGACGCTCGATGGTCGGCGTCGCGTCCACGGTTTCATCGACGCCGAGGAACAGGGTGCGCCCGCCGTCGGCGAGCTCGACCGCCGACAGGCTATCGCGGAACTTGCGAGGCTCCTTCCGGTCCGGCACGGTCGACGGCGCAAACTGCAACGAGATTTGACGGTGTGGTGGGGCCTTCGCGCTCATCGTAAAAGTGTAGGTCGGGAGCGAGCGCCTTCGCGACCGGAATCGCCCCTCGACCGGGCTGGCTCACGCCTTTACGACGGGCGCCTTGCGCCAGGGCTTCCACACGCCCGCCGAGCTGAGCTCGAGCCACGCCCACTTGAGCCAGCCGACGAGGCTGTGCGCCAGCCATAGCGCCCAGAGCAGCATCACGCCGCGCCAGACCCAGAGCGAGGTGGTCAGCACCCAGGCTTCGGGCAAGGTGCCTGGGGTGCGATCGACGTACCAGTGCAGCAAGCGCTCCGAGCTGCCAGAGCCGGCGACCTCCATGTTCGGGGTCTCGAGCAAGCTGTCGTAGACCGCGCCGAAGAGGCAGCCGAGAAACACCAGCGTGAGCCCGAGCAAGAGGAATTGCCGTAGGTTGAACCATAAGGGGCGTTCCGGGCGCTCGCGATCCTGGAAGGCCATGACGAAGAACCAACCAAAAACGACGCCGGCGACGGGCAACGGCACTTGGGTGAGGCCGAGCGCGAGCAGCGCCCACTGCCAGGTACGGAGTGGGCTGCGCGGGAGCCGCCCGAGGAGCGGCGCGAGCAGCAGGATGAGCACGAGGTGACCCCACATCAGGATCGCGGGTCCCCAGCCCGGGCCGCCAGCGGCAAGCAACCAGCGGTCCTGTGGCAAGTGCACGCTGACCTCCGCGTTGATCAGCTCCGAGCCGAAGCGGATCGTCGGCGTTCGGAACAGCGTGCTCTGCCCATCGGCGCTCTGCCAGCCGACGCGCAGGTCGTGCTGGCCCGGCGCGAAGACGAGCTCGAGCTTGGAGCCGTCCTGACGGATGGGCTCGCTTTTGCCACCGATGCTCAGCTGATCGACCGCACTGCCCTCGGGCAGCACGAGCTCATAGCGGGTCTGTGTGCTCACGCGCACGTGGGCTGCGAGCTCTGCCCTGAGCGAGCGCACGCCGGGGCGCAGCTCGAGCCGAGCGCTATCAATGGTCGCCGTCTGCCCCGTGGCGGCGGCGGGGCGAGCCACGCCGAGGCTCAGTGTTTCCCCGGGCCACGGCGCGAACACGGGCTCCCAACGGCCCGCGTCAGCGTGCTGGATGGGCGCGATGCCGCGTGCCTCGCAGCGGAAGATCGGGCTGCAGCGCACGACCCAGCGTTCACTATACCCGGCGCCTCCGAGCGCCGTGAGGGTCAGCTCGGGGCGGGGCTCGAGCACGCTGTCGAAGCCCACGGACTCGCCGTCTCCCACGAGCCGCAGCGTCGCGACGCCGCCATCGACCGTGACCTCCGCGCTCGTGACGCGCTCGCCCGGCAAGAGCGGCACGCGGGCGACGATGAGCGAGCCTTTGGGGCTCTTGCGCTGTAGCTCGGTGCGCACGCCCCAGCTGACGCCGAACGAGAGCGTGCGGGTCAGCAGCGACCAGGTGGGGAGCGTCGTGGGGGGCTCTTCCCCGCCCTCGACGCGCGCGCCGTCGACAGGTAGGGGGCGCACCAGGCCGAGTGAGCCGTCGATCTGCCCGCTCTCCGACAGCCCGCTCACTTCCCAACCGGGCGCGTCCACGGTGACCCAGCGTGGCGGGGTGCCCGGATCGAGGCTGAGCTGGCGCCCGGGGAGGAGCCCGCGCGCTTGCACGCGATGCCGCCCGCGATCGAGCCTGACGTGCAGGTAACCGTCGTCACCGAGCAGGACCGCGCTCGCGGCTCGCCCGTCGACCTCTATGCTTGCGGGGAGCCAGCGCGACACGGGACCCGGCAGCTGATACGCGGCGCGCTCGGCGGCGTGCACCTCGACGCTCAGGCGCACCTCTCCGTCTGTGACTTCGAGCGCCAGCCGCGGCACTTGCACGCAGGCGCCCTCGCAGGCGCGCGGCGGCTGCAGACGCGCTTTGAGCTGTTCGAGGAGCTCGGGCGTCGGAATGTCGGCTCGCGCCGGAGCCGTGGAAAACAAGGCCGCGAGCAGGAGCGTGAGGGCGCTCGCCACCGGGGCCGCCGAAGGCCTCGGAGGTCTGCCGACCTGCGGCGGACGCCGAGCGCAGGTCCACACGCGGCGCAACGCCCAGAACGTGAACAGCCCGACCAGCGCGATGCGCAGCATGGAAAGCATCGCGCTCACGCTCGGCGACAGAAGATACAGCTCGATCGTATGCGTGTGCTCGACCGGCCCTGACCAGCCAAGCCGCCACGAGCGCCAGCTCCAGCTCGGTACGCCGGGGCCGGTCTGGATCTGTGCGTTCGGATCTTGCTCGAGCAGCGTGCGCTTGGATTTGTCGTTGGCAGAGTCGCCATAAGCATCGGACGCGCGCGGCTTCGCCAGGCCCATGCCCAGCGATCTAAACTCGCGAGCCCCCTGCTCCATCGGCGCTGCTGCTGGAGCTGCCACCTCCTCCGGCGCTGCCAGCTCCCTGCTCGACTGCAAGGACGCCGTCCCGGGCAGCCCGAAACTGCCCTCGTCCGCGACCCCGAACATGCCGCCCGTGTCTTCCACCTGTGGGTACAACGCCGCACGGATCTGTGACACGCCGAAGCTCACCGACTCGCCCAGTAGCACCAGGCTCGAGACCAGCGCGAGAGCGCGAATCAGCTGGCGGAAACGCCCGGCGGGCAGAGCCTGGAGCAGCGCGATGCAAAGCAAGATCACGACCCACATGAAACGCGGCGCGTGCGGCTCGCCGTGCGCGACGAGCAGCGCCAAGAGCGCCAGCACGCCCCATACTGCGCGATCGAGCTTCGCCACCGCCACCGCCAGCACGAGCACGAGGAAGACCGCGAACAGGTCCCAGCGCGACAGCCAGCTCTGCGAAACGCTGTCGGCGCCGCTCACGCCGATCAACTGCCAGCCTGGGGGCAGATACAGGTTGGCACCGAGCTGCTCGACGTTCTCGGACCAGGCCACGGCAGGTAGCTCACCGCGCGCTTGGCCCAGTCGCCACTCGGCGTTCATGTCGAGCGTGCCCTGCCGCAGCTCGACGCCGCTCTTGCCGCTCGCCGGATGCGTGGTGATGAGCTGATCCACGCCGCCCACCGCCGCGTGACCGAGCTCGCCCGCGAGCAGATCCATCCTCCAGGTGCGGTTGATGGATCCGCTCAGGCGATCGCGCACCGTGTATCCGCTCCCATCCAGGTCGAGCCACAGCTCGCGCTCCAGGAGCAAGCGATTCGGCGCTGGATTCGGCTGGCCGCGGCGCAGCGTCTCGAGCACGAGCTCGCCGCCGGCTTCGAGCTGATAGGCTGCAAAGCCGCGCCACGCTTCGGGCAGGTTAGTGCGCTGCGGATCGATGCTCGAGCCCCCTTTGACCTCCGTCTGGCGATGCTCGGTGCGCGGCACGAACACCCAGATCTCGCGCGCCGGCGCCGGTGGCACGTGGCGCGGGGCGCTGAGGCGCTCCGGAGGAGTCGGATACAGCGCCTGGATCTCGATCTCGTGACGCCCAGGATAGACCTGCAGGAACAGCTCGCCGCTCGGCTCGATTCGCGCCGGCAGCTTTGATTCGATCTCGATCGGCACGGACCCCGGCGTGAGCGCAGTGGGCAGGCGCAGCTCACGGCTCCTGCCGGACACGTGCAGCACGATCTGCGTCTGGACCAAGAAGGGCACCTGATCCTCGAGCTTGCGGAACACCTCCAACGTCAGGGTCTCGGCCTCCTCTGCCAGGGCCTGCGCGCCCTTGAGCCACAGGCGCTCCCCGTCCCGCCTCGGCTGCGCGACGCGCTGCCCCGCCACGCCGAGTTGCAGGAGTGCAATGCGCGCCGGCACGAGCAGCGTCTCGGGCAAGCGGCGCCAGGCAAAGCGACCTTCGAGCACGTGCTGCCCGGCCGCCAACGTCACCACCGGCGCGCCAGCATCTTCCATGACGACGGCGGCAGCGCGGTCTGCCTCGACGTCCTGCGGCCACTGCTCATCGCCGCCCGGCAAGGCCACCCGGGCCTGCCGATCGAGCTGCACGCTCAGCCGAAAGCGACCGCCGGCGTCGCTCAGCTCGAGCTCCAGCCGCCCTGGCCAGACGCACACCGGCGAGCCGTCGAGGGTCGGACACAGGCTGTCGCCGAGCTCCTCGAGCACCCAGGGCACCCAGGGCGCGAGCGGCGCAGGCACGCCCTTGAGAGCCTGCGCCGACGCGGGCGACCCCCATGAGAGCCCGAGCACGCACAGCAGCAGCACCGACAGCACACGTCGCAGGCCGCGGCATCCGGCGATAGCGAGCGATCCCTCTTTGAGCATCGCCCCGACGCTAACAGACAGCCGACGAACCTACACGACGAACTGCCAGGCGCCTCGAGCTAGAGGGTAGATGCCTGATACAACCTGCGACATGGGCGCCACGCGAAGGCTCGCGCCGATTGCGCACGCGGCTGGCGACCAGCTCGATGCATGCCGGGGGCCTGAATCGATGGGCGCCGGATCATCACGGCGCGGGCCCGGCGCATACCGACCCCCGACCGGTGCCGCAGTCGAGGTCGGCCCACGAGGCCGTCGGCAGGATGCGCATGCATTCCGGGCCGCCGCCGCCGTTTGGCTCAGTCGGGTTCCAGTTCAGGTAGGCGTCACCGGTGGCGCTCCCGGACGCGCCACCGTCCCAGAACTCCGTGCCGTCATCGACCCAGCGCCAAAGCTCGGTACCGTTGCCGTCGTCGGCTCCCACCCAGGCCTCCGCGGTCAGGATGCTCGCCAAAAATTCGCTCTCGGCCGCGCTGCGAATCGATGTCAGATCCCAGCCGGCGGCGTGCGCCCGGCAGCGGCTCCGTGCCACGTCCCAGCTCGCGACCTCGCTGACGAGCAAGTAGCAACGACCGTTCGGGCCGCTCCACTCTGGTGCGGTGCAGGCTGATCCACCGCTCCCGCCCCCGCTGCCCGGTGCGCTCGCGTCGACGCCCGTACGCGCAGCGCCCCCCACGCTGCCCGAGGCACCCGCGGTGGACGCGCTACCCCCGGCGCCTCCTCGCCCAACCGCCCCGCCCGTCGCACCTCCGGCACCCGGCGGGGTGTCGTCGCCACCCACCGCCGCAACGTCGCCGACGGGACCGAAATCGTCATCCAGCAGCTGCGGGCAGCCAGCGCTCAGAAATCCCATCACGGCCAACACGGGCCCGGACCTCTGGCACAGCGACATCACTCATCGATCGGCACAGCGCGCGTTCACCTGAGGCATGGCCGTTCGTCGCGCTGGGCGGCACAGGCGCCAGCGTGTGCCACGCGGAGGCCGATGGCGACCGTATCGGGTCGGCGGCATCGGGGGGGCGTTGGGGGTGGTTTCTTCGGATACGGAGCGCGGCTTTCCCTGATGGCACGCCGCCCACTGCTGATCGCCATTCGGGCCGGGAGAGGGATCGGGAGCGGATTATCGGGAGCGGGAGCGGAATGGGTCAGCGCGGGTTCGGGTTTGGTAGGGCACAAATTCGCATGCCGGTGAGGATTACGGGTTGGGGTCGGCAATCGGGGTGGGGGGTCGGTGGGACTCATGCCGGACGCGCACGCCGGCGCCGGGGAGCGCCGGGCAAGGTCGCGGCGCCCTGGCGAGGCGCTGTCACGCGGCCTGCGCTGTGGGGGGGGCATGAGTCCCACCGACCCCCCACCCCGATTGCCTCATCACAAGCTCGTGGCCTATCAGCTCGCTATCGAGCTGGTGCAGCTCATCGCGCACACTCGCATCGCTGACGCCCACCTGCGCCAGCAGGCGCACAAAAGCGCCAGCTCTTGCGCGCTCAACACCGCCGAGGGTGCGGCTCGGCAAACTCTCGCGGACAAGAGCCGCGCCTATGGTATCGCTCTGACAGAGTGCTGCGAGGCCTGCGCGGCCGTCGAGATCGCCGGCGCCTTGGGCGCTTGTGCGCCCGCCCACGTCGAGGCGGTGGTCAGGCTGGGCGTGCGGGTCAAAAACGTGCTCAGCCGCCTGGTTCGCTGAGGCGAGCCACAGCGTTGGCGAAAAACGGCCTGCGCAGAACCGTGGATCCTAACCGCCCGCCATAGCGGTAAGGCTCAATTCGATGGCAGAGCTCGAGTGGCAATCCTGCGTCTTGGCGGAACCGGGGCAGCGCGAGCCGTTACACTGCTCACGGATCGAAGACGCCCTTCGCTACCCTGATCTCGAGCCGTCGAGCGCGCGTCACCTTTGGGTCGTACGTCCTGGTTATCTCCGCGTGCTGCTCTTCGACAAAATCGGCCAGTGTCGCTCGTTCCTTCTCCAGGATCTGGAAGAGTTCTTTCGGCGGGCGTTCGATCGCGCGGCAGTCGCGAAGAAAGGATCGGAACCCTGACGGCTGACAGAGCAGCAACGTTGGTGAAGACCAGATGCCGAACAACTCTGCGAGCAGGCTGCATCTAGTTGGGCGTCGTCATGAATACTACGACGGTGGACTGCCCCGAGTGCCGGAAGCTCGGCTCTCAGACGCTACCACGTCGCGTGCGCAGGGCAAGGCCGAGCCGCATGGCGGCCGTGGCTCAACCTATGGTGAGCCCAAGCGTGACAGGACCCCATCCAGGCGGAATGGCATCGAACGAGGCCCCCGCAGATCCCGGGCCCGTGGTCTTCAGCTGTGGGGCCTCAGTTGGCGCCCAATGTACCCTCAGCTCAATTTTTGGACGATGACCTTGTTCAGCGACGTTCCGCGCTCAGCTGCTTCGATGGCCAGCCGCTGGTGTACGGCTGGTGGAATACGAATCCTCAGCTCTCCCGAGTAGGGCCGCTCGGTCAGCGGGACTGGCGCTTGCTCGTCCTCGTCGAGATCCGCAACGGTATCTCGGGCTAGCTTCACGATGCCGTTCAGAGCGCCTTCGCGCTCGGTGCTCAGCCAGCTCAAGCTCGGGAACTCTGCACATAGCCCGACGAACTCTTGATCGTCCTCAGACCAGATCACTCGGTAGGTGTACCGATCGACGATCTCCATGTTCATCCTTCCTCTGCAGATGAGCCAAGCCGCTCGATCGCAGCAAGGAGTTGCTTGACCTGGTAACTCTTGGCCATCCCACCCTGACCCAATTGCAAGTTCACGCGCGGGTCGCCTGGCCACGGCATCTTCCAAACGCAGTGGCTTGTGCCGCGCTGACGCGGTTCACCAAAGTAGTGGCTTGCGACCTTCACAGCATCCCGAAACCGGACCTGCGCGGGATTGGCCTTGATGCCCTCCAGGAGCCGCGCGAAGTCGACCACCGACAGGTCCAGTATAGCGCTCCTCTAAATGGTGTCAACAATGACACCACTTCCCGTTGGCTCAGGTCCTCGACGAGCCCGACGAGCTCGGACCTCCGGCACCCACTCGCGAACCCGAGGCAGATCAGGGCTCGGTCGCGGACGTCGCCGGATCACGCGTCGCACACGAAGCGCCAACCGCCAGGGTCAGCGGCGGGAGGCGGCGCCGGCGCCCAAGTCCAAGTGACGCTGAGCGCCTGCGCCTGTCCCGCTCTGCAAGGCTACGGCGACGAAATGCGCTCAAATGCAGACCGGTGAAAGCCAACGAAGTTAGAGCAACGTGAAGACGTTGGTCGTACAGCGAAAGTCGGATTATTCTGATGAGCGCAAAGGTCGCCGGGGGTGCAGTCGAATGGGGCGTTATACCGACGACAGATGGCGCAATTCCTCAACGGCCCTCGGCGCACGGCGACCGTTTCCCCTGGGCTTAGGAAGCCGGATGCGCCCACCGCCCCCATCCGGTCCAGGTCGTCTGCGCCCAGGTAGGCAAACTTGGGTAGATGAGGTGGTCGAGGTGTGGCTGAGTCGACGGTTGATCACGCTGATATCCGAGGATCGGCCGAAGCCACCTTCATGGTCATGATGCGTCGGGAGCTGCCTCTCACTCGGCTCGTGGGTCTGGCCACATAACGACTGTCGAGGATTCTCCACACCGTTGCCGCGCTCGACCACTGACTCGTTCACGTCACCGCAATCTCCTGTTGAAGGGTCCTTGCTCGTGTTTCAGTGTTTGATGTGAGGCTGGTGGTGCTCGACCTCGGAGCCAATGGCCCAGACGAAGCCGACGAGCTCCCGGGCGAGTGCAGTGACGATCTTCCCGATGGGCCTGCTCTTGTTCGAGAGGTGCCAGTAGCGGCGATGCAAGCGCTCCTGGGCACGCCAGGCCATGGCCGCGACCTTCGGTGGCAGCGACGCTTGCAGCTTGCGTTGCCGCAAGCAGAGATGAGGTCGGTGCCTGTAGTGCCAGGCGGACTCGACGAGAACGCGGCGCAGGTGTGAGTTGCCCGTCTTGGGCGCCGAGCTTCGAGCGCTGGTGGTATGAGCTGGGCTTTATGAAGCCGGATATCCGGTACTTCACAGCTATCGTGGCTGATTTGCGTTTGGCCCCAGAGGAAGTGCTCTTCATCGATGACGTCGAGAGCAATGTGTTGGTCGCTCAGCGGGCAGGACTTCCGGAATTTGTCAACGCGGATGAGACAGCGATCTTTAGAATTCTATGAAGAAAAGGCTACGGCTGCTGCAGCCAGCGCCTCGCGTCTCGGCGTACTCG
>JAYTOL010000062.1:0-47992 GCA_043747815.1 Deltaproteobacteria bacterium
TGGCGAGCGTGCGGGGCTCGAAGCGCTGCCCCTGGCAGGTCGGGCAGGCTTGCACGACGTCGGGCAAGAAGCTCATCTCGTGGGTGATGACGCCCATGCCGCTGCAGCCCTCACAGCGGCCGCCGCCCCCGCTGTTGAAGGAGAAGCGGGTGGCTTCGAAGCCTGCGATTTTGGCCTCGTTGGTGGCCGCGAACAGGCGCCGGATCGGATCCCAGATGCCGAGGAAGGTGGCGGGCACGGAGCGCGGTGTGCGGCCGATCGGATTTTGATCGACGCTGACGGCACGCTTGATGCTGTCGTAACCGGAGAGCGCGCGATGCGCGCCGGGCTCATCGCTGGCGAGCCCGAGCGCCTTCCTGAGCGCGGGCAAGAGGACGCGGCGGATCAGCGTGCTCTTGCCGGAGCCACTGACCCCGGCCACGACCGAGAGGCGCCCGAGCGGCAGCTTCAGGTCGACTTTGTCGAGGTTATGTTCGGAGGCGCCCTGCAGCGTGAGCCAGGCCTCGGGTTTGGCGCTGAGCGAGGGGCGGAGCGCCGCTGGCTTGGAGAGCACGCGACCCGTCGGCGAGTCGGGGTTCGCCAGCACTTCACTGGGGGAACCCGCGGCCATGATGCGGCCGCCGCGAGAGCCCCCACCGGGTCCCAGGTCGATCAAGTGATCGGCGGCGCGCACGGTGTCAGCGTCGTGTTCCACGACCAGCACCGTGGACCCCAGGTCGACCAGGCGGCGCAGGTTGCCGAGCAGGCGCTGGGTGTCCTTGGGGTGTAAGCCGATCGTCGGCTCGTCGAGCACGTACAGCGCGCCCGTCAGCCCCGCGCCGAGCTGCGCCGCCAGGCGCAGGCGCTGCATCTCGCCGCCGGACAGGGTGGACGCGGCGCGGTTCAGCGAGAGGTAGCCGAGGCCCACGTCGTTCAAGAACTCGAGGCGCCGCCCGAGCTCTGTCTTCAGATCGGCGCCGATGATCTGGGAGCGACCCGAGAGCGACAAAGCAGTAAAGTGCTCGCGCGCCCGCTCGACGGAGAAGCTCGAGACGGTGTCGTAACGCACGTCGAAGAGCCGCACCGCGCGGGGCAGGGGCGCGAGGCGGCTGCCGTGGCAGCTGGGGCAGACGTGGGCGTGACGGACGTTGTCGACCTCAGCCTTCTTTTTTACCTTGCCCTTGGCTTTTCCGGCGCGCCCGCGCTTCTTCTTCGGCGCCGCCGCTTCGATCACGCCAGCCCCCTCGCAGGCAGCGCAGCGCCCTTGCTCGGTGTTGAAGGAGAAGATGCGCGGGTCGAGCTCGCTCTCGGAGAAGCCGCACTCGGGGCAAGCGCCCAGGGTCGAGAAAATGCGCTCTTCGCCCGCTGCCGAACGCAGCACCACCTCGCCCTTGCCCCAGGACAGCGCGCGGCCGAGCTTTTCGGCGTCGAGGTTCGCGAGCGGACCCAGCGCTTCGATCACGAGCAGGATGGTGTGCTGCTTGGACTTGGCGAGCTTGGGCGGGTCGTCCGTCTCGCAGGCTTTGCCATCGGCGTACGCCCTGGCGATGCCGCCCTTCGCGGCGGCGCTGAACACGTCGAGATAGGTGCCTTTGCGCGCGCGCACGGCCGGCGCGCACAGCTCGTACGGGCCGCGCAGCTCGCGCAGGCGCAGGAGCAGCTCGCTCGGGCTCTGGGTGGCCACCGGCAGATCGTGCTCCGGGCAGTGCAGCGTGCCGAGCTTGGCGAAGATGAGGCGCAAGTAGTGCGAGATTTCCGTGACGGTGGCGACGGTGCTCTTGGCGCCCGAGCGCGCGGTGCGCTGCTCGAGTGAAACAGAGGGCGGCACGCCCAGCACCCGGTCGACGTCGGGACGCGGCATGCTCGGCAAGAACTGGCGCGCGTAGGGCGTCAGCGTCTCGAGGAAGCGGCGCTGGCCCTCGGCGAAGATCACGTCGAACGCCAGGCTGCTCTTGCCGGAGCCGCTCGGCCCCGTCACGACCGTGAGCGCCTGGTGGGGCAAGCTCACGTCGACCTGCTTCAAGTTGTGCTCGCGCGCCCCGTACACGCTGAGCAGGGGCGGGCTCTTCGGGCCCGGGCGGCGTCGCTGAGTGGCTGGCTCGACGCGGGCGCGCAGGGCTTGCCCGGTCAGGCCCGCGGAGCCGACGATGCGCGAGGGCGGCCCTTCGGCGACCACGCGGCCGCCGCCGCTGCCCGCTCTCGGCCCGATGTCGATCACCCAATCCGACTGCGCGATGAGCTCGAGATCGTGCTCCACCATGAGCACGCTGCCGCCCGCGTCGACGATGTGTCGGCACGCGCCCAAGAGCAGCTGGATCTCGTCACAGTGCAGGCCGGCGCTCGGCTCGTCGAGGATCCAGAGCGTGCCCTTCTTGCGCTCCGTGAGCGAACGAGCGAGCTTGAGCCGCTGGGCTTCGCCGCCGGACAGCGTCGAGAGCGGCTGCCCGAGCCGCAAGTAACCCAGGCCGAGCACCACCAGCGGGCGCAGGCAGCGGCCGATCTGCGCGCTCGCGCCGAAGTGGGAGAGAGCGTCGTCGATGGTCATGTCCAGCACCTGGGCGATGTTCTTGCCCTGCCGTTGGATGCGCAAAATCTCGGGCTTGAAGCGCTTGCCCTGGCACGACGGGCAGGACAGCCGCACGTCGGCGAGGAACTGCATCTCCACGGTCTCGAAGCCCTCACCCGAGCAGGTCTCGCAGCGGCCGAGCGCCACGTTGAAGGAGAAGTGCGAGGCGGTAAGATCCTGGTTCCTGGCGCTGGGCTCTTCGGAGAACAGCTTGCGGACGCTGTCCCAGGCCTTGGTGTAGGTGGCGGCGTTGCCGCGCGAGGTGCGGCCGAGCGGCGACTGATCGACGAGGATGACTTTGCGCACCGCCTCCACGCCGCCCAGCTCACGGTGCGGTCCCGGGGGCTCGACGTCGAGCGCGCCCAGGCGACGCGCCAGGCTCTTGTAGACGATGTCGACGCACAGCGTGCTCTTGCCGGAGCCGCTCGGGCCGCTGATCGCGCAGAGCACACCGAGCGGGATGTCGACGTCGACGTTTTGGAGGTTGTTCGCCGTCGCGCCGCGCAGCGCGAGCACCTCTTTGAGCTTCGGTGCGGGTCGCACCGGCACCGCCACGTGCTCGAGGGCGCGCGCCGTAGCGCCGCCCGCGGCCGCCGCCTGCTCGGGCGTGCCGTCGAAAGTGATGTAACCGCCGCCTGCGCCCGCCGCGGGCCCGAGCTCGACCACGCGATCGGCGTTCCTGATCAACGCGGCGTCGTGCTCGATGACAATCACGCTGTTGTTGCGCGTGCCCAGCTCACTGATGAGCTCCGCCAGCGCTCCCACGTCGGCGGCGTGCAGGCCCACGCTCGGCTCGTCGAGGACGAACAAGGCGTTGTGCAGGTTCGTCCCGAGCGCGGCCGTCAAGGTGACGCGCTGAGCCTCGCCGCCGGAGAGCGTGCGCGCCTGGCGATCGAGCGTGAGGTAACCGAGCCCCACACGCTCCAGGTACGTGAGGCGCGCGAGCAGCTCGGCGCGAGCCAGGCGCCCCTGATCGGACTGGCACTCGAGGCCTTCGAGCAGGGCGCGCGCGCGGCTCACCTCGAGCTTGTGCCACTCGGCGATGTTCCGCCCCTCGACCACGAACCCGAGCGACGCCAGACCGAGCCGACCGCCCTGGCAGCTTGCGCACGGATCGTACGAGCGATAACGCGACAGGAGCACGCGCACGTGCATCTTGTAGGTACGGCCTTGCAGCCACTGAAACCAACCCGCGAGCCCGTCCGACTGCCCGTCGCCGTTCAGAAGGATGGCGCGCTGCTCGTCGCTGAGCTCTGCATACGGCAGATCCATCGGGATGGATTGGCGGCGGCAGAGCTTGCCGAGCTCGGCGCGCTCCCAGGTCGTGGATTTGCCGCTCCAGGGGCGGATCGCGCCCTTGGACAAGGTCCGGCGCTGATCGGGGATGACCTTGTCCCAATCGATGCCCATGGTACGGCCGAAGCCGCGGCAGGTGGCACAGGCGCCGAGCGGGGACTCGTAAGAGAACAGCCCCATGCTGGCCTTGCCGAGCGGCCGCGCGCACTCGGGGCAACCGCGCCCGCGGCGCAGCACGTGGCTCGCTTCGGTGTCGGAGAGCTGAGCGTCGTGCGTGTGAGCTTTGCCGTTGGTGTGAGCTTTGCCATTGCTCGGTGCCGAGCCGTCCTCCGCCTGCTCGTCGCTCGCGCGTGCGCCCCCGTGGGTCGCGCGCCGGCTCTTCGGCGCCGTGTCAGCAAACACGTGCGCTACGCCACCCGAACGCTGCCAGGCGGCTTCGATGGCCGCGGCCAAACGCGGCACGTCGCTCTCGCCGGATGACGCGCGGTCGACGATGACGTGCGCGCCTTTCGCGGGCCTGAGCGCCGAAGGCGCGACCTGATCGATGTCCTCCACCCGCCCCTCGAGCCACAGCCGCCGATAGCCCTGCGTCGCTAGCTGATCCCGCAGCTCGAGATACTGCTCCGTGCTCTCCACGTAGCTCTGCCAGGTCACGATCACGCGCCCGCCGTCGAAGCGTGCTGCGGCGCGTTGCGCGGCCTTGTGCGCGTCGAGCTCGATGGCCGCGAGCCCGTGCTCCGGGCACAGAGGCACGGCCTCGCGCACGAACAGCGCCGCGATGTAAGGCTCGATATCGGCCATCGTGGCCAGAGTCGAGCGCGAGCTCTTGACGGGCGCGCGCCGATCCACGGCGATGGCTGCCGGCACCGGCTCGAGCGAGTCCATGGGCGGCCGCTCCAGGCGCTCGAGAAATTGGCGTGCGTAGGGGCTGAAGCTCTCGACGAAGCGCCGCTGGCCCTCCGCGTACAAGGTGTCGAGGGCCAGGCTGCTCTTGCCGGCGCCCGAGACCCCCGTCAGCGCCACGACCTGACCCGGCTCTAAGTCGAGGTCGATGCCTTTGAGGTTATGGGTGCGGGCCCCCCGCAGCCGGGTCGACAACATGGGCGTGACTACTACTACCGCGGCGGCACTTACGGAACCCCAGGGCCGTCACCCACTGGGAAGCGGAAATTCAGCTCCCGACCGCCGCGCCGACCCAGCGCCTCGTTCCCAGAGCCCGACTACCAGAGCTCGGCTACCAGAGCTCGGCTACCAGAGCTCGACTACCAGAGCTCGACGTCGAGTCCGGGCACGCGGGAGAACTCACTGATGTTCCGAGTCACCAGCTTGCTATGCGTAGCGAGCGCGATGGACGCGATCAACAGATCATTGTTGCCAATCAAACGACCCTCGCGGGTGAGCTGCGCGCGCACGCTGCCGTAGTGCTCAGCTGCGGCATCGTCGAAGGACAGGCTGCCGAAGCCAGAGCAAAAACGCTGCAACCGATCGAGGTTTTCTGCCGCGTGGCGTGAGTTTCGAGCGCCGAACGCGAGCTCGGCCTTGACGACTGAGCAGAGCACGATGTCGTTCGGACGCTGAGCGAGCAAGCGCTCTCGGAGCGCGGGTTCCGTGCGATTAATCAGCGGGACGCAGATGTTGGTGTCGAGCAGGTGGATCACTCCAGAGCCTCGACATCGTCAGGCGGCGGATCCTCCGGGACTTCGATGTCACCGTTCCCTTCATTCAGCACACTCAGGAGCGCAGTGCACCACTCGGGTGGGGCTACCTCGCGCGCGAGCAGGCTCGCTAGATATCCGGAAAGGCTCTTTCCCGCCTCCTGCGCCCGCTCGCGAGCGACGGCCTCGAGGGCGTCCGGAAGATAGAGGGTGACCTGGGACATGCAACAAGTATAAGTTAGAACCTATACCTGTCAAATCATTGAATTTGCGGAGCTAATCGCCGCGTGTACAAGCGCAGCTCTTTGCGCGATGCAGGATAATGAAAGGTGGCGTCCAGGTCGGCGGGCAGGGCCGGAGCGCAACGGGGGTCGACGACCAGGAACCCCGCCTCGGCGATGGCAGCGGCCAATTGCGGCGGGCGGCCCTTCTCCCGCCTCGCGCCGTGGCCAGGGGCCACGTTGAGCCGCTTCAAGCGATACCACCCGTTGGCAATCGGCGAGCCGCAGGCGAACACGGCGACCCGGTCATTGAAGCTCTCCGGAGCGCTCTCTGGCATCCGCGCCAGGTGCAGCCGACCGAACCCTCGCGCCCCCACGCCGTAGTTCTCGGAGAAGTTCAGGAACGCGAGATCGCTGGCGAGCGAGTTCCAGCCGTTGCTGAAGCCCGGCTCCCACATCAGGTGGGTGATGCCCAGGCTCTGGAGCTCGGCGTGGATCGCCGCCGGCGACCTGAGCCGCCCATAGCTGATGCGGCCCTGCCATTGATCCTGAACGAAGCGCGCGCTGATCCCCAGTTGCTGCGGTGAATCATGGACCAGGACGTTAGCGTCGTCGGGCAATGTTCGGCCGAGCTCGGCGTAAGGGCCGTAGGGACGTAACCGCCCCGGCGTCTTGTTGTAGCCCGAAGCGGCCAGGGCGAGCGAGAGCGTGTACGGGGTCGTGTGGATGATGTTGTGAGAGGGGATAAACGGGATGTCTGCGCTCCAGGTGAGCTGCAACCCGACGAGCAGGGTCAGCGCGGCGCGTACGGCGGGCCTCCCCGTGCGCCAGATCAGGATGATCGAAGCGACCGTGCCCGCCGCCATCCAGGGCACGAACGCCTGCAGGTAACGATCCTGATGATGTATCAGGAACCAGACGACCAGGGTGGCCATCGTGGCCAAGTAGACGCCCCAAAGCTGTGCGCGGGCTCGCAGGAAAGGCAAGCAGACCGTGGTCAGGGTGAACAGCGATCCGAACACCGGAACTTTGCCGTGCAGCACCCCCCAATCGTTAGGCCAGAACGAGAAGGTGACCATCGTCGACAGCGCATCGACTAACCCGAGCAGCCCGGGGCGCGGTGCCCAGATCATGGCGCTCCACACGTTCCAGGTCGCTTCAGCGTCCGGGTTCCATGGGCGAGCCCCGAAGACGTCACGCAACATGGGGTAAATGGGGTTGCCGTACCAGATCCAGTTTTTCAGCCAGTGCGGTGTGGTGAGCACGAGCCCGCCGACGACGACCCAGGCCAGCGCCTCGGCCACCTGAGCGCGCGGCAAGCTGGCCTTCTCTTGCCGGCGCGCGATCAACCAGAGCGCTCTCCCGATCACCAGGGTGACGAGGAACGGCAACGCTGCCCAGGCAGAGTACTTGGTGAGCACGACGCCCGAGGCGAACACCGCGAACAGCGCCGCGGCTGGCTTGTCCCAACGCTGCCACAAATCGATCGAGGCCATGGCCAGCGGGACCATCCACAGGGCCGCGAAGTGATCGGCGCCGGCGCACAGGTTACCGTCGTAGAGAAAGACGCTGGGGAACAGAAACATCCCCACCCAGCTGTAGCGAGCCGATTCTGCGGGAATCAATCGCCGCACCAGCGCCGGGAGGCTGAACGCCGTGGCGGCGAAGACCACGAACTCCAGGTGGATGCACAGCTCCAGACGGTCGAAGAGCGCGGCGAACGGCAACAGAAACGACCAGGTCTGCACGTAGCTCGTCAGGTGCGGAAACGCGGCCAGCCACCAGCCCTCGGGAAAGGCGCGCACGGCCCCCGAGATCGCGTACTGCTCGGCGATGGGCAGGTGATACCAGCGAGCGTCGTAGCTGAACGCTTCGGGTGACAGGATCTGGCAGTAGATCAGCGCCAGGCCTCCGAGTCCAAACAGCAGCAGCGGCAGCTCGCGCCGCTTCACCACCTCGGAGATGGACAACAGATGCGCCCAGAAGCGCTTCAGGTGCGTGAAGCCGCTCGCCAAAAACAGCACTGGCAGCAGCACGAACGTCACGCTGCTCAAGAGGCCCAATAGCCCCAGGCCGAAGATCGCGAGGTGGAACGCGAAAACACCCAGGGGAAAGGCGTAGACCCAGACGTCCCCGGGGTGATCGAGCTTTTGAGGGTGCAGGCGCGAGAGCAGCACGCCGCCTATAGCGAGGCAGGAGCCTGCCCAGATTGAGCTTAGAACCCAATAGCCAGCATAGCGCCAGATCAGCCAACGTCGGATCGCGTAATGCTGGTCGACGTTGACCAGGAACACGGCCGCGCCAGCGAGCAGCACGGCGACCAGTAACGCGGTGCGCACCCGCTCGCGGTTCCACGAGCTCAAGGAGCGCTCTCGAGCCAAGGACTTGTCCGTGCAGCCGCCCACATTGCTGCCGCTTGTAGCTCAGTTTGAACGATGTCGCGACTAGTAGGAGAGCCCCGAAGTCCGCGCCGGTTTCTCCCAATGTGGAGGAAGTGCCGAGCACGGAATGCCGCGAGGCGCCACCTCGCTCGGTGTGGCGCGCTTTGAGGGATCGCGCCGCGTCAGCCAACGATTTGCGATTTACTGAAGCCGCGGCAAGGCCAGCGGCCTCGTCCTTACGCACCCTGTCAATTCACTTCGACGCGCGTGACTCGCCGCGATGACGGCGGTCGGGCACTTTCGCGAACTCTTCGCCAAGCTCCGAGCAATTGCGCTCGGGCGCGGCAGCGTGACGCGCGGGACGGCCCAACAAATCAAAACGAGAAGGGTGGGCTGCGGAACAGCAACGTGCCCAGCGTCAGGTCCACGGCGCAGGGCGTCGCTGACGGGCATTGAAGCTGTAGCTCCAGACCCACCAGGCCTTCGGGTGTCACGGCGGCGCTGGGAAGGCCGCCTGCGAACGCGCTCCACGCGAGATCGAGCACCTCGGGTTCGAGCGGCAGCGTGGCGATGCGCGCCGCCGGAGGCACGCACTCGCTCCATTTGCTCGATTCGTGCGTGTACTCACACCCGCCCTTGGCTGAGGCGACATCCACCGGGTAGTTGGCGTGGGTCTGCACTTTGAACAAGAGCACCGCGCCCCCGAGCTCGCCATTCGCGAGGAACTGCAGCCCTTCAAAGCGCCGCGCGTCGATACACGGCCCAAACCACAGGACTGCGCCCGCGTAACCGCCCGTTGGCAGGGCGCTCCGCAATCGCAAACCGCCGGCAGGCGTGAAGCTCGTGGTCAACGCGGCCGCGGCGGGGCAGCCCCCAGTATCGGCGCAGCTGTACGCGCTCGTCCCGCCAGTGAGCTGACCTCGCGCGCCGTCGCCCCACGCCCCCGTGCTGAGATCATACGTGCCGAAGTCGACCACTAGTCCATCCTCCGGCGCCAGTGTTGCATCGCAAGCTCGGGCGGGCCCGGAAGGCGCTCCCTCGCCAGCAGGCGGGGCGGGTGCTGTCGGCGCTGGGCTCGTGGCGGGCGCCGGGCTCACGCTCGGCACCTGCCCCATGCTCGCGGGCGCGGCGGGCGTGGGCGTGCTCTCGCCGGTCGAAGGCGCGCCGTTCGACGGCGTCGCACTGGGCGGCGGCGCCGCAGACGCGCCGCGGGCAGGCACGTCATGCGGGGTCGCGCCGTCGCCGACGAAGCTCGGCGCAGCCGGGGTCCCCGCCGGGCTCGTGCCTGCGCCGTCGCTCGCACAACCGAAGCCGAGGAGGGCGACCGAGGTCGCGGCCGCCCGCTGCGGACGTCGTCGATTACGCCTTTGGGCCCCGAGCAGAACGAGCAGCATCAGGCTTCCTAGGGCTGCGCTCGAGCGTGAGCCCACCCCAGCCGCGAGCGCGCAGCCGCCCCCCTCGGAGGCTCGGGCGCCGTCGCCCGCCGCTGAAGCACCCGCGCTCTCGGTGCCAGTCGCTGGCGACAGGTCCCCGGGCGCGCTAACTGCGCCGGTGCCGGCGCCGCTCGAAGCCCCCGCGGGATCGAGCGCCTCGGCGGGCGGCGAGGGGCCAGTCACGGTTGAGACCACCGCGCCGCTCGCGCAGCTCGGGCTGGCGGGGTTAGAGCAGTCGCCGGTGGCCACGTCGCAGGCATCGTCGGTGCATACGTTGCCGTCATCGCAGTCAGTGGGGCCGGCGCAGCAGCCCGCGACGGGCGCCGTTTCACACGCGTGTGTCACGCCGCTACAGGTGTTCGTGGTGCACGCGCTCGAGTCGGCGCACTCGGCGTCGCTGCTGCAACAGTTGGCCAGGGCCACCACGTTGCAGGTCGCGCTGGCGACGTCGCAGCTCTCGCTCGTGCAAGCGTCGCCGTCGTCACACTGCGCGTCGCTCGTGCAGCAGCCAATGATGGCCTCGTTGCTGCACTGCCCGGCGGCGCCACAGACATCCCGAGTGCAGCGTTGGGCATCGTCACAATCGGAGGCGAACTGGCAGCCGTTTAGCGCCGGGGCCTCGTACGCGCCCATGTCCGCGCCGCCGCCCACGGAGCGAGCCGCGGGGCGAAAACACGCCGCCACGCCGCCGATGCTCTGAATGTAGGGGTAGTTGACCGCGTATTGCCAGAAGCTCGGGCCCGCGATGGGCGTGCTCGCGCGCACGACACAACCGGGATCGAAGCCGATGTCGCCGGGGCCCGTGGCGCTGCCATCAGCGGCATCGAGCAGCGCTCGCCCCGCGGCGGACAGGCGGAAATCGGGGTGCTGCCCGTTCGGGTCACGAAACACGTTAGCGAGGCTGGCGAGGGCGTTGTTGCCGACGTTGGCATTGGTGCCCGCGCTGTCGTTGATGGCCGCTTGCCCATTCGTGCCGACGGCCAGGTTGTTGCGCACGACGATGCCGTTCCTCGACGGCGCATCGGAGAAGTAGATCTCGCCGAAGGCGAAGGCGTAGCCCGTATCGAGCCCGTTATCGTAACAGGTGTTGTTGATCAGCTGAACGCCGGGCGTGAGCGTGACGCGCAAGCAGGACCCGCCGTTCCGGAAGGCGAGGTTGCTCTCGAAGCGTACCCCCTGGCCGTTTTCGTCGAGGATGAAGCCGTTGCCATCCGTGCTTCGGCTCGGGTCGCAGGCATGAGCGTTGGGGTCCCCGCAGATGTCGACGTTCTCGAAGGACACGTTGCCGCGCACCAGGTTGACGCCGGGGCCTCCACTCACTCGGTACAGGTTCACACCGCTCGAATAGGAGGGCGCGCGGTTACCGTTGTGGGCCGCGATGTTGTGCTCGAACGTGACCCCGCTCGCCTCGTAAAACGACAAGCCGTTGATGCCGCTGCCGTCCGCGATGCAGTGCCGTACTTCGATGTTCGAGGCGTGTTTTTCCCAGCCGTTGGAGAAGCCGCTGGTGGGCCATTGATACGCCACCAGGCCTTCGACGCGGATGAAAGCTATGGGCACGTCCGCGAACGCGTCCGCCGGGTCGTTGAACGGCTCGAAGGCGCTCGCTTCAGCTGAATCCGAAGGCGGCAGCAGCACAGGCAGCTCGCCCTCAAAGGCTCGAAAGGTGATCCAGGCGTCGGCACGGCCCGCGCGCACCGGGTTGATCTGGTTTTGCCAGCCGACGTAGCGACCGCCTCGAATGATGACCGTGTCGCCCGGCATCGCGACTGCCGCGCCGCGCGCGATGGTACGGAACGGCGCTGACAACGACCCGGTCGCCCCGTCACTGCCCAACGGCGAGACGTAGTAATCTGCCGCTTGGGCTCCCCCCGCCGTGCCGAGCACGCCAAGGACGAGAGCAGCTCGGATGAGCGCAGCTTTGACGGGCGCAGCTTTGACGGGCGCAGTCGAGCCGAGCGCAGGCTCGGTGTGGGCCATCTGGAAACGTTACCGTGGCCCGCCTCGAAACACCAGCCCAGCGGGTTTGGCGCCCGTTGCCTTTCCTCACGGCGCGCACTCGGCCTGGGCCGGGGGCGGGCGGCCGCCGCATTCGGCAAGCTGCTGGCTGCACGGTAAAGTCGAGACGATGACCCCGCCGGGTTCCCTGAGCGGCAGACCACTAAAGGAACGTTTGCGAAGCGTGCTCTCCGGCGTGGCTGGCGTCCGGCTCGCGCTACTAGGAGCTCGAGGCCGATCGCGACGCGGCGGAGCTCACCCGAGGCGGCGGCGGCTCGGACGCCCCGCTTGCACACGCCCGAAAAAGCGGCATAGTCCCGCCCCTCCCATGGCCAAAGGCTCGAAAAAGAAGGGCGTGCCGGAGGGCGATCGGCTGATCGCCCAAAACCGTCGCGCGCGCCACGAGTATGAGCTTGGCAAGAGCTTCGAAGCCGGGGTGGTGTTGATCGGGAGCGAGGCGCGGGCGCTGCGTGAAGGCCCCGCCGACATCACCGAGGCCTGGGTCGACATCCACCGCGGCGAGGCCTACGTCAAGGGCATGCGGGTCCCGCCGCTGGTCCACTCCTTCCTCGGCCATGACGAGAAGCGCGCCCGCAAGCTGCTGCTCCACAAGCGCCAGATCGACGAGCTGCTCGGTGCGCAGGAGCGCGAGCGCATGACGCTCGTCGCCACCAAGCTCTACTTCAAAGACGGGCGGGTCAAGCTCGAGCTGTGCGTGGGCCGCGGGAAGAAGGAGTACGACAAGCGCCAGACGTTGCGCCAGCGTGACGCCGACAAGGAGGCGCGCGTCGCCATCAGGAACCAGAGGAAAGGGCCATGAGCTGGCGGCTCGTCGATCAAGGCCAGGGTGAGGGCCTGGCGCGGCTGATCGAAACGGATGGGCAGCGCGCCGTGGTCGAGTCGAATCAACCCTTCGCGGTGGGGGCGACGCTGATCGCCATCCACCCCCCGAGCGGCGTCGAGTACCGCATCAAGGTGCGCAGCGGCCGCCGCGTGAACGACACCTGGTTCCGCATCGAGGGCCGCTTCATCAGCCTCACCAAACCCGAGCGCGAGGGCCTGCTCGCAGAAGCCGCGTCGCGAAAGGACCCGAACGAGCGCGACGCATGATTCACTTGCCGCCGGGCGGGCGCCGCTCGGCGAGCGCTTCGACCGCGGTCAGAAAGCCTGCGCTAGCGCGATATCGTCGCGCACATCCGCCTCCGAAAAAACCGCCGCGCGCCCTGACGCTGCGAGAGCGCTACGCGCGCACCGAGCGCCCGCGGCGCCGCCAACCGACGAGCGCCACCGCGCACGCCCCGAGCCACAACGGGCTCGTGGAGGCTGGCGGAGCCTGCGCGCCGCCGAGCGAGCAGCCCGAGCTGCCGCGCGACGCGCTGGGCGCCGAGCCACCGAGAGTCGGGGCATCGAGCGCCACGTCACCTTCTACCTCGCCCGGCCCGTTCGGCTCGAGCGTGGCGACTGCATCGATCGCGGCCTCATCGATCGCGGCCTCGTCCGCCGCGGCGGCCTCGTTGCCGCGTGGCCCTGCCTGCACTGCAGAGGTCAACCATTGCGGGGCGGTGTAATTGCCGAGCTTGCCTGCGCGCGTCGCCACGTCCACGATCCAATCGCGCCAGGGCGAAACGGCTGAATACACGGCCCACTCACACTCGCCACTGGCTCGCGACGCCACGCCCACGAGGCGCCCCTCAGAGTCGAGCGCAGGGCCGCCGGAGTCCCCGTCACACACCGCTTGCTCGCCCAAGAACTCCGTCGTCGTCAGCACGTCTGGCGCGCGGCAGTCGTCGGGGCCACACAGGACCTCGACCCCGCCCAGCTCGCGGCGAGTGCCGGGCGACCCATCTGCCAGCGCCGAGCCGAAGCCGACGGCCGTGAACGCTTCCCCACGCTCTGCCGGGTCATCGAGCCGCGGCACGATCGGCGAGATGCTACTCGAGAATTGCCCGTCCAAAATCAAGAGCGCGACGTCCGCGCCGCACAGCGCGCCGTCATCGCGAGGTACTAGGATTTCGCGCACCGGATATAAGCTGGCACCGCGCACCGACGTGGAGGGGCTGACCCACACGGCGCTGGCCGCGTAGGGCGCGGGAAAGGTGCTCAGCTCGCAATCGACGGTGTCCTCCTCGACGGGCACCACGCAGTGACGCGCGGTAAGGACGAGATTGGGCGCGATCAGCGAACCCGTGCACAGGGCCTCGAACTCGGGGGTGATGGTGGCGATGGCCAGCACCGCAGTGTGTTCGCGATCAGTCTCACCGCCGACGATGGGCTGCTGCAGCTGGGCGGTGTCCGCCCGCGCGTCGAGGTCTGCTTCGGCCTGTGGGTCGCTGCCCACGGCGCTACAGGCACCCAGACCCAGCGCTAGCAAAAACAACCTCGTAGGCGACGTCGCGATCATCTGACTAGGATACCAGAGCAGCGCCGCATATCGACCTCGGGCCCTGAACATTGGGGCCCATTTCGGCGCAGTCGAGCTGCGATCGCTCAGACCGGCCCAGAGCTAGCGCAGTGGCTTCCGGCACGGGCGGCAAAGTCGAGGCATACCGTGCGAGCACCGGACGCCTCAACCGATCGACGTGCAACGAGTGTCCCCGTAGATCACTGCGCGGCGACTGCCCAAAGCTGAGCCCTCCATGGCGAGGAGCATCACGGTCCTTGCGAGCCGCGTCACGCGGCTCGACGATACCTCGGGCTCCGCCTGCGTTGCCAAGCGCTGCGAGGCTGCGCTGATGCATGGCCGTCCTCCCGGGTCGAGCCTGTGCTGCGCGGGCTCGATGTCTGCGCAGGCGCGATGTCACTCGCAACAGCCGCAGCGGCCCCCGCTCGCGGCCGCGGCGCTTCCCAAAGTCAGCGGCTTCGATGACACTGCCGCCCTATGTGCCCCACGGGATCCGATCGAGCGATGCTCGAGCTCGACGCGCTTGCCAAGCGGTACGGCGATTTCACTGCCATCTCGGATTTGAGCCTGCGCGTCTCGCGCGGGGAGATCTTCGCGTTGCTCGGCCCCAACGGCGCCGGCAAGACCACCACCATGCGCATCTTGATGGGCTTTTTGAAGCCGACGGCCGGCAGCGCGCGCATCGCGGGGCTCGACTGCTTCGAGCAGCGCGTGGAGCTCAAGCGCAAGGTCGGCTACCTGCCGGACGAGCCCGTCTTTTACGACTACCTGCGCGGTCGCGAGATCGTGGAGTTCTCAGGCGACATGCACGGCCTCGGGCGTGACGTGATCCGGGCCCGCGCAGCGCCGCTCGTGGAGCGGCTCGAGATGGGCGACGCCATGAGCGACTACGCCGTGAACTATTCGCGCGGCATGAAGAAGAAGCTCGCGCTGATCTGCGCCCTGCTGCACGAGCCGGAGCTGCTCATCCTGGACGAACCGACGAGCGGGCTCGACCCGCTGGCGAGCCGCCGGCTCAATGAGCTGATGCTCGAGTGGCAAGCGCGCGGCGCCACGGTGCTGCTCAGCTCTCACCTGCTCGATCAGGTGGAGCGGCTGTGTCACCGCATGGCCATCGTGGCGGGCGGGCGTATCGCGGCAGTGGGCACGCTCGACGAGCTGCGCAGCGAGCGGGCGCAGGGCGGTACGCTGGAAGACATCTTCTTTGCGGTGACGGGCGCCGATCACGAAAAGAACGGCGGCCATTCATGAGCGATGGGCGGCCCGAGCCTCCAGCGACGGCGCGCGTCGTATTGCTGATCGCTCGGCTCGCTTGGCTGCGGGTCACGAACCGCCTCGGCAACCTGTGGGTACGCCGCGCGGCGCCCGGGCAACGCAGCGCCACGCCCCGCAAGAAGGCGAGCGGTAGGCTGCTGCTCGCCTTCATGGCGCTCATCTTCGGTTGGCAGACCGTGACGACCTCTGCGCGCCTGCTGCAGCGTGTCGCACGCCTGGCGGAGCAGCGCGAGCACCCGGGCGTGGTCATCTTGGACGCAGATGCTTTCGCGCTGTTCGCCTCCGCCGCCGAGCTTCGGGCGAGCGCCGATGGCGCGTCGTCCGAGGCGTCCGAGGCGTCCGACGCAACGGCGCGGGCCAGCGCCGAGGTCGAGCTCGAGCGCGCGCTCGATCACGCCGCGGGCAGAGACGAAACAGACCCCGACGTGGCCGCGCGCCGCGCCGAGTTGCGCCGTGTGTTCGAAGAGCGCGGCGTCGGCGGCTTCGAAGCGAGCGTCATCCCCAATCCAACGCCGTGGCCCGACCCTGACTTCTGGTACTCGGGCGCTGATCCGCGCTCGATGCTGAAGCCACTCGCGCTCGTGGCGTTCCTGTTGGGGCTAGCCCAGATGCTCCAACACGTGGCGGGCTCTGACGATGACCTCGCCAAGGTGGGGCCTGGCCTCGAGTGGTTGTTCTCCTTTCCCGTCCCAGCGCGCGCGCTGTTCTTGGCACGCGCGGCCTCCGCCGTGTTTACGGGGCCCTTGATCTGGATCGTGCTTTTTCCCTTCCACGTGGTGATCTTCGCGTGTTCGGGCTTCGGGCTGCTCGCTCTCCCGGTCGCCGCTGGCGTTGCCATCTACGTCGGGCTCTTGGGCGGCGGGCTGCGCGTCCTCCTGGAGACGACCCTGCGCCGTTACCTGTCGGCGATCTGGGTGTCGCGCATTCAGGCCATCCTGCTGACGTTGAGCTTGTTGCCTCTGGTGAGCGGCTACGCCGTCGCCTTTTCGCCGATCACGAGCGGCCTGCTCGCCTGGGCCAGCGGTTTGCCCGACGCCGTGTTCTATCTTCCTCTCACCTTACCGTTGTGGCTCACCGCCGGCGGCCCTCGCGCGTGGGCGAGCGCTGCTTTGGGTCTCGGCGTCGTGGGCGCGTGGCTTTGGCTCTGTGTCCGCGTCGCCGAGCGCATGGTGCGCAGCGGCATCACGACGGGCGGTGGTGATCTCAAGGCGCTGCGCGGCCGCGGTGGCGCCTTTGTGCGCCCCCGGCGCGCGACGCCGCTCAATGGCATCCTGCTCAAGGAATGGCGTTCCATGCTGCGCGACCGGCGCTTGCGCGCGCAAGCTTTCATCGGGCCGCTGCTGATTTTCGGCATGCAGTTCCTGCTCAATCCGCCGCTCGTGCGAGGCATCACGCAAAACCCGCGGCACGCGGCCACCGCCGCCTTTGCCATGGCGGGCTTCTCCCTGACGACGGGCGCGTGCACGGCCCTGGCCGCGGAGGGGCCGGCGCTCTGGTTGTTGTACACGGCGCCGCGGCCGCTCGAGCGCCTGCTGCTCTCCAAGCTCTGGGCGTGGGCTTGTGTCGCGTGCCTGTATGCGCTCGGTGTGCTGTCGCTCGTGTGGCTGAAAAATCCGGCGTTGTTCTTGCCGACGTTGCCGTACGCGGCGCTCTCCTTCGCCGGCATCCTCGTGTACGCCGTCATCGCGCTCGGGCTCGGCACGCTCGGCACGGATCCGCTCGAGCCCGAGCCGCGCCGGCGCGTGCGCCCGGGCAGCATGTACCTGTTCATGTTGCTCTCGAGCCTGTTCGCTTACGCCATCTACATTCCGTCCTGGTGGGCGAAGCTCGTGCAGCTCTGCCTGTCGGCGCTGCTGGCGTTCGCGATGTGGCAGAAGCTGCGCGATCGGTTGCCCTTCTTGCTCGACCCGACCGAAGCGCCTCTGCCTACCATCGCCGTCGCGGACGGGGTGATCGCCGCGCTCGCGTTCTTCGTCTTGCAGGGCCTGTTTACGCCGCTATTTCGCTCTGACGAGCGCGCCCCCGCGCTCACCTTGCTGCTTGCGTTCGTGAGCGCTGGCAGCGCCGTGGCGGTGCTCGCGCTGATTTCGTTCAAGCGCAGCGGAGTGCCGGAGCTGATGCGGGCGCTGGGGTTATCGCGCGCGCCGGGGGCTCGCCTCGGCGTCGTTACAGAGCTTGGGCTGGGGGTGTTGGCGGGGCTCGCCGCAGCGGTCTTGGCGCTCGGCTACCTCGCGTGGGCACAGCGCATCCCGTGGCTGGCGAGCGCCCTCGACGGACCCGCATCCCGCGACAGCCTAGATCTCGAGGCGCGGCTCGGCGCCCTCGCGGTCGGCGTCCTCGCCGCTCCACTCGTGGAGGAGTTCATCTTCCGCGGCATCCTGTATCGGGGGTTTCGGCGCTCCGTGCGCGCGCCCAGCGCCGCCCTGGCGAGCGCCCTGGTTTTCGCGCTCGTGCACCCCGCCGCCTCGGCCTTACCCGTATTCGTGATGGCGCTGCTCGCCGCGCTCGCGTACGAGCGCAGCGGCTGGCTCGCGACGCCGATTGCGGCCCATATGACCTACAACGCCATCGTGCTCGGCAGCGCGCTCCTGTGATCGCGCTCTCGGCAGGTCCGGCTCCGGGATACCTGTAGACGTCGACACCAACTTGACGGTAAAATTGGCTCCGATGTTTGCACGTACGCTGCAGGCGCCGCGCGGTTCGTTCTTTCTGTTCGGTCCGCGCGGCACGGGCAAGAGCACTTGGATCCGGCAGAAGCTCGCCGACGCGTATGTCGTTGATCTGCTGCCGCCAGAAGCGATGCTTCGCTTTGAACGCTCCCCGTCACTATTCCGCGCGGAGGTGCTAGCTCAACCTCAGAGTCGATGGATAGTCGTCGACGAGGTCCAGCGCGTGCCCAAGCTGCTCGACGAAGTGCACTTTCTGATGGAGCAGAAGGGGTACAAAAAGTTCGCGCTGACGGGCTCGTCCGCACGCAAGCTCAAGCGCGGGGCTGCCAATCTGCTCGCGGGGCGGGCCGTGCTCCGGAACTTGCTCCCCTTCACGACAGCGGAGCTGGGCGGGTCGGCGGCCACCCATCAGTTGCTGCGCTTTGGCGCGTTGCCTCTCTCTGTCACCGCGGAAGACGATTCGGCTCGAGAGGACTATCTACGTGCGTATGTGACGGTGTATCTGAACGAGGAGATTCGTGCCGAAGCCCTCGTTCGCGATCTCGGCAGCTTCAGCCGCTTTCTCGAGATTGCAGCGCTTGCTGCGGGCCAGACGACAAATGTGTCGGGGATCGCCCGTGATGCAGCAGTGTCCCGCGAGACGGCTCGAGGCTACTTCGATGTCTTGGTCGACACCTTGATCGGAGATTTTCTGCCTGCGTATCGGCCCCGGGCCAAGGTGAAGGAGGTAGCGTCGCCCAAGTTCTACTGGTTTGACGCTGGCGTGCTCCGCGCTGCGGCTGGTGGATTCGACCAACCGCTGCCCGCAGACTTCGAAGGCGTCCTCTTCGAGCACCTCGTGCTCTCGGAGCTCCGGAGTTACCTGCACTACTCCGGCACCAAAGGTTCACTGGGCTATTGGTCTACACCGAGTGGCAGCGAGGTCGACTTCATCTTCTGGCGAGGGCAGCGCGCGGTTGCCATCGAGGTCAAGCACGGCAAACAGTACAGATCCGAATACAGGAAGGGCATCGCCGCCCTGCTCGAGCACATGAAGGCGGCGAGCTACATCGTATATCGAGGCGACCGAGAGCTAGAAATAGACGGCACCCGCGTCCTACCCGTCGAAGTATTTCTCGAGCGCCTGCACTCCGGAGCCATTTTCGATTGAGCACCCCGGCGCTAGAAGGGAACCGAATGGCCTCGCTGTTGCAGGCGTGGTCGCTCGGCGAAGTTCATTCCGTGACCGAGGTGGCTGGGGGGGCGACGAACTGGGTTTGTCGAGTGGAGGCGAGCTCTGGCGTCAGCTTCCTTCGCCTCTATCGCAAAGCAGATCGGAGAACTGCTCTTCGGGAGCACGGCTTGATTGCCTACGTGCGCCAACGCGGCATACCGGCGCCGTTGCCAGTCCTCTCTCTGGCGGGTGAGACCGTAGTCGAACGCGAGGGGCAGCTGTGCGCGTTGTACGAGAGTGCTTCGGGGCTGCAGTTGGCGGCGGGTGCATTGAGCCAGGACCAGGCAATTGCAGCAGGAGACATGCTCGCTTTCCTGCACGCGATCACTCGGGACCTGCCGGACGTGGGCTACGTCCGATGGAACCTCGCGTGGGACGGTCCAGCCTGGGCCGAGCGCCTCAGCGTGGTAGAACGCGCGATCCTGAGCTGCGGCGTTTCGAGCGAGACCGACGAATGGGCACTTCGGAGGCTTTGCGATCAGCAGCGCTGGCTACGAGACCCGGCGTGTCTTCACACGTATTCGCCCGCCTTTTCTCGCCAAGTCACGCATGGTGACTATCAACACGCGAATCTTTTTTTCGACGGTCCGGCCTTGAGCGCGGTCATCGATTGGGAGCAGGCTGCGTTCATGCCGCCTGCCTACGAGCTCGTTCGAGCTGCAGCCTTTCTGTTTCGGTTCGATCCCGCGCTGACGCGTGCTTTTGTCGACGCCTACGTCGACCGCCGGAGGATGAGCACAGCAGAGCTCCTCGATGGCGCGCGCGCGTGGGCGTGCTTTAGCGATCATCATGTGTGGGCGCTGGAAGAGGCCTATCTCAACGGAAACGAGTCTGCAAAGCGCTACATCCCGCATCTGCCGTTCAGGCCGTTCATGGCAGCATGGAGCGAAATCACGTGATGGCCCACTGATTCCTCCAGAGCGCTCCTCGCACAGGTCGGAGGTTCGCGGGCCACGTTGGTAGCGAGAGGCCGACCTGGCTCAGTCACCCTCGCCTCAGGAGGCGCTCACGTCGTCGCGCTCAGCGCTTGCCGACGATCTCGAAGCCGACGTCGACGTTGCCGCGGGTGGCGTGTGAATACGGACAGATCTTTTCGTGCGCTTCGTTCGCCAAGGCCACGAGCTCCGCTTGCGGCAGGCTCTGATCTTCGACGCGCATCTTGACGCTCAGCCCAAAACCCCCACCTTCGCGCGGCCCGATCGATACGGCGCACGTGATGCTGGCCTTGCTGGCGTCCTTCTTTTGCTGCTTGGCCACGAAGTCGAGCGCGCCGCCATAACAGGCAGCGTACCCGGCGGCGAACAGATGCTCAGGGGTCGCGGTGCCGGGCCGCCCCGGGCCGCCCATCTCCTTGGGCACGGATAGGTCCGCCTTGACGACACCGTCGCTCGTCTGGGTGTGGCCGTTGCGGCCTCCGGTTGCAGTGCCCGTCGCAGTGAAAAGCGGTTTGATCTTGTCCATGGCTCACCTCTCTCGATCCGTGACAATCAGCGGATTCGGTTCCCCATTTGGGTATGTAGCGTGGCGAGGTCAAGCGCTATGCATCAGGCCCGGTCGAGCGAGAGCTCCTGCAGGGCAGGGCGGATCACTCGTGAGATGGCGCTCTTGCGCACCGCCGCCCGTTCCCTGGGGCTGAGCCGGCCGGCGTCGTGGAGCAGGCGTAGCTCGCTCGCCGTGGGCTCGTCGCGCGCCGCCTCGCCGTCTGCGCTCGTCGCCCCCAGGCCCGCGCTCGCCGCGGCGAGCGAGCGCGCGACGCGGGAGCCACCGGTTGCCAAGGCCCAAGCGACGAAGGTCCAAGCGAGCTCGGCGTGACGCGTCTCGTCCGCGACGATGCGCTCGAGGGTCGCACGCACCCGGGGCTCCGTAGCGACCTCCAGCTGCGCGGCGGCGGTCAGCGCCGCGATGGTCTCTTCGACACAGCCATCGAGCAAGGTGCGCGCGGCGATCTCTTCGAGGCCGCTCACGATGCCGATGCCCGACAAGTCGAGCGGCCCGGGCCCATACTCTCTGTTCAGATACTGGCTCGCCAGGAGAAAACACGAGCGGGCGTGCTCGACCTCGTCCGCGCCAGCGCGCTGGCACTCCGCTAGCAACTCCGCTGGTGCCCCGACCGCCAAGAGCGACAGGCCGAAAGCCGCAAACGCCGCGATGGACGCGTGTTCTAACACGGCATCACCGAGCCATTCTCGCCCGATGCGCTCGGCCGTTTCTCTGGGCAGCCCCACGGCGAGCGGCTCTCGCGTCGCTGCCGCCCAGCCGCCCATGGAGCGCGCCGTCGCGACGCGCGCCTCACCGCCGATCACCAGCGGGCGCCCACAGCCGGGCTGCGAGCTACTCAAGACGTAACAGCAGCGCTCCCCTCGCTTGACGGGTTGACCCGGATCGTAGGCGCAAGTGCCGCCGCCGAGCAGCGCTCCAGCGTAATCCCCCGTCACGCATCCGTTGCTCGCCAGGGCGCTCTCCGGCAAGCTGGGCAGCAGGGCTGCCAAAAACGGCACCGCCGCCAGATCTTGCGGCGAGTAGCAGACCTCTGATGGGCGAGGCGGAACCGGCGCCATCGGCATCGGCGCAGGTGTCGACGCCGGCATCGACGTGCTGCTCGAGCGTGGCGGCGTAGTGCGCGGGCGTTCAGGGGTAGTGGCCGGTTTTCCTTGCGGCGGGCCAGGGGACTCGGCGCCGTCTTCCTCCCCCACGGCCTGGCCTCCACAAGCGCTCGCGAGCCCAAATCCCGCAGCGATGGCCGCGATCAGACGCGCTGCACTGAGCTCTCGCCGAGCCATGACGCGCGCTTGCATTTCGGACTTCGAGGCGGGGACGACCATCATAAACGCTAGCACTCGACTTGGGCCTGACCAGCGCGGTTTGTCAAAGCCTGAGGGTCTGGATCGGATAACGTCTGCTCTCGGTTGTGCGAGCGCAGATTTCGATTCTCGGCTATCAGGCAAGTCTCGGCTATCAGGCAAGGCGGCGGCAAAAAGATGAAGGCTGGCATTCTCTACGGTCAACGCGACATTCGCGTGGGTAACGTCCCCGATCCGGTGCTCGCGCCCGGCGAGGTGTTGATCAAGACGGGTTACGCGGGCCTGTGCGGGACGGACCTGCACATCTACCGTGGCGAGTTCCCCGATCGGGTCAAATTCCCGGCCGTGCAGGGCCACGAGTTTGGCGGAACGGTGGAGGAGGTGAGCCGCGACGTGCGTGGCATCAAGCGCGGGGACAGAGTCGCAGTCGACCCGATCGTCTCTTGCCACAGCTGTTACGCGTGCCTGGGTGGCCGCATCAACGCCTGTCGGACCCTCAAGCTCCTGGGCATCGACCTCGGGGGAGGGTTCGCCGAGTACGTCGCGGCGCCCGCGAGCCACGTGTTCGTATTGCCGGAGAGCGTCCCCTTGTCACAAGTGCCGATGGTGGAGGTCTATGGCCTAGGTCACCACGTCCTGTCGCGCGGGCTCGTGCAAGCCGGGGAAACGATCGTGATCCTCGGCGCAGGCAAGCTGGGCTTGAGCGTGCTCGACGTGCTCTGTCACGGGGCGAGCCCAGGGCTGGCGATCGCCGTCGACGTCGACCAATTTCGGCTCGGCATCGCCACGCGCTTGGGCGCCGAGCACACCATCGACGTGCGCAGCGAAGATCCGGTGGAACGCGTGCTCGACATCACCAAGGGCGAAGGGGCCGACTGCGTCATCGAGTGTGTCGGGCACTGGCACCCGGTTCCCGGGCAGGAAGGGCCGCTCGGTCAGGCCGTGCGCATGGTGAAGAGCGGCGGCCGCATCGTGACGGCGGGCCTCGGGGACCAGCCGACGAACGTGCATTTCAAGAGCCTGGTGGTGAAAGAGGCACAGATCATCGCCTCCCGCGTGTCCCTCGGAGAGTTCCCGCGGGCCATCCGCATGCTGGGCAAGGGGCTTTTGCACCCTGAGCTGCTGATCACCGATCAGCTCCCGATGCGGGACGTCGCCCAGGCCTTCCAGAGGCTCGACGCGGAAGATCCCAAAATGATCAAGATGGTGCTCGACGTGCAAGCCGCCTAGTGCTTGTCTCTCGGCCCGGCCTCCCGGCGTCGTCTCGGCTGCCGCAGGGCGGGATCGAGAGCCGCCATGCAAGAGCCCACTTCCAAGCCCGCCCGTCCCAACTTCTGCTCCGGCCCCTGCGCGAAGCGCCCGGGTTGGTCCCTCGACGCGTTGAAGCATGCGTTCGTCGGGCGTTCCCATCGCTCGCAGCCGGGTAAGGCGCGGCTCGCCGAGGTGATCGACAGGAGCCGTGCTCTGCTCGGCATTCCCAGCGACTACCGCGTCGGGATCGTGCCTGCGTCGGATACTGGCGCTGTGGAAATGGTGCTCTGGTCGGTGCTGGGCGCGCGCGGCGTGGACGTGCTCAGCTGGGAGAGCTTCGGCGCCGGTTGGGTCACGGACGTGACCAAGCAGTTGAAGCTCGCCGACGCGCGGCTGCTCACGGCGGACTACGGTAGCTTGCCGGATCTGGCGCAGGTCGACTTCGATCGCGACGTGATCTTCACCTGGAACGGCACGACCTCCGGCGTGTGTGTGCCGAACGGCGATTGGATCAGCAGAGAGCGCAAGGGGCTCACGATCTGTGATGCCACGTCCGCCGTCTACGCCATGCCGCTCGCCTGGGACAAGCTCGACGCAGTCACGTGGTCTTGGCAAAAGGTGCTGGGGGGCGAGGCCGCGCACGGCATGCTCGTGCTCTCCCCGCGCGCGGTGGAGCGCCTCGAGTCGTACACGCCGCCCTGGCCATTGCCGAAGATCTTTCGCATGACCAAGAACGGCAAGCTACTGGAGGACATCTTCAAAGGCTCCACCATCAACACGCCGTCCATGCTGTGCGTGGAAGACGCGCTCGACAGCTTGCGTTGGGCCGAGAGCATCGGAGGAGCGCGCGCGCTCTGCGATCGTTCGCGCCAGAACCTTGCGGTCATCGCCGAGTGGGTCGAGAGGACGCCCTGGGTCGCTTTCCTAGCTCGCGATCCGAGCACGCGCTCCTCCACGTCGATCTGCCTCTCCATCGTCGACGCTGCCTTTGACGCCTTGCCGCGAGACGCGCGGATGGCGCACATCAAAAAGATCACGGGCTCCCTCGAAAAGAGAGGCGTGGCCTATGACATCCACTCCTACGTCGACGCGCCACCAGGCCTCCGCATCTGGGGCGGCGCCACGGTGGACGCGGAGGATCTGCGCGCGCTCCTGCCCTGGCTGGATTGGGCCTACGCCGAGGCGGGCTCGGCGAGCGAGCTGGTGGGGAACGGCCCGGGCGGGCACGCCAGCTGACAGTAGCCTTGTCCCGTCCGTACGAGGCTGGTACCCTGTACGGACCATGGCAAAAACCCTGACGCGTAACGGCAACAGCCTGGCCCTGACCATCGACAAGCCCATTTTGGAGGCCACGGGCATCGACGCCGATACGCTGCTCGAGATCTCCACCGATGGCGACGTGATCGTCATCTCGCCCGTTCGCTCCAAAAAGCGTGCCGCGAAGCTGGAGGAGATCCTTGGCAAGCTCGACCGTGAATATGCCGGTGTGTTCCGGCGGCTCGCCGAATGAGCACGGTCTTCCTCACGCTCGATCAAGTGCTGAGGGTTCACGCTCACCAGATCGCCACGTATGGGGGCTCGCCCGGCATCCGCGATGTGGGTTTGCTGGAGTCGGCACTCGCCATGCCTGAAGCCGTCGCCTTCGACGAGGACCTGCACCCGACGCTTCACGAAAAGGCAGCAGCGTACCTTTTTCACCTCACCAAGAATCACCCTTTCGTCGACGGCAACAAGCGGGTCGGGCTCGCGGTTTGCTTGACTTTCCTGGCGCTGAACGGCGTTTGGGTGCAGGCGAGCGAGGGTGATCTCGTGGCGCTCGTGCTCGGTACCGTCTCCGGTGAACGCAGCAAGGCCGACGTATCGGTGTTCTTGCGCGCGGCGAGCGGCCCAAGTCTATGAATTGAGCCAACCAGGGGCAGGGCGAACCCGGCCAGATGGGCAGCTCTGCATTCGGCTAGGCACGCGAGCAACTACGGCCCCCTGCCGAAGGCACTCAAAAGCATGATTGACCAATCCTCCCGCCGCCGAAGGGCGAGTCGGTCGCCCACATGAAGGTTCGTTCTCCCGCGCACTCTGCCGCACGGTCCTTCAGGCTGACGCTCTCATGGTGGGCATGCAGTCCAGCGCTACCGTTGCTGTTGCTGCAAGCCAAGCAACTACGAAGGCGCGTTATGCGACTGCCCGAGGCGGCAGGTTCTCGAGTTGGCGAAGCTCACGTCAACCTGGGGGCGGACACGCTGCGGGTCGCGATCGTGGGCGAGTCGACGGCCGTTGGAGTGGGAGCGTCCACTCTGGACGAGGCACTTCCAGGTCATATTGCCCGTGCTCTGGCGGCGCAGACCGGAAAGAACGTCACCTGGGATGTCCTGGGCGGCAACGGCATGACGGTCAAGCGAGTGCTGTCGAGCGTCCGCGCCCAGGAGGGGGGCCGCTATGACGCGGCGGTCGTACTGCTGGGCGTGAACGATGTCTTCCGGTTGACATCGATCAAGGCGTGGCGGTTGAATCTGCGGCTGCTCGGGGAGAGCCTGGCGGAGCGAGGCTGCCGGGTCATCGTTTTCTCAGCCGTCCCGCCCATCGGGCAATTTCCCGCGCTCCCTCAGCCGCTGCGAGCCATCCTGGGCATCAGAGCGGCGCTCCTCGATCAGCATCTGGCAAAGCTCGCGGCAGAGCTGCCGGGCGCTGTCCACTGCGGCGTTCGGTTTCCGACGGATCCGGCGTACGTTGCGACGGACGGTGTGCATCCGTCGACGGACGGGTATCGCGATTGGGCGCAGCAGCTGGTCGTGGCAGTCTCTGCAGGGCTCGCAGAGGGCAGCTGAAACGCCAACGGATGCCTAATTCGGGCCCGATTGCTCCCGTCAGCCGCATGTGCTACATTGTAGCAGATGCAACGAATTGGAGTGCGAGATCTGCGCCAGCACGCCAGCCGCTGGCTATCGCGAGTTGCTGCAGGGGAGACCATCGAGATCACGGATCGCGGTCGGCTCGTCGCAGTATTGTCTCCGCCCCGGGAGGGTTCGGCACGGGAGCGGCTGATGGCCGCGGGTCGGTTGATCCCGGGTCGGCACGACCTCTGTGACGTGCGTCCGCTTGCCGCGGACCCCGCGCATCGTTCGCTGACGGAGCACTTGTACGAGCTGCGTGACGAGGACCTGTGATCTACCTCGATACGTCGGCGCTGGTGAAGCTGGTGGTGGAAGAGGCCGAAACCGCGGCGCTGCGACGCTTCATTGCTGAGGTCGACCAGCAGAGCCTCATCACCAGCGCGCTCAGCCGCGCAGAGCTCCTGCGCGCAGCTCACCGACTGGGCAGCGAAGCGCTGGCGAAGGCGCGAGAAGTCTTGGATTCTATCACAGCCATTACGATCAACGAGGCGTTGCTCGATGCTGCTGGCGTCATCGGGCCGCCTACTCTCCGCACCTTGGACGCCATTCACCTTGCGACCGCCGCCGAGCTGGGCGTTGAGCTCCGTGGGTTCGTCGCCTACGACGTCCGCCTGCTCGCTGCCGCGGGTCGAGCGGCGATCCCCACGCTCACGCCACGCTGATGGCGTGAGCGTGGGCAAGCACTGCCTGGCCATCTGAGCCGGCGCCCACGCGCCGGAGCTCAAATCATTTGACGAAGCCGCGCAGATCCAGGCCGCTCGCCTTGAGCGCGTCGGCGACGACGCCGGCCACCCCGATCGCGCCGACCTCGTGGAAGTGTGTGCCGTCGATGAAGAGGGCGCTGCGGTTCGGCGCGGACGCGTAAAACTCTCGCGAGAGCACGCTGAGATCGATGAGGGCCACGCCCTCGCGCGCTGCGACGTCGCGGGCCACCTGATCGAGCCCGTTGAAACCGGGGTTGGCCGCCGTGGCGCTCAAACGGGAAACCGGGCTGACGACAACGGGCGTGACGCCCTTGGCGCGCGCGTCGTCGATGTATCCCTGCAGATCGGCGCCGTAGCGAGCGATGTCAGCCGCCGACTTGTTGTTGTGACCAAACTGGATCAAGAGGTAGTCGCCCGCCTTCATCGCGTTGCGCGCGGCTGGGAAAAACCGGCTGTAAAAGCTGCCCGAGGTCTCGCCCGAGTCTGCGTAGTTTGCGACGGCGATCCCCGCCTTCAAATACATCGAGAGCTCCTGGGCCCAGCCCGTCTCGTCGTCGGCGAGCGCCGAGGCGTTGGTGCTCACCCAGTCCGCTGCAGTCGAATCGGACGCGACAAACAGCGTCGGGCTGTTCGGGGCCGAGCGGATGCCGATGCCGTGCAGCTTGGGCGCGTCACCATCGATCGTGATCTCCAGCAGGTTGGCGGCTGCGCTCTGCCCGCCGTCATGCACCTCGGCGCGCACGTTGACCGTGAAGTCCAGAACTGCGAACGCACCGGCCTCTGTCGAGACGGCGGGGGCGACATGGCGCCGCGTCTCCGCGGCCACGCGCGACACCGCTGCGCTGGTTGCATCGCCGAGCTCCACCGACACGTCATAGTTGCCGTTCGGCGCGTCGAACCTGCAAACGATCGGGCTCGTGCCCGTGCAGCGAGAGAGGAGCGCCGGATCGAACGGCACCAGCGGCGCCACTCCGCCGGTCGGGTTCGGCTCGCCCGGTGGCGGAGCGGGCGGCGTGCCGTCCATAGGGTTGCCCTCGTCCGCGGGCTCGCCACCTTCGCCACTCGAGCCTTCGCCGTCTCTGCCGGGCGCCTCGCTCGTCGGATTCAGCGCCACGTCGGGGGTCCCCTCGACGGCAGAGCCCTGCGTGGCAGCGGGGGCGTTGCCGGGCGTCGTGACCTCGACATTGCTGCCCCCCATCGTCGAGCCGACGACGCTCGGGCTGGTGGGCGTCACCCCCGGCTCGACAGGTTGCCCGCTCGTGCCCATGTCTGAACAGCCGAGCGCCGCGTACGAAGACGTGCCCAGGATGAGCAGCGAGTGGAGAACGCCACCCTGCGCAGCGCGACTCATTCGGTTGCGAAAGCTTGAAGAGGTCATGATTTATTGCATCCTAGACACGAGGGGACCGCAGCGTAGGCCCGCCGTTGGCTGTTTTAACATGAATCAGCGCGGCCGTTCACCCGAGCTTCAGGGCCACGGCGCCTTGGCCGCAGCAAATGGGGCACCTCGTCACGACGCTGGCTGGTCGCCGAGGCCGCTGCACTGAGCCTGAACAATTGCCCTGCTACTTTAGATACGCAGCCAATGGGCTGCCGATGCGCGCTAGCTCTTCCGCGACGATGCTCGCCATCTGCGTGGCCCCGGCCTTGGTGAAATGCGCCTTGTCGCCATTGATGTAGATTTGCTCGGCCGCTGTCTGACCGATCGCCCCCAGAAACTCCAGGCTGCGCGCGTTGAGATCATCGAGGAGCAGACCCTCGAGGGGAGCGAGCGTATTCAACACTGCGACGTAAGGCCCGAGGCGTAGGTTGCCGGGCTCGCCGGCGCGCCACTCTTGCATGGCCGACGGCGTCACCACGATGAAGGTGGCACCTTCCGCCTCGACTTCTACCGACATCTGACGGAACAGATCTCGGTAGGCTGCCGGCTCCACGTGGCGCCCAGCGACAGTACCACTGTCGTTCGCGCCGAACGCCGCCATCACGAAGTCGCCGGGCTCGATGCTGGACGTGATGTTGCGCCAGCGCGAGCTCTCATGAAAGGATTGCACGCTGGCGCCGCCAATCGCTTGATTGTCGATGTCGAGCCGGTCGTTGAAGAACTGCCCGAGCTCTTGCCCCCAGCCCTCTTGAGCCGACGACGGCTCGTAGGTCATCACCGTCGAATCTCCCGCGAGGTGCAGCGTGATCTCGGGCAACGCCGCCGGATCGATCGCCACGGGGGCGGGTGCGCCCTCGACCGGCGCTTCTTCTGCAGCTCCAGGCTCCGACCCCTCCGCGGCGGGGCTTGGTGCATCGCTGGCGTTGGCTTCTGAGGAGCCGCCGGCAGGCGCCGCTTCCGGTTCTAGCGCCACGTCAACTGGGGTAATACCGTCGGTTCCGGACGCTACCGGTGCTGAGCTCGCTCCACCAGCCGGGGCTCCCTCGGCAGGAGGCCCCTCGACGCTACCTGCCGCCTCTGACCGACCAGCGACGGGCGGGCTTTGCGGCGCAGCCGCGCCAGGATCGCTCGAGCAACCGAGCGCGCTCACACCCATCCAGAGAACCCCAAACGACCAGCGACGCGCGCAATACATGATGGCTCCTAAAAGAAAGCTCGGGTTACTTGCCGATGCCGTGTTTGACGAGGAAGCCGAAGATGGTCTTCTCCGCGTCGGGCCAGGCCGTGCCGGGTGTCGTGAAACCGTGACCCGCTCCAGCCACCAGGTGATGCTCGGCGTCCGCCCCGGCGGCGACGAGCAGCCGGTCGAGCTCGACGCCTTCAGCCACGGGCACGGTGGTGTCCTCCGAGCCTTGCACGGTCAAGAGCGGCGGCAGATCTTGCCGCACGTAAGTGACGGGGCTCACGCGCTGCGCGAGGGCAGCGCGGTCGGGCGTATTTTCTGGCAGCCACGACAAGGCAAAGCCGACGCGCCGATCCAGCATGTCGGTGACGTCCGCCGGACCATAGCCGTTGACGATGGCGGCGATCTGGAAGTCCTTGGGGTGGGACGGGCCGAGGCCTGCTTCGGCCGTGGCCATGCCGACCATCAACGCCAGGTGCCCGCCGGCAGATGCGCCCGTCACGATGTATTTGGACTTGTCGACGTTGTAATAGTCCGCGTGGTCGTAGAACCACTTGGCGGCGAGCAGCGCGTCTTCCACGGCGGCGGGAGCGATGCCTTGACTCGCGACGCGGTATTCGACACTGGCGACGATGAAGCCGTGCGCCAGAAAGCGACTATAAAAGCTCGCCATGGTGGCCTTGTCGCCCTGAATCCAGCCGCCACCATGAAACATGAGGACGCCCGGCAGCTTCTCCGTGCCGTTCGGGCCCGCGTTGGGCGGATACAGCACGTCGAGGCGCTGCTCCGGCAGCGGCCCGTAGATGATGTTGGCGTCTGTGGTGAAGCCGCCCTGGCGCGCGACCGGCAGGGGCGACGCCGTGTCGCTGACCGGTGGCGTGATCGGAGCCGCCTCTGCCTCGTCGCTGGCGGGAGGTTCTGCAGCGGTCACCTCGTCCGCTGCCCCGGCAGCTTCGGCCGACGGCGCGCCCGAGCCCGCTGGCAGCGCGGGCGCCGCCAAGACCGCCTCCGTGCCGACGGCTTCTCCCTCGGCGGCTGGCGTGTCGCTCGTGCCGGGCGGCGCGCTTGCGCTGTCGCCCGAGGCACTGCTCGCCGGTGTGGCGACGACCTCGGGGCTCGTTACCCCCTCGCCCCTCACGCTGGCGGGCGGCATGCCCTCCGCGTCGCTGCTCGAGCAGCCCGCGAGCGCCGGAGCGAGCAGCCAAAGCCCGCCGAGCGCCGCGAGCCAGCCCGGCCCCGTGCGGCGCGCGGCCGCGGAATGGATGGTGAAGCGTGAGCCGTTCATGCAGCGAGTCTGAACAACGGCGGCAGATTTAGCAAGCACACCTGCCCTCCGCCGCGGTCGTCGGCGTCGCGAGCGCGCGGACTGAGCGGTTTGACTGAAGCGTCAATCGACAGTGACACGGTCCACGCGGTGCAGGTTGCCCCGGGCGTGCTCGAGCCTTGCGTGAAGTGGCTTAATTTTTTCTCGAGTAGCACGTCGCGCACCCCCCAAAGTCGCTCGAGGCCGTGGCCGTATTTCGATGGGCGCTTGCCCTCAGCGGCCGTCCGCCTGCACGACGCAGCGGTCGCCGTAGCATCGACCAGCAGGGCAGTAGTCGAGCCCTCGGTCATCACGTGGGGACCTGCCTGACAGTATAGGTTGCCGCTCGGAAGCGCCAGCGCGTGCGCCCAGCGCGCATTGCAGCGTGCAACGACTGGTATCGACGAAGCGCTGATGAGCGTTGCGGAGTCGCGTGTAACCGGGGGAGCCCCGATTGCGGTGATTCAAGACCTCGTAATGAAAACGCCGTGGCGATTCGCGGAGGCTTCGCGGCGGTGCCGAGCACGAGTATCGGCGGCCAGTCTACAGTGGCCTCACCCTGAGGCCGTAAGGCTCGCGGCTGGTCCTTCTCAAAGCTCGTGGGCGCGCGCGCGCGTCGGCCCTTTGCAGGGCAGACCTGCAACGGTTGTCATGCGCTGGAGGCCGCGAACCTCCAGCTCGATGGAAGCGCGGACTTCGGATTTCTCCCACTAGGCGGTCCTTTCGGCCGCGACTTTCCGACGCTGAACCGACGTCACTGCGTAGTGCCGCATCTCGCGAATATTCGCGATGAACGGCCGCACCGCTCCCAGAAACGCCGCGAACTCAGGCGACTTCCGGAAGCCTTGCAGGTGCCCCGCGGCCGAATCCCACTCGATGCGCAGGATGAACGACGTCGCCTCTTCTGTGCAGCATGAAAGCTCGTAGGAGAGGCAGTGGGGAGAGGCGTCCAGCGCGTCACGAGCCGCTTCGTAGCCGAGCAGGAACGGCGCGGAGTCGGTGATCTCGTAACGAATGTATTCCACTATCATGCGGCGAGCCTAGGACGCCGCGTGGTTTGGATCAACGAACCAGGCGGTGCGTTGTGCGCGCACGCATTGACCGCTACAATGCGGGCGCTGGATGAAACAGACGTTCACATGCCCGGTGGAGTTGGCGCTGGAGGTCTTGGGCGGCAAGTGGCGCGTCGTGATCCTGGCGCACGTGAAGGAAGGCGCGCTGCGCTACGCCGAGTTGCGTCGGCGCATCCCTCGCATGAGTGAGAAGATGCTGACCCAACGGCTCCGTGAGCTCGTCAAAAGCGGCCTGCTCGCGCGCCGCGCTGGTACCTACCGGCTCACCGAGCGCGGCGACCGCGCGCGCAAGGCGCTCGGGGCGCTCCACTCCTTTGGGCAAACCCTCATCCCGGAGCTCAACGTGCGCGTCGACTCCACCGCGCTGCGGCGGGCGCAGTCGTGAGCCTCTCGCGACGTGCGTTCGTGGGCGCGCTCGCAGCCATGGCTGGCGGATGTCGAGGCTCGGCCGCTCGCTCTAGTCGCACGAGCCATACCCCTAGCAGCCAGGCCTTCGACGTCGTCGATCTGAGCCACTCGCTGGGCCCCGATTCGCCCTACCTGCACGTGCGCGACGCGACGTTTCCCTTTCGCCGGGAGCCGATCGCTACCATCCCTACACGCGTTCGTGGCCTACCTGGAATGGGGCACGCGCCTCGCCGTCCTCAATTCACAGCCTGGCGCGAGCGTGACTGAAGAGGCCCCCGTGCCGCGCTGGGGGTGGGGCGAAGTCGGCGGCCCGTACCTCCCGAAGCCTTAGCGCTCTTGTCGGTGCAACACACGGGTGCAACGGCATGCACCGGTGCCGCTGTGGTGAGCGTGCGGCGTTTGCTCTGACAATATCGCTGCGCCACCCACCGATTTTAACACCTGCTAACGCAAGCGCTGGCACTACGCCGCCCTGCGTTCATATTGTTAATAGGGTTTCAACAACAAGGAATTTGAGAAGTGTCATCCGTAAAAAGGCGTGGGGGATTCGGCTCGGTGTGTGCCTTGCTGAGTGGGGCGATGATCGCAGGCTGTGCTTCAGACTACGATGGCAACAATGTAGACGAGCTGGTCGAATACGGCACCGCGGAGCAGGGGCTCGCGCAGTGTGCAGGGGACGACCCGACCTACGACTACAACGCCTATTCCGCGTCCCTTGCCGTCGCCATCGCGAACGAGCTCGGGCGCTGGGACGTGAACGCGGACTTCGAGGTGCGGAGCGGCAAGCTCGAGCTCTCGACGACGGGCGGGCTGCGCTGCGGCACCGGTTGCGGCAACATCAAAGCCATCTTGCGCTTGCAGGACGACGCCTCGAGCGTGGTCGCCAACCACAGCCCCTCGATCTTTCGCACCAAGCTGACGAGCTGGCACCAGAAGCAAGCCACGAAGCTCACCGGCCTGGTCGACACCATGCTCAAGGTGGACAAGGGCATCTACCGGGTGAAGGCCAAGCACAGCGGCAAATACATGGCCGTCGACGCCAGCTCCACTTCTGACGGCGCGCTCATCGAGCAGCAGAGCAGCGCCACCGGCGGCGCCGATCAGTGGCAACTGAAGACCGAAGGTACCTATCACAAGCTCGTCAACGTGCGCAGCGGCAAGTGCCTTTCGCTGAGCTCGGACTCGGCCAGCAACGGCGTCACGTTGGTGCAAAAGACCTGCGCGGCGAGCACGCCCCAGCAGTTCCGCTTCTCCGATGTCGGAAGCAACGTCTACGCCATTCGCACGAAGTACAGCCTCGCGCTGGATGTCTCCGGCGCGTCGCAATCCAACGACGCGCGGGTCGTGCAACAATTGTGGAACGGCCCCTCCACGAACCAGCAATGGACCTTCGAGCCCGTGGGCAGCGGAGCCCACCTCAGCCCAGAGCTCATTCCGACGGCCGTGTACAGCCTGAGCTTCGTTCACAGCGGCAAGGCGCTCGGCGTGGACTCGGGGAGCCTGAGCGACGGCGCTGCCATCGAACAGTACACGTACGCGAGCAATGACGACCGCTACCACTGGTATGTCACGCCCGCGGGTGACAAAAGCCAATTCATCAACCGACGTAGCGGCAAGTGCCTCGCCCTCGCCTCGGAGAGCTCGACGGCCGCATTGGTGCAGAAGACCTGCGCCAACGTCGGCACTCAGCTGTTCACCCTGAACTCGACGGGTGATCATCAAATCCTGTACTCGCACTATGGCAATCCGCTCGAAATCGCGGGCAGCTCCACCAGCAACGACGTCCGCGTCACCCAGGCCGCCACGGGCGCCGGTTGGTCTACCAACCGTCAGATCACCTTCACGCCCGTCATCGCGGGGGAGCCCCACCGGCTCAAGTTCTCGCACAAGAGCACCGAGGCCGACTGCGGCGACTACTACTGGTACGACATCGCGCAGCCCAACGGCCAGCCCCTGAAGGCCCCCGCCGACTCCTTCGTGCAGCTGATCTTCGCGGGCGGCAAAGAGACGCTGACGGGTAATGACGTCAACCCCTTCATCGCCCAGCAAGTCAGCGGCAACCAGGTCGCGATTGACCCGACCTACGGCCTGAACGAAGGCGTGGCGACCAGCACCGGCTCCTGCACGTACGCCAACATCGTCTACGACCCCACGAAGGTCGCCAACGGTAAGTGCTGCGTCAAGAGCAGCGGCGTCTCGAGCACCTTCTACGCCAGCGCCTGGAGCCCGACGACGTTCGTCTGCCGCTGAGCTCTTTTTGACGCGAGGAAAGCTCACCTCGCACCCAAATTCGTGCCGGGTTTCGCCGGGGGCCCCAGCAAGTGCTGGCCTCGAGCGAACCCGGCGCGACCTCGTTTGTGGCGCGGCGCGGCCGGACGGGGAGAAACCCCGCGGACTTAGAGCTCTCCTGCTAGCGCTTGCCGACGATGCGTGGCCGCTGGGTCTCGCCCCAGCGTAGGTTGTGCTCGGTCTCGATGGCCAGAGTGTTGCCGTCGAATTTGAAGCGCTGGGTGAGGGTGTACGGCGTCTCGTGAAAGCACAGCTTGGCCGTGAACGTCAGATCGTCGGCCCAGCCGCAGCTCGCGGCGATGCCTTGCTCTTCGATGCCCGGCAGGTTGCCGATGCCCTTCTGGTAGCGTGTGCGCCCTCTCACCCAACGGCCAAGCCCGCAGGCGATCGGGTGGCTGCCGTCCGCGTCGACGAAGGTGATCTGCGCGCGTTCGCCAGAGAAGTCGACGCTGGCGGTGCGGATGCCGAGCTCGTTGTCATCGAAGCGATACGTCTTACCGGACACCTCCGCGGCACGCGGCGAGCTCGGCTTGCCGTCCTGGATCGGGAGCGCGAGCGCGGCCAGCTTGCTGCTGAGTTTTTTGTGAGCCGCGGGGTTGGCGGGGAGGGCACGTGCGGCGAGCGCCGGCAGCAAGTGTTCCCAGACCGTGTCCATCACGCCGTGCATGTCGGAGGTCCCGCTGGTGATCGCCAAGACGACGTCGTACTTTGGCAGCACGAAGCTGAATTGCCCGAACGCCCCGTCAGCGCGGTAGCCCGTCACCTTGTTGCGCCAGAACTGATACCCATAACCGTGGTCCCAGTTGCTGTCGGGGTTACCGCCGCTCGCGGTCTGCAGCGACGTCGCCGCTTCAGTCCACTCCTCGGTGAGCAGGCGTTTGCTCCGCCACGTGCCCTTTTGCGAGTAGAGCAAGCCAAACTTGGCGAGGTCCTCCGTGCGCAGCATGATGCCACCGTCGCCCAGGTTGACGCCTTCGGGGCTCTTGCTCCAGTAGGGTGGCTCGATGCCGAGCGGCTCGAACAGGCGCGGCCGCAAGTACTCTTCGAGCGTCTTGCCGCTCACTTTTTGGACGATCGCGCCAAGCACATAGCTGCCCGCGGAGTTGTACAGGAAGTGCGTGCCCGGCTTGTTCTCGACGGGGCTCTCGAGGAACGCCTTGATCCACGCGCCGTCTTTACGTCCCTTCACCGTCGGGCTCGGGTCGTTCTGGTGCCCGGTCGACATGCGCAGCAGGTCGCGGATGCGCATGTTCTTCATGTGCTCCGCGGGGTTTTCGGGCAAAAGCTCCGGGAAGTGCGCCAGGATGAGGTCGTTCAGTGACAACAGGCCCTCTTCCGCGGCGAAGCCCACGGCGGTGGAGGTGAAGCTCTTCGTCACGGAGTACATGATGTGCGGGTCGGCGGCCGCGTACGGCGACCACCAGCCCTCGGCAACCACCTTGCCGTGGCGCACCAGCATGATGCTGTGGACGGCGTTGATGCGCTTCTCCAGCGCTTCGACGAAGCCGAGCAAGCGCGCGGAATCGACGCCCTCGGCTTCCGGAGTGCTGCGCGCCAGAGGTTCTCTGGCCTCGGCGCTGGGCGCGTGCGTCAGCACGGTAGCGAGTAACAAGCAAGCGGGAGGGATGGCATTCAGGAACATGGCGGCGAAAAGTACTACCCTAGATGGCTCTAAATCGAGGCGTGTGTTTTTCGCGTCCGACAGTAACCTCGCGCGCACGAGCAAGGACGCGTCCGCGGCTAGCGAGAGCGCGTGCGTGAGGGCGACGGGAGATCGTGAAACGGCCTCGCAATGCTCGAGCGCGCATGGGCCCTCGCGCGGCTGACCCGGTCAGCGATGGGACGCTGGATGCAACGTCATTCCAGTGGATCCGGGGCGTGGGCGGCAGCGCCAGTGCCTGCGCCGAAAATCCCCTCGCCTCAAATGGCCCTGCAACCCTGGCCAGATAGGCTATTTCCGGCGCAGGAGCCCGCTCGAGCGGCGTTCGCGAGGAGGTGCGCATGTGCGAGCACCCGGAAGCCGCCTCTGATATACTGTGTAGGATGCCTCGACTGGGTAGCGAAGTCGGGGCATTTCGAGGTTTGCCCCAACGCGGGTCCGTTCCAAACCGTTCTGACGAAAACTCCGTGCCAGGATCCAGCGACTCCGACCCTCCGAGGCCTGCCGATGGGGTGCTCGAGCCGGCGGCGGTCGGGCGTTATTTAGTCTTCGACGAAATCGGCGTGGGCGGAATGGCGTCCGTGCACCTCGGCCTGCTCACGGGCGCCGTGGGCTTTCGGCGCATCGTGGCCGTCAAGCAGCTCCACTCAAAGTTCGTTCACGACCCCGACTTCGTGGCGCAATTCATCAATGAAGCACGGCTCGCGGCGCGCATCCACCACACCAATGTGGTGCAGACGCTGGACGTGGTCTGGACCGGTACACAACTGCTCCTGGTCATGGATTACGTCGACGGGGACACGCTCAATCGTGTGCTCAGATCTGCTGCGCAGAGCGGCGTGCAAGTTCCGCTCGACGTGGCGTGCAGCATGTTGACCGGGGTCTTGCACGGCCTCCACGCGGCGCACGAGGCGCGCGATGAAGAGGGCGTTCCGCTCAACATCGTGCACCGTGATGTGTCGCCACAAAACATCTTGATCGCGCGCGACGGCGTAGCGCGTGTGCTGGATTTTGGCGTCGCCAAGGCGGCGGCCCAGGGGCACCACACCGAGACGGGGCTGATCAAGGGCAAGTTTGGCTATATGGCGCCCGAGCAAATCATGCGTAGCCAGGTGGATCGGCGCACCGACGTGTTCGCTGCAGGCGTCGTGCTCTGGGAAACTCTGACGCGCCGGCGTCTGTTCCAATCGAGCAAGAACATCGAGAAAGCCCTGTCCCGCGTCGTCTCGGGAGAGATTATCAAGCCGAGCACCTATCGCCCCGACATCCCGCCGGAGCTGGACGCGATCGTGATGCGGGCGATCGACCGCGAGCCGGAGACCCGCTTCCAGAGTGCCGAAGAGTTCGCCGTGGCCGTCGAGAGCAGCGTCGCTGTCGCCAGCCCGCACCTGGTCAAGACATGGTTCGATCCGATCGCGAGCAGCGAGCTGGCGCATCGAGCCGAGTTGATCCGGAACATTAATAAGCGCTACGCCAACCCCGGTCGCGCGGTGACGCCCCGACCCGGGGAGATACCCGCTCAGTTCAATCAATTGAATCCAATGCAGCAGTCGAGCCACGTCGTGGGCTCGCCGCGGGACGAAGAGACGCGTCAGGTGATGCTGCGCGAGAGCGCGGGGGAGGTGTCGTCGAGCGTGTCCGGCGAAGTTCTCGCGAGCGTGCCGGCAGATGTGGCCGTGGCAACACCACGCAGGGTCGTCGGGTGGCCGGAAGGAGTCGCCGAGTCGCCTCCCCCGACCAAGCGTAGCCTGAGCTCAGAGATCGCACCGCCGCCGACGCCGCTGGAACGCAGCCCTACCGAGGTGCCCTTCGAGGGTCGCTCGAGGCAGAACCGGGTGCTCTCGTTCGCCGTGCTCGGGGTCTTGGCGGTGGTTGCGGCGCTGGCGGTCGCCCTCATCACGCGCGACGACAGCGGTGAGGACCTGCCGCTCGCCGAGCCCTCGCCTGCCGCAGCTCAGCCCGTTGAGCCTAGGGCCCCCGCGAGCACGGAGCCGCCTGCCGAGCCTCCCAGCGCGCTGCCAACGATTGATCCCTCGCTCGATCCCGGAGTGGAACCGCCGAGCGCCTTGAACCCGGCGCCGCCTGCCGCTCCAAAACGCAGCGGCCCCGTGGAGCGCCATCGCCGCCGCGCGCCGGAGAGCAGGCCGCCGGCAGCGCGCAAAAATGGGGATCGGCCCGCGCCCGGCGATCGCGATCTCGGTTTACGCCCTCACCGCTGAGCGCGCCGCGCCAAGCCGCGCATCGACGCTACTGGTCTCCGACCGGCGGACGCGAGCTCAGACTCCTCGGCCTGATCGCTGGTGTGAGCGTGACGTTATCGAGCTCGATGCTGCCAGCGTGTTCGATGACCTCGGTCGCCGTAGCGTTCTCGATTTGGGTATTGCGCACGTGGATGCCGTCGATCGTCGCCGCTTCGAAGCCAGCGATGTAAAAAAGGCGCGGGCTCTGCCGGGCCTTGACGTTCTCGATCACGATGTTTCTGGCCGTGGGCGGGAAGTCGCCGCGCGGCCCTTCCTCGTACAAGAAATCGATGGTGAGCAGCGCTTCGGAGACGCGGCCCACAAGGACGTTGCGCATGAAGACGTTCTCGATCACCCCGCCGCGGCGCGCGTTCGACTTCAGGCGCAGCGCGCGATCGAGGTTTGGGCTGTCCATCCGGTTGTTTTCGATGAAGATGTTGTGGGCGCCACCCGAAATCTCGCTGCCAATGGCGACACCCGCGTGGCCATCGCGCATGGTCGAGCCGCGCACGATGATGTTCTCCACGCGGCGGCCCACGCGGCGCCCGTCTTCGTTGCGGCCGCTCTTGATGGCGATGCAGTCGTCGCCCACGTCAAACACACAATTTTCGATCAACACGTCACGCGAGGAGTCGGGATTGCAGCCGTCGTTGTTGGGGCCGTGGCTCACGATCTCGACGCCTCGGACCGTGACGTTCTCGGACAGGACGGGATGGATCTCCCACATCGGCGAACGGACGATTTTGACGCCTTCGATCAGCACGTTCTTGCTGGAATAGACCTGGATGAAGTTGGGCCGCAGGTAGTGCCCCGCTCCAAACACGCGCTGTTCTACCGGCACGCCGGCCTCGCTCATGCGGTTGAGCGCGGCCACGTCGTCGGCGGCCATCGACTTTTGGCCAGGGGCCTTCTTGGCCCAGCGCCACCAATTGTCCTCCCCCGCGGCGCCGTCGAGCGTGCCCTTGCCGGTGATGGCGATGTTCTCTTTGCCGTGCGCGTAGATCAACGGGGAGTAGTTCATGCACTCGATGCCCTCCCAGCGCGTCAGCACCACCGGCAGGTACGCCGCCGGGTCGGGGTTGAAGCGCAAGGTAGCGCCCTCCGCGAGGTGCAGGTCGATGTTGCTCTCGAGGTGGATGGCGCCGGTCAGAAAGACGCCCGGCGGGATCAGCACGTGCCCCCCGCCTTTGGAGCTGCACTCGGCGATAGCGCGTGAGATGGCCGGGCTCGCGTCCTCTTTACCGCCGGCCACGGCTCCGTAGGCCGTGATGTCGCAGTTGCGCTCCGCAAAGCTCGGTGGGGTGATGCGCCGGACGATCGCGTCGACCTCGCCCCAGCCTTTGTGCTCCGTCTCCGTGGCGCGCGCCGCGGCAGCCGGGTGTGCGACGCTGCCGGCTGGGCTGGGCGCTGCCGCAGCGCCGGCAGTCGGAGCGGTGCTCGTCAGCGTTGCAGAGTGACACGACAGCGAGAGGGCCAAGGTCACGGATCCGAGAAGGCTCTTCATGGCGGCAGCTCCGAAATAGACGAATCGACATCAACCAGCAGGGCGAAGCGCGCTGCCGGCCTCGTTCTAAGCTCCGTGCTCGCGAACTTGAAAGGCGGAAAGCAGGGCCCGCCGCTCGCGCGGCACCGATCGAAAGCGCCTCTCCAGTCAGAAGTGCGCGATGCGCCTGTAATGCGCAAATTTGGGAATGGCTCGGAGACGAGCTCGTGTAGGCTCGACCCATGAGCAGCAAAGAACGCTTTGGGGAGGAAGCGCGGCGCGAGGCCGAGCAGCACGTCCGTGCGATCCTCAAATTGATTGGCGACGATCCCGAGCGAGAAGGCTTGAAGGAGACGCCGGCGCGCGTGGTGCGTGCCATGGAGGAGCACTTCTCTGGTTACGGTGCCGATCCGGCGGAGCACCTCGATCGCACCTTCGAGGAGGTGCAGGGTTATGACGAGCTGGTGCTCGTGAGCGACATCGAGGTCTATAGCCACTGCGAGCACCACATGGTTCCGTTCGTGGGCAAGGCACACGTCGGCTACATCCCCAATGGGCGAGTCGTCGGCTTGTCCAAGTTAGCGCGGGTGGTAGACGTCTTCGCCCGCCGCCTACAGGTGCAGGAAAAACTGACCGCTCAGATCGCACACGCCATAGAAACGAGCCTCGCCCCGCATGGTGTCGCCGTAGTGTTGCAGTGCCAGCACTTTTGCATGTGTTACCGCGGGGTGCGAAAGCCCGGCTCGTGGACGACGACGAGCCGCTTGCGCGGCACGTTCTTGCACGACTCTGCGGCACGCATCGAGCTCTTGACGCTCCTCGGCCTCAGGCGCGAAATCGGTAGCTCTGCGTGATGAGCCGCGGCCTTCCTCCAGCGTGAGGCAATGCGGCGCCCACAGCCCTGAAGCCACGAATCACCGAGTGCGCTGCTTCAGAGCGCAGCGCTGGCGTCGGGGAGGGGGGCCGCGTCGGCACCAGGTGGAACAGCCTCTGGGGTCACACCAGCGTCTGCCGTAGGTGGCATCGGCAAGGAGATGCTCGGAAAGTCCATGAACATGCGTGTCACCTGGCCCTCGCCCATCGGCAGATAGTCCTCGAACACGCGCTGAACGACGAAGTAGCCGTTTTCGTCCACCAGCGTCGAACGCACCAGATACTCCCCGATGTACAGCGTGAAGCTCGCCTCGAAGTCTGCACACGGCCTACGGATGACATCTACCAGGAAGCCCCGGTCGATGATCGCGACTTGAAATGCGGCAGCGCTCAGATCCTCACAGGCAGCGGCACCTTGGCTCCCCTCGATGCTCCAGCCCAGCTCCAACGTGCCCGTCGGGATACTGGGATTTGGACCAGCGGATACCGGGTCGTCATCCGAACAAGCCATGGTCGAACACGCGGCCACGAACGAAGCGAGAAGCACGCGGGAGGGATACACGGCAAAGCTCTCCGGTAGGATGCTCTCAAAGATGAAGCACGACGTTATCAAGGACGATAGATCTAGATCGTCGCGAAAAAGCGCACAAGGCGCCGACGTGCATTGCAGCGTTCCGGCGCGCAGCACCCCCTCACGGTGAGTGCGTCCATTGTTTGGGGTGCAAACGAGCCTCGCGCGCCAGCGCAGCGCCTCTGGGATCCCAAGCGCCGACCCCAAGCGCCGACCCCAAGCGCCGACTCGCGTTCAGCCCCTCGACGTCGCCGGGGTCGGTCACAGCGCGGATTGTTTCGGCACATGAGGCTCACCCGCGACGAGCCGACACGAAGCGGCCGGGGCGAAGAACTAATCCGAGGCAGCCCTAGCGGTCCTGGCCGGGAGTTCGCATACTACGGCATGGAACGAGCCAAGTACTACATCGTCAGCGCCGAACCCGTATGGAGGTACATCGGTTGCCACGCGGACTCGCCCAAGGCACCACCGAGCTCCAACTGGTTCATCACCGACAAAGCCGCCGAGGCCTACGACGTGGGCAACTGGATGGAGGCCTTGGAAGTGTGCAACGAGCTCAACGGCAAACCCGTGGAGGCTGTCTACAACCTGGTCGACCCCGAAGGCCGCACGTGGAAAATCGTCAACGATTTGTAGCCGCGATGCTCGTCGGGTGGCCCCGTGGGTGAGCGCGCCCGACGTCCGCGCGTCACAAGCTGCGCCAGGTGGGGTGGCCCGAACGTGCGTAGATGCCCAGGGCTCGACCGCGCAGGCGAGTGACGTCGACAAACCCGAAGTAGCGCCCGTCCCGGCTGTTACCGCGGTTGTCTCCCAGCACCAGCACCTTGTCCGCCGGCACTACTCGTGGACCGAAATCCCGCCCGCCATCGAGCTCGAGCTGAATGTGATGGGGCGGGCCGAGGTACTCCACCAGACTGCCCGGCTCATTCAAATCCGCGGCCACGGGGACCGGCTCACCGTTGATGGTGAGGCAACCGCCGCGCACCTCCACCAGGTCGAGCGGCAACGCCACGACACGCTTGAGCAACACGGGGCCCGGCTCCGGCGACTCGAGCACGATGACGCTGCCACGCTCAGGCAAGCTCGGAGCGCCCAGCCACACATCCGTAAAGGGCACCCGCCAACCGAACGCGGCCTTGTTGACGAGGATCCGATCCCCCACTTGCACCGTGGGTTCCATCGAGCCGCTCGGCACCACGTAATGGTCGGCGAGCGACGCGCGCGCGAACGTGAGCACGAGCGAAAAACCGAACACGCCAAGCCACTGCCGCGCCCAGCTCCGCGGAGAGACGAGCTTTCGCGGCGTGGGACCTGACACTGGATCGGCAGGCGCGGGGGGCGGGGTGCTGGGGGACATGCGGAGAAGCATGCGATCAATCCCGCGTCAGCGCCAAATATTCCCCAGCTATAGCGGCGTGCGCATCGCGCCCTAGTGCCGCTGGGCAGAAGTTCGGCCAGATTCTTCTTTCCATTCGGAGCGATTCGATTTAATCACGGGGCATGATCGAATACGGCGCGCTGGCGGGTCGCCCGCACGGCGGTCGTCCGACGGTACCCATCGTGTTGTCGGAGGAGGATCGCGCGGCGATCGCTGCTGCGATGCGGCCTGCGAAGGCGGAGCAGCGCGTCGTTCGAAGGGCGCAAGCGCTGCTGATGATGGCCGACGGCGTGCCGGGCACGGACATCGCGCGCGTGTTGGGTGTGCACGTGCGCACGGTCCAGGACTGGCGACGGCGCTTCGATTGCGAAGCGCCGGTCGACAAGCTTGCGGACGCCCCGAGATCGGGACGGCCGCTTTTTCTCTCTCCGAAAGCGATGCAGCCAGGATCGAAGCTGAAGCCTGTCGGCTGCCGAGCGACGTAGGACTGCCAGTCACCCACTGGTCGGCTTCGTTGCTCGGCGAGCACGTTCGCAGCGAAGGGATCCAGGTCAGTGACCGCACGGTGGGCCGCATCTTGAAGGATGCGGACCTCCAGCCCCATCGGCAGCAGATGTATCTGACGTCGCACGACGACGAGTTTCGCGAGAAGCGCGACGATGTGCTGCGCGTCTACTACGACGCGCCGAAGAGCGAGCACATCGTGTGCGTCGACGAGAAGACGGGCATCCAAGCCCTCGAGCGCCGCTACGCTGACATCCCGATGGAGCCCGGCCAGCCGCTGCGCCGCGAGTTCGAGTACATCCGCCACGGCACGCTCTGCTGGATGGGCGCGTTCGATGTACGCCGCGGCAAACCTTTCGGCTTCACCGCGCACGCGCACGACAGCGACACATTCATCGAGCTGCTCGACGTCATAGACATCGTCTATCCGCCAGGCCGCGGACACATCATCATGGACAACCTGTCCGCGCACGACACGCCGGACGTCAACGAGTGGTTCGATGAACACCCGCGGTGGAAGCGTCACTTCACTCCGAAGCACGCGTCCTGGCTCAACCAGATCGAGTGCTGGTTCTCCATTCTTGCGCGGCAACTTCTGGCGCGAGGGTCCTTCACGTCACAAGAGGACCTCGGCGCCAAGATTGAAGCGTACGTCGCCTGGTACCTTCAGAACGATCGCCCGTTCAAGTGGTCGTACCGCCCCAAGTCGTGGGCTAAAGCTAAATCCAGTGCAACTTCTGCCGGGCGGCACTAGATCCTTCGGAGAAAGCGACGGGTATAGCGTTGCAATCGCCAAGGCGGCTGCCTCTGATACGTGGTGCGTCTGCACGTCCTCGACTGAGACACCGAGCACGGATGCGATGTGGCTTTCGTGCTGGTTCTCAACGAGGTCGAGAGGATACAGGCAGCCCATGCAGGCGTAGTTCGATCCAGCCGTGCCGAAAGTGAGCACCGCCTCGGCAATGCCCGTGGTTGATGCATCGAACACGTGCAGGGGTAGCTCATCCTGCAGACGGCGACGTGCCCGTCTGCTGTCCACCCCGACGACGAGGCGCTCGAGCCAGGCATGGGGCCCGCGCTCCTCCAGGTCCTGGATACGGCACATTCTGGGCACCAGTCGCACACCAGGTAGGAACGGGGCCGCTCGTCGAACCAGCACACTGACCTTGGGTTGCCCGATGTCATCCAACTCGAACAGCAGCGTTCGATTGAGGTTCCCATCGGTGACAATATCCGGGTCTACGATGTGCAGCTCGCCCTCGACGTCCAGCATGCCGAGGGCGAATACGAAGGCGTTTCCGACTGCTCCAGCGCCAGCCAAGAACGTCTTTCCAAAGCGGGTCTGGCGACTGATGCTGTCAAGGCTTCCCCCCATGATGGCGGCGGGGTCTACGAGGATTGGGTCCGTAAACGTCAGACGCCCGGCTGGCGCGAGCAGCCTCACTGCCGTCGCTGCAGCATGACAAGCCGCGATTAGGTTGAAGATGGGTGGTGAGCAGAAGGGGCCGCTCGGAGCACAACGAGTGCCGATGCGCAGCATCAACCCGTCCGCCATGACCCAGACCTTGGGCGCCGTAGTTCTGGGTTGTGCGTCACCGACGATGATCTCGACCGCCGTGAACTCAGCCGGGTCCTCTCTGACGTCTTTGATCGTGCGTTGAAGAAGCCTGCAGATCAGATCGGCGACAGGCCGTGCGTTCCCGTTGCCGACGGTCAGTACCGCCCGGGCGTCTACGACAGCGTCTGCCTTGGAAGCATCCAGGCCTACGAGCAGCTGGAGCGTCGCGATGTTCTCGTCTCGTGCGGTCGAAGTCACGCGATAACTCTGATTGTGGCGGCGACTTGTCCTTGAGGGACTTGCTCCCACTTGTTTGATGGCGACAGGCTGAAAACGGCCACGTTTTCCAAGAAATTTTCAGGCGACGTGTCGATTGCGAACCGTGGCAGCACCAGTGAGAGCGCACCGACATGCCGCACGATTGCCCATGCGTCGTCCGCGGCCGAGTGGAACGCTTCCTCCGGGTGGCTGTGCACCTGTGCGGCGATGAACCCTCCTCGAGATCTGAGCAGATCGAGGATCTCGAGGATCGATTCGCGCGGGAGGCGAAAGTAGTCGATGGCGGCGACCTGAGTCGGGACGAGCGCTTCGTCGACCTCGACGCCACGAGCGGACCGAACTCCAAGCCAGAGAACGAGGCATTCGGAGCGGCGTGCACCCGCGTCCCGCAACTCGCGCAGGGTCGTTTCGACGACGGAAAGAGGGACGAGCAACCCCGAGTTCATGCTTGGGCCTCCCCCCAGGCGCGCCACACCTGCGACATGATCCCACCGAAATCATAGGATTGGCGCCCGCGGTACTGTTCCCATTTGTCGCCGATGTGGCTCGGATGCGTGTGGTACTCGCGCACGCCGATCATGCACACGAAGGGCTTGGCCGTTGTGGGATGCTGCGAGGAATTGAGCTGCCCCCTCGGTGAGGCTGGCAGGCTCTGCAGGGATACGCCCTCCGCCGACAGCCACTCGACTGAGGGCGGTTGGGAGTCCCAGTCCTCCCATGAGAACCGCGCGCGAATGACTGCTCGCCCTGGCGCCGTGAAAGTGACATCCACGAGCGGGAAAGCGATCGTGTTAATGACCCACCCACGGGCTTCGGCGAGCTCGGGCGTCAGCCCCGCAGCCCCAGCATCGAAGAGGCCGCGTGACACCAACTCATGCACCTGTGCCGCCTCCGCCAGCTCGTGGGCCATAGTCGATGAGCACCTCACCGGTGAGGTGGTTTTCAACGTAGGAAGAGCCGATGGCGACTTCCCGCGACCCTACGGTGGCCACCCATCCAGACGTGTCTACGATGTGAAGCGCACGGGCGGCATGATCGAGCGCGACCTTCACCTTCTGGTTGGACGGGGTGCTCTCGAAACCGTGTGCTGGCCAGCGTCCACTGGTGGTCAGGACGGCAACGTTGACATGATTGGGGGGATGATTGGACTCGGTCATTTAACTCCTGCTGGGGCAACCGTACGGGCCCTGATCCAGAAGCTGGCGACCCCTGCGGATTCCGCGCTCGTCGACAAGATTTGTGGGCGAATGTAGTGAAACTCGGCTCGCGAACGCTCCGCTTTTGAAGTCACCCGCCGCGCCCGGGCCGTGGGCAGGGGAAGCCACGAGGGTCTCGAACTAGGACTCCTTTGAGTCTCGGCGCAGCCGACTAGGAAAAGGGGCGTCTGCTCCGCCCGATTTCGGTGCGCTGAGTCCTCGCCTGTCCGTGACCGTCTGGGGTTCGGCTGTCGACCGCCCCTGAAAGGCGTACTACGCCCGCGAGATGACATGGGCGGCAGCGGGCGATGAAGCGACGATCGGCTTCGGGCGGGGCAACCAACCTTGATAAATCCGGGGACGAGAGGGTAGCCTGCTCCCGCTACATGGGGATGCCGATCACCGATGATGTTCTGGACGCCATCCTCGCGCTCCAGCTCACCATCGCCTGGGCGGGCGAGGGGCGATGTTCGCCGCGCCGTCTCGGATGGTGGGAAACCGATCTCATCGATGAGGCGGGCGGTGGCGATTTTCTGAAGCGGCTTCTGCCCCAAACCCACCTCTGGGCCTCCCTCGAGGCGGTTCGTGAAGCCGGGCGTCGAACGGACGCTAAGGCCCGCGCCAAAATGGGCACGCACGACAGGATGCGGACGGTCTTCTTTCTGGGCTTTGAGCTCGACGAGCAACTGAGCGACCGCCTTGCGGCGCTCAAGCGCGGCGGGCGTCCGCCTTCGGAGGCACTGCCGCTCCCCATCAGGCTTGGGGCCGACTTTTCCAGGGAGAAACTCACGGCCGTCCTACAGGGCGGCGACGCCGCCTTCACGGTTGTCCCGGGAGGCCGTCAACTCAAGGGTGCACGCTCCGACAGTCCAGACGCCATGGTGCGCCACCTTGCCTCGGCTCTCGTGCCGCTCGCGGATCAATATCCGCTCCCGTTCTACAAGCTGGAGGGGTGAGGAGGTGGCTGTCGTGAGCGCTCCGGTCGAGCGCGGTTCCGCCGCCGAGCGTCCGTCAGAGACGACAGAGGTTCACACGAGGATTCTCCGACTTGCCCTCGGTATCGACGAGTCGCGCTCGTATTGGGAGCACGTCGATCTCGCGGTCCCGCCATCCCTACGTGCCCTGCCCGCTTTCGAGCAACGGTGGTTTGGCGCCAAGAGCCTCGAACGGGTTAGGTTCCTGCTCGCGAGCTTCGCCGAACGTTACGATGCGTTCCCCGAAGCACTCAAAGTGCTTCAGCACTGGCACGCGATGGACGCGGGGACTCGCCAGGTGGTTTGCCACTGGCATCTCCAGCTCTCGGATCCGATGTACCGTCGCTTCACCGGGACCTTCCTCGTTGAACGACGCGCTCTGCGGGACCCGAAGGTGGACCGTGACGTCGCGATCCGCTGGGTGAAGAGCGAGTTTCCCGGGCGTTGGTCCGAGGCCACGTGCGTGCAATTCGCGAGCAAGCTCCTCTCCGCGGCGTCCGAGGCCGGCGTGGTCTCGCCAAGGCGCGACCCCAGGTCATTGCTCGCGCCGAAGGTCTCCGACCTCGCCCTCGGCTATTTGCTCCACCTGCTTCGTGGCACGCATTTCGAAGGCACCCTGACTCAGAACCCGTACCTGGCGTCAGTCGGTCTCACCGAGGGCTATCTCGATCAGCGGCTGAGGGCGCTTCCGGGGCTCACGTTCCGACGCATGGCTCATCTCACCGAGTTCGAGTGGGCAGCTCCGAACCTCACTGCCTGGGCAGAGGCAGCGCCGTGACCGAGCCACTGTTTCAACAAGGATCGCTCGACGAGGCCGTGGCCGCTCTGAGTCGCGACCTGCTCGCTGACAACGGCCCCCAGATCAGCACGATGCGGAATTACCGCTTCGCCATTCTTCCGTACAGGCC
>JAYTOL010000063.1:0-1204 GCA_043747815.1 Deltaproteobacteria bacterium
TGCTCATGGTCAGGACGGGCGCCGACATGCCCGGCCACGTACCGTGAACCCGACATTTCTACTTAGCCCAAACCCGACATTCCAATTTTGCTCTCACACAGCGGCTTCGTCCAATCACGGATTACGTTGCCTTAGCGAAGCCGAGCCGACCCAGATCGCATTGGATTCCCTGTACTCCTGTACTCCTGTACTCCTGTACTCCAGCGAGCGGCGCCCCGTGTGGCGCATCCGGTGCTCAACGCTTCTTCCAAAAGCCGGGCTGCCGCTTCGGATGCGCTACCGAGTAAACGATAACTCGGTCCCCTTGCAGCTCATACATGATGCCATGAGGGAACTTCTTCAGGGGACAGCGCCTGATGGAGTCCTCGCGAGCCTGGTAGTGGTGCGCGGTTTCAGCGAGTGCGCGCAAGGCTTCGGATACTCGGCGCTGAAACTCGTCGGCGAGCCGTTCGTCGCGTTCGAGCAGATAGAGGTACGCCTCGCGCGCGTCGTCTATCGCCCATGGCAGGACATCGATCTCGTAGCGGGCCACGCGAGTCAGGGCTTGGCAAACATCTGGGCAAGCGCTTCTTCGACCGGAACGGCCTTGGCCCTACCCGCCTTCCACTCTGCTCGGCGGCGAAGGGTCTCCTTTAGCCACGCCTCTTCCACACCAGCATCGGGCACCTCGGGTACGATCTCGAGCAGGCGATCAGCGAGCGTCGCGCGCTCCTCGTCGCTGAGCTTCATCGCCTCGGCCAGGATCCGGTCCACGTTCGTCATCGACGGTAACTATACCACTGCGCCAGACTGAGTGCTGACGGCCGCGTAGATCCGCAGAAATTTGACCCTGGAGGTGGGCCAGAGGTGCCCGGATAGACCAGAGGGGGCGAATCGAGCGAGCGAAACAGAAGAGGGCCTGGGATTGCAGCCCAGACCCTCGATCGGCGAGCAGCCGACGGTGGCGTGCGTGCCACGTCGGGATGATCTGGCCAAGAAAGCAGCGCGTTCGAGGAAGGCGAGCGCGTGGAGCCGGTGGTGTTCTTTCTGCTGCGGTGCGGGCAATGCGGGCGACTGTTCGCGCTATGCGAAGCGCACTACGCGGGCCAGAGCATCTGCGGGGATCGGTGTCGGCGAGCGTCGCAGAGAGAAGCACGGCGCAAACACCAGCGGAGCCCGGAAGGCTACGCGGACCATCTGGGGCACGTTCGAGCGCACCGGCAGC
>JAYTOL010000064.1:0-33451 GCA_043747815.1 Deltaproteobacteria bacterium
GCCACGGCGTCGCCCTCGGTAGCGTCGGCGGAGGCCGCCGCCAGCGACGGGCGCGCGCGGCTGCTGGCGAGCTATCTGAAGAGCGTCCGGGCGCGCGTCGCGAGCCATCGCGAGTACCCCTACCTGGCGCGCCGTGCGAGCCTCGAGGGCACCGTATGTCTGCGCGTGGTGGTCGCCGCGTCGGGGCGCGTGCTGGGTGTGACGCCCACCTGCGGCATGACGCACGAGCCGCTCCTGGAGGCCGCCCTCGCGTCGGTGTCGAGCGCAGCCCCCTTTCCGCCCCTGCCCGCTGCGCTGGGGCAGCGGCTCAGCTTCGACATCCCGGTCGTGTTCCAGCTCGACCGGCTCTGACGCGCAGCGCGCCTCGCGGCCGCCAAGGCGGCTCGCACCAAGACGTGAGTTCCTTACCCGGGCTCGGGCGAGCGCGAGCCCAGATGCCACCGCCATACAGAAGCCGACCACTCCGAGCTTGCCGTTGCCGAGCGGGTCTTTCTCGAGAAAAGTGGCCGTGGCGACAAAGTCCTCGCGCCTAGAAACCTCTCGACGGCATGCCGTGTGCAGTGCGGAAACTCCGAGGTAGTGTCCCCAACGGTCCCGCACGGCCACGCGCTTGACGACGGATTCGCAATACTGTATTAAATACGGCATGGTGCACCTCAACATCACGATTGACGAGGAACTTTACGAGCGGCTCAAGGCCGCTGCGCCGTCCAAAAAGATGAGCGCCTGGATCGCCGCCGCGATTCAGGCCAAGCTCCGGCCGAGCCACGAAGAGCTCGCGCGGGGCTACCAGGAGTCGGAGCAGGAAAGGGCATCTGATCCAGAACTCCGGGCCCTCGTTGCCGACTGGAGTGCGTTCGACGGCGAAGGTTGGCCTGACGAATGAAAGCAGCCTTCCCACGCCGCGGCGAAGTCTTCTGGGCGAATCTCGATCCCACCGTCGGCTCGGAGATCCAGAAAACCCGGCCTGTCGTCGTCGTCTCGAACGACGCGATCAATCGATACAGGGCGCGCGTGGTCATCGTTCCACTGACGAGCAACGTCGCACACTGCTACCCGGGCGAGGTCATCGTCACCGTCAAGGGGAAGAGCGCCCGCGCGTTCGGCGACCAGGTGCGCGCCATCGACAAGGCCCGGCTTGGCAAGAAGCTCGACACACTCGTGGCGATCGAGATGAACCAGGTCGACGAGGCGCTGCGGATTACGCTGGAGCTCTGAGCTTCGTGAGCTGCGCCGCGCAGCCAGCGGGGCGGGCCCTGGAGAGACCGGGTCACGGGTCAAGATCACGGCGAGCTGGGTCGGTGTAGTCGCTCGAGCGCGGCCTCCGCCCCCTGTCCCGTCGGCGCCGCTTGCCGCACCAGCACCAGCTCGAATCACCCACCCTCGCCAAGACCGTCGCAGGCTGCTTCAAGTATCGGAAAAAGATCGGCCTCGATGTCGCCATCGAGTCCGTCACCGAGTATCGCCGGAAACGGAGGTCGGTCGATGAGCTCGAGCAGCACCGCTGCCCGGAAGCTGCTGCCGCAGGTCCCGCCATCGATGGGGAGCTAGACAACCCGTGACGCTGGCTTCTGCGTGCTCCGCGGCGGCGCAGCGCTCAGCGTCGCGGTGAGCGACGAGGCTCGGGGGCGGGAGGGTTGCCGTCTCCCGCCCCCACCTCTGCGCTCACTGAAGATACCCCGACATAATTGACAATGAATGTCAAAAGCAAATCAGCACCAGCTATGGACTCGTGCCGCTCGCCTCGATTGCTATTGATACACGATATCGTTATCATCGTGGTTCAGTGAGCAAGCTCGACCCCCGAGAGGTTCGCTCCGCTAAAAGGAGACCCTTACCCCTGCGTTTCGGGTTCATCGGCGGCGTGGCGTGGATGCTGACGGCGGCCCCTGCTCTCGCACAGCCGGTGGATGAGCCCGGACATGAGGTGAGCGCCACCGGCGGCGACGATGTGCACGCCGTCGATGCGATCGTCGTCACCGGCTCTCGCACGGAGCGTCCCATCGGCGAGGCGCCGGTAGCGACCGAAGTCATCACGCGGGAGGAGATCGCCGACAGTGGCGCGCAGAGCCTGGGCGAGCTGCTCGAGGAGCAACCGGGCATTTATATCGACCGCGGCGTGGGCGGCGCTGCGCCGACGCTGCAGGGTTTGCCGGCGGACTACACGCTGATCCTGATCGACGGCGTGCGACAGCCAGGTCGCGTGAACGGCGTGATCGACCTGGATCGCTTCTCGGTCGAGGACGTCGAGCGCGTCGAGATCGTACGCGGGTCGGCCTCGGCGTTGTACGGCTCGGACGCGATCGCGGGCGTAATCAACATCATCACCCGCAAGGCGAAGAAGCCGTTCGAGCTCAGCGGTCAGGGCAGCTACGGCGCGTACGAAACGCTCGACCTCAGTGCGGGCGTCGGGGTGCGGCAGAACACGTGGTCGAGCCGCGTATCGGGCGGCGTGCACTCGCGCGACTCGTTCGATCTCGACCCCGGCGATGTGGCGACCAGCCAGAGCGCATCGACGCAGTACAACATCGCCAATCAGACGACCTACTCGCCGATGAAGACCCTCACGCTCACGCTGACGGGCGACTATCGCCATCAGGATCGGAACGCGATCGACGTGAGCGCGGCGGGCGGTGCGGTGTTCGACCGCGAGAACCTGACCGAGACGGGTTCGGTACTCCTCCGGCCGGAGTGGAAATTTGGCAGCGGTTCTCGCCTCGAGCTCAGGACCAGCCTGGCCATTTTCCGGGACCAGTTCCTGCTCGACCAGCGCGGCGCGACGGAGCTCGACGAGCTGCAAGACACCCGCGAGCAGCTGGCGCAGTTCGGCGCTCAATTCGACAATCTTTTCGGCACCTCGCACCTCGCGACGCTGGGCACGGAGGCCGCCTACGAGTCACTGCGCACGGCGCGCCTGGCGGGAGGTCGCGGCAACCGAACGCGCGGCGCGCTGTACGTTCAGGACGAGTGGACATTGCTCGGTTCGCCGCTGCTCGTGCTCTTGCCGGGCGCGCGCCTCGATGTCGACTCTCAATTCGGCGCCTACCCCACGCCGCGCGTCGCGCTGCGCTTCGACCCGGTGGAGCAGCTCACGCTGCGCGCGAGCTACGGCTGGGGCTTCAAGGCGCCGGACTTTCGCGAGCTCTATCTGCTGTTCGAGAACCCGTCCGTCGGTTACCTCGTGGAGGGAAATACCGAGCTAACACCCGAGAAGTCGCGCAACGTCAACCTGGGCGCCGAGTATCGCCCGCTGCGCCCGCTGTGGCTATCGGTGCAGGGCTTCTACAACGACATCACCGACCGGATCGGCACGAACCTGGCACCCTCCGATGCTGTCGGGCCACAACGCTTCGTCTACCAGAACGTCGACTCGGCTCATAGCCTCGGCTTCGACTCGAACGTGAGGCTCAGCCCGCTCTCGGGTTTGCGCTTCGATCTTGGATATTCGTGGACGCGCACGCGAAACGAGTCCGACGGGCAGCCGCTCTCGGGAACTCCGTTGCACCGAGCCACCGCGAGCGTCCGCTACGCCATACCGAGCATCGGCTTCGAGACCCTGTGGCGCGCGGCCTTCGTCGGCAGTCGGCCCTTCTATCAGGACAACGACGCGGACGGCGTGGCGGAACGCGTGAACGCGAGCGGCTACGCCAGCGTCGATGCGCGCGTCGCCCAGCGCGTCGGCTACGGCTTGCGCAGCTTCCTGCTCGCGGAGAACCTGCTCGACGCGGGCGACGCCGTATTCACTCCGCTGCAACCTCGTACGTTCTCCGGCGGTGTAACGTTCGACTATTGACCCGAAGAGAGGCCTGCCATTGAAACATCTGACCCTACGCATCGTTCGAACCCTCGCGGCCCTGCTCCTGGTCGGCTGCGCCGACGATCTGAAGCTCGAGCCCGACGACGGCGAGACGGAGATCGTCACCACCGAGCCGCTCGCCGGAGGAGGCTTTACGACGCGCGTGGACGCCTCTGACTCGGAGGCCTGGGTCTACTTCAGCTTCGTGTCAGGCGGCCAGGTCATCCCGCTCGACGCGGCCAACAGCAGCGACTGGGATCTCGGATTTCTTCGCTTCCACATCATCTCGAACGGCGGTGTCAGCGGCAACGGCGGCGCCTCGGTGGCGGTGCTCACCGATCAGACGTTCGAGGGGGTGACGTCGGCCCCCGCCGACGGCTACGTCGCGGATCAACCGGACAGCGACGACAGCGACATGGTCGTCAACTCGACCTTTGAGGCAGGCGATGGCTGGTATGCCTACGACGAGATGACCAACCGCCTGAGCCCGCGCGCGCTCGTCTACGTCGTTCAGACTGGGCGTGGCGCTCACTACAAGCTGTCGATCCTCGACTACTACGACGCCGCGGGCTCGAGCGGGCACCCGCTCTTTTCCTGGGCGGAGCTCTGAGGAGCCCTTCGACCGAGCGCCAGCCGTGGCGGGCCGTCGCACCGTGTCGCCGACGCGAACGACGCCGGCTGTGACCCGGACATGAGCGAGCCCGCCCGCTGGTTCCGCATACGCCGCCCAGAGCCGCACCCTGAGCAAGCGGCGGTCGGACGCTGCCCTGACACATTCCGAAATGGCCGATACGCCGGGGGCGTCGGCCATGCCAGGCGCGTGGGCGGAAGCGGTCGGCGCCAGATATTGACGGGCAGGTTTCGCTGATGTTATTGAAAGTCACTATCATTAGTGCGCTCGTCCCCGCCCCGAAAGGTTCTCACGATGCAACAGCGGCCCTCCTTCCTCCAGCGCGCCCATGGGTCGGGTTTCCTTTCCTTTTTGCTTCCGCTGGGGCTCGCGTGTGGCACCGATGACGGCGCTTCCGACGCGGGGCTGGCGGCAGGCAGCAAGCCTGCCGTGATGGTGTCCGTCATCGCGAACAACCCGGAGGATCGGCTCACCTACGTGGGCGCTTTCCCCGACGTACCGAGCGGCGAAGTCTCGGTCGACGGAATGCTCGAGTTCGGGGACGCTTACTACTACGCGTTCGACGGGGGCGTGTTCGTCTGGGAACGCGAGCAATCCGCCGTTACGCGCTTTGCCGTGACGGACGACTACCAGCTCGTTCGCGGCAAGACGATCTCGTTTCTCAATTACGGGTTCACGTTCGGGGCCGAGCTCACGTTCGTATCGCCGACGCGAGCGTATATGATGGTCGGCGGTCAGAGCCTCGTCATCGTGTGGAACCCGACCACGATGGAGATCAGCGGGACGTTCTCGGCGGCACTTCCCGAGCGTGCCGGGCTCGACACCTTCCCGGTCCCGCTCGGCGTCTCCGGCAATCAGGTGTACTGGGCGCTGCTCTCGATGAACTACGACGCCCTCGCGGTGTACCCGAAGAACGTGGTCGCCGTGGCGCCCGCGGACGCGGACGGGCCGATGCTGATGGTGGAAGATGACCGCTGCGTCCCCGCGCTCGGCGGTTACATCATGTCGAATGGCGACATCTACCTGGTCGGTGGTGCCGACGCGGATGCGATCTCGGCGTTCAACCCCGGCGCCGCTTATCCCGCCTCTTGCATCGTGCGCATCCGGGCAGGCGAGGCGCAGTTCGACCCCGACTATTATGTGAACCTGTGGGACGTGACCGGCTCTCCCGCCGTCGTCGGCACCTGGCGCATTAACGACGCTACCGTCCTGGCGCGCGTCTGGGATCCGGCCGAGCCCCTGCCCCCCGTCATCGACGACTACTGGTCTTCCCAGAGCTTCATCTCCAAGAGCGTCGCTCTCGAGACGGGGACGGTCGCAGACTTTCCCGCGCTGCCCAAGGGAGGCTTCTCGAGCAACATTCAGGATCGCGTCGATGGCGCGACGTATTTTTCGTTGCCGCGTGCCGATGGCAGCGCCGACGTCGCCTATCGCTTGTTGCCCACGGGCATCGAGGAGGCCTACTCGCTGCCTGGCGCCGGCTACTGGGGTATGGGGCGGGTCCGATGAGCCGCAGCGCGCTGCCCGTGCGGGGGAGTTGAGTCGGGTGCTGGAGCTATCGGCGGCCCTCCTGTCGATCGCGGCGATCGCGTTCTCGGCGGCTCGGCGGCGTTGGCTTTCGCGCACGCTGAGCGGGCTGAGTGCAGCGCTCGGGGTCGGGGGCTGCATCGCCGCCCCGGGCGTCGCGGAGGGGCTGCTCGTTGCGCTGGTGCTGGCCATGGGCTCGGCCTCTTTGCTCGTGTTGGTACTGCCTGCCCGCGGGTCCATGGCGTTCCCGCTGGGCGTGTCGAGTGGTCTGCTCGGGGGTCTACTGCTGCTCGCGCGAGGCATCGGGTGAGCAACGCACCGTCACCCGTGGCAGAGGGTTTGGCGCGCTCGGGGCGCGGTCGGGCCGATCCGGGGCATAGCCGAGCACGCACGCTGGCGGCGCTGCTGGGCGCGCCGCTCACGGCGGGGATCGTCGGCGCGGGGCTCGCCCGGCTTCTGCCGGTAGCCGAGTCATGGTCGGCCGCCTGGGGTTACCACGTGCTGGTGCCCCTGTGGGTGCTCCTGGCCTGTGTGCTGCCGATGCAGCGCTCGGGCCTGCGCGCCTGGTCGTTGTGCGCCGCCATCGCGGTGCCGCTCGGCGCCGCGTTGCTCGTAGCAGGGCCGCGGCCATGAGGTTTTCGCCGCGCACGTTCAAGATCCAGTGGGATTTGCACGCCTGGTCTGGCGTCGGTGCCAGCGTGCTGCTGTTCGTGATATTTTACTGCGGCGTCTTCGCGTTGTTTCAGGAAGCCTTCAGCCGCTGGCAAGCACCAGCGACCGCCCCGCCGACGTTCATCTCCGAACCGAGCCGTGTGTCGTACGATCGGGTGCTGTCTCACGTCGAGCGCGAGCTGACCGTCCCGCGAGGTGCGACCATCATGCTGCGCCTGCCGAGCGGGCCCAGCATCGAGCCGGGCGTGTCCACGGTGTCGGTGTACCATGAGCCGAGCGGGCTCCAGCGAGACTTCCCCGTCGACCGAGTTACAGGTGAGCCGGCAACCCAGAGCAGCGAACATTCGCGGCTCGCCGAGGAGCTGTATGCGCTGCATTTCTTCTATCAGCTGCCCTGGGGTGTCGAGCTGTCCGGGCTGGTGGCAGTGGCGCTGTTCGTCGCGCTGGTCAGCGGGGTGGTGATCCACTGGAAGGACCTGATACGCCAGGCCTGGCAGTTCCGCTCGCACCTGCGCCTACGCGTCTCGAGCTCCGACGCCCACAAGGTGCTGGGGGTCTTCGGTCTGCCCTTTGCCACGATGTTTGCCTGGTCCGGGGCCGTGCTGGGCATGGGTGCGATCCTGTCCGTGCCCCTGCAATACATCGCCTACGGCGGGGATTTGCAGGCGTTCGATGCTGCCCGCGGCTATCGCCCGTCGCCGCTCGTCGAATCGGGTCGGCCCGGTCCGCGGCTTGCGCTCGATGAGATCGTGGCGAAGGGCGTGGTGGCGGCCAATTCCCACTTCGCCGCGGCCGCACCGCTCCATCCCGAACGTTTGGACATCGAGCTGTACGCTGACGAGGGAGCGCGCTTTGCGCTCAGCTTTACGAGCCGGGGCTTCGAGGCTCAACCTGGGGTCGTGCTCGACCGGAACGGCCACGTCATGCATTGGAGCGGCGACACCAGCGCGCCTACGGAGAGCATCGATCGCGTGCTGTTCGATCTGCATTTCGCGCGCTTCGGAGGCTACCTCGTCAAAGCGTTTTATGCGCTGCTCTCGCTCGGCGTCTGCGCCGTCGTCGTCACCGGCAACCTGGTCTGGCTCGCGCGTCGTGACCCCGGGCTCGCGCACGCGGGCAACCGCATACTCTCCAAGCTGACCGTCGGCGGGTGCCTGGGCCTCGTGCTATCGAGCGCGGTCTATTTCGTGTGCAATCGGCTGCTGCCGGCCTCGCTGGCCCAGCGCGCGGACGTCGAGTTCCGCGTCTTCATGGTCGCCTGGGTCTGCTGCATCGCTGTCGTGTTCGTGGGCGGCTCCGCGCGGGCGTGGGCCCGGGCGCTGTGCGTCGCTGCCGCCCTCGGGTTCATGGGCGTGGTCCTGAGCGACGCTGCCCTGCGCTGGGCGCAAATAGAGGCAGCCTTCACCGGCGGTTCCGCCCCGATGCTCGCGGCAGAGCTCGTGTTGCTCGGCCTCGCGTCGATCTGCATCGGCCTGGCACGCGCCGCGCGTGCGCAGCAACATCAACCCGAGCGTGCCGCTACGAGTAAGCTCGCGGCTCGCGTGAGCTCCTGACATCGCCTGAAGCTCGCGGATTCAGGCGGGACGAGCGCTCCCACCAATTAATGTTGACAACCATTATCAATTACTGGCAGAGTTCTCCGGTGAGCGCAATCGGAGTCGGGGCGGGGGGTCCTCTCCCGCCCCGCCGATCTCGAGCCCACCTTGGCGCCGGAGAAAGATGAAGTCACCGATGACGTCAATTGCGCTCCAGCGTGTGCGTATTGCGTCCCGCATCGCGGCGAGCATGCTCGGTGGTTATGCCTTCGTGTGGGGCTTCACCACGCTGGGCATCGTGCTCGGGCTCGCTCTCGGGATGTCGTACGGCGAAGCGCAGACGTTGCTCTTCTTGCTCGCTTTTTTGGTGCTCCTGGTTTGCTTCTGCTGGGCCTTTGCCGCCCAGAGCCTGGCGCGCGTGTGGGCCGTACTGGCTGGCGGCGGCGCGGTCATGACGGGCTCGGCCTGGCTCTTGTCGCGTGTTCTGGTGGGCTGAGCAGGACGGAGCCGCTCTGATGTTCAAGTCGTTCCGTCTCGCCATGACCTGGGTGCACACGTGGTTCGGCCTCGTGCTGGGCTTCGTGCTCATGGTCGTGTTCTTCTTCGGGTCGCTGTCGGTATTTGATCGCGAGATCGATCGCTGGGCGCTGCCCGAGACCCGCTTCGAGCCGCAGGTGATGCCGTCGTTCGATACGCGGCTCGGACCTATCTTCGAGCAGATTGTGCCCGATCAGGCGGAGCTGGAGGCCGCCCGAGGGCGCGTTGGCGGAGCGCTGCCCGGGGCGTTGCCGGTGATGAACTGGAGCGCATACACCACGCACCGCGACCCGGTGCTGTCGCTCTTTGCCGAGTTCGCGGTGACGAACAACCCGGACGACCCGGACGACCACGTGCATGGCCACGTCACGATCGACCCGCGCACGGGCGGGATACTGCAGCACGACCAGCTCGAGATCGGCAGCGAGTTCTTCTATCCAATGCACTACAGCCTGCACCTGCACTGGCTAGACCTGGGCTATTGGATCGTCGGCCTCGCTGCGCTGACGATGCTGGCGGCGCTGGTCAGTGGAGTCGTCATCCACCGCAAGCTCTTCCGCGAGCTGTTCACCTTCCGGCCCAAGAAGCCCACGCAACGCAGCACTCTGGACCTGCACAACCTGACGGGCGTGGTCGCGCTGCCCTTTCACTTCATGTTCGCGCTGACGGGCCTGATCATCTTTGCCGGTGTGTACTTGCCGGTGTCCGAGACGCTGCTGAAACCCGAGGCGCTCGCGCACGCGCGCGCAGAGGCGGAGAAGAACGGGTTGCCCTTCAAGCCGGCAGGTCGGGCTGCAGCTCTGTCGTCGGTCGATGCCATGATCGTCGAGGCCAAGCGCCGCTGGGCCGCCCGCGACATGCCCGGCGAGGTCGGCTTCCTAACGGTCACCCACGTCGGCGATGTCAACAGCTACGTCAGCGTCTACCGCGCCGGCAGTGACCGCGTCACGCTGGTAGGCCAGGGCGTGCACTTCGAAGGGCCGAGCGGCCGCGTTCTCTACGAGGAGCCGCCGCCTGCCGTCGTCTCTGCCATCAATGATTTCCTGACCGGGCTGCACCTGCAGCACTTCGAGCACTGGCTGCTGCGCTGGCTGTACGTGGCGGGCGGCCTCTCCGGCTGCGTCTGCATCGCGACGGGCCTCGTCTTTTTCGTCGGCAAGCGTAAGCTCCGTCACGCGACTCGCGACATCACGGGCGCGCGCTGGGTCGATGCGTTGGCCGTGACGGCCGTCACGGGCATGCTACTGGCCACGCTCGCCCTGCTGGTCGCGAACCGGCTGCTACCTGCCGACCTGGCGCAGCGCGCTTCGTGGGAGGAGGGTGTGTTCTGGAGCGCCTGGCTGCTGGCGTTCGTCCATGCCGCCGCACGCAGCGCCCCCGCGCAGCAGGCGCGCATCGCTCCAGCCTGGCGTGAGCAATGCTGGGCGGTGGTGCCGCTTGCGGTGGCAGCTGTCGTGCTGAATTGGATAACCACCGGTGACCATCTGCTGAAGACTGTGGGCGACGGCTATTGGCCGGTGGCGGGGTTCGACCTCGCGCTCTCGGGCGTTGCCGTACTGGCCACGCTGGCTGCGCTGCAACTGCGCCGTCGCGAGCGCAGCCAGTCGAAGGCGCAAGCCGTCGACGCCGGAGAGCCTTCTGCCGGCGGCACGCCGGAGGCGGCCCATGGTTGACGCGCTGCTGCTCGCGCTCGCGCTCGCGTGCTGTGTTTACGGCATGGCCTGGCTCGCGCTCGCGATGAGAACGCACTGGCGGGAGGTACGGGGCGCGCAGCCGCTCTCGCGCGGCAACGTGCTCCGCTTGCGCGTGCTGGGCGCGCTCGGGCTGCTCGCCTCGTTGCTGATTTTCCTGCGCGTGGATCACGCATCGATGGCCTGCCTGTTGTGGGTGATGTCGATGATCCCTGCGGTGCTGCTCCTCGCCTTCACGCTTGCCTGGCGACCGCGCTGGTTGTCCTGGCTCGTCCCGTGGGTTCGCGGTCATTCGCCGGGTCGGCAGGCTCGCTGAACAGTGGCTCGAGTCGAGAGCTAGTACCTCGATTCTATTGAATCGAGGGCAATGTAAAGGCAGTGCCGCGAATCAGATCGCGCTTGTCTCTTGGAGCAATCCTTTCCACGATTTATCCAGGCGAAGGCACTAAGTCGCGGAAGCCGAAGCGCACGCTTGTCGCAACAGGCTGAGGAGCGCGGCCACGTCTAGCGGCTTCCTGAAACAGCCGAGCGCACCCATCTCGCGCGCTGCCTGTTCCGAGCGGCCTCCGGCGCTGACCACGACCACGGGGATAGCGCTCAACTCGGGGTCCGCGAGCTGCTCGCTCCGAAACTCGAAGCCATCCATCACGGGCATCATCAGATCCAGCAGAATGACCGAGACGCTCCGCTGCCGGAGCCGGGCGAGCGCTTCTTTGCCGTTGGCGGCCCCCACGGCCGTATAACCCTCGAATTGCAGCAACTCCATGAGGGTGTCCCGGATGTCGTCGTCGTCGTCGACGATCAAGATCTCGCTAAGCAACCCGGTTAGTTTGGCGCTCACGCTTCGAGCTTGCAATGCGCTGTAGGGAGCGCTGAGGCAATTCGCCGCAGTCTCAGCGGGCGAGGGTTTGGTTCCGCGGCATCGAGGGCATGGCGCCGGCGCTGGAGGCGGGACCAGGGATGGTGCGGACATCTGGCCGGGGGCTTGGCCGCTGCAGATTCCGACCCGGCGCCACGAGCTCTCCCCGCGCATGGACGGGGATGTCGAGCTCCGCTAATCGACAACGGTGCCGCCCTCCGACGTTCACAGATCCATCCACGCCGTGTGGAGGATCGAATCGCCGCGTCTGATCGCGGGGCTGGCCCGCATCGTGCGCGACGTCGGCATCGCAGAGGAGCTCGCTCAAGACGCGCTCGTCACCGCGCTCGAGCGCTGGCCAGAGTCGGGCGTGCCGGACAACCCCGGCGCCTGGCTCATGGCCACGGCCAAGCGCCGGGCCATCGATGAGCTGCGCCGGCGCAAGCTGATGGAGCGCAAACACGCAGAGCTCGGTCACGAGCTGGAGGCGAAGCAAGAGGCGGCTGCGCCTGATCTCGAGGCCGCGCTCGACGACGACGTCGGCGACGACCTGTTGCGCCTCGTGTTTACGTCCTGTCATCCCGTGCTCTCTACCGAGGCGCGCGTCGCGCTCACGTTGCGCCTGCTCGGCGGCCTCACGTCGGAGGAGATTGCGCGGGCGTTCCTCGTGCCCGAGCCCACCGTCGCGCAGCGCATCGTGCGAGCCAAGCGCAGCCTGGCGGACGAACGAGTGGCCTTCGAAGTGCCCCGCGGCCCGGAGCTCGCGGAGCGGCTCGCCTCCGTGCTGGAGGTGGTGTATCTGATCTTCAACGAGGGCTACTCAGCGACTTCCGGCGGCGATTGGCTGCGGCCGGCGCTCTGCGAAGAGGCGCTCCGCCTCGGACGCATCTTGGCTGGGCTCGCTCCTCGAGAGCCGGAAGTGCACGGGCTCTCTGCGCTGATGGAGATCCAAGCGTCGCGCGCGGCGGCGCGAACTGGCCCCGGTGGAGAGCCCATCCTGTTGCTCGACCAGAACCGGGCTCGCTGGGATCAGCTCTTGATCCGGCGCGGCCTCGACGCGCTCACGCGAGCGCGGGCGCTGGGCGGCGCGGAGGGCCCTTACGCGCTGCAGGCCGAGATCGCCGCTGAACACGCGCGCGCGCGCACGGCCGACGCGACCGACTGGGCGCGCATCGCGGCCCTGTATCAGACCCTCTCCGAGCGCACGCAGTCCCCCATCGTGGAGCTGAACCGAGCGGTCGCGGTCTGCATGGCCTATGGACCGAGCGCAGGGCTCGCCATCCTCGATTCGCTCACACGCGAGCCAGCCCTTTCGAGCTATCACTTGTTGCCCAGCGTGCGCGGGGATTTCCTCATGAAGCTCGGCCGCTTGCATGAGGCCCGCAGCGAATTTGAACGCGCCGCGTCGCTCACCAAGAATGAGCGCGAACGTGCGCTCCTGTCGGAACGCGCCGCCGCATGTGGGGGCGGCGCCTGCCAGTGAACGACAAGGGGATACGCCTGCGCGCCGTGGCCGTACGGGCGGATCGGCCGCGACGAACCGCCCCAGTGTGGCAAGCCGGAGCCGCTAGCCCTTCGCCCCGGGATGAGCGACCCTCCGTTCCATCAACTACCAGGATTCTACGGGTGTCGTACCCCTGGCACCGCCTTTGCTATACCCTCCCCACTTCCCAACTGCACCGCCCATGGTGGGCCAGGCGCGCGCTTGGCGCTCGCGTCGACGACTTAGGAGTACATGATGAAGAGTATCGCGCTCAATAAACTTTCGTTCTTGGCATTGCCTCTGGTCTTTTCAGCAGCCCTCGGCTGTGGCCCAGACAAGGACGATAGCGCGGCAGAAAAGGCCGAAGACGCCGTCGAAGAAGCGGGCGACACGGTCGAAGAAGGCGCCGAAGAGGTCGGCGACGAAATCGACGACGCCACCGACGACAAGCCCTAGCCTGAGAGGCCAACGATTCGCGACACTAGCGGTGTAAGCGAGCCGTTGAAGAGTGCCACCGCCGCGCGCACGCCCAGACGCTGAGGCGAGCGCCGGCGGATGGCGCTGGCCGCCAGTCGAGACGCCACGCGCGGCGGCGGCGCGCACCGGCGCCGTGCACCGGCGCCGTCGTGAGCCGAGCGCAGCAGCGATGACGCTGCAGTAGAAGAGCCGTCAGCGCTTTCGAAAGAAAGACATTGCGCCAGGCTGTTGCCTCGCTTTCGCCGCTCGCCGCGTTCATCGAAAAGTCTATGTCCGCCTCGGCGATCTTTAGGACATGCTCATAAGCTCTCGTAAACAGACGCTCTTGCTGGTCGAAGGTGCGCGTCAGCTCGCCCGTTTTCTAAAAACCAGACGCACCCCACCGGAGCTGTCGCGCTGATTTTGACTCACCCGTGGGTCTCGGGTCGTCTGGGTTTGAATGGGTTGCGGACCAGCACGCTCGTACTATTTGGTTCAGCATGTCGGCTCTCGAGGAGGCGTGTTTGACGCGCTACATTCAGGCGCTCGCCAGCGCCCGCGCCGCGTTCGAGCGTCTGTTGGCTCATGCGCGGAGCGCTGGGCTGCGCCGAGCGCACGGGGTGGCCGCGAGCTCGTTCCTCATCTGAAGCGACGTTCTACGCCATGGTCCCTCTCGACAGCGATCCAGACACACGCACGGGCGTCGTTGCGCTCGCGAAGACGGCGCCGCGGTCGCATTGGCTGCTCAGTCGCTGGCCGCGGCTGGGCGCGGTGGTGTTGGCGGAGCTGTTCGTCGCACCGCGGCTGCGCGTCAAACCGCTCGTGCCCCCCGCCGGAGCGCAGTGTGAGAGCGTCCGCGTCGGGAAACGCTGGCTGCGCGTACACCTCTTCGGCAGAGGGCCGCTGGTGGTGCTCGCGCACGGCTGGCAAGGCGGCGCGGCTCAGCTGCTCGAGATGGCGGAGGCGCTCGCGAGATCGGGCTTCCGCGTGGCGCTCTTCGATATGCCCGCGCACGGGGAGTCCCCGGGGTGGACCACGAACTTGAGAGAGTTCATCGAGGTGTTGGGAGAGGTTGCCGCGCGCTTTGGGCGCGTGCACGCCCTGGTCGGTCACAGCCTCGGGGGCATGGCGGCCATCCTGTCTGCCGAGCGCGGTTTGGACGTCGCCGCGGTCGTCGCGCTGTGTCCGATACCTTCGCTCGAGTTTGGCCTGTCCGCCTTCTCCAGCGCCTTTGCCCTCTCTCCTGCCGGTCGGGAGCACCTCGCCCGTCGCGTCCGTACGCGTACGGGCCTGCGGCGGGAAGACGTCGATTTGAGCGCGATCACGCCGCGAGCGCCGACGCTCCTGGTGCACGATCTGCTCGACCGAGCCGTGCCCGTCCGCCACAGCCGCCAACTCCGGGATCGCTGGCCTAACGCCAAGCTGCTCGAGACCCGCGGCTTCGGGCACCACCGCATCCTCGGCGCTCCCCAGGTGATGCTGGCGATTTCGACGTTCTTGCGGGCGCTGACGGATTGCGCGTGAAGGCTGGCCGCCCCTTGGCGCCCCGGGTTGCTCGAGGCGTGAAGAGCACCCCGCTGAGCATTCGACCGACGCGGCGGCCCTGACCGGATGTCCGCGTTAAAACTCTCTGCTTTGGGCCAGCGACAAGTTGCCTCGGTTGCGCACGCCCCGCGGCGGACTATGTGCTTAAGACCTCGCACCTCTGGAGATTCAATGAACGACGCCAAAAAGCCGATACGACGGCGTGATGCCACGGGCCATCTCGATCCCCGTTATGCACGCGAGTTGCTGGAGAAGGCGCGGGAGACTCGCAACGATGACGACTCGCCGGAGGCGAGCCATGCGTTTCTGAAGCGCGCCCAGAGCAATGAGGCCTTGTCCGAGGAGCTCGGCGAAGGGTTTATTCAAGCCGCGACGTCGGGTGAGAGTGAATCGGATCGCTCCGACCAGGTGACGGCGGAGGAAAACGGGGGTCCCTTCATCGAGACCGAAGGTGCGGAGGAGTTCGCCGAAGGCACAGACGAGTCCAACATCCCGTCGGCCACGCGGGAACCGCTGCCCCGCACGTCCAAAGCCGAGCCCTGAGATCTAGCCCAGAGTCGCGGGGCGGCGCGGTCCCCGCGATACACCTGGCGCGCGGCAAAGCGTGTGTCACAGTGGTACGACGAGGCTCGGGACGCCCCTATCGACCGCGAAAAAGGGCACGCCACGTGCGTACAAGAACGGCGCCCGGCTCACGTCGGCAACGCCCTTCGCCGACGCACGTGGCGGTGTCGTCTGCGGGCGTCAGTTAGCGAAGCGGTCGCATCGAATCAAGGCTTGCGGTGCGGTCGGGCGCTCCGGGTACTGGATGACTCGTAGTCGTGCCGACGTGGCGGGAGGTCCAGCGTGGCCGGCTCCGTGATCGTGGGCACGCCGCCGTCACGCGTGTGGAGGCGTCCTGGCGGCAGCGCGCGGGGGTAGAGCCTGGGCTCCTCGACGTCGGCGGGGCCTTGGCGACCGTTGTCTCTCCGGGTCGCGTCCTCATCGGCCAACTCGGTGATGCCACGTCGTGTCGGCGCTCGCGGGCACGCCCGGCTGGCAGCGTGTACAGCTGCGATGGGGTCGCCGCATGCTTCGCACCAAGCTCACGTGCTGCGCCAGCGCGTAGCTCTCGACCAGGCGCTCGCGGCTCGACGAGGTCGCTTGGAATGTCATGGCTCCGAAGTTTGTGCCTGCGGTGAGAAAACCCGATGACACGTTGCTCGGTGGCTTCAGAGGCCGTGTTTCGGACTCGACGTGGACGCTCTTTCGCTGCCGCCGGCGGGCTCGAAACGTCCAATTTTGGAGCCGCTCTCGCGCGCCTTTCAACCGCGAGAGAGGGCTAGGGTCGCGTTTGGCGATCACGCTGCCGCGCGATCACGCTGCCGAGCGATCACGCCAACGCTTCGCGCTAGCTCGTGCCGCTGCGCTGAGACCGCTGGCTCGCGCGGGTGCGGCTGCGATGAACCGGTTCGCATGCGATCCTTTTCTGAGAGCACGCTTTCGGTTGTAGCACCGAGATGAGGCCCGTATCTTCGTGCCGCGGGAAGGAGCGTCAATACTTGCATCGACCTGAGTCAGCTGCAGAGGGGCAACCCTCGAGTCGCGCACAGCGCGAGCGCCTCGCTTTGAGCACCGAGGATCGCGTCTCCTTTCAGCTGCATCGAGAGGCGCTCGAGCGCTACGTTCCGGCCGCCTCTCGGGTGCTCGAGGTGGGCGCGGCCGGCGGGCGTTTCAGCGAAATTCTGCATCACCTCGGCTGCAAGATCAGCGTCGCCGACCCATCGCAGCCCGGGCTCGACGTGAGCCGCGAGTTCGCCCGCGCCAGAGGGTTCGAGAGCAGTCTCGAGGCTTTTCAGACTGACGACATCTGTGCGCTCGCGAGCTCGGGTGACGGGGCCTACGACGTGGTCGTGGCCTACGCGAGCTCGAGTAGCTACGCGGGCGCGCTAAGCTACGCTCTGGAGCGTAGAGATCGCGCGCTCGCAGAGTGCAAGCGGGTGCTGCGCGCTGGCGGAGTGCTGCTCTTGAGCGTGCCCTCGCTGTGGGGCACCATCCATCGCCACCTGCCGGCCGTCCTCGCGCAAGACTTGGTGCAGGCTCGTGCCATCATCCGCAGTGGCAACCTGCCCGCAGCCGCCATGGGTCTCGGCGCTGGACGGCACTGCCACCTCTTCCGGGCGGCAGAGCTCGAGGGCTTCCTGCGTCGCGGCGGGCTCGAGTTATTGTCGCTGTCGGCGTCGAGTGCGCTGTCGGCGAGCCTTACGCTCCCCACGACCGAGGCGCCGGGCGCCTGGTCCGCGCTGCTCGAGTTCGAGCGAGCGGCCTGCAGCGAGCGCGGCTATCTAGATAACGGCACGCACCTGATCGCCGTTTGCCGGCGCTGAACACCGGGTTGGGCGTGGCACGTGCGGGATGGGCTCGGGAGGCCTGTCCCGCTCTTGCTGCGGTCAGGACCGGAAGCGCAGGGCGACACAGCAGATGGCCGCGAGTTTGGAAGCTACCGAACGCGAGCAGAACCCACGCGCTCCAGCACCTGTACCCCAAAGGCCTCTAGCTCGAGCGCAGCCGTCAGCGGTTGACGATCGAGATCGCGCAGCGTGCCCGCCTTGACAATCGGCGTGCACGCGACCGCAGCGTCAGTCTGGTTGATGAACCAGGTGAAGCGCCGGCCGTCGTCATGCTGCATCTCCCCGGTGATCACGCGCGGGTCGTCGACGCGCACCTCTGGAGTGGCGCCCGCGATTTCGGCGAGGGCGGCGTACAGCCGCCAGGTCGGCTCGGGGTTGACGCCCAGGGTCTGGGCGGCCATGTGCTCGAGCGGATACGTACACAGCACCAGGCGCCCGGTCCCCACCAGGTGCTCGAGCAGCGCGGGGCGGCCTCGCCCGTCACGCGCGATCACGCTCGCGCCGTCTGGCGTAACGGGTAAGAACGCCCGCGAGTTCTCGTTGCCCGCCACTACGAACTCCATGCGGTCGCCCTGGGCGATGGAGCCAAACGCACGCTCGAACTCGAACGTCACCCGCTCGTCCTCGATGCGGTTGACCAGGCCGTAGCGCAAGAGCTTCTTTACGCCGAAGGTCTCGTCCATTTCTGGCCACCACGGCCCGCGCTGGTTCTTGTGCACGCCGACGAAGTAGGAAAAGTAGACGGTCGCGCCGCCTCGCGCCAGCTCGCGCAGCTGCCGCCAGGTGGGCGCGGTGAGCTGCTTCACGCTCGGCACGAGGTACAGCGCGCCGTCGCTCGGCAAGCCAGGGCCGAGCGCCGAAGGGTCGAGCTCACCCGGCGCGAGCGCGAGCGGATCGCTGACGCTGCGGCCATATTGTGTCCCGCCGGCAGCCACGCCGCGCGCGAGCTCGCGCACGTGGGCGGGCTGCCAGAGAAGTGCGTCCGCCTCGCGCACCAGCTTGACGGGCAGGTCCGCCTCGCGCGCTGCCACGTACGCCTGGCGCAGGGTGTCGACGACACTGAGCGGGTCGTCGGGCGCGGTAAACGGATATTGGTTCTCGAGGTACGACGGCACCACCAGCGCGATGCTCGTGTCCGGGCGCTGGCAATGGGCCAGGTCGATGCGCGCCAGGAGCTCGGCGAACTTCTTCACCTCGAGCGCAGCGGGCTTGGCCTTGCCGTGTTTGTCGACCAGGCCAAAATGCAGCTCGAAGGGGTGATGGCTATACGGCGCCTGCGTGTACAGGTCGTCGTAGTCGGTGTTGTTCCAGGTGATCCAGCCCGTGGCGCCGGCGAGCAGCGTATGGTGCAACGTCTGCCGATAGTAGTGAGCCGCGTTTTCGTCGCTCGTGTAGTCGCTCGTGACGCCGAACTCCTCCATCACCACGGGCTGCTGATTGAAGTCGAGCAGCTCGCAGATGAACGCCGCGCCGAGGTGCTGGCGCACCTGATCGGTCTCCATGCGGTAGACGTGCGGCCCGAGGAAATCCACCAGGCCGGCGATGTCGCGCACGCGGAAGCCGTTGTCCGTGCCGTTGACCTCCACGCCCCACGCGCCTTCGCCGATGCTGACCGGGTGGTAGCCGCCGCCCGCGCGCACCGCGTCGATCAGGATCTGCGCCCAGCTGATCACCGACTGCGCGCGCAGCGCGCCGTTGCCGCGGGATTTCCAGTCCCCGTAGATGGGCACCTCGTTGGTGAGTAGCCAACCAACGACCGCGGGGTGATCGGCAAAACGCGCCGTGAGCTCGCGCACGTACCAGGCCTGACGCGCGACGAACCAGACGTCTTCGAACAGGTCGCGGTCACCGCGCCAGGCCGGGTCCCAGTTCTGCCCCGACATGTGCCCCACCAGAAACGTGGGGATGCTCGTCATGCCGCGCTCCTCGTGCGCGTCCAAGAAATCGTGAAAATGCCCGACCAGGGCCTCGTCCAGCCGGTCCGGCGTGGGCATGAAGTCGGGCCAATAAAAGAAGCTGCGCGTGAGCGTCATGCCGTGGGCCTTCATCACGTCGAGCTCTTCGCGCACCAGCGCGCGGTCGTAGTTGCGCCACATCAGCGGGCCGCCGCTCTTGGACCAGAAGTTTACACCCACCCAAATTTGCGGTTGACCGTTGAACAGAACTTTGTGATTGGGACGACGCACGTCGGCTAACTACTGCCGGGGCATCCAAAGCGCAAATCATTCGAGCTTTCGTGCGGAATTGGCGGAATGCATCCGCTACGCTCCAGCCATGGTGCGCAGCCAGTTGCAGGTGGTGGCGGCGATCGTCGAGCGCGACGGGCGCTTCCTCGTCGGTAAGCGCAGCCCTCACAAACAAAGCGCGCCTGGCTACTGGTGCCCGATCAGCGGGTGCATCGAGGCCGGCGAGTCGCAGGCCGAGGCCGTGAGCCGCGAGGTGCGTGAAGAATCGGGCCTCGCCGTCCTTGCGCTCGAAAAGGTCGCTCAATGTGACACGCGCGACGGGACCGCGCTGATTCACTGGTGGCTCGTCGCATTGCTCGACGACGCACCAGCGCGGCTGGCCAACGACGAGCACTCGGAGCTGCGCTGGGTGACGCTCGAGGAGCTGCGGCAGCTCGAACCCGTGTTCGAGGAGGACCTCGAGATCTTCACGCGAGCGGCGGCGAAAAAAGCGCGCTGACGCGGGGCCCTGGCGCGCGCCCCAACCTGCGAATTGTTGTTTGCGTGCGAAAAAGATCGAGCTAGATATTGGCCCATGCCCGAGCTCGTCTCCCGACCGCCCTCCAGCATTGCCGCAGCTTATGATCGGATGGGTGGCCACCTATGATTCGGAGCCGAACCGCACACGGGCGCTGGCGGGTGAGGTGCTCCGCCAGGCTGGGCTCGAGCTCGAAGGGCGCCGCGTGCTGGAGGTGGGTTGCGGCACTGGCCGAAACACCGCCTGGCTTTCGGAGCGGGCGCGAAGCGTGCAAGCGCTAGACCTCTCGGAGGGGATGCTGGAGAAGGCGCGCGCCCATGTCCGCTCACCGAGCGTCGAGCTCATCGTACACGACATCAACGCTCCCTGGCCGATCGAGGCGGGTGCGGCAGACGTCCTGATCGCGATGTTGGTGCTCGAGCACATCCAGGATCTGGCGTTCGTCTTCGCGGAGGCCGCGCGAGTGCTACGCCCGGGCGGGGAGCTCTTCTCCTCTGAGCTGCATCCGACACGCCAGATGCTCGGCAGCCAGGCACGCTTCGGCGAGCTGCAAACCGGTGGGGTGGAACACGTCGCCGCCTTCCCGCACGACGTCTCGGACTACGTCAACGGCGCCGCCGCTGCCGGGCTTACGCTCGTGCACCTCGGTGAATGGCGGGACGCGGGCGCGGCTTTCGACGTGCCGCCGCGCATCTTGTCTGGCCGTTATCGCCGCTCGCCCGTGCGCTGAGGCGGCGGCTCAGGTCCGAGCTACCCGGTCATTTCACGTATTGAGCCTCGCCCTTGCCAAAGGACCAATCGTCTAGCCCATTCTCGACCAGGGTGATGAACACGTCTTCGGGCGCGATGCCGGGTGCTTCTTTCAGGCGCTCGGTGATGCGCCTATACAATGCTTGCTTGGCCTCCGTCGTGCGCCCGCGGCGCAGCGCGATCTGAACGGTCACGAAATCGTCCCCGCGTTGGATGCCGAGGTAATGTCGGTCGTAGATGAAGCCCGAGGCGTCGTGCTCCGTCACGATTTCGAAACGGTCGTTTTCAGGCACCTGGATCGTCTCGCGCATGGCGTCGTAAACGCCGTCGGCGATGGCGCGGCGATACTCGGCGGACTTACCCCGCAGGAGGTCGATTCTGACGAGTGGCATAGCTGTGGCTCCCTGTATGGGCTCGCGTGGGGGCGCATTGGCCGAAACGAGCGTCCGGTCCTCGCGACCGTCATGACTCTACGTCGGGGCGGGGCTCGGCGTTTCGGTGTTTGTTGCCTGACCGCACGCCGGCGCGCCCTCTCGGCGCCGCTCGACGGCTCAGGGGAGCCGCAGCTCACCCTTGCCGATCACGACGGCCTGGCCGCCGACCTCGATGCGCTCTACGCGCTCCAAGCTACCAGAGACGCGAGCGTGGAGCAGGGAGGGGCGGCGCAGCTCCTCGCCCTGTTCAATCAGCACCTCGTCGCCAAAGCGAGCGCGGCCATGGCGCGCCAGATGCAGGACCAGAGGCCCCGCGGCGGCGCCGGTCGCCGGGTCTTCCGCGATACCCTCCCCGGGCGCGAACACGCGCGTCTTGTAGCCGCGAGGCGTACGCGCGAACACGCTGACGGCCAAGCTCCCGAGCGCCGCGAGCTGGGCCAGGTCCGGCCGTAACGCCGCGACCAGGGCCGGCGATTCGAGCTCGACCTGCACGTGGCGCGGACCGTTGTCATAGAGCGTCATCGGTAGCCCGGAGCGCGTGAGCCCCAGCGCAGCCAGCAGCTCGCGTTGAGGGCCAAAGGGCTCCTCTCGCGGCAAGGGCTGCGTCATCCAGCCGAACGGCACGCCCTTCGCCTTAGGCGTGAGCCGCACCGCCACGACGCCGCGGGCGGTCTCCAAACGCAGCAGTGTTTCAGCGCTGACCTCGGGCGCGAGCACGAACGCCGTGCCGAGCACTGGATGCCCGGCGAACGGCAGCTCCATGGCGGGCGTAAAAATCCGCACGCGCGCGTCGGCGTCGGCCGTGGTGGCGGGCAACACGAACGCGCACTCGGAGAGGTTCATCTCGCGCGCGAGCGCCAACATAGTGTTCTCATCGAGGCCGCGCGCGTCGGTGAAGACGGCGAGCGCGTTGCCGCTGAGGGGCCGATCGGTGAACACATCACAGAGCTGGTACGACAAGATCAGCATGGCGAGCGCAGGCTAACCGAGCGCGTGCCCCGCGTCCAAGCTAGAGCGTCGCCGCGCGGGGTACCGTGATTGCGGCGCGTGACCTTCCAGGTTAAACGCTGGCGCCATGGCCCGTTCTCCCGCCTTCAGTGCGCTGCGCTGCGGAGCCATCACGCTGCACCGCATTCACGAGGGGAACCTCGAAGAGGTGAGGGCCAGGTTCCACGGCTTTGCGGACTCGGCGTACATGTTGCGAGAGCTCGAGACGAGCTATCGGCCCGAATATGACGCCGAAGGGCGCCAAAGCTTGTTCGGTTTCTATACCAGCTTCCACGCTACGCTAGCGGGGGCTAGCCTGTTCGGGATCAACAGCTGGGGCGACGCCCGCGGGTATACGGGGGCGGACACGTTCGCCCACATGCGCGGCAGAGGTGTTGCTCCTGCCAGCAAGCCCGCGCTGTTTTACCTCGCCTTCGAGCTGCTCGGCGTGAATCGCGTCGAAACCGGCTGCTTCGCCTCAAACTTCGCCTCCAGGCGTTCCATCGAAAAAACACCCGGCTTTGTCTTCGAGGGAACCTTGCGCCAGTACGCGCGCAACGCCGCGGGCGAGCTCGAAGACGAGCACCGCTACGCGATCCTGCGACGGGCCTGGTCGGAGCTGTACGCCAGCGTCCGAGTCGACGTCTTGCCTTGAACGGCGTGGCTTGCGCCGCCTGCGCCGCGGGCGTGGCCATCTGCAACATCCCACACCTCGGAACACCACAAAGGTCGCGTTGCACGCGCTCGAGCACCCGGGGCATGCTCAAACTACGCCGCGGCGAAGCTGGGTCGGGGCGAGTCGTTCGAGGTCGTGCAGCTGCTCGCGTTCATGCGCGGCAGCGTGCTCGGGCGCTCGCGCTCCAGTCGGTTGGGGCTCGCCCGAGCGGCGTGCGGAGGATCGAACGAGTTGCACCGGAGCTCGCGCGCCGGCTCGCGCGTACGCTGTCTGGGCTCGAGGCCAGAGAGTGCGCGGCCGCGCTGCGCGCCAGCATCGCGCTGTATGTGTTCGCGCCCATGTCTCGCGCGGAGCGGCCTGCGCTCGACTATCTGGCAGAAGTGGAGCGGCGTTTGGGCCTCCATCCGCGCTGACCTAGAAAGGGTCGGCCCGCGAGTTCGAGTGCGCGCTGTAGGTCAGGAACTTTGGGTCCGGCCGCCGTGCTTGGGGTACACTCTCCAGGTGGTTCATGCCCCGGTGCTGATTCGGCCGGCTCGGAGGGGCGATTTAGGCTCGATTGTGGGCCTCTTTGCCGATGACGATGTCCACGTCTCCCGCCCGGGTGTCCCACCTCAGCCTACCCATGTCACGTTGACCCAGGCTCACGTCGACGCGTTTGATGCGATCGAGGCGGATCAGAATAATCGGGTCTACGTGGCGGAGATCGAGGGCCAGGTCGTCGGCACGTTTCAGCTCACCTTCATCCGCCAATTGAGTTACGGCGGCTGCCTCGTCGCCCAGGTAGAATCGGTTCACGTGCACTCGAGCGTAAGGTCTCGCGGTGTCGGCGTCACGATGCTGAATTTCGCAAAGGCCGAGGCACGGCAGCGTGGCGCGCTCCGCCTGCAACTGACGTCCAACGTCAAGCGCCCGCGCGCGCACCAGTTCTACGAGCGGCTCGGCTTTAGCGCGACGCACAAGGGGATGAAGCTCTACCTCGAATGACGCGCTGTAACAGGACACGAGATGCCGATGGATGAAATCAAGGTCGAGCCCCCCGTCAGAAAATCGACTCAGGCCCTCGCCAAGGCGATCATGGGCGTCGTCGCCAAGGTGCCGACGACCACGGAAGCCCGAGGGGAGGCGCCGCGCGATCGGGCGCGCGCGATACAGACCGCCGCGTCCCTCAAAGCGGCGGCTGTCTCCGGCACGCTCGCGTTGCCCCCCGGCCCCTGGGGCATCGCGGTGATCATTCCCGATCTGGTCACGGTGTGGCGCATCCAAGCCAAGATGGTGGCGGACATCGCCGGCGCATTTGGGCAGAGCGCGCACCTGAGCCAGGAGCACATGCTCTATTGCCTGTTCCGGCACGCCGCCGCCCAGATCGTGCGTGACCTCGCGGCGCGCGTGGGGGAACGCATCGTGATTCGCCGCGCCACCCTGCACGCCTTGCAAGCGGTGGCGCAGCAGCTGGGTCTGAAAGTCAGCAAGCAGGTCATCGCCAAATCGGCGGCGCGTTGGCTGCCCGTCGTCGGCTCGCTCGGCGTCGCTGGGTACGCGTACTATGACACGGCTCAAGTGGCAGCGACGGCGACGGAGCTCTTCGAAAGCAGCCCGTGACCCGCGCGAGGCGCCGCGTCCCGAATGCGCCGGCGTCTGGCGCTCGGCTCCATTCTAGCCTTCACAGCGCAGGCTCCGAGCGCTACATGAAACCCTGGCAAAGCGGAGGATCGGGCACATGAAAAAGTACACGGGGAGCTGTCACTGCGGCAAGGTCCGCTTCGAGGCGGAGATCGAGCTGAGCGCCGGCACCGGCAAGTGCAACTGTTCAATCTGCACGAAGACCCGCTTCTGGGGCGTGATCGTCCAACCGAGCGCGTTCCGCCTGCTCTCGGGTGAGGCGGACCTCTCGGACTACCAGTTCAACTCCCACAGCGCTCACCACTTGTTCTGCAAGCATTGCGGCGTCCGCCCCTTCGGCAAGGGCAATCTCGAGGTGCTCGGTGGGGACTACTACTCCGTCAACCTGGCCACGCTCGACGACGTCGATGTCGAAGAGCTCGGGCGCGCCCCGGTGCGCTACGCCGACGGGCGCCACAACAACTGGCAGTCTCCGCCCAAACACACCGCGCACCTCTGAGCGGTGGCTACGCCCTCACCAGGGGCGGCGCCGCTCGACGGGTGGCAACGGGCTTTGCCGCAGATGCAGCGGGCGCCCTAGCCGGAGCAAGGCGGCCGCCGACGGGTGGCGCTGGCGCTGACCCCTTCGTGGCGTCCCCAGCCGGGTGGCTCGAATGGGTACAGCAGCTCGCCGGTTTCAAAGTTTACGCCGCCGAGGCTCAACACGCTGCGCCCCTGCTCATCTGTCGAGAACTGTGCGGCGATGCCGCCGAGGACGTTGTCGACGTCGAGGAAGGTGTCCTCTAGCCCCGTCACCACCCGGAAGCGGAGCTCGCCGTAGACGCTGCTAATCGTCAATTCTTCGCCGGTCTGCGCCACGCTGAGGCCGCGCTCATAGCTTCCCAGATAGTCCGCGACGTCGGCGTCGGGGGCGACCGGCGCGGTCCGCGCGAATAACTCCGCATACGCGGCGTGGCTTTGGGCATCCAGCTCGAGCAGATCGGCGTCGCCCATGTGCGGGGTGCCGAAGGCGAGCTCGATGGCGTAACGCGTGACGGCTTCTTGAAACAGCGATCCGCCCGAGTGATTGGTGAGGATGACCAGCCACCAGTCGTTCGACGGTAGGCCCAGTACACGCGCCGTGAAGCCGGCGGTGCCGCCATCGTGCCAGAGCACGTCTACCGGGTTCGCATGGCTGATCAACCAGCCGAGCCCATAACTCAGACCGTCCTGGATCGAAGCCTGTGGGGTGTGGGTCTCGAGCAACTCCTGCTCGGGAAACAACTGGACGCCGTCCAGGCTTTGCCCCTCGCGCAGGTGCATCGCCAAGAAGCGGGCCATGTCGCCGACGTTCGACCAGACTCCGCCTGCGGCTGCGACCGCCACGGTGAGGCGCTCGAAACCGAGCGGCACCGGCCGTACGTCATCCGCCAGCGGATCATAGCCGTGCGGCTGAGAGTGATTGGCGTCCGCGACGGCAGTCTCGAAATTCGCGGTGCTGCGCGCCATGTCGAGCGGATCGAAGACGCGCCGCTGCAGCAGCTGCGTGTAGCCGCTCGCGAGCGCGCGATCGGGTCAGCGTCTTCGTCACCGAACCGATCATGAAGCGCGTCTCTAGATCGATGGCCTCTGGCTGGTCGACATCACGCACCCCGAAGCATGCGGTGTACTCGATGTCGCCGTTGTGGATCAGTGCCACGGCCGCACCGGGCACGTCAAACGAGACGAGCGCCGCCGCGATGTAGTCGTTCAGCTCGGCGCGCGACGCGTCCGTGAGCGGGAGCGGCGTACCCAGCAGCGGCGAGCCGTCAGCGGGCGAGCCTTCAGCCGGCGCGTCCGGAGCTGGCGCTTCCGTTGCTGGCGCGTCTGGAGCTTGCGGCGGATCAGCCGCCGTTTGCTGCGCTCCCGCGACGCTGGTCCAGAACCAGATCGAACAGCCCAGAAGCTTCGACCAGCGTTGCGTTACTGATTGCCGAATGTTCATGTGTCATCTCCCACCAGTTGCGACTGAAGCTCGCGCAGTCTCGAGAGCTCCCGACGCAGCTGCGGAACGCGCACGAGCCCAACACCGAGAAGGACGAGCAGGCTCAGGCTGCTGAACGCGAACGCGCCCCACGCCAAGCGTTGGACCGCCGCACCGTTCGCGATGCGTACGAAGTTGGCGCTATACACCAGCCCCACCACGGCCAGCACGATCGTCACGCGGAGCGGCCACTTGCCGACCCACCACCAGAGCCGGCGTTCGTAGAGCCGGACCAGATCGCGCAGCATGCCCGCCGGCGTATCGGTCAGAGCGGCGCGTGCCTCGGCGATCTTTCGGCCCCAGCGACGCATAAACTCCAGCCCCAGGATCACGGCGGTGACCCCGATGAAGAGCCCTGGCCAGCGCGCATGCAGCTGCGCGCTCGCGATTGCTTCGACGACGAGCCAGCCCTCCGCCAGCGCGGCGACCAAGAGCACGATCAGACTCACGGTGCCGGTGATGGCTTCGTGCCGGTGCGCGGACTGTGCTTGGCTCACTAGTTTCATATCTAATCCAAGGTGGCGCGGTGCTTCGGCAAAGCAGTGGCGCGTGACGGAGCAGCGATGACCAGAGCGTGGGAGCTCGCCTCCCAGCCGGCGGGAAGCGCGTGGGGCACGTCCCGGTCCGGGCCGTAGACTTTGCTCACCTCTTGCGGAGCTACCCGGTCGGCACACAGCTGCTGACCGGCGTGTTGCGCGCCATCGTGATCACCGACATCATCCAGTCGACGCTTGGCCGTGCCCGCCACCCAGCGCGGCAAGGTCGTGGCGCCTGGGCTTCCCATCGAACTAGCCGCCAGAATTGAGCATGGCACGACGCCATGTTCCGGGAATTAGATAGCACACCCGCCCCGGACCTGCGCTCGTATCAAGGACGCCGCTGACCAGGCGCGGCCGCGGCACGTGGGTCACGCGACCCTACTTGTATCACGATCGATGGCTCGAGAATTTGTTGGAGAAAAGCAGGGGCCACCGTGCTGGCATCGATCACATCCACTTTGAACGGCAGATCAGACTCCGCGAACGCATCTGCCAGGAGCGCGTGAGCTCGCGGGCTGAGCGGCTCATCGCACATGACGAGCAGATCGAGGTCAGAGGCGTGCTTGGCGCTGCCTCTCGCTCGGGAGCCGAAGGCGCGCACTTCGACGCCCGGCACGTAGCGTTGCAACAACGCACAGACGCCCGCGAGCTCTGCCGAGCCGAGGACGAGTTGCCGCGGCGATGGCTTCACGTTGGTCACTCGACGTTGCGACCCACGAGCTCGCGGTAGAGCGAGTGAGCCGCCTCTCGGAAACGCAGCGCCGTCTGAAACACCATCTGAGCGGCGGCTGCATTGTAGGCATGTGAGGTGAGGTTTCTCTGGTGCCGATACTCGAACCAGGCCTCGACATCTGCCACGATCCCTCGTTCGGCGCCTTCACGCATCAATTCGCGAAACGAAAGCCCGTCGATTCGGCCGGGGTCTGGCACGACTTGCTCCAGGTGCCGCTTGAGCATTTTCCAGGCCAGCTCGTACGTGTATTCGAATCGCTGGATGACCGCGTCTCGAAGCTCTTCGTCAGCCAGGGCCGCCTGGGCGCGCAGGATGGCGCGATCCAGACTGGCCAGGGCCCTACCGAATGAGGATAGGTCGAGTAGCATCTCTGCCTCTCGAGTCTAGCATGTTCGAGGCGGCGCAGGCTGGACGATTGGCGGGTAGATCTGGGCGCCGCGCTGCAGACCAATAGCCGAGTCGGAAATCACGCTGGACCCTCGCTGGAGCCTGACGTCGCTCGACAGCGACTCCCGCGAGCAGGGCGATCCTTGGCCGCCTCCTCTCATCAACGCGCCGGTGGTAGATGTGCTCGCGATGGCGAGGCTCTCTCTTTGGGAGCGCTCACGGCCCAAACTTTGGGGACGGCGGCCTCGGGCGGCTGAACCGGAAGCCTGACCGTGAAGATGGAGCCTCGACCAACATCGCTGTCGACAGAGATGGTGCCGCCGTGCCGTGTGACGATCTCGCGCGCGCCGGCCAGACCGATGCCCGTCCCCTCGATGTCGCTTCGCCGCGCGTTTTCACCGCGGGTGAACCATTCGAAGACCATCGCGCGCTCGTTGAGCGCGATCCCGATCCCGCTGTCCTCGATGCGCAGCACGGCAAGCGTCCTATTTCCGGCTTGTTCCTCCCCGAGGTCCACCTGAACTTTGCCACCGTCAGGGCTATACTTGACGGCGTTCGACAGCAGATTGCTGACCACCCGCTCGATCCGTCGGGCGTCCCAACGCCCCATGATGACATCCCTCGACGCCCGCACCTCGATGCGGTGTCGCGGCGCGATGCGCTGGTGCTCGATCACCAAGCCCAGCGTGAGCTGAACGAGGTTGGTCTCCGCCAACTCTAAATCGAGCGGCTTGCCCGCGTGCAGTCGAGCCGCATCGAGCAGCTCATCCACCAGCTTATCCATACGCAGGATCTGCTTGTCCAACTTGTCCAGGGTAGAGAGGCCGCTGGGTCCAACGGCTTGCACCCGAGCTCCCAGCTGGCCACGCAGGAGCTCTACGCCGAGCATCAGAGCCCCCAGCGGATTTTTTAGGTCGTGTGAGACCAGCGCCAGTAACTGGTCACGGCTGCTCACCGCCTGCTCGGCGTGATCCAACGCAGTACGGAGCGCGCGCTCCGCCTCGTGCCGCTCGGTTGAGTCGCGCACGGTGCCGAGCATGCGCGCAGGCTGGCCGTTGGCATCCGACAGCGCTTCGCCCGAAGATTCGAGCCACCGGATCGCCGCATCGGGCTCTGCATGGCTGACGCGAAACTCATGCCGATATGAGCCGGTCCGGAAGGCTTCTCGCACGGTCGCGTCCGCTGCTTCGCGATCGTCGGGATGAACGCAGCTCAACCATAGGTCGTACGTGCTGGGGCACGAGAACGGGGAGAGCCCCAGGAGCCGCCAGGTCTCCTCGGTCCAGCTCGCTTCCCCGGTCCTGACGTTCCAGTCCCACGTCCCGATCCGGGCCGCCCGCTGGGCGCGAGCGAGCCGCTCCTCACTCCTCTTGAGCTCGTCCTCCACGCGATTCCGCGCGCTCACGTCGGTCACGGTGCCGATCATCCGCAATGGGTCACCCGCCCCGCCGTAGCTGGCTCGACCCAGGGTTTCGACCGACACCACTTGGCCGCTCGGGCGGAGCACGCGGAACGCGCACTGGCACAGGCTTTGGTTAGCAACCGCGGTTTGAAGCGTGCGCTGCACGCGTTCACGGTCATGGGGGTGGATGAGCTGAAGGAAGCTCGCGCCGCTTCCCGTGAAGTCTTCCTGCGCGAGGCCTTGAATGGCATAGCCCGGGGACCAGTTGACACAATCGGTGCCGAACTCCCACGTCCAGATACCGGTGTTTGTCGCTTCCAGCGTCATCCGCAAGCGGGTCTCGCCCTCGCGCGCCGCTTGAAACAGCATCCGATAGTTGACCTCGCTGGCCTCCAGCGTTGCCGCCCGTAGCTTGAGCTCTCTCGCCATCGACCAGCGCTCGACCGCGTTTTCCAGAACACGAGTCAGCGCTGGCCCTTTCAGCCAATCCTTGCCGATGTAGTCTTGTGCGCCGGCGCGCAGCAGCGCCGGCCCTGCCTCGAGCCCGACATGGCCCGTGAACACGACCACCGGGCAGACCAGAATGCCATCCGGACCGCGCAAGGCGTCCAGCACCTCGGGGGCTTCCATGTCAGGAAGGTCGTAGTCGAGCAGCAAGCAATTCGGCGGCCCGGTGACGGGGTCGAGGACGGCGCGTACGCCTGCCGAACCGGTATCGGCCTCACAAAAGACGTAACGCCGATCCGAGCTGCGGAGTAGCAGTCGTCGAGCGTCCGCGCGTTCGTCCGGACTGTCATCCACGATCACGACGCGCCATTCGGGCAACTCCGACGGCGCCGCCGATCCCGAGCCATTGATCAGCACGCGGGCGCCGGCTCGCAAGGCAGCGTGAAGAAGCAAGTCATGCCTTCGCCGAGGCTCGATTCGAGCCAGACGCAGCCGCCGTGCCGCTCTACCAGCTTTTTCACGATGGTCATTCCCGCGCCGCTACCCCCGCCGTAAGCATCACGAGGGTGCAGACGCCGAAACAGCTCGAAGACCTGTTCGTGGTGCTTGGCGTCGATCCCAATGCCATTATCTTTGACGTAGAAGACCGTGTGGTCAGCCGGTGGCGGGGGCGCGCTTCTTCGCTCTCCCGAGCTACCCGGATCGAGATAGCCGACCTCCACCAGGCAGCGTAATTTGTCATTATACTTCATGGCGTTGGACAATATGTTGACGAAAATCTCGCGCACTTGGGGTCGATCACCTCGCGCGTGTGGCAGCGGCCGGGGGCTCTCGATGTCGGTGGGACGATCCGCGCGCCGGCTGTCCACGATCTCGATCGCCTCCGCCAGGACCTGCTGCACATCGAGCGACTCGAAGCGCAGCTCCGCATGGCCCACTTGCGAGAAGTGCAGCAGCGAGTCCAGCAACGCGTGCATCCGCAGCGCGAGCGGTAGGAGCCGCTCGAGCATCGCCCTCTGCTCTTCGGGTGTCAGGGCATCGTCCAACAGCTGACGGACGTACCTGTCAATGCCTCGCAGCGGCTCTTTGAGGTCATGGCCGGCGACGTAGGCGAAGACGTGAAGCTCTTCGCTCGTCCGGGCCAAGGCGGCGTTCAGAGTCGCGAGGCGCTCGGCTTGACTGGCCATTATCTCCAGCATCAGCAGGCGCAGGCGGCTCGCGGCCTCGACCTCCGCGGGCTGCCACGGGAGCGCGCGCAGCCGAACCGACTCGACGTAGAGCTCGAAGCTCTTCCGAGGCGTGAGCCGCGGGCCATGAGGTCCCGGTACGACAGGCTTGTCGTGCGGATTACCGCCCCAGCTCACGCTCATCACCGCCTCGGGTCGGAACCACAGGATCAGGCTTTCGTGTTTTAGCCCGAGTGGTATCGCCAAGAGCCCGCTCGCGACGCCGGAAAACCCTTCTGCCGGGGCGTACGCCGTTGCCAGCGAGTCAGTCGCGTACAATGCGCGGTCGGAAACTCCGAACTTATCACTCTCGATCAGCCAGCGGCCGAGCGCCTGGAGCTCTAGCTCGGATGGGGTATTTCCCAGGGCCCGCCACTGCTGTTGGTGGTAGAGCGCCACGCCGCCCGCGTCCAGCGCATCCAAGAGCGTCGGCGCCCCGTCGGTGAGTGCCGTGAGGTCCTCCGCTCGAGCCGCGGCGCGCAGGAGGTCTCGCTGCACGCTCTCGAGCCGACGCCGATAGACGAGCTGTTCGCGGTCTTCTGCCGCTCGATGCTGAAGCGATACCACCTGGGCGAAGCACTCACACGCGGCTCGCGTTTGGTAAGAGAAGTGAGCGGGACCGCCGTAGTGGTGACCGGCGATCAAGCCCCAAAGCTCCGTGTCGCGGCGTAACGACAGCGTGAGGGCGGCTTTCACGCCCATGTTTTGGAGATACTCGGTGTACATGACCGACGGCGCCCGCAGCGCGCAATGGATCATGGAAAGCGCCTGGCCGGTGTCCGGGTTCGTGAGCGGAACGAGCTCGGCGAGCTCAGAGCCGACATCGGGTACGGGTCGCAGCCAGATCTGCTTGAAGATCTCGCGGGCGGGTTGGGGGATGTCTTCGGCCGGATAGTGCAGCCCAAGCCAGGGAGGGAGATCCGCTCGCCGGCTCTCGGCGAAGACCTCGCCGTGCCCGTCCTCATGGAACCGGTAGACCATGACCCGGTCCAGGCCAGTCAGCGCGCGCACCTCTGCACTGACCGTCTCGCAGAAGCCTCTGAGTGTGCTTGCCGCTTGCAGACGCCCAAAGGATGTCTTCAGGAGGGCGTAAAAATTCGGCTCGGGCATGGCCAGGCCGTGACGAGCGAGCTCGAGCTCTGCCACGACGAACCCGCCCGTCGTGTGCACCACCACCGCCAATGGCGGAACCCCGTCGCGCGCGTCGAGCGTGAAGGCGTGGAGCGGATTATTCTGCGTCGGGTTTGCGCGCAGGAACTCCAAGAGCGAGCGCTGCCCCGCTTCTCCCACGGCCTCGCCCAGTGTCTGACCGCAGAGCTCGTGCGCGCTGCGGCCGAGCCAGCGCTCGGTGTTGTCGCTCGCCTGCAGAATCAACAGAGTGCCTGGCCTCATGACGAGCAATACGCCGTGAGCCTGAATGCAGCCGGGGGTCTGTACCGGTTCGGAGTCGCAATTCGTGATGCTGACGCCGTGCCGCTTGACGCTGTAAGGGTGCCCCACCCACGCTGGCAGCGGGGTGGCGGAGGGCCTATCGGTCATCGGCTGGTTCTTGCCGGCACCAGCGACGCAACGTGCGGAAAGTGCCGAGGGCGGCTCGAATGGAGCGCTCCTGCTCTTCGGGCGTGACGACCCAAGCGGTGAGCACGGCCCTAAAGCGCTTCCACATCTCCCCCGTCCGCTCAGCATACCCCTGGAAGAACCTCGCGCCGGTCTCACCCGTCATGCCCAGGCTCGCTCGCACTTGGCGGCTGATGATCTGGCCGCCGAGCGACGCGCCCTCGAGCACGTACCAGCAGCCGAGCGCCGCCGATAAGCCATCCAGCGTGGGCAGCTCGTGGCACATCGGCAAGGGGGCCGACGCATGCGTTCGGAGGACGCCCAAATCCTGGACGAGCCACGGAGTCTTCTCGCGCCCGATCAACTCGCGCCCGATCAACTCGCGCCCGTGCTCAGCGAGCCCAACGCTGCGATGCAGCTGCGCTTCCAATGGGCAATAATAGCCATAAAGCCGCTCCAGCGTGTGCCGGTACGTCGCGAGCGTCAGCGCATCACTCGACAGATCGAGCGCTCGCTCAATCGCCGCGTGCTCGACTCGGGTCCGCTCACGCAGCTCGACGAGGATGTTGCGTACCGGATCTGGACGATGAGATGTAGCTTCAAACCCTGGAAGCGAGGTGGCCGTCACCCGGGCGCCTTCGCATGACCCGGCCTATCGAACGCATGATAACGCGGGGCAGTCCCCAAAAGGGGCAGGTTCGAAGCATTTTCGAGCGCCATGGCCACGTCGCGTTCGACGCTACGCCCGCCATGGCGGCCGGGCAAGGACTAGGGAGTGTTTTCAAACCCCTTTCCATTCTCCGGAAAATGTGTTCCATCCTGGCTGATGGAACGCTTGGTTCGACTGACGGACGCGCAGTGGGCGC
>JAYTOL010000065.1:0-1173 GCA_043747815.1 Deltaproteobacteria bacterium
TGCTCCCCGGCATCACGCCTTCCTGACCCGCCGGTGTGCTCCCGGGCATTGGGCATTCCAGAAGTGCCGGTGTGCTGGGAGTGGCTCTCATGCTGCGGCCCGGCGCTGGGTTCGTATGGCGGGCCGCGTGACCTCGGCGCGTAGGGGTGCCATTGTGAGCTTCATTGCCGCATCCCATCGGTCGCTGAGCGCCAGCGCGCGCAGGTCGACGATGTGAGCGCCGCTGATTTCTTTCCAGCGGCAGCCCGATCGCTTGAGCCGTACTTCGAAGAGGCTCTTGCAGGTGGCCTCGACGTTGCCACTACCGATCGGCAACCCGTGGCGCCGTGCCGTGGCATAGTCGAAGTCGCCTCGGTGGTTTTCGAAGTAGGTGATCGCGTCGTGGACGGGCTGCTCGTCGCCGATTCGCACCTGCTCTTTGCCGGATGCTTGGAGCTCTGCGAGGATCCGATCGGCGGCGTTCGAGTGGTTGAGCAGGTGAATGCGCCAGCGACGGAGCACGGCCTTTCGTTCGTCGTCGTTGACATGGAGCACGCGACCCGCTTTGGCCAGTTTCTCTTCGAGATGCCAGAAGTCGACGAGGCGCGCGACCGGCCGCCCGATCGTCTCTGCGTTGATGTGCTTTCCCAGCAGATTCCACATCTCCTGCGCCCCGTCGCAGAGCAGCGCCACCTTCAGGTCGGGCCGCTTCTTGAGCAGTACGTCCACGTCGTCGGAGAGGCCCTCGCACAGGCCCTCGGCATCGCCCAGCGGCATTCGGCCATAGCGAATCGTGTGCAGGGCATCTCCGTCGCTGTCATGGACCGTCACGGTCGCGGCGTAGGCCATCCGATAGACCCGCTTGATGGGACGCTTGGGCGCATCCTTCTTGGGGCGGCCCACCGGCTTGGGGCGCGGCTCCTCCATCGCGACACTCACCCGGTCCAGCGATACGCTCACACTGGCCGCTTCCTTGGGCGGCTCGTACGCCTCGATCAGAGCCCGCTCCACCGACTCTCGCTGGCCTCCGTACGCCTCGCCGACCAGGTGTGCGACGTCCTCGAATGCGCAGCGCGAGTAGGGCAATCGCAGCCACTGCTCGCTGGCCTTGGCCGCCTCGCGCGATGGCCCCCGCTGGCACTCGAAGGCCATCGCCTGCGCCGCACGAGGCAGCCACCCGTCGCCCACCACCCC
>JAYTOL010000066.1:0-1142 GCA_043747815.1 Deltaproteobacteria bacterium
CCGGACGAGACGACGGCTCGGAGCAGGAGAATGGCTTCAGCTCCTTCCGTGCTCCAGCGCGCTCCCCCGATGTCGAGACGGCGGCGAATGAGGTGCCGACACGCCCCTTCGATGACTCCGGTAGCGATGGGCAGGCCGTCGCGTAGAGCAGCCCCGTAGCGCATGTAGGGGGCCAGGCCCTGCATGTACTTGGCGCAACGGTCGACCGCCTGACGGTCTTTGACCTTTCGGCGGGTCGCGGAGCGGCGCATACCAGCAGCTACCTGACGGGGGTCGGCACCATCGAGCAAGGCCCGCACTCGTTGCACTACCCACTGCCGAGCAGCATCGGACCCTGCTGCGTGGAAGCAGTAGGACGCTCGCCAGAGATACTCGATGAGGTGAATCAGGTCCGCGACGATCGTAACCGCGACGCCGGCTCGCTCTGCTGCGCGCCGTACCGCGCGAATCTGGTCGCCGTTTCCGTCGACCAGCACGACCCAGCGGCGTTCGCGTCTGGGGTCACGAGCGAGTCCCTCGCGGAACCCCTCGTTGATGACGTCGGCGGCACTGCGGGCAATGCTAGCGAAGACCCGCTTGTTGACGGGACGCGGCCGGCGCGGGCGAGCGTTGTCATTCGGCAGGGGTGTCAGGCTTTGAAGCTCCCCCAAGATGTCGTCGGCGCTGCGCACGAAGGGCTCGATGGCGTAGACGGCAGCAACCTGGGCCATGCGCTTGCGATTCGGCTTCTGTCCCGTCTTTAGCTTCGGTGGAAAAGACGGGTCGGCGGGCGAGCTCTCAGCCTTTTCCCGCGTCGTGGGGCGCAATGACTCTGTGCGCATCGCGATCCCTGCAGCGTCAAACGAGAGCACCAACAGCGCCGCGTCCGGCACCGGCTCGGGTATCCGGACGCAGTAGAACAGACGCACATCCTCGGCGGCGCGCTGCACCAACTCCTCGGCCTGGCGCTGCGGGACATGCACTCCGGCGAGCTGCTCGAGCGTCGCGACGGCTGGCGCGTAAGCGTCCTGGACGCACAGTTGAGCCACTGCTCGGCGCACTCCCATCGAATAGCTATCCTCGCACAACCGAAGTCCCGCATCTGCCGGGGCACGGCCTTCGCGACCTGGGCCCTGATAGAGCGAGCGGGTCACTACCACCGG
>JAYTOL010000067.1:0-97374 GCA_043747815.1 Deltaproteobacteria bacterium
TCGCCGCGCACCGGCATCACGCGCAACCCCTGGGACCTGAGCAAGACGCCGGGCGGCTCGTCGGGCGGCACCGCGGCCGCGGTGGCGGCTGGCCTGGGGCCGTTGTCGGTGGGCACCGACGGCGCCGGCTCGGTGCGCATTCCGGCGGCGTTCTGCGGCAACTTCGGCCTCAAGCCGAGCTTCGGCCGGGTGCCGGCGTACCCGCTCTCACCGTTCGGCAGCGTGGCCCACCTGGGCCCGCACACGATGAGCGTGCGCGACGCTGCACTGATGCTCAACGTGATGAAACAACCCGACGCACGCGACTGGACGTCGCTGCCGTTCGATCCGGCCGACATGCTCGACGGCCTGGAACTCGGCGCGCGCGGCCTGCGCATCGCGTATTCGCCCGGCCTGGGCTATGCGCAGGCGGTGGTGCACCCCGAGGTCGCCGGCGCCGTGGCGCAGGCGGTGCGTGAACTCGAAGCGCTGGGCGCAATCGTCGAACAGGTCGACCCCGGCATCGAGGACTCGCTCGACATCTGCACCGGCCTGTGGTTCGTCGGCGCCTGGAGCGTATGGAACACGCTCGACGCGCAACAACAGGCAGTCACCGACCCCGACTTCCGCGCCGAGGCGCAACTCGGCGCCGAGTTCAGCGCGCTCGACGTGCAGCGCCTGAACGTGCGGCGCGGCGCGCTGGGCTCGCACATGCGCCAGTTCATGCAGCGCTACGACCTGCTCGTCACACCCAGCGTGGCGGTGCCGGCCTTCGACGCCCGCCCCGCCGGCCAGATGACGATGACGCCGCAGGCCATGCTCGGCTGGACGCCGTTTTCCTACCCGTTCAACCTGACCCAGCAGCCCGCCTGCAGCATTCCCTGTGGTGTCACGCAAGCCGGCCTGCCGATCGGCCTGCAGTTCGTCGGCCCGATGTTCGGCGACGCGCTGGTGCTGCGCGCCGCGCGCGCCTACGAGCGCGTGCGCCCCATCGCGCGGCCGGCGCTGAACTGACCGGCAGAGCTCGTGCGCCCGGCGCTTTGCCCGGCGTCAAGTATCGCGGCATCGGGTCGGTTAGTCTGCGGCCCCATGGACCTGCAATTTCTCGGCGCCGCCGACAGCGTGACCGGTTCGCGCCACCTGGTTGAACTCGGCGGCAGCCGCATCCTGCTCGACTGCGGCCTGTTCCAGGGTTTCAAGACGCTGCGCGAACGCAACCGCGCGCCATTGGGTGTGCCACCGGAGTCGATAACGGCGGTCGTGCTCAGCCACGCCCACCTCGACCACAGCGGCAATTTGCCCACGCTCATCAAACGCGGCTTCGAAGGCAACATATTCTGCACCCCGCCGACCCGCGACCTGTGTAGCGTCATGCTGCGCGACGCGGCGCTCATTCAACAGCAAGACGCTCGCTACATCAACAAGCACAATCAGCGTGACGGGAGCAGTGAGCGCGTCGAGCCGCTGTTTGGCGTGGAGGACGCGGAGGCCGCGGTGGCGCGCATGATTTCGTTGCCGTTGCACCGGCCCCTCGAGATCGCGCCCGGCGTGCGGCTGACCTTTTACGACGCCGGGCACGTCCTCGGCTCGGCGCTGGTCTGCCATCGCGATCACGGAGATCTACAAGCTGCACCCGGAGGGGCTGTCTCCGGACGTGCGCCAGCGCATTCTCCAGCGTAACGACCCTTTCTCACCTCCGGGCCTGGAGTACGTCTCGGAGATCGAGGACTCCCGCCGGCTCCAGAGCGGCTCCGAGCCGTGCATCATCATCGCTGGCGCCGGCATGTGCGAGGGGGGGCGCATCCTCCACCATTTCGCGACGGCTCTTGGGTGCGAGAAGAACAGCGTCGTCGTGGTCGGCTTCATGGCGCAGCACACGCTCGGTCGCCGGCTCATCGAAGGTAGGCCGCGCGTCAAAGTCTTCGGGGTGGAGCGCGACGTGCACGCGCGCATCCATCGCCTCGAGGGCCTCTCGGCGCACGCCGACCAGGACGATCTCGTCGCCTTCGTCGAGGCGACGGCCCGGGCAGGCCGACTCGAGCGTGTCGTGCTCGTGCACGGCGAAGCGCCGGCGCAGCGTTCCCTGGTGAAGCGCCTCGAGGACCGGCGAGGCCCCGCGGTCATCGTCGCTCGCAAGGGGGAGCGGCTCGAGCTCTGAGGGGGCAGGGCGGGCCCGCCCGCTCGCGCTGAGCGTCACTGGGCCGCTTGCAGTCCACGAATCCTACACGCCGGCTCGAGGGCGCGAGCAAGCTGCTCAGCCTGCACCGGCATCAGCTCGACGGCCTCGTCCGCGCCCTGCTTGCCAAGGAGACGCTGGGGCCCGAAGAGCTGACGCTGCTGCTCGGCGTTAAGGGTCAGCTCTCTGCGGCGTCACGGCCAAGGCGGTCGACTCGCCGGGCGCGCTGTCGTTCACCGGCAGCTCCGCGTCCTCCGAGCCCGAGCGGGCGACGCTGAGCATAGGTCGTGCCTAGTGCATGCGCGCAACGGACCCAGAACAAAAGCGCGCCGAGCGCCAGGAGCAGGGAGGCCTGCGGTGACGCTCCAGAGAGCGCGATCACGACGACGAGGCCCAGCGAGGCGACGGCCTTGGCGGCGCGGTCGATGAAGATGTCGATGAAGGCCTTGGCCTTGTAGCGCTCCAGATCGCCCAGCGGGACATAGAGCGTCTCCCGCGTGACCTGCTGGAGCGAATAGTTGAGCCCGCGATCGCTTGCCGCCAGCACGATGGCGACCACCAGCACGGGCATCAGGCGCCTGGCTAGGTTCAGAACAGCCCGAGCACCGAGACGCCGAGCGACTCGCCCGTGACGAGCGGCAGGGCCGCAAACTGGGTAGCCTTTGGCTGGTGCTCGTGCGGAGCCGTTCGAAACTCCTTGTAATAGAGCAGGGTAGGCATGAGATAGCCCGACGCATAGCCCATGAGATGACCGATGAGCACGTCCGAGGCCCAGTGGTTGTCCGATGCGATGCGCATCGCCCCCGTGAGCGCCGTGCCCGCGACGGCCAGCGCACACGTCCCCGCGTCGAGCAGCCCGCTCTGGTACAAGCTCAACTGCGTGTGGTGAGCGCAGATCAACCCGGCCCCCGTGGCGGTAACAGCGGCGTGTCCGCTGTAGAAGGACTGATAGCGCCCTCCCGACCCGCAATTCGGGCCGTCTGGGTTCTGGGCGCAGTCTTCTGTAGCCACCCAGGGCCGAGCGCGCGACGCGGCGCGTTTGACCATGTCGTTGAGCAGCAGGGTGAGGCCATACGCCTGGGCGTCGATCACCATCATCTGCCAGGCCACGAGGGGCGATTCACGCTGCCACCACGCGACCAGCAGCGGATCGAGGACCGTCGGGTGCAACACCTCCCAGACGAATAGCACGTCGCTGATCTGCGACGCCGTCTTTCGCCCGCCGGCGCTGCGAATGCGCAGCGCATCGCGCACCGGCGAATCGAAGAGGATGGGGCTGTCCCAGCGCGCCTTGGACGCCGGCGGAACAAAGAATCGGAAGGCCAGCACCGAGGCCGCCAGGACGGGGACCGTGATGTATTCGGTCGTGCCGACGAACCTCCAGTGATCGTGCCAATGCAGGCCGCTCCGCCCGAGTGGAAACTGCGGCGTCAGCTCGCACAGTGGGCAGATGACCCCCGGCTCGAACTTGTAAGGCAACAGCACATTGGGCACCGGTGGCTGGGCCTGGTCCGGCGCTCTGGCGCTGTCCGGCGTGGCGCTGTCCGGCGTGGCGCTCTTTTCCGGAGCCGCCGACGCCGTTCGGATGGCGATGCACGACGCGACGAGGAAGGCGCAGCCCGTCATGGCGATGAAGAGCCGAGCGGAATTCAGCGCGCGCGTGCGGTGATGACTCGAGAACATTAGATTCTGTTGCACGATGATTTGTCCGCAATCAAGCAGCAAGCGTGCCAGCGCTGCTCACGCGCTTCGCAGCGCCATTATTCTCGTGGCGTGTTCGGTCCAGTCCGGGCCGAGCTGCTCGTGGGCCCGCGACGCAGCGATTCTGTCGGTGGTCGCCCCGCGCCACGCTTGCAAGCTCGAGAGCAGCTGGGGCACCCTTGCCCGCTCTCCGCCTTTGTCCTCGAGGCGACGCGGGTCGTCGGCGTGCGTGCTCGCTGGCTCAATGCCGCGCGGGCTGTCGAGCGAGCGTTCTCAGCTCTCGGGTGGCTGGCGGCAGGCTGCCTCGCCGGCTGGGGCGCGCAGCTCTAAGGCTGAATCGTAACGGTCACTTCGAGATGCGTGCTGGCCTTGAGCGAGTTGCTGATCAGGCACGCCTGCTCCGCCCGCTCGAGCAACCGCCGCGCGTCGACTTCCGCTACCCCGGAGGGCACCTCGAGGGCCGCGCGCACCAAGAATTGCGTGAACTGCGGCGAGCGTTCGACGCGATCGAGAGTGCCCTCCACGTCGCAGCGCAGCGAGAGCCACGTGAGCTTGCCAGCCCGCGCGACAGAGCGGAACGTGAGGATGAAACAATCTGCGACGGCGCCGACGCAGAGCGTCTCGGGAGACCAGCGGTCTCCGGGGCCGCCGAACTCCTCCGGGGCGGCCGTCACCAGAGGGGGCAAGCGCCGGCTCTCGAGCGCGACGTCGCCCTCAGCATGGGCGCTGGCGCTGACCGAGTAGTGATGGGGGTACTGTTGCATGGGGCCTCGGGTCTGACTGTGATCGGGCTTCACGTCGGCTCGGCGCCGACGCGTAGGTAGTCTTCGACGTGCGTCACGCCGGGCACGCCTCGCGCGGCAGCCAAAACGACCGCTCTCGAGGCGGCGTTTTCGACTGACCCGGACAGGGTCGCGCAGCCGTCCTCGACACGGAAGCGGACGCGTCGGGCGAGCGAGTGGGCGCGGTCCTCGAGCGCCGCTTCGATGGCAAGCCCGACTTCGCGGGCGGTGTCTTCGCTAGAATTGAGCGCGATGAGGTTGCGCACGCCGCGCACACCCGGCAGACCGCACACAGATATGCCCGCTTCTTCACGTTGACTCCGATCCTCGACGCTGCCTCGCAACGTGACGACCCCGGCTTCGACGTTAGACACCAGCGTGGATTCTGGCACGAACGGGTTAGAGGTCAACGCGTGATCGACGGCGCGGGCGAGGTCCACATCAGCACGCCGTTCAGGCTCGGGGATCTCGACCTCGAGGTCATCGACCACTCCCCGCACACCGTGGACCGCGCCGGCCGCCTTTCGAGCCGCCAAGCGTTCGCCCCAGCTCCGCACGGTCCCCGTCAACGTCACGACCCCGCCAGCAGCGGCGACGCTTATCGCGTCGTGGCGACCCTCCAGCTGCAGCCAGAGCACCACTTCTCGTCCGAGTTCCAGGTCATTCATGCGCGCGTTCGATTGCATCGTTCCTCACTGACTCGCGCTTCGCGTCCCCTTCCGGCGAGCGCCGCGCGTGCTAGCCTGGCTGCGTGGGCACTCGGTGTGCCAACGTCTGCCAGGGGCGTTTGCAGCGGCGTTTCTTCGAGTTGACCCCCTCCACCGTCGCGCCGAAGGTGCGCAAGGCCTGGGCCGGCGCAGCTTTTGCGCCGGCCTGTTGCAGCGTCTCGATACAATGACCACGCTGCCGACGCCGGAGCGCGGGTACGCCGCTGTCGTCCATCGACTCCCGTCAGTCGACGGGTTGCCCGCGCGGTCGGAACACCGCTCCACGCGGGACTTGCTTAACGGGTACGAGGCCCCGCGCTGCCAGCACCTCCTGAAGCTCTTGCAGCGGCATCCGCGACAGGTCTTCTCCGATGTCCGTGACCGAGACGCCCGCAAGGCGCTTCCGATCCATGGCGGGCCGCAAATACCCGAGCAGCCGTGGCGGCGCGACCAGGAGCAAGTGTCGGGCTTCCTGCTCCACGACGAAGTGTTCAATGGCTTCGGCGACCCGCTGCGCAAAACGGCGGGAGCGTTCGGCGCGTTGCCCATGGTGGTCATCCAACCCGTGCGCCGAGCCACCGGGCGCCCCGTGCGCGCGCCCGCTGCGATCGCTGTGGAGCTCTCGTTCGGGGAGATCACCCTCGGGATTGACCAGATCTCGATGCTCGACCAGCCGTGGGCCCCCATCGAGATCCACGTCTGTTGGCGCGTCCACGGAAATGAAGCGAGCGCGAATGCCGTCCGCAATGACGATGCAAGTCTTGGTCATGAGCGAGGTCCTCTCATCGATTAGGGGGGGCGAGTGCCTGATTTCGCCGCTGTACTCTGTGCCATAGTGCTTGCACGTCCTGTGCCCTGCGCGCGCAGCCGGGCCGCGCCGGCGGGCTCCGGCGAGCGGGCGCATGCTTTGCGTTCCGCGCGCTCGACGCTGCAGACGGCGCGCGGGCCTTGGCCTTGGACACCGCGTCTTTGCATCTTCTCGCGCATGGCGTCGAGCGCCTCGTCGAGCGTGCGATGAGCCGTCAGGAAGGCCGGAAACTTCGACATGACACTGCCCACGAGGACCTTTGCCGGGTCGCGCTCTTCGGCCACGATGCGGAGCGCCAGGTCGCGATCGGTGAGGATCCCGATGGGCGTCCCTTCATCTTCGATGACGAGGCTGCCGATGTTTTGCCGCTGCATGCGCCGAGCCGCTTCGGCGCAGGTTGCGCCGACAGGCAGCGCGGAGACGGGCCGAGTGAGTAAGTGTTCGATGGTCATGCTCGGTATCCTTTGCGTGTGGTAGACGCGCATTCTGGCCAATGCTGGTGCTGCGCCCAGACCGAGAGCGTCTTGCCCGGACGAATGCCGTGCCGAAGGCACGCGCAGGTCAATGGCGTGCAGAACGCACGCGCAGGTCATTTCATCGGGGCGGGTCGGCGGAAGGTCACGCCGACGCGTTCGTGGCACGTGGCGCACGTGAGCAGCACGTCTCCGAAGAGGCGGGCGCGTCCAGCCGCGTCGACCGTCGTGCCCTTTTGCGCCAAGTCTCTCAGGTGGCGAGCCGCGGCTGCAACGTCGGGCACGTCGCTATCGAGCGCCGGCGCATCGAGCAGTGTTCGGGCCCCAGCCGTCCAGCTCGCCTCCGAGGGGCCCATCAAGCCTTGCCACAGCGCATCGGTAGCCCGCGCGTGGGCGACCATACTTTGGTCCTCGGCGGCGAGCGGCTCCGGCGCGACGGGGCTGCCGGGCCCTCCAAACTTCCGGTGGCAGTCGGCGCAAGCGTCACCGATGGCGCCCAGCGCGAAAGCGGCCGGTTGAAGCGATTCCGCGCTCGCGGCTTTGCGCGCCGCTGCCTGCACGGCACTCACGTAAGGCGCGTAGTCGGGGCGCAGATTCGGCGTCCAGGAGTCGTTGCTCACGGCCGTAGCGGCCGTATGCAGATCCGACAGCTTGCCAGCCACGATGGCGTGTCGCATGTCGACAGACTCCGCAAAATGGTCTTGCATGAACGTCCTGGTCGTCGGCGTCTGTTGCTTTGGGCGGGCTGCAGCGGCGCTCCCCTCGCTCACGGGTGCCGACACCGCGGCCGAGGTGCTACGGGTCAGCTCGTTGCCAGCCTTGCCTTGCACCTCTGCGCCGTGCGGCAGGGTCCCGGTAGCGGGTTCTGAGCATGGTCCGACAATGGCGAGGAGGCAAAAGCTGCCCGCGGAGCAGGCCCGCGCCATCAGGCCATTCCAGAGCTTCGATCGATCAGTGTCGCGTTCGAGATTGGTGCGGGTCACATCGACATGCTTTGCAAACTCGATACCACGCCGGCGCCGGCGCGACGCTCTCGGGCAAATCAGCGCAAGTCGCTCGTGTGCTCACGCAGTGAATGCGCCTGCCGGGTGCGAGGCGCAACTTTCGCGTCGACGCTGGCGCCGGGGCGTACCAAGGGAGTCGCCTCGCGTGAAACACTTCGGCGTGAGCCGAGGCCCGCGCTCAGGCAGGGGACGCCTTCGAAGCCCCTCGAGCATCTGGGCGAGGTCCTCGTGGCAGCGAAGGCACTCCGTCAACCACGCGACGGGCTCGACGTCGCGGGCGCGCGCTGTGGCGATGAGGGACATGGCGTGGTCGCCGACGACCGCGCCTTCTTCGGTGTGGTAGTTGAACGAGCCGGCGAAATAGCGGACTGGCAGAATGAGCGCCTGCTCGACGAGGTTCGTGTCGAGCGGGACGCCGGGCACGTCGCAGAAGCAGGTCAGCCGGTCCCACTGATTGATCACGAAGGTCAGAGGCTCCCAGAGCCGCGAGCTCGGCTCGCTTGCTGGTGATCTTCTCCTCGCACATCTTCTTCAGCTGCTACAGGAGCGGCTTCGAGTGCTCGACGACCTCGAGGCGCGCGCGTTCGAGTTCCATTGCCGGTAGGATGTCCCGTCAATTTCTCAAGTCACGTGCGCCATCCAGAGAGCCTGAGCGGACCGATAGAGAACGGCGAGCTCTTTTTGCCACCGACTTGATAGCCCCAGATCCATGCCGAGTCGAGAATAGCCACTCCTCGATTGGCCTGCCCACGGCAGTGGACCGGACTGACTGTGGCCCACGACCTCCATTAGGCCGACATGCACGTCTTCCCAGCGAACCTCGTCGGGCGCGACGATGTCGAGATAGCTCCGGACACGATTGCCGGGCGGCGCGACTGAAATGGATTGGGCGAGGAGAGTACCCGGATTCTGCTCTGGCACGTCGGGCAGCCATAGATGCTCCCATTCCTGACCCTGGTGAAGATAGAGGAACGCATTGACCCCTTCGCGCTGCGTGGCCGGCGATACGACGTGTTGCGCGGTGAGGTACACGTTATGCGGCCCTTCGCGGGAGGGCGCTCGAGCCCTCGGCAACGGCGAGGTCTACTAGCGCGGGCTCTTCCCCAACCTGGACGGCGACCTGCCTCAACTCTCGTTCAAGCTGTTCCTGATCGTTCGGGCTGAGTTCCCACCAGACTTCGTCGAGCAATGCCACGTACCGAGATTCTTCTTCCTCCGGAAGGTCGCCACCAGCCGCCTCTCGTTCGAAGAGGAGTTGCGACAACAGGATGCGATAGCGTTCCAATGGCTGTTGCTTCATTCGATCACCTCGCTCCAGAACGCACGTGTCGAGCACAGAGCGGCTTGATAGTCGTTGACGGTCATCATGCTTACTGGTTCCACAAAAGCGTGCCGTTCCGGATGCTTGGGGTCAAGCCGAACGCCCAACGGGGGCGCGATGTCCGCACAGTCGAGCTCAAAAACCGGGAGTTTTCCATGGCCACCCAGCCTCCGCGGTCGAACGTGTGGAGGCAGCCGCGCCGGATCATCCGGCGTAACGGGGGTGGTCGAGCACGCGCAGCGCTGCCCGCGCCTTGAGCCGGTCGCGCACGGCGGTGTCACCGTTGAATTGCTCGCAGACTCGTTCCCAGACGAATTCGCGCGGTTTGCCTCGGGCGCCACGCACGGCGCGCCGGCTCTCGAGCAACGCCAGAGCCTCATCCAGCCACAGCAACTCGACCAGAGTACGCGGGTTCGACGGCTCTGTTGCCGAGCCCCCTCCTGAGGGCGCGAAGGCGCGGACCTCGTGGCGTCGGTGCCACGCAGAGCACACCCCACCACGCGGCGGGAGGCGCCGCCCCGGCCTCCGCCGCCTGCACGCGCGGGAAGAGCTGGGCCGCGCGCCGCTCGAGCTACTGCAACTTCGCTCCCTTGACCGTGAGCACGGCACAGGGTGCCATGCGTACCACGCGCTCGGCGACGGAACCGAGCACGACGTGGCTCAGGCCCCTGCGCCCGTGCGTGCCCATGACGATGAGGTCGGCCTCGGCACGAGAAGCAAAGTCGACGATTTCGGCCGTCACGAAGCCCTGCAAGAGCCGTGTGTCGACCCGTGGCGCACCGGCCTCCAGCGCGTTTTGCTTGGTGGCGGCGAGCTGCGTCTCGAACGCCGCGAACATCTTCTCGAGCTGTGAGGGCGCAAAGAGCACGTACCCTTCCGGCAGCGCGTAGGCGATGGGGTCATAGACATGGATCAGCGTGAGCGACGCCTCGTAACGGCGCGCGATATCCGCTGCCGTGCGCACAGCCTCTGCCGATTGAGTGGAGAAGTCCACGGGTACCAGGATTTTCTTGAAATGTTGCATTGAGCTCTCCATTGATTGTAGCGGCGCTCGGCCCAATAGGCGCCCTTGCGCCCGACCTTTGAGCGCGCGCTTGGCCCTCGCGCGTCCCCGTCGTCCAAAGAGGAGCCGTTCCAGCGCCAGCTCGGCGCCCTACCGCCGCTTCTTGGGGAAGCCCGACGCCGTCGCGCGTTCGGAACGAGCGCGCGGCGCGTGCGACGCCGTTCGCGCGAGGAGACCGAGAGCCACTGTCTCGGCCTCGCTCGCGAACGACTCAGTGCCGCAGTCAGGCGATCTTGACTTCAATCGCCTTTGGCGTCGCCTGCTCCGCCTTGCGCAAGCGGACGTTCAATAGACCGTCCTTGAAATCAGCCTGGACCTTGCTCTCGTCCACGTTGTCCGGCAGGGAGAACGTGCGCAGGAACGAGCCGTAGGTGCGCTCGACGCGATGAAACTTCTTGCCCTTCTCTTCCTTCTCCTGCCTGCGCTCCCCTTCGATGCGAAGCACGCCATTGTCGACCGAGACCTTGACGTCCTCCTTCTTGATGTCGGGCAGCTCGGCCTTGACTTGAAACTCCTCCGCCGTTTCGATGATGTCGACGTTCGGTGCCCAGTCGAAGACCGTGAGGGCGTCTTTCTCCTTCGCCGAGGACCGTGCCAGGCGCGTACGGCCGAAGGCGCGGTTCAGGCGCTCATTCATGTCTTCCAACTCTCGAAATGGATCCCAATGGACGATGCTCATGTAAAGTCTCCTGTGGTCGTCGGCAGCGCATGCTGCTTGACGTGTCATGCGCGCCCGCCGCGCGTCCTCACCGCTCTGCAAGCTCGATACCAAGGGCGCGCGGTCACGAGCGTCGCATAAACGAGCCCCTTTCGCCGCTAGCCTCGCGCAAAGGGTGCGCGTAGCGGAGCGCGCTGCGCTTTCTGCGCTCGTCTCGTGCCAAGGAGGCTTCATGCTTCGTGTTCAACAACTCATGATCCAAAGTGTTCAGGTCTGTCAGTCTGAAGATTCTTTCGATGCAGTGGCGCGTCTCTTATGGGACCACGATATCGGGGCGATACCGGTGGTCGATGGCGAGCGGAGAGTCGTCGCCATGCTGACCGACAGGGACATCTGCATCGGGGCGTACATGACCGGGCGACCACTTCGGGAAATCCGTGTGCACGAGGTCATGTCCAGGGCTGTGTTCTCCGTTCGAGCCGAGCAGCCCGTCGATGTGGGGCTGCAAGTCATGCGTGAGCATCAGGTGCGTCGCGTTCCGGTGACCGACGCGCAGGGGCGAGTGCTGGGCATATTGTCGCAGAATGACCTGATAACGGAGGCTGCCCGTGAGCGAGAGTCCCAACACAAGGAATTGGGAGCGCCAGCGATCACGGCCAGCCTGGCGGCTATCGGTAGGTCGCGATCGCTCACGATTCCGACCACGAGCCGCTGGCACGGCGCCTGCTTCAGGCAACACAAAGCGGCTTGCCGCAGAACTCAGATGGCCGATTGAGAGAAAGAAGGCGTCGCGTGAAGCTTTTTGAGAAAATACTGGTTCCGACCGATTTTTCGTCGCACGCCGCGCTTGCGGTGCAAACGGCGGCTGACCTGTCGCGCCGCTATGATGCGTCGCTGACATTGATCTACGTCTTGGAGCCGATGGCGTCGTTCCTGCCAGCTGGATACCCGATGTTCATCGGGCCCCAGCTCGACCCACTCTTCGCGGAGCTCGAAAAGTTGCTGGCAGAAGCAAAGCGCGCGGCCGAGGGTGCCGGAGCCGTGCGGGTGACGACCAACTTACTGCACGGTTTTGCGCCGGGGGAGATTTGCGAGCTCGCCACGTCGGCAGCCCACGACCTGATCGTGATGGGTACCCACGGCCGGGCCGGTCTCGCGCACTGGCTCCTCGGCTCGGTCGCGGAGCGTGTGGTCCGCATGGCACCGTGTCCCGTGCTCACGCTGCGAGCCGAGGGCCGTGCCGCCTCCACCCCTGGCGGCGATACCGCGTCGACTGCCTGACGGCGCGCGAGCTGGCGCCTAGCGCGACAGGCTCACGACGAGCTTCACGAAGTCGCTGCTCGTGACGATTCCGACCAGCACGTTCTTGGAGTCGACCACGGGCAAGCACCCGAAGCGGTGCGTGAGCAGCAGCTGGCCGGCGGCATGTACCGACGTTTCGGGCGACACCGTCACGACAGCGCGCACCATGACGTCGCGTACGCAGAAGCGCTGGAGCAAGCTGCGATCCGAGGCTTCGTGGTGCGGCAAGAGGTCGCTGGTCGAGAGCGCGAGCAAGTCCCGCTCCGTCAGCAGCCCGATCAAGCATGAAGCTCGAGCCTTTGACCGGCGTTCGCCTGGGAAACGAACCACTGTCACGTGACCAAACCTTCGCCGGCTCGACGAGCGACCCACGCCTCGTAGCGGGCGTGACGCCGACCATTCTCGCCCGCATGCTCATCGCACCACAGCACGTCGCCCTCCGTTCGAGCGCGAAGGTCGGCGCACTTTGGGCAGGGCCTCTTCAGAGGTCGCGCTGCTCGTTCGTGATTCACGTCGCGCACGATGAGCACCGGGCAGCTGCAGTAGCGCGCGACAGCTTCGGCGACCGAGCCCAGGACGACCCGCTCGACGCCCGTGCGATCGTGGGTACCCACGACGACGACGCTCGCCGTGAGGTCCGTGGCCAGCTGAGCGATCAGCTCCGCCGGGTCACCGCTGAGCTCATGCGCGAAGACCTTCACGCCCTTCGGCGGAGCCTCGGCCCCCTGCAGGCGGGCGTCGAGCCACTCGAGCAGCTCCGCTCGAAGCGCTTCGCGGCCCTCGCTGTCGTTGACCCGGTCGATGTGCAGAAAATGAAGCTCGCCGCCGTGCTTCTGGCGCACCAGGTCGACGGCGTGCTGCACGACCTGGGACGAAGTTTCCGAGTAGTCGACGGCGGCGACGATGATTGGGTCTGTGACTCGACGTGTTGACATGCCCTGGCCGGGTGCATGCCTCGTGCCAGGGCTGACGTTTTGTCCAAGCAGCGCAGCGTCCAGAAGGGTCGTTGGGTCCGCTCGGAGGAGTTGCACGCACGAACCAACTTCACGGGCGGGCGCCCGAGCCGGCAACGGCGTACGCGCCGCGCACTCTGACCCCGCAAGCTTTGCGTGACCCCGCGCCGGAGCGCAAAACCCGCGGAGCTTTGGCCGCGGAGCGCGAACATCGAGCCATCGGCCTTGCGGGTGCCTCACGAATGAGGGTAAATCGGCCCATGGTGAGCGCCGCGGTTCGAGTTCTGGTCGTCGACGACGAGGCGGGCGCGCGCGCTGCGCTGAAGGGCCTGCTGGAGGGGCAGGGGTACGCGGTCGATCAGGCCGGGGACGGCGCGGCAGCCCTGGAGCGGCTCGTCGAGCTGCCACCGGACATCATCGTGACAGACCTGGACATGCCCGGGATGAACGGCATGCAGCTGCTCCAGGAGCTGCGCTCCCGCGGCCAGGACGTCCCCGTCATCGTCGTGACCTCGGCGGCGGAGCTGCGCTCGGCGGTGAATGCGATGCGAGCCGGGGCTACCGACTACATCGCCAAACCCGTCGACTTCGACGCCCTGCTGCTCTCGGTGGAGCGAGCGATCCAGCAGCGCGACGTGCGCATCGAAAACGAAAACCTGCGTCGCCAAGTGCGCGAGCAGCACGGTGAGGGCATCCAGGGGTTGCTCGGCACGAGCCCGGCGATGCAGCGCGTGTATCGGCTCGCCAGGCAGGTCGCGAGCTCGCGCGCCACCGTCCTCATCACTGGCGAGAGCGGGACGGGCAAGGGGGAATTTGCTCGAGCGATTCACATGCTGAGCCCGCGCTCGGCCAAGCCCTTTGTGGCCGTCCACTGCGCGTCATTGGCGGAGTCGCTGCTCGAGAGCGAGCTCTTCGGCCACGAGAAGGGCTCTTTTACCGGGGCGGACCGCAGGCGGATTGGTCGTTTCGAACAGGCTCACGAAGGTACGCTGTTCCTCGACGAGGTGGGAGAGATCCCCGCCAGCATCCAAGTCAAGTTGCTCACGGTGCTGCAGGAGCGGCGTTTCGAGCGCGTGGGTGGCAACGAATCCATCAAGGTGGACGTCCGGATCATCGCCGCAACGAATCGAGACCTCTCGGCGGAGGTGGCCGCCGGAAAGTTCCGTGAAGACCTCTTTTATCGGCTGAACGTGGTGCACGCGGAGATGCCGCCCCTGCGTTTGCGCGGGAGCGACATCCTCGTGCTCGCGGAGCATTTTCTGCGTCGCTTTGCCCTGGAGGATCACAAGGCCATCCAAGGCTTCACCGATCGGGCGCGCATGAAGTTGCGTGGGCACCGCTGGCCGGGCAACGTGCGCGAGCTCGAGAATGCGATCGAGCGGGCCGTGGTCTTGTGTGAGGGCGACAAGATTGATGAGGATCATCTCCCGTACGGGTCGTCCTCGGCGGGTGGGCTCGACGGCATCGCCGTGCCCGGAGCAACCATGGCCGAGCTCGAACGGTATGCGATCCTGAAGACGCTCGAGGCGGTCGAGGGCTCGACGGTGCGCGCTGCCGAGTTGCTCGATATCAGCGTTCGGACCATTCAGTACCGCCTGCATGAGTACGGGCTCGCGAAGGAGCGAGATACGAGCGCCCGCTCGGAGCGGCCCCCGGCCAGGTAGGCAAGTCCGCCGGGGCACGGGGACGATCGAGCTCTGAGCCTCCCGATGCGAGAGCTTCGTGGCCCTCAGATGAGCGCTTCGAGCGCAGCAATCAGCTCATCGACCTTGATGGGCTTGGTCACGTAGCGATAGAAGCCAGCCTGCATCCCCTGTTGGCGATCGCGCTCGGAGGCCGCTGCGGTGAGGGCGATGACCGGAATGTGCGATGTGCTCGGGTTGGCTCGCAGCTCGTGCAGCGCATCGAGACCGCTCATGCCGGGCAAGTTGATGTCCATGATGATGACCACGGGCTGACGCCGCACGGCTATCTCGAGGCCGATCTCCGCCGTGGGCGCTACCGCCAGATCGATGCTCTCGAAGCTCGAGAGCAGGTCCTGCATGAACATCACGTTGGCGGGGTTGTCCTCCACGTACAGGACGAGCCGACAGCCGTCCCTCACCAACTGCTCATTGCCGCCTTCCTCCAGCGCCGCCGTTGGAACCGCTACCTCCTGAGACGCATGCACGGGCAGGGTGATCCAGAACTCTGACCCCTCACCCGGTACGCTATGGAAACCCACGTTGCCTTGCATCAACAGGGCCAGCCGCTGGGTGATCACGAGGCCAATGCCCGTGCCCTCGATCGGGCCCGTTTCCTGGCCCGCGCGCTGAAACGGCTGAAATATGCTGCTTTGTTTGTCGAGCGGGATGCCGATGCCGGAGTCCTTGACCGTAACTCGCAAGTGAGCAGGCGCCTCGCGAGACACCGCGAAGCTGACTTCGCCGGCGGGGCGGTTGTACTTGATGGCGTTCGAGCCCAGGTTCACCAGGATCTGGACGAAGCGCGTGCGGTCGGCGGAGACCATGGGCAGCGCCGGGGGCAAGGCTTCCATGCGCAGCTTGATCTGCTGGCGGGCGGCGAGCGTCTGAAGGGTCCTCCGCACTTCTTCGAGGACGTCGCTCACGCCGACTGGCTCCGTAGAGATCGAAACGCCGCCGGCTTCGATCCGCGACAAATCGAGGATGTCGTTGATCAGGTGCAAGAGATGCTCGCCGCCCTTGAGAATGTGCTCCACACGTTGCTTGTGGCGCTCCGAGAGCGGCTCTCGCTTGTCGCGCCAGAGCAGCTGCGCAAAACCGAGGATGGCGTTGAGCGGCGTCCGCAGCTCATGGCTCATCGACGACAGGAAATCGCTCTTGGCGGCGCTGGCCGCCTCCGCCAGCGCTCTGGCTTCGCGCAGCTCTGCGCCCCGGCGCTCAGCTTCGATTTTTGCTGCGGCCTCGATGCGCGTACGCTCGCTGATGTCGCGTAGTGACGCCGATACGGTAATGCCCTGAGGCGTACGCAGCGGACTGAGGCTCACCTCTATCGGCAGCTCCGAGCCGTCTTTGCGCCGCCCAAAGAGTTGGAGCCCTGAACCCATGGGACGCGAACCCGGGCTCGCGAAGAAGCCTGCGACGTGCTCTGAGTGTCTGGGCCGAAAGCGCTCGGGGATGAGCAGATCCAGGTGCTCTCCGACCAGCTCCTGCCGCGTATAGCCGAACATGGTTTCGGTCTGGACGTTGACGAACTGGATGTACCCGTCGGCGCCCACCACCACCATCGCATCCGGTGCGGTATCGAGCAGCAGGCTTGGAAGCAAGTCGGTGGGCAAGGACATGAGTCGGGGAGATGGGAGCCTTCGGACCCGGATGCCGACGAGCGTGCCAGGACACCAAGAGGTTCTCGTCGTAGCTCCGAGCGCTGCCGCAGGGAAGAGGTTCTCGCGGCGACCGGGCCTTGCATCCCACCTGATTCATACGCAACCGCCGGCCTCCAGGTCGGCCTCGACGCGGAGCGTCCGTGCAAGCTCGGTCGAGCTCGCCTGTAATCTACTCGTGAATCTACTCGAGCTCAGCCGCTCGCTCGGCTCGGGCTGGGGCCGAGCAGCTCCTCCAGCGTCATACACAGCTCATCCACTTTCACGGGCTTGGTCAGGTACCGATAGAAGCCAGCGCCCGCCACGCGCGCCGCGTCGCGGATCATGGCAGCGGCGCTGAGCGCCACGATCGGGATGTCCCGAGTCTCCGGCCATTGCTTGAGCTGCCGGCTCGCCTCGATGCCGCTCATACCCGGCAAGTTTACATCCATGATCACGACCTGAGGCAACCGCGCACGGATCAGCTCGATACCGAGCTCACCGCTCGAGGCCGTGAGGAGCTCGACGCGGTCGAAGTCCGCGAGCAAGTCCTGCATAAAAGCGATATTCGACGGGTTGTCCTCCACGTACACGATCAGGGAACGGGGCCCGTCTGCTGCGGCGAGCCCCGGGCTTTCGGCGCCCCGCTGCCCCGCCAAATCGACCTCGCCCGCGCCGCCCGCTGGTGCCGGCAGCTCGACCCAGAAGTGCGAGCCGCGGGCCTCGGTGCTCTCAAACCCCACCGCGCCCCCCATCAGCTCGGCGAGCCGCTTGCTGATGACGAGGCCGATACCGGTGCCCTCAATCGGCCCGGCCTCTTGCCCCGCGCGCTGAAATGGTTGAAAGAGGCTGGCCTGTTTGTCAACCGCGATCCCCCAGCCGTCATCCACGGCAGTGATCCGCACCCTGTCGCTGCGCGCGTTCGCGTGAAATCTGACGCTACCGCCGGCTTTGCCATACTTGATGGCGTTGGACCCGTAATTCATCAAAATCTGTTTGAGGCGCGTCCGGTCGGCGATCACGTGCAGAGCCTCCTTCGGTGTGGGCTCCACCGAGACGCGCACCTCGGCGCGCGTGCCCATGGGCGCGAGCGTCGCTTCGACTTCCGAGAGCACCTCTGCGAGATTGACGCGCTCGAGAGAAATCAGCACGCCGCCCGCCTCGATGCGGGCCAGGTCGAGGACGTCGTCGATCAGCCGCAGCAGGTGTTCGCCGCCGCGCACCACATGCTCGACGCGCTCCTGCTGGCGAGGCGACAGTGGCGTCTTCTTGTCGCGTTGGAGCAGCTGAGCGAAGCCCAAGACCGCATTCAGCGGAGTGCGTAGCTCATGGCTCATGGAGGCGAGAAATTCGCTCTTCGCCGCGCTCCCTTGCTCGGCGAGGGCCTGCGCGTGGCGCAGGGCTTCTTCCCGCGTCACCGCGTCGGTGACATCAATGATGCTGCTGACCGCGCCCCCATCCGGCGTCCGGCGTTCGACCACCCGCAGGCGCTCGCCCCCCGACATGTCCAGATCCATTGATCCGGATGGATCCGCACGGTAAGCGGCCCAGCGCGAAAGCAGCTCGGGGCCGCCCCGCGAGTCGAAGATGCCGGTCTCGACGCTGGCCGTGACAAGCTCTCGGAAGCTACGACCGAGGACGCTGCCCGGCAAGCCAACTCCCATGATTTGACGGTAGGCGCTGTTACACAGCACGAGCCGGTCCCGAACGTCGAAGATCGCGAATGCGCCTTGAATGCACTCGATGGCGCTGAGTAGATGATCCTGGATGCGTCGCCTCTCGAGCTCGTCCTGCTTTCGCTCGCTGACGTCGCGGATGCTCGCCGAGATCAGTACCTCATTTTCGGTGCGCAGCGGGCTCAAGCTGATTTCGACGGGGAACTCGCTGCCGTCTCGCTTGCGGCCGAACAGGGTGACGCCCGACCCCATAGGCCGCGTGTGCGGCGCGCCCATGAAGTCGACGCGATGGCCTTGGTGCGATCTCCGGATCCGCTCCGGGATGAGCAGCTCTACGGCATGGCCGAGCAGCGCCTCGCGCGCATAGCCGAACAGGCGCTCCGTCTCCAGGTTCACAAACAGGATGCGCCCCTCGGAGTCCACGACGACCACGGCGTCCGGAGCAGCATCGAGCAGCTGGTGAAAAATCTGGCTCCTTTCTCCAGGCTCGAGCCGTGCGATGCCGCTGGCACGGGCAGCCTTGCCGATGGGGTGAAGGTCCATCAGAGAACCCCACATAAAACACTGCCCCGGTGCCTGAGCGCGCTCATCCTCCCGCCAAAGCAAGGACTCTGCCAATCGAGTGGAGGGCAGGTACGACCTTCGGCGCAAGCCGCCGCTCGCCTCTGCCGTGGGTTATCCGCGAGCGCGAGCCGATCCCTCCCGAGGTCTGCTGCGCCAACGCTGCGTTCCGCTCCGGTCGAGCGCAAAGCCTGCGCGAGCGCATCGCAGGCCTCGAGAGACGTCAGGCGCGATATTTGGCGCGGGTTTCGCCCGCGGCACCTCGACTCGAGCGCCGACGACCGCGGCACACCCTTTGCTGAAGTCGCCAACGAACCCCTGTGAGCCGCGCGCTGAGCTCCGCGTTTCGACAGGCTGAGTGAGGAACATCACGGACGCCCCGGGAGCCGAGAAAAGATCATGACGACCACCAACTTAGACCCCCAAACCAGCTTGCGGCAGCAGCTCGTCGCAGAGCACGAGCGCTTCGATCGCTCGTTCGACGAGTTGCTCGCTGCCTTCCGTGCCAACGCACAAGACGACGTTCGGCGCTTGTGGAATGAATTGGACGCGGGATTGTCAGGGCACATGGACTTCGAGGAGCGAGCGATTTTGCCTCCGTTTAGGCTGCTCCACCTGCGCGAAGCCGAAGCTCTGTTGGCAGAACACGAGCGCATTCGCTCGCTGCTCACCGAGCTCGGGATGGGGATCGACCTGCATATGATTCGAGCCGAGGTGGCCAACGATTTCGTGGAGCTGTTGCGTAGCCATGCCCGGCGTGAAGACGCCCTGATGTACCATTGGGTCGAGCAGGACCTCGCTGAGGCAGCACGGCAAGTGGCCGAGGGGCGGCGGGCGCAGGAGAAGCCCGGTTCGGCGCCAGCTCAGCCCACACGAAAGGAGCCGGGTCGTGCGCTCTGAAGCTGACTTTGGACGCTCATTGGCTCTCCTCGCTGTCGCCCTCGCCTGGGCTTGCGCCGCCGCGCCGAGCGGTACGGCAGCGAGCCCGGACACGACGGACGCGAGCGTCGTGCGCTACCGCTTGCGCCTCGGTGAGAACCCGGTGGATTCGAGCGCGGCCTATCATTGCTTCACGGCCTGCCAACCCCGAGAGACGCCGGAGGGCTATCTCGAGTGCCTCTCCCAGTGCCCTGGCTTCGAACGGACGCCGGGAGTCGCGTGCCTGCCGAATGAAGTGCCGCCGGTCGCGGCTTGTTTTACGGCGCGGACACAGCCCGTCGGTTCTGAGCCCCAGCCGGGCCTGATCGTGATCGGAGTCGTGGCCGACGTTCCCCTCGTCGTTGGGCTCGCGTCGGTGTGCGCGACGCAGGAGTCTCCGTGCAGCTACAGTCAGGGAGGCTTCCCCCCCTGAACGATCTCAGGATTGACCCTGGCCCGCGCTGGTCCGGCTGCTCACGGACCCGCGCGGCTCGTCTTTCGACATCACGCCTTGGGGCTCCGAGCGAGCAGCACGGGTCGCCGCGTGTTCGACAGCACACCCGCAGCCACCGAGCCGAGCACCGCCTTGGTCACGCCGGTCCTGCCGTGTGTCCCGAGGCAGATCAGATCAGCGTCGAGCCGCTCGGCGGCCTGGCAGATGGCTAGAGGGGCGTCGGCCGCTTCGAGCACGTGAACCTGCGTCGCGACGCCCTTGGCGCTGGCCTCCACTCGGGTGAGCGCCTCCAGCCTGGCAGCGGCCGCGCTCGCGGCCTCCGAGAGCTTCGTATCGGGCAGGGGGGTGAAAATGTCGTAGACGTCGAGCCCCTTGTGGAGCGCCTTCAGCACGTGCACGAGGTGCACGGTCCCGCCGGGGCCCACCGCGGAGTAGGCGAGCGGAATGGCGCTGTTGCCCAGCTCGGAGAAGTCGGTGGCGACGAGCACGTGCTGCAGTTTGGGCAGGTGCGGAGCGGGAGCATCGAGCGGAGGTGGAACGCAGGCGACGGAGTCGCTCGAAGCGCGCAGCGCCTGGCGCGCGACGGAGCCCTCCCAGAGCAGGGAGAGCGCGCTCTGATCATGACAGCCCACGACCAGCAGGTCGGCGTGCACCTCGGCGGCGAGCGCTGCCAGCCGGTCCCCGACGCGGCCCAGGTGGGGTTCGATCTGATAGGTACGAACCTTGGCGTGCAGCAGCCCGTCAAACCGCTGGGAGAACTGCTGCTGCAGCGCCTGCACGGTTTCTGTATCGACATCCACGTAGCTCCTGCCTCCGCCGAGGCCCAGGCGGTGAAAGGCCTCAGGCGGCCAGTAACAGTGGGCCAGGATCAGCTCGCACGGCCCGAGGCGACAAAGCTCGTCGAGCCAGCGCGCGGCGCCTTCCGCGCTCCTTGAGGCATCGATCCCCAGCACGACCTTCAGCGCCTTCCCCTCCGTGAGCCAGCTCATGAAGGCCGCTGAATCCCGCACCGTCAACACCGGCACTCGAGCGCCCTGCGCCGTCCGGTCAGCGCGGCTGCCCAGCCCGCGAGAGCTCTTCCCGTGATGGCCCACCGCGCCGACGACGATCAGGCTCGCCGAGACGTCCTCGGCCTTGGCGCGCAGCACCTCAGCGGCCGCTCCGGGGACGAGGTGCACGTGGACGTCCGCGCCTAACGAGCGGAGCCGCGCAGCCTCCCTCGCCAGGTGGCTTTCGGCCCATAATACGAGCGGATGCCCTGGCTGCTCTCGGACCTCCTCGGGCGAAAGATCGAGGGCATGGACGAGATGCAGAGGCTCGCCCCTGCTGCTCGCCAAACATGCAGCGACCGACGCGGCGTGGGCCGCTGTTTCAGAGAAATCCGTTCCGCAGGCTATCGGCATGACCAATGCTCCTTCGACCGAGTCTACACGGAACCCGTTCAAGTCGCGTGCCAAAGCGGGACGCGCTCGACGCGGGGACTTTCATGATGCTTCCTCTGACAGCTTGCCCGGCTCGGTTATGCGTTCCACAGAGGGCGACCAGATCAGCGCGCACAACCCCAAGATCAGCCCGACGCCCACGAGCGGGTGAGGCTGCACGAGCGTGACCATCTGAAACGTCAGACCGGAGGCCGCGAAGGTGAGGAGCCGACGCTGCCAGTGCGCGCCCAACAGGACCAGCGCCCCGGCTGCCAGAAACAGGGCAAAGCTGAATAGCCACGACGCGAGCTGCAAAGCATCCGTGGTGCGAGAGATGTCTCGCCCCTCGGCCAGCGCCTTGATGCCCTCGAGCATGCGCCGCTCCATCGCGAAATGGAGCGGCTCGAAGATCGTGCCCATGAAGGCCGTACCGAGCAAGCTGGGCATCGCACCGCCGCTGCCGCGAGTGATGAGCCGCGAAGAGCTGGGGCCGTCGGGCGTGACCACGAACGACCAGGTCCCCGTCGGTGCCGCGCCGGGGGCGTCAAAAGGCTTGTGGGTCCCGAACACGAGCGCACGGCCGGGCTCATGAAAAAGCAGCGTCGCATGGCCCCTCCCGGCGAGCTGATCGGCGGGATACATCCAGAGCTTGTCGCCAACGCTCCAGTGTTGCAGCGCAGGATCGAGTTGGCGCACGTCTGGCATCTCACAACCGGCGAGATCTTCGAGCAGCTCGTAGCTGTAGAAACCGCCTCTATCTTGACCGAGCTGTGCGACCCACGAAAAAACCCGTTCAGCCGGCGCGTCGATGAAGATGGCGCGCGTATCGTTGGGCGGACCTGGGGCATGCTCGTCTCCTGGCAGCGCTCCCGAACGCTCCTCCGGCAGGGCTCCCCAGTGGAGATACCAGGGCCGCATGCAGGCCAAGAGCAGCCCGAGCAAAGCAGCGAACACGCCGAGCAGCGCGCCGGCTCGAAGTGCGAAGCTACGAACGGCTGTATCCTCCGAGGTCTCTGTCATGGTGAGCCTTACAAAGCAGTGTGGGGCATGAGTCAGCGCAGCGCTAGCCAGGCATGGGTTTCATCATTCGATGGGTGCTCTGGCGAGCAACACGGGGCGCCGTGTGCCCGCCAACACCGCCTGCGCGACCGAACCGAGCAGCGCGCGTGACAGCCCACCTCTGCCGTGAGTTCCCAGGCAAATGACATCCGCGCCCAGCCGCTCTGCGGCCTGGCAAATCGCGAGCTGCGGGTCACGCGCCTCGATCACGTGGGTGCGTGTGCCGGCTGCAACGCCGGCTCCATCTTTCGGGATAAACTTGACGAGCTCGCTTCGGGCTGCCTCGATTTGCGCGGAGCCCACGCCAGGTGTGAAAATGTCACCTGACGTGACAGAGCCGGCTGCGCTTTTCAGCACGTGCACGAGGTGCACGGTGCCGCCGTAGCCAACGATGGAATAGGCGAGGGGGACCGCACAGTTGCCGATTGGAGAGAAGTCCGTGGCCGCGAGCACGTTGCGAATGGCCGGGGTGGCCTGAGCATTCGCGTGCATGGGAGCGGGAATGCAGGCCACGGACGTGCGAGCGAAGCTCAATACGCGCTGAGACACTGAGCCTTCCCAGATGCGGGCGAGAGACCCCCGCTCGTGGCAACCTATGACAACCAGGTCTGCCTGTTCTTCCTCGGCTAAAGAGGCCAGCGCGTCACCGATTCGACCGAGGTGCGGTTCGAGTCGGCAGGTTACATTTCCAGACGCAAACAGCGCGGCAAACCGCTCGGCATACTCCTGTTGGAGTGTCCTCGTTACCTCCGTATCGGGGTCGACCCAGCTGCGCGCCCCGCCGAGGCCCAAGCGTTGGAACTCGTCGGGTGGCCAGTACAAATGCGTCAGCACCACCTCACACGGGCCAAATTGACTAAGCTCACTGATCCAGCGCCCTGCCAGCTCGGAGCTCAGCGAGGAGTCGACGCCCAATAGGATGCGTAAAGGCCGCTGCCCGCTCGCCCAAGCTTCGAAGGGCAAGGACTTGCGTACGACGAGGACTGGGATGTGCGAGCGCTCGGCCGTGCGGTCCGCGTGGCGACCGAGTTGCCAGTCGTCTCCTGCCCGTCGCCCCACCGCGCCTACCACGACGAGCCGCGCCGCCAGGTCCCGCGCGAGCTCTTCGAGCACCTCGTCAGGTTCTCCGGATTTTATATGAACCTCGACCTGCACGCCCGCTGCACGCAGGCGCTCGGCCTGGTGCTGGAGGTTCACTTCGGCGAGGCGCGCGAGCTCGTGCTTCGGTTCTCTAGCCAATTCGTCCGGAGCGACGTCAACGGCGTGCACCAGGTGCAGCGGCAACTGCATTCTGACGGCGAGCTGGCTCGCAACGGTCACGGCCGCCGCCGACGCCTGCGTAAAGTCCGTTCCGCAAAGTATGGGCATACCAGCCCCTATTCAGGACTCGTGCCAACCTGCGCGAAGCCGGGACTGCCCGGATCTCAGGCTCCGACTCATGCATCCTCTGCGCGCCAGAACGTGGCAGGCGCACCGCTTGCGCCTGTGCGGGCCCGAGCCGGTCCAGCGCCACGCGGGTCACGCCGCCAGCGGCGGCAGCTTGTTTTGATTGACCAGCCCTTGGCGAACCAGGCGAACCGCGGTGGCGATGTTTCGCGTCTCGAGCAACTCTCGCGTGTCGGCCTGGCTCAGGCCGGTGTTGAGCGTGCCGGCGAGGTTCCCGCGTGCGGCTCGGACCAGATCGTAGAGCCGGTCGAACGACGCCGCGGCGTCGAGCAGCCCCGCCGGCAGCCCGAAGCCCGCCGAGCCCGCGAGCAGCTTGGAGAGCGCCTCGTTTTGCCCCCGATGCCAGTCGAGCGTCAGCTCCTTCGGCCGATCCCGGGCCCGTCGCTCCAACGAATGACGGGGCTATTGCCAAGCTCTGCGATGCCCGGGGATTGGTTGCCCGCTTCCATGGCCTCGACCACGAGGGATGGAAAAACCCGCCAGCGTTCGAGATTGCCTTTTTCGCTCTCGCGCTGCGGCGTGCGGAACAACGACAACTCCCGCCGGCACCACGGCCGCGCCGCGTAGCGGGCGCTGCGCACGGCGATCAACGCGAGCGTCTGGGGTGCTCCCAAGTCCCTCTGGATGGCACGGCCAAAAGCGGAGCCGAAAGCGATGTCGTTCTCGTCGTAGAATGCGGCGAGCTGGGTCTGACCGTAGATGTAGTCCCGAAGGCACCGCGCGGGCGTGGTTCCATCGAGCTTGGCGTGGCTCAGGAAGATCGTGACCTTCGGCAGCGACGCGTCGTCCAACGACATCTCGGTGGGCGCTTGCGCTGCGCCTCGAGCCTCCGCCGGGCCGCGCTCGACCTGCTTGGCTCGAGGCAAGAGCAACCGGCACATCGCCTCGGTGAGCTGCTTCAAGAGCGATCGCACCATCGCCTCGAAGGGCTGGCCCGCCATCGCGCTCCCCGCTGGTAGTGGCAGCCCAGCAGGCCGCAAGTAGTTGAGCTCGCGCAGGGGCGCCGGCATGTTATAGGCCGTGGCATCGAGCGCGACGGGTATGGCCTTGCGCAGAACCACGGACCCGCCGGGCTTGGCGAGCTCTACCAGCCAATGTCGCCAGGCAGGATCGGCCACCATGTTCTCGTCGATCAAAGGCAGCACGATCTGAAAATTGGCCACGCCGGGCTTGCCGCTCGCTCCAACGGGTAGGGCACCGCGGCTCTCCCCGGGCAAGGGTGGCGGCAACCCCGCGCGGGGTGCGCCCGGAGCCGGCAGGCTCCGAAAGAACACCTCTGGCCCCACGCCGTTTCCAGGGCGCAGCCACTGGTGAACCCTGCGCGCGAGGGGCTCGCCGAGCGCGCACGCGGGATGCCAGAGCACGAAGACTTCTGGAATTGGAACTCGGGTTGAGCTCATATGTCGAACGACGGCGCCCCGTCGAAATGTCGCACGGTTTTCCGTCGCTCGGCCAAGTTGCGCACGCGCTCCGGATTTCCTATATCGTTCTCGATCTGATGAAGTGGCGGAGCTTTCTGGAACGCTGGAGCCTGTCGGGCCTCGAGCTCAGGCCGGAGCTCTTCGAAGCAGAATTCAGTCCGGGCAAACGTGATCGCGCTGCCGCGTGGGAGCTCTACATCGAGCTACTGACCCGCATCACGACGCAGGCGCTGCCAGCGCATGAAGGCGACGAGAAAAGCGCGCTCGACAGCGTGCATAATCTCTTCCCGCTGACGCGTGAAATTCTGAAGCGCCAGGGTCCCGGCTCCTCGGAGTTCGCGAAGCTCGCCATCCCAGTGCTCAACCAAATCGTACGTCCCTACACGGTCAAATGGCACCGCCTCGCGCTCGCAGGGGCCTTCAGCCACGCCGACCAGTGCCGCGAATTTCGCATCCAGCTCGCCGAGCTGCAAACGAGCCTGACCCATTTTGCGCGCGCCCTGGCGGACATGGCGCGCGTCGAGGACTTGACGGAGCGGGAAAAGCCCGCTCGCTAAGGCAGCTCGATGCTCATGCGCAGACTGGCGTCCATTGCGCAGACCGTGTTGCACGAACAGTGAGGCGGACACCTGCTGCACGCGGCGGCGAGGTAGGCAGTCGGGGCGGCCCGTGGGAGTAGCGCGCCCGCGTGAGGGCGCCCCCGACACTCGTAAAATCCCGCATAAGTCGCGGGTTCCGCGCTGAATCTCAGCTTGGGGCACGGGCAAATTCACTCCCGGCCATGTCTTCGCCGAGCTTGCGAGCGCGTGGCACGTCGAGTGCATTAACACGTTAACAACAACGCGGAGCGGCTCGCTCCAGAAAAACAGCGACTCAGATGAAGACCCATTGGTTGAAGACGGTACAGGTGCTCTCGCTCGGTTTGCTCGCCACCATGATCCCCGGCTGCGGCGCGGGCGACATGGGCGAGCTGAGCGCGGACGAGATGTCGGCGATGGAAGGCGACATGTCGGCCATGGACGCAGAGCTCGGGCAACTCGAGCAGGGCATCATGAGCTGCAACAACGTGGACGGCACGAACTCGGTCATGGCGGCCCTCGCCGTCGCAGCCGCCAAAGAGCTGAAGCGTTGGCAGCCCAGCCTCGACTTCAAGACGATCAAGACGGACAGGAGCTCGGAGAACACCACCGGTCAGTCAGAGGCCATCGCTTTGACCGCCACGGGCAAGGCCCAGTGCGCCGGTGGCAACTGCTGGAACACGCAAGCGCTGCTCAACATGCAGTACTACCCTGCCACCGGCAAGATCATCCTGCCCGGTAACATCGTCCTCAACCCAGACGCCCTGCGCACCCGGCTCGTCGCCAAATTGTGGGAGCAGAAGTCTTGTGAGCTCCGGCCCGCCAACGGCGGCACCAGCAACTGCCCGGTCGAAACGCACAAGCTCGCGTTCACAACGTCGGCCAAGGGCGGCTGCGACACGAACTTCTTCTTCAAGGCAACGCAGCCGAGCGGTGCGGCGCTGACGTACCCGGCACAGCTGAAGAACAAGCTCCTCTGGGTGGACGCCAACAACCCGTACGTCCAATTTCAGAGCGTAGGCGACGTCATCTCGATCGATCCGACCTACGGCCTGAACGAGGACACGACGACCACGACGGGAAGCTGCACGGCGTCATGCGTCAGGTTGAGCTCCACCAATATCGCGGGCGCCTGCTGCTCGTGCAACGGCGCGACCAAGACCTTCTCCAAGGCCGCCTGGAGCCCCACCACCTTCATCTGTCAGTGATCGGCCGCAACCGAACCCGGCGCGCTCGGGCGCGTTTGAGCAGGCAGGCTGGCGTGATTCGCGCACGTCGCGCTTTGGAACGTGTTCGCGCGCCGCGCGAGTGTTGCAGTGATGGTCGAGCAAGGTCTGGGACAGCGCTCCAAAATAGGACGCAAAACGTACTCGATAGGAAGGCCAGCGCCCTTCCTATCGAGTACGCTCGGACGAGCTTGGGTCGTTCATAACGAGAGCTCGGCGCAGCGCGCCCCAATCGAACGACCGTGTCAATCCGTCGCGTGGACCTCCCCAGCCACGCAGCTCTCCGCACTTTCCGAAAAGGACCATCCGAATGAAAACGGCATCTGTGCTAGTCGCTCTCGGCATTTTCGCCTGCAACACGCAGTCACCCAACTCCGGAGAGGTCGATCCGATCCTGGCGCAAGCGCGCGCCGCCATCCTGGCCTTGGAGGGTCGCGACGCGAGCGAAGTCCAGGCCTGCGAGGCCGACGTGCGGAGCTGCTTCGAAGCGCTGCCCGACGCTGGTGCTGCGGGCGCCTGCGAGGCGCTGAGCGATCAGTGCCGCGAAGCCAAGGACGGGCTCGATGACGTGCGCGCGCCGGTCGTCGATTGCTGGCATCAGGTTGAAGCATGCGTCGAGCGCGGCAAGGCCTTCCCCGAGGGCGATGCGGGCGTCGCGTCCGCCGACGCAGGTGCTGCTTGCAGCGTCAAGCCGGGCGACTGCCAGGACATGGGTCACGACGCCGACGAAGATCGGAACCCGGTGCTCGAGTGCCGTAGCGAGGTGCGCGAGTGTTTGCAGAGCGTCCGGCAGCAGCGCGACTGGCGCGCCGAGTGCGGTGAGGCCCGCGAGGCGTGCAGCGAAATCTGCGGCCTGGCAGGGCGCGCCATGCGTGAGCGCCGCCCAGACCGGGCCGAGGGTGCGCGCGAGCGCGTGCGTCACTTGCTGGATGGTCTGCGCCAGCGCCGCCACGGCGGCGGCGGCGGCCTGAGTGATCCGTCGGGCCACGACGCGCCCGACGAGCGCGACGCCGGCCGCAACTGAGCTCGCGCTCAAAGGCGCCGCCGGGAGTCGGACGCGGCGCTCCGCGACCCGCCGCCGCCGATGCCGCGATGCCGCAGCCGCCGGTCGTGATGGGCGCGGCCGCGGTCGCGTTGGGCAGCGCCGGGCCTCGGCAAACGTGGCGGCTACCGCCTCATCTAGGGAATCAGGTCGACGGGCGGGACTTCCCGAGTTTCTCGATCAACTCGGTCATCTGCTGCATCAACACGTCCTCCAGGAAGTTGATCATCTCGGAGAAGTCCGCGCTGTCCGCCTTCTCGCTCGCGTCGGCGGCACGCAGCTTGGAGATGTACTGAATCTGCTCGAGGCCGTTTGCCGCTTCACGAGCGGCCTTCTCTTCAGGCGGACAGAGCAGCGCGTGGTGGTCGTTGTCGTGCACCGCCCGTCTCGATTACTCGCCAGGATGCTTATTCGAGTATGCGGTCTTCACCATGTCGAGGGTGATGTCGGCGTTCTCGATCACGGTGTTCCCGTAGGCCCAGTCGATCTGCTCCTCGGCGCTCAGCGTCTTCGGAAGCTCTCCCGTGGCCTGCAGCTCACGGACCCTCTTCTGCAGCTCTTGGTACTTCGTGGACATAGTCTCTCCGTATCCCAGTAGTGCTCATACGACCAGGTTATTGCGTCCACCAGAGGTCATTCCGTCATGCACGGATGGGGTCAGCGTAAGATAGCGTAAGTGTTGATTTGTGGTGGTCGCGCTTGCCAGTGGTTCGGCGGGATGGAACGCTGCTCGTCCATGGGGTTTAGAACACAGAGCATCACCATTTCTATTGCGGTGGTGGTGGGGTGTGCCGCCCTGATCCATTGCGAAGGCGATGACAGCCTGTCGTGCGACGAACTAGCGAATCGAGCAAGAAAAGTAGTGGGAGACGCCGTGGGCGATGCAAATCGATCCTGCGCCGACGATAGCGAGTGTGTACTGACTTATGCCCATCCACGTTGCGTCGACGGTTGTGGCTCTGAGGCAGCCATTGCCAATTCCGACGTTTCACTAGTGGAGAGCCAAGCGGAGGAGGCGGACAACTTGTACTGTGGATCATTCGACAGGAAGGGTTGTTTTGTCATCCCAGTACCCTGTTCCACCGATGGAACGGCGAGTGCAGTTTGCAGAAGCGGGCAATGCACGCTGGAGTGGAGGTATTGAGCACGCGGGCACTCGACGGAGGCGCCCTAAATGGTCAGCGCCGGTGACGCAGATCCGGTGGGACTGGCGTGACTCCGATCGCTGCGCCCCCGGGAGTGTCAGAAAATTTGTGTAAGTTGACCTTCGTAGGTGACCTAGCAGGAGTCACCAATAGAAGTAACCGTTCACGGGGTGGTTTGAGGTTCGATTCGCGTCATGCGAATCGAAGCTCATGAGGAACATCCCGAGGGCCCGAGGGTTGGACGAGCGCATCGAGCAGCTCGTCCGCGAACAATCGCATCGATGCAGCGGAATGCGCGCGAGGCGCTGGAGCTGTTCCGCCTCGCATAGATCACGACGTGCTGACGGCGTTCGTTTCGCGCTCGTCGCGTGACGTGCTGAGGTGAGAGCGGCTCGAATCACGCGGTGAGGGCCAGAAGAAGCGGGTGGGCGGGTAGTCGAGGCGCGGCTTCCGCGTGCCGCGTTCGAGCCCCACGTCGATGGTGTGCGGCACCTGCGTCGTCATGTCGTGGAACGAGAGCGCTGAGATCAGGCAGAGGACGCTGTGCGGGACGCGCGTTGCGACCGCGACGAGGTCGGGATGCGCGAGCGGATCGAAGGACGCCAGCCGGTACAGCCCACGGGTGACGGGCTCGAGGTCGCCGGCATCTCGCATGGCATAGAGCGTCTTCCGGTTGACGCCGAGGCGCAGCGCTTCGGACATGCGGAGACCGCCGCCATGCTGGCGGAACAGCTCGACTTCCCGTTCGAAGGCTCTCGTGCAAACCGAGACATAATGCATTCAAACTTATAAAAGTGAAGGCGTTTTGTTCCCATAAAAGCGAGAGAAAGCGGCGAATTCTTTCTCCCTACTGCCCCAGGAGAGGTCGATCAAAGTCCGATGCCGGCGGCGGCGTTGTCGTCGAACAGCTCGCCGCGTGAACGCGACACCCACGCCGCGCCCGTCCGGCAGCCTACGGCTCCCGGCAAAGGACCGCTCCATCTCAAATCCGCTCCGCGACGCACGTCAGCCCTTCCATGTACTTCGCATCCACGCTCCACCTGCTGGCCTGCTGCTGCGCGAAAGCCGGCGTTCTCGGGCCTCGCCGCCGATGCGTAGTCGGAGGTCGGCGCGTCCGCGCGGCGCTTGCGTGGGTCGAGCCGCGGGCAGCACAAATCCTGCCGTTTGACGCCGTTCTCGCGAGAGGCTAGCCAGGCGCGCCCGCAACGCATACATGGAAGTAATGTCGATCGGAAGTTACCCGCTCCTTTGCAGGGGGCAGAACGCGCCTGGCTCGCACCGGCACATCGTGGCGCGGCTCCTCAGCCTCGTCTTGCTCACGCTCGTTTCGCTGTGTGCGCCTGCCGCCTTGGCGGCCGCCAAGGTGCCGGTGGTCATGCTGAATTTCGAGGGCCCGGGCTCCACGAGCATCCGCAAGGTCGCGCTGAGCGTTCTGCGCAAGCACGTGGCGCTCGCGGACCGCAAGGCGTTTGTGACGGGGGCGCCGAGCCTGGATTCCGACGCCGACTATGCCGCCGGGGCCCTCGCAGCGGAAGTGAATGCGATCGTCGAAGGGCGCGTCGAGAAGGAGAAGGGTTACTTCATCGTCACCGTGACGGTGCGCGGCGGGGACGGCGCCGTCATCAAAGAGATGACCACGAAGAATCGTACGATAGCTCGCCTGGGTAACGATGTGCGGCGGCTGCTCTGGCGCGAGCTCGGTGAATCCATCAAAGGCGCACCCGCCCCCGGGGCGCCGGAGCCCGCCGAGCCGGAGGAGGCGGCCACGCCGCGCGGCACCGGCAACGTCGTCGTGCTCCCCTTCGAAGGTCCCGGCGCCGAGGAGGCCCGGGGCGCCGTCGTCTCCGCCCTGGAAGGGGCGGGCCTCGAGGTATCGACCGCAGAGGCCAGTGACGCGCCGGCGCGTGTCGGTCGAGCACGCGAGGCGAACGCGCGAGCCGTGATCGCGGGTACCGTGAGCCGCAAAGGCAAAGGTCTCGTGACAGCGCTCGTGGTCTACGACGGGCAGGACGGAAAGAGGCTCGGCAAGCAGACGATCGAGGGGCGGAGCCAGAAGGCCATGCTCACCAACATCGGCAAGACCGTCTGGTCCAGCGTGGGCTCGTGGGTCATGCAGGGCGAGGTTCCAAAAGCCGAACCTGAAGAGGCTGCGGATGCGGTGGGGGGCGACGTCGCTGAGGACGAGGCGCTCGCCGAGGATGAGCCGGTGGAGGAAGCGCCAGGCGCGGTCGGGCCGCGGCCTTCCCCGCTGACCCTCGGCGGCTACCTGAGCGCCCTCAATCGGAACCTCTCCTACGACGACCTGCCGGCCACGAGCAGCGGAGCCTTGCGCGACTACAACCTGCCGCTCGGGGCGGCGTTCGAGCTCGCGGCGACGTGGTACCCAGCCGCACATTTCACGGGCGGGTTTGCCGCAAATCTGGGGCTCGAGGTGGCGTTCGGCCAGGCCTTCGGCATGGAGTCGCACGACTGTCGGCCGGCGCTCGACCTACAAGGCAACTGCACGGCGCCGGCGGCGGTGGCCGATTTCCCAACCAGCTCCCGCTGGTACTCGATCGGCGCGCGCTGGCGCATCCCGGTGGGCACCACAGAGCCGTACGTGCAGCTCGCCTACGGGGGGCACTCCTTCGGCACGACCGTGGCAGCTGGGGATGAACCGGAGTTCGCGATGCCCGACGTGAGCTACGGCTTCCTGCGCCTGGGAGGCGGCGCGCGCTTGCCGCTTGGGCCGCTCGTCGTCGAGCCGCGGCTCGCCTATCTGTTCGTATTAGGGCTGGGCGACTTCGAATCCAGCGATTGGTTCCCCGGTGCGAGCGGCGGCGCCATCGAGGCCATGCTCCGGGTCGGCTTCCCGCTATCAGAGGCGCTCGAAGTGCAGGCAGCGTTCAACTACCAAGCCTATGGCCTGTCGATGAACGTGGAGCCTGGCGGCAACGCCGATCGCGCCGCAGGCTCCGCGAGCGATCGCTACCTCTCGGGCTCACTCGGCGTCGAATACAAGATACCCGCCTCGCGCTGACGCTCGAGAGGCGCCACAGCTATGACTCGCGGCCGGACAGCCTGGAGCCCGCGCATATCCGGTGGCTGGCAGGCGTCGCGTTTTCACTCTTCGGCAGCCACCGACTGGGTTCGTGCGGCGTCGACGCGCGTCGACATATGAACGCTGACGTAGGGCTTGGTCATGGGCGCTCACCCGAGGTGGGTGACGAAGAAGCTGGTCAGCTTGTCGAAGGGGATCTTGTCCATGCGGTCGTACAGATCGACGTGGCTTGCGCCGTCGATGATCATCAGCTCCTTAGGCTCTGCCGCGGCCGCATAGGCGGTCTCGCTGAAGTAACGCGAGTGGGCCTTCTCGCCATGAATCACGAGGACCGGACGCGGCGAGATTTCCGCGATGTAGGTCAGCAACGGCATGTTCATGAACGACAGCGGGTTGGTGAGTGTCCATGAGCCGTTCGAGTTGATTGCTCTCGGGTGGAAGCCGCGTGCCGTCTTGTAGTAGTCGGCGTAGTCGACCATGAATTGCGGCTCGCCACCTTTCAGCTCATTGCTGATTGGGCCGAGCGCTGGAGAGCCTTTTTCCGCATCCTTCCAACGCTGCTGACTCAGTTGCCCGAGCGCCGTGGTGCGCTCTTCTCGGGTCGTGCTGTCGTTGTAGCCTTTCGACATCACCCGCGTCATGTCGTACATGGTGCTCGCGGCGACGGCTTTGATGCGCACGTCCGCGGCGGCGGCATTCAAGGCCATGCCGCCCCAGCCGCAAATGCCGATGATGCCAATGCGCGCGCGGTCGACGGACGGATGCAGGCCTAGGAAATCCACTGCTGCGCTGAAGTCCTCGGTGTTAATGTCCGGCGAGGCGACATGGCGCGGCTCGCCCCCGCTTTCGCCGGTATAGGAGGGATCGAAGGCCAGCGTGGCGAAGCCGCGTTCGGCCATGGTTTGCGCATAGAGTCCGGACGACTGTTCCTTCACTGCGCCGAACGGACCCCCGATGGCCAGCGCCGACAGCCGCTCGCTGGCACGGTTCATCGGCAGATAGAGATCGGCCGCCAGGGTGATGCCGTAGCGGTTCTTGAAGGTGACCTTCTGATGATCGACCTTGTCGCTCTTGGGAAAGGTCTTGTCCCATTCCTGTGTCAACTGCATAGCGGTAACCTCTTTCGTCGTATTCGTAGTGGGGGTTGCACCCGACTGCCGGGCTCCGCAGCCGCCTAGCAGCGCTGAACCGATCAGGATGGCCCGTTGCATGAACCCTCTACGCGCGGCGAAGAGTTTCCCTCTGTTGTCGTTGTCGGTGTTGTTCGTCGTCGTCGGTGCGTTCGTCATGGCGTCATCCTCGGAGGGTATTGCCGGCGTTCGGCTTGCAGGACTATCCTGCGTTCGGCGAGTCGAGACGACTAGGCACACGTCTGTTGATGGGGTGTTAAGCGCTGATTGACAATCGCAGGCGATCGCCCGGCGCGTAGGCGTCTGCTCAGCGCGGTCGTTGAGCGGAGCTCGGCGACGACTGAGCTGCTGCGAGCTCGCGCAGCGTCTCGACGAACAGCTTTAGCGCAGGGGAGCTCTGTGAGCGGCTCGGGTAATACAAGTAGAAGCCAGGCACGGTCGCGGCGTAGGCCTCGAGCACGCACCGGAGCCGCCCCGTGCGCAGCTGCTCCGCCGCTAGCGGCTCGAACGCATAGCAGAGCCCTAGACCTTGCTCCGCCCACTCCAGGCAGAGGTGGCCATTGTTGGTGAGCACGCTGCCGTGCACGGACAGGCGCCAGGTTTTCCGCCCACGCTCGAGCTCCCAGGCGTACGCCGAGCCCGTGGTCTCCGAGCGAAATGTCAGGCACTCGTGCTGGAGAAGGTCCTCGGGGCGTTCGGGCGTCCCATGCTTCTCCAGGTAGCTCGGTGCGCCCACGACGATGAAGCGCAGCGGGGGCGTCAGGCGCAGGCTGACCATGTCGCGCTCCACGAACTCGCTCAGACGAATGCCAGCGTCAAAGCCTTCCTTGACGATGTCCACACGCCGGTCCTCGAACACGAGCTCGAGCTCGATGCGCGGATGCCGCTCGCGGAAAGTAGGGAGGAACGGCTTGATCACAAAGTCGAACGCGGCCCGCGGCAGGGTCAGCCGCAGGCGGCCGACGACCTCACCTGGCTTGGCGGACACTTCGACGAGCGCGGCGTGCACTTGTGCCACGGCCGGGCCCGCGGACTCCAGCAGGCGCCGCCCTGCATCCGTGACGGACACACTGCGCGTGGTCCGTGCCACGAGTGTCACGCGGAGCTCCGCTTCGAGCTGTCTCACGCTCTGGCTCACGGCCGACCGCGAGACGCCGAGCTCGCGAGCGGCGCCGGTGAAGCTGCGCGCGCGAGCCACGGCGAGGAAGGATTGAAGGTGGGGGAAGAGGGTCGTGCTCACGCGCCACAGTGTACAGCGCCGGCTCGTGGACATTGTCAAGTTTGGCTAAACAGGCCATCCCGCTCATGGGGTCTTCCAGGTGCCGTGGTCCAGGCCCATAACGAGGGCGTCGTGCGGATCCGTTTCATGATTGAGATTCCGGTTGCGATTCTCGCCCTGGCGAGCTGCGACTGTGCGGGGCTGTCCCGTGCATCGGACGCTGGTAGTTACCCATCCCCACGGCCTATGGCCGAGGCTCACCCATCATCAGCCTCACCCGTTGTAGCTGCGGCGGATGACGCACCGGCATCCCTGAGACCCGAGGAATCACGTATGTGGATGACCGTCGGCGAACGTCGCTTCGCCATCACGTTGACCGACAACGGAGCCGCCAGTGCGTGGGCTGCGCAACTGCCGTTGAAGCTGGACATGAGCGAGCTGAACGGCAACGAGAAGCACGCCAGCCTGCCGAAAGCGCTGCCTGCGAATGCGAGGCGACCAGGCACGGTTCGCAATGGCGACATCATGTTGTACGGCACGGACACTCTGGTTGTCTTCTATGTGACGTTCCACTCGTCCTTCTCGTACACCCCTCTCGGTCGCGTCGAAGACCCCGCTGACCTGCCCCAAGCGCTCGGTCGGGGTGGTGCAAAGGTCGTGTTTTCCAAGGACTAGTTTGGGGTGCAAACCATGATTATCAACGGCTCGCCGTCAGCGCGCCGGTTCAAGGCCCGCGGCCTCTCGCGGGCGTGAGAGGCCTGGATGCCGGGCGCCGCTCAGCGCGGGGTCGCCAGCGCGCAGAAACCGCCCACGCAGACGTTGGAAGAATCACAACAGTCGGAGGCTACCTCGCACCGCTCCTGCACCATCGAGCAACTCGCTGCAGGTGGCTGGTTCACGCACACCAGTGTGTCGCCGGCGCCCGGCTGACAATAGCCATTGCAACATTGGTCACCGGTCTCGCAGCTCGCACCGTCCGCGCGGCACGGGTCCAGCACCCAGAACGCGCGCGAGTTGCCCGCGAGCAGCTCCTGGGCAGGGAGGTAGAACGCCGGGTGGCTCGCGTCGCTGCCCGGCTGGCCATTGACGTCGACGGCAGCGACCCAGAGCTTCTTCGTGGTGATATTCTCCACCAGGTTGACGCCGCGAGGGTCGCTGCAAAAGGGTGGAATGGTGGCGACGTTGCCGTACAAGCGCCGGCTCGTGAAGATCACCCAGGAGTAGCCGCCGGACGCGACCGGGTTGACGGTGGGCTCATAGTTCGCGTTGTGGTCGTCGACATGGCCGGGATCGATGCTGCCCACGCTCTGGCCGTCAGCCGTGCAGGTCAGCGCCGGGGGCGTCGCCAGATGCGGCAGGTAGCCGACGCCATTCAGCTGGTCGAGCGGCGTCACCGCGCCGCCGCTGGCGCCCGCCCAGTGGATCTGGGCCTTGGCTCCTCTGCGCGTGAACAGCGCCCCGTCCGAGTTGCCGTCGCCCCCCGCCGCGTACTGTTGCTGAAACACGAGGGAGCGTCCGTCGGGGAGAAACGCGGGCCAGCCGGGCCGCTCGGCGCTGGGGCGGCCCGTGCCGTCGACGACCACCACCGGGTTGCTAAAAGCGTTGCTCGTAGCGTCGAAGTGCATGACGACGAGCTTCTGGGTCGGATTGGAGACTCCGGATCCCGCCATCGGATTGAACGCGACGAGCGAGCTATCCGGCGAGAACATGGGCGTCCCGAGGTTGGTGAACGCCGACGAAAGTCCGCTCGACGGCAGCACGTCACCGCCGGGCAGTGAAAGCATTTGCCCGGAGGGGGATAGCGCCTTGTCGCCGTCGCGGGTAAGCGCGGGAAACTCCGCGCCGTTGGCGAGCGCGGTCTCGGCGGCACCGCCGGAGGCGTCCAGGTCGTAGGCAGAGCTGGCCGCGTAAACATCGCCGCGTTGCACGACGAGCCGAGAGCCGTCAGCAGCGACGGAGTGGCAGGTCCGGCACGCGCTGACGCCGCCGTTCGAGCCCGCGGTCAAGCGCGGCGCCGTGTCGCCGACTCTGATCGAGAGCACGGCGCCGCCGAACTGGTGGTCGCCGCCGACGGCGTCCCCTTCATTTTTCGCGAGCTGCGAGCCGTAGGAGTTGTAGTAAATGGTGCCCGAGAGGCGCGCGGGGGCCACGGCCCAGGTCTGGGCAATCGGCCCGAATGCCTGCCCGTTACGCGCCACCACCAGGCTCAACACCAGCCGATCCGGTCCGCTGCCGGCGCTGGCTCCCACGGAGGCGCTCGCGGCTTCCCACACGTCTTGCGGAATGGGATGTCGGACGAAGGGTCCGCCTGTCTGTTCCAGGATCGCGGGGCGAGCAAACACGCCGGTCCATGAGAACGCCCCACTCGTCGTCGCCAGATGCAGCGAGATGGCGTCCGCATCCTGCGTCGCCCAGTCCCACATGATGAGGGGCGCGGGCAGACCGCGCGGGAAGACCGTGCCGTCGTAGGGATACGAGAACGTGAGCCCCTGTGCCTGGCCGCTGCCCGTCGGTGCACGCAGCGCGGCGAGCGTTGCCGCGTCGGTGACGGCGGTGCCGATACCCTCCCCGCCCACGCCCCCCACGCCTCCGCCGCTCGTGAGCTCCGCGACGTCATCGGCGATCTGGGCGCCGCTCGCGGTGGCGGGACCGTTCTGATCCGCGACGATGCGAATGTCGACCGCACGCTCGAGGACGGTCCCGTTCAGCCCGGCGCGAACGGTTACGGTGCCGGCGAAGGCCCCGGTGGGCGTGAACGTGGCCGTGTCGGTGAGCGACGGTGTGACGCGCCCAAGCTCACCACGATCGACGGACCAAGCGGCATTCACCGGCCTGCCACCGACTGTCGCAGTGAAGACCACACTCGGCAACGCTTGCCCCTGCGTGACGACAACGGTCTGCGTGGCGTCGGGGAGAATCGCCAGTGTTCCGGTGTGTGCCGAGTCGTCGGGCTCCCAGTCGCTGGACAGAATCAGACCAGGGATCCCCCCGAGTCCCCCCGGCCCACCTTGGGCGCCACCTCCACCATTGTCGGGAGGCAGCCCCGTTTCTGGGCTCGACCCGGCGCCGACCAGCGACGTCGGACCTTTGGTCGAGTCGCAAGACGCGGCCAGGAAGGCGAGAAGAAGCGTGCCCGTCGAGAGAGCGCGACGACGATGGAGTGCGACTGGCATGATTAAAGACACAGTACGGCTCGAACGCCGACAGCTGGAGTGGATGCTCACGACCGACGTGAGGCACAACCACTTGGTTTCGCGGTCACTGACGGGACGTGTAAGGTGGCAACCTCAGCTTTACGCCTGCGATCTGCCGAGCGACTCCCTCGGTGACTCGATTCACCTTTGAAACGGAGCGCATTGACGAGCACCCCGAGAGCCGGCGCTAGCTGTCGGTGACTCGGGTAATAGAGATGATAGCCAGAGAACGGTGGGCACCAGTCCGCGAGCACCTGCTTCAGCCGACCTGCGGCCACGTCCGCCTGCACCATGTCGTCCATCAGGTACGCGAGGCCGAAGCCCGCCCGCGCCCCCTCGAGGATCTGATAGCTGCCGTTGAATACGAGTTGGCCGTCTACCCGTACCTTGAGCTCGCGCCCGCGCTTCTCGAACTCCCAGGGGTACAGGCCGCCCGCGCTTGGCTGGCGGAAGTTAATGCAGTTGTGATTGACGAGATCCTGCGGTGACTTCGGTTCCGGCCGCGCTGCGAAGTATGACGGCGCGCCCACGACGGTCATTCGCAGATCGGGCCCGACGCGCACGGCGATCATGTCTTTCGCCACTTGGTCCCCAAACCGCACACCGGCGTCGTAACGGTCGGCGACGATGTCCGTCAGGCCGTAGTCGATGTTCAGCTCCACCTTGATGTCCGGGTATTGAGGGAGCAGCTTCGAAATCACGGGCCATAAGACCGTGTTTGCGGCGTGATCGTTCGTGGTGATTCGGATCGTTCCAGCTGCCTTGTCTCGAAGCTCGCCCACGCCAACCAGCTCCGTCTCGATCTGGTCGAAGGCCGGTCGGAGAGTCCGCAGCAGCCGTTCGCCTCCATCGGTGGGAGCCACGCTGCGCGTGGTGCGATTTAGGAGCCGCACGCCGAGGCGTGTCTCGAGACGCCGCACCGTGAAGCTGAGCGCGGACTGCGAGACGCCGAGCTTCGCCGCAGCACGGGTAAAGCTCCGCTCCTCAGCCACGGCGAGAAAAGCGACGAGATCCTTGAAGTCACCACCACGCATTTATGATCCCCGTGTATAGGTCTATGCACATTTTGGCGTCTAGTCACTGACTGTCGTTTGCCTTAGGTTCTTTTCGACGCACAGCGGCCGGGGTCCTTCAGACACGGAGGTAAGCATGAGCAAAGTTTGGTTTGTCACCGGGGCAAGCAGTGGGATCGGCGCCGCCGTCGTAAAGGCGGCGCTCGCGGCCGGCCATCGCGTCGTCGCGACGGCGCGGAACCTATCGAAGCTCGAGCTCGCCATTGGCGAGTCAGCGAGCGACCGGCTCGCGTTCGTGGCGCTAGACGTCACTAGCGAACAACAAGCGCAACAGGCAGTTGCCTCTGCGGTGGAAGCCTTCGGCAGTATCGATGTTCTGGTCAACAACGCAGGCTACAGCCTCATCGGCAACCTCGAGTCGCTGACCACCGAGCAGATCGAACGCCAATTCGCTACGAACTTCTACGGCGTCCTGTACGTCATGCGCGCAGCGCTGCCTGTCATGCGCCGGCAAGGCTCGGGCCATATCTTCAACGTGTCGTCCATGGCAGGCGTCATCGGCTACGGGACGACGGGCGCCTACGCGGCGACGAAATTTGCCATCGAGGGGTTGTCCTTGTCCGTTGCGCAGGAAGTCGAGCGCTTCGGCATAAGGGTGACACTCGTAGAGCCCGGGTTCTTCCGCACGGACCTGCTCGCCCCGCAGTCCGTGGTGTTCGGTGAGCGATCGATCGAGGGTTACGAAGCGCCAGCTGCGGTCAAAGCGCAGTGGGAGACCTACCACGGCAACCAGGCGGGCGATCCGGCGAAGCTGGGAGCGGCGCTAGTGAAGCTAGCCCGGTTGGAATCGCCGCCCCGGCAGTTCTTCGCAGGGAGCGACGCCGTTCTAGGCATTACCGCGGACCTCCAAGCTCGGCTAGCGGAGGTGCAGGCGCACAAGGACCTGTCCATCTCGACGGACGGCGCTCGGCGCTGAGGGTGTCACACGAGAAAGGGATCAATATGGCATCGAATTTAGATTCAACAATCCTGAGTCGCCGCGTGGTGCTGCAGATGAGTGCCGTTGCTGGAGGGACCCTCGTCGCCTCTGGAATTGCGGGCTGCGTAAGCTCCACCCATCAAGTCAGAGTAGGCGCTGGCACGAGCCGTCCAGATACTACGTCAGCCCTGCCTACGCGAAAGCTGGGCTCACTTACGGTCACCGGCCTTGGTTTTGGAGCCATGAACACCGTTTCCGGCTTCTACGGGCCCGGCATCTCGCGTGCTGAGGCAATCGAGCTGATTCGCGAAGTCTATGCTGGCGGAGTGAGGTTTATCGATACTGCTCAAGTCTACGGGCCCTTTCTCAGCGAGGACTACGTGGGCGAAGCGATCGCACCGTTTAGAAACGACGTGGTGGTTGCAACGAAGTTTGGTTTCGATCTCGGTCCTGGTGGAGGCGGCGGTCTAGATAGTACTCCGAAAACTATCGTCCGCTCAGTGGAGGACAGCCTCGAGAGGCTTCGCACGGACCACATCGATCTTCTCTACCAGCACAGAGTCGATCCAAAGGTTCCGATCGAAGACGTTGCCGGAACCGTCCAGGACCTAATCAAACAAGGCAAGGTCAAACATTTTGGCCTTTCACAGGCCGGCGCAGCCACAATTCGCCGAGCTCACGAGGTGCAGCCAGTGACCGCCGTTCAAAATGAGTATTCGTATTGGACGCGAGATCCCGAGATCGAGGTTCTGGCCGTGTGCGAAGAGCTAGGGATCGGGTTCGTGCCTTGGAGCCCGCTGGGCATGGGCTACCTGACGGGTAAATCTACGACCCCGATCGAAAACCTCGACCCCAAGGTTGATCTGAGAGCGAGAGCAAAGTTCCCACGATGGACTAAAGAAGCCATTCGGGCCAATCGTCCACTCGTTGACGCGCTGGCTCGTGTCGGTGAGCGCAAAGGAGCAACACCCGGGCAGGTCTCGCTCGCCTGGCTCCTTCACAGGAAGCCCTTCATCGTCCCAATTCCAGGCACATGCAAAACTGAACACATGAAAGAAAACATCGCCGCGATCAACGTCGAGCTCACGGATTCGGACATGCAGGAGCTTGAAACCGAATTTAAAAGGCTCGGCGTAACAGGCAAAAACGCGCCCCCGGATTACCTGTCAACGCATGATATTGGGTCATACATCGGCTCGACGTCTCGAGGTACTCATGGAAACTCGCCGCTTCCCAAAGGCGAGTAGGGGCGAAAAGGCGGAGGAGGCACAGGCACACTCGCACCAGTTTAGAATGGACTCGAGCGCGGCGCGCAGCAGGACGGCCACGCCCCAGAGGAATGCCCAACACCCTGGAAGGACTAGAGCGGGAGCTCCTTCGGCATCAGCCTGCTTTTCGCGGCAGGGGGTGAAGCGCGGTCAAATCGATGGCTCGCTTGGCGTGCCAGAGGTCCCAGTCCGTCTGCAGCCCGAGCCAGAACTCCGCGCTCATCCCGAGCACCCGACTTAGCCGGATCGCGGTGTCAGCCGTGATCGCTCGCTTATCCTGGAGAATCTGGTTGATGCGTCCGACCGGAACTCCCAAACGTTGGGCAATTTCGGTCTGCGTCAATCCGAGCGGGTTTAGAAACTCCTCGCGCAGCATCTCCCCTGGAGAAGTCGGTGGTCGATGTGTCGGTAGACCGACACTCTTGCGCTTTGAGTCTGCCACGTTTGTGCCTTTCACCTCAGTGATAGTCGACGACTTCTACCTGGTCTGGGCCGTCTGGACCCCACACGAAGCAAATCCGATATTGTTCGTTGATGCGTATGGCGTGCTGCCCCTGGCGATCGCCGCGCAACGCTTCGAGGTGGTTCCCAGGCGGGGTCCGTAGCTCCTCCAATTCGAGGACGCGATGGAGCTGATCGAACTTCCGGGCCGCAGCTCGCCACAACGAGTTTGGAAGCCGACTTCTAGCGGCACGGGATGCCTTGCCGTTGCGAATGTCTTCGGCCGCCCTGTCACGGAACCCCTGGATCACCTGTTGTCAGTCTGAGCCATTTATCGTTTAACGTCAAACGATATCCGATGTCCCTCCGCCCGAGCGCAGCGAGGGCTAGGGGGGACCGGGCGCGCTGCGCGCCCGAGGGGGGCATCTCTAGATCGAGGTCCTGAACGTTCCGCGCGGCCAGATAATTAGCAGTTGCTAATATTAGTTGTCGTTGATACTTAGGGAATATGACCAACGTTTTCGGATCGGAGTTTCGTCGGGTGGACAATCGTGAACATTTGGGCAAGCCCGCGCTCGTCGCCGTCGCGATCCGCAGCTACCCGACGACGGTCGAAGATTTGTGGGAGGCGATTACAACGCCCGAGCGGCTGGCGCGTTGGTTCCTGCCCGTCGAGGGTGAGCTGAAGCTCGGGGGGCGTTATCAGCTGAAGGGGAACGCGGGCGGCACCATCACGCGTTGCGAGCGGCCCGGAGCGCTGGACGTGACGTGGGAGTTCATGGGAGGCACGAGCTGGGTGAACCTGCGCCTAGCGCCCGACCCCAACGGCGCGCGGCTCACGCTGGAACACATCGCGCACAAGGACGGGATCGGTGAAGAGCACTTGAAGAAGTACGGCCCGGGCGCGGTGGGCGTCGGCTGGGATCTCGGGCTCTACGGCTTGGAGCGGCACCTGGCCAATCCGGCAGCCGCGCTCGATCACGAGGCGATCGAGGCGTGGACGACGTCGAGCGAGGGCAAAGCGTTCATGCGCGGCAGCGGTGAAGCCTGGGGAGCCGCGCACGCCGCGTCGGGTGAAGACGCGGCAGACGCACGCGCGCGGGCGGCGCGGACCATCGCGTTCTATCTGGGTGAATGATGCACGCGTTCGACGTGCTCGGTGATCCGGTCCGGCGTCGAATCCTGGAGATCCTGGCCGCCGGTGAGCACGCGTCCGGCGCGGTCGTCGAGATCATCTCGAGGGAGTTCGGCATCACGCAGTCCGCGGTGTCTCAGCAGCTCAAGGTGCTGCGTGAGAGCGGGTTCGCGACGGTGCGCGCGGAGGGGACGCGCCGCCTGTACGCCGTCGACACGCGGCCGCTGGCTGCGATCGACACCTGGCTCGAGCAGTTCCGGCGCTTCTGGGGCCCGCCGCTGGACGCGCTCGCGACCGAGATTGCGCGTGGCAAGCGCGCGCGCACGGCGCAAGTGAAGCCCGCGCCCGCGCGAAGGAAGTAACATGTCCAGCCCACTCACGACCCCAGGTTGCTCGCTCGCCGTTTGTGCCGACGCTATATCCTGTCCGTATTGCACGTTGAGGGGAGCTGTTCAGCGTCGAATGCCTCAGGGGGTGGCGCGTCCGAGCATGCTGCCGGCGGTTGCACGATCAGCTTCGTGACTTGACCCGCGATGATCCCGACGAGTGGCAAGTCACGTGCCATTCGGGACGTGCCCGCCTCGCCTGCATCCCCCTCGTCGATCGTCCAGGCCATCGTATACAGTCCGGCCGGCAGTTCACGCCGCAAGCTGCCGCCCAGTGAGAGTCCCCTGATTGGAATCGAAGCCAGGGCCTCATCTCGCAGACCGCGCAGCTCCAAACTGCCCACGAAAGTGCCCTTCGTGGGCGAGTCGAACGCAGAACCGCTCTCGGTTGCCGCCACGATCTCGAGCTGACCGGCGGCAGGCGTTTTGGCCGTGTTGCACCCCAGTGCCAGTACCGAGACCAGCAGCGACAGCGCACCCGCCCCGAAGCGAGCTCTGGACTTTAGAAGTTTAAACATGTTTCGACCTCCACGGGCACTCTGCCCCCGCAGGACGCCGAGGTCCTTGGCCCGCGCTTAGACTTTTCCCAAAGAGTTGCTAAACCCGTCCGCGCGATGCTGGAAAGTCCGCATGCGGTGTATGAATTCGGCGCGTTCCGGGTCGATGGGCGCGAGCGCCTCCTCACGCGCGACGGGCAGCCCATCGCCCTGACGGACAAGGTGTTCGATCTGCTCTGGTTTCTCGTGCAGAACCGCGGTCGCGCTCTGGGCAAGCTCGAGCTCATGAGCGAGCTCTGGCCGGATACGGTGGTCGAGGAGAACAATCTGACGGTGAACGTCAGCACGCTCCGCAAGGCCCTCGGCGAGAGCGCCTCCGAACATCGCTACATTCAGACGTTGGCCCGTCGCGGCTACCGGTTCGTCGCGCCGGTGCGCGTGCCTGAGCCGAACGTGCCGGCGAGCCTCGATCTGCTCGAGCCGACGTTCGTCGGGCGCGAGCCGGAGCTCGAGCGGCTCACGCAGCTGCTCGGGCGAGCCATCGCGGGTCACGGCCGCGTGGTGTTCGTGTCGGGTGAGCCCGGCATGGGCAAGACCGAGCTGTGCGCGCAATTTCTACGGCAGGCTCGATCAGCCCGCGATGCGCTGCGCACGGCGACAGGTCGCTGCCTCGAGCAGTCCGGAGCCGGCGAGGCTTATCTGCCGTTTCTGGAGGCGCTCGGCGGCCTGCTCACCGGACCGCACGGGAAAGACGTGAGCGAGGTGCTGCTGCGGCATGCGCCCAGCTGGTGCAGCCAATTTCCGAGCCTGCTCGGGCGGCAGGAGCTCGCGGAGTTTTTGAACGAAGCTCGTGGCGCAAACGCCGCGCGCATGCTGCGGGAGATGGGTGATGGGCTCGGCGCATTGAGCGCGCGGGAGCCCCTCGTGCTGCTACTCGAAGACATGCACTGGGCGGATCCATCGAGCTGCGATCTGCTGCGCTTGCTCGCCCAGCGCGTGGCCTCGTGGCGCGTGCTCATCCTGGTGACGCTGCGCGCAGAAGAGGTCGAGGCCCGCGATCATCCTCTGAAAAATGTCCGGCGCGAGCTCTCGGCTCACGCTGAATGCGACGAGCTGGCCTTGCCGTTGCTCGATCCGGCGGGCGTCACGCGCTATCTCCAGGCGCGCTTTAGAGCTCACGATCTGCCGGCAGAGCTGGACGCCCGAATCAGCGCAGCCTCGGAGGGGCTCCCGCTGTTCGTGACGCGCCTGGTGCAGCTCTTGGTCGACCGCGGCGACATCGTCGAGCGTGAGGGCCGCTGGTGTTTGACGCGCCCCGTCGCCGAGCTGCAACGCGCCATACCGGAGGGCGTTCGCGGGTTGATTGAGAGGAAGCTGGAGTCATTGGGCGAGCCGGATCGGCGCGCGCTGCAAGCCGCCAGCGTGCTCGGCGCCGAATTCCGAGCTGCGACGCTGGCCAGCGTGCTCGGGGTCGATGAAGTCTCACTCGACGAGCGCCTCGACCAGCTGGCACGCACGCATCGGCTCGTCGAGTTGCTCGAGGAAGAGCGCCTGCCCGATCGCCGCATCACGCTGCGCTACCGCTTCGCGCACGTGCTGTATCGGGACGTGCTGTACGAGGGGTTGGCCAGCCAGCGCCGCAAGCTGCTGCATCGGCAAGCCGCCGATGCCTTGCTGGCGGAGCAAGGCCGAGAGGGGGGTCGCGGCGCAGCGCAGCTCGCGCTCCATTTCGAAGCGGCACGCGAGTATGAGCGCGCCATCGAGCAGCTGAAGAACACGGCTGAACAGGCGGGCCGCCTCCACGCGAACCGTGAAGCCAAGCGCTGTTATGAGCGTGCGCTCGAGCTGGTGAAAGAGCTGCCCGCGCCCGACCAGATCGCGGAACACGTGCTCCTTCACTACGATCTGGCGTGGTCCACGGTCAATGTCGATGACCCCGCCGGCGCGGCGCGCGAGTTCGAGGCCATGTTGCAGTGCGCGAGCTCGCCCAACTTCACGGCGGACGACCCCGAAGCACAGCGCGCGCAGGACAGCGTGTTTGACTACCTCGCTCGGCCGTGGCGGGACGCCTTCGGCTCGTTTGACATGCCGCGCATGCCGAATCAACCGCGCGGCATGGGCGCGGTGGCGATCCAGTGCGAAGCCTACTGGGGGCTCTGCCACGTGCTCTTGCTCACCGGCAGGGTGGATGAGATGGGCCGCCGGGTGCAAGAATACCTGGAGCTCGCGCGAGCGTCACCCAACGAGCCGCGCCGCGTGGAGGCGCTCGCGTGGATGGCGACGTGGCAGCTCGTGCTCGGTGACGTGGGCGCCGCACGAGCGCTGCTCGAGCAGGCCACTCCGGCGGCGCGCGCCATCCATCACTCGCGTGCGTTGCACCTGGCGTACAGCGGCAGCCGGCGCATGCACTTTCACCTGGCCGAGTATGAAGCGGCGGAGCACGAGACGCTCGCGGGATTGGCGGTGAATATCGAGGCGGCGGGTCGCGTCGACGGGCTGCTCGGGCTCGGCCTGATCCGTGCCCACCTCGGGCGGCTGTCCGCGGGGCTCGAGGCTTTGAACGAAGCCGTCGAGGTCGCCCAGCGCGCGGAGTTCCGCGATTCGTTGCAAGCGCTGTACAACGGTCTCGGGTGGCTCTTTCTCGAAGCGGGAGATCTGGAGCGAGCCGCCGCGGAGTCTCTGCGAGGCAAGGAGCTCGCCAAAGAACGCAGGCTAACCTCTGGAGAGGTCCATTCATGGAGCCAGCTGGCGCTCGTCTTTTTGGAGCGCGGGGACGCGACGGCGGCCCGAGCGGCGCTCGATGCGGCCAAGTCGCTGACGGCTCCAGCACTGCCCCAAGGCGGGGCGGCGGCGCGTGACCGCGCCTGGTTGCACTGGCAGGCGGCCGACGCGGAGTGCTGGCTCGCGGGCGGCGAACCCCGAGCCGCGCTGGCCTCAGCTGCCGAATTGCTGGCGGCAGCGACACATCAAAAGGCCATCAAGCACGTCGTGATCGCTCACGAGCTCTTGGCTCGGATTGAGCTCGCCCTCGGGCGCCCCGAGCGCGCGGAGCTCGAGCTCACGGCCGCCGTCGGCCTGCTCGCGGATCACCCGATGCCGCTGACCGCCCGGAGAGTCTTCACGACGTTGGGCTCCGAGCGCAGAGCGTGCGGCGATCGGGGGGCGTCGAGCGTGGCCTTCGCGCGAGCGCGTGCGCTGATCGACGACGTGGCTCGCGGTATCGCGGACGAGGGCCTGCGGGCGACCTGGCTCGGCGCTCGGGGCGTGCTGTAGAGCGCGGGGTGCGAAGTGGGGGGACGGCTACTCGAGATCCGCCGTCTGCAAGGTGCGAGCGGACTCGGTCCCGTCTCCCCCCTCGGCCGCCTCCGCCTGAGCGCGGAAGATATCGCTCATCGTGATGAGCCCCAGTAGCTCGCGACTGCCTTTCTCCACCACTGGCAATTGACGAGTGCCGAGCTCATTCATTCGCACCACGGCCCGGATCAGCGGATCGTGAGGGTAGAGATACTCCTCGAGGCGCACCAGCTCGCCGACTCGCCGCAGGGCGCCTCCCTCCGCGATGACTCGCCGCAGCCTCGCGAGATTGATGAGCCCGAGGCAACGGCGCTCCGCGTCCACAACTGGATAGGAGGTGAACGGTTCATGTTCGATGGCCGCGACGGACCGCCGCGACCACCACGCCCGAAAGGACCGTCTGATCGAGCGCGCCGACGATCAGCGTCACGCCGAGCGTCCGTTGCGCCTCCGTGGGCGACGGCCGGATCGAGTACCGCACCGCGGCGTCGCTGGCGCGGCTCGGTAGGACTTGCCACCGGGGAGCGGCATTTTGGGGCTCGGAGCCACGCGGAACGTTGGACATAGTCAAGCCGCGGGAGAATTCATCCCTCGATCGAGTCGCCCGCGTCGCGCTCCTCCTCCTTCGAGAGCTCGCGTGCCACCGCCTCCAGGACCTCCTTCGCCGCGTCAATCTTGGCGCGAGGCAATGACGCCAGCGCGCGCCGGACGCACGCCTCCACGGTGCCAGACGTCTCCTGATCCAGCAGGCGCCCGCGCGCGGTGAGGTCGAGCAGCACACTGCGCCCGTCCTCATGGTGCGGCACGCGCTGCAGCAGCTGCTGCGTGGCCAAGCGCTCCACGATGCCGCTCAGGGTACCCCGATCGAGGTGCAGCAACTCGGCGAGCTCGCTCGGCGTCACGTGCGGAAATCGACCCACGATACGCAGCACCAAACGTTGCGGCCCGGTCATGCCGATGCGTGCCTGCATCTGCTTGGAGAGCGAGCGCAGACCGTGATCCACGGCCCAGAGCAAGCGCATGAAGGCCAACGTATGGGTGAGGCGCGCCTCTCGACCCGCAGTAGGTGTATCCTTGCTCGCCGGCTTGCGAATCAGACGCTTATTGGCAGTCGACATGGGCAATCTGGTTCAGGGTCGGGCAGATCAGCAATTCGAGCCCCACTATGTTGCGGTCTCTTCAGCTTCTGCAAGCCGATTGCCGAGGTGTCTTTGGGCCGTTGAGCTATGGCTTCTGAAATCGATACTCGGTGAGCCGCTGTGATCCCCTGGGCTCCAGTCGATGGCGCTCGACGCCCCGACGCAGATCGCGACTCGCCGTTGCCGTCGACATCCCAGAGAAGAGCCCAAGGTAGTCTTTGCGCTGAAACCAACGGCGACCGAGCGCGGCTTCCGCGCGATCCAGGCGCTGGTCGGGGGTGACCACGGGCGCTCTCGAGTGGGTGGGAATCTGACGGAGTGCCTGGTCCGCAATCTCGAGCATCAATTCCACGAACGAGTCGCAAGAACCGGCTCGGTCAGACTTTTCCAGCGCCCGATAGTATTCGCCCTGGCGTTCCCGGATGACAGACTCTGCGGGTGCGTATCGGAAAATCGATGCCTCCCGCTGGAATAGCAGGTGCTGCCAAAATCGGCCCACGCGGCCGTTCCCATCGTCGAACGGATGAATGAATTCGAGCTCGTAGTGAAAGACCACCGCCCGGATCAGGGGCGGTGTCTCGTGATCCTTTCGTAGGAATCCAAAAAGATCGCGGATCAGCAAAGGCACGCGCGCGGGAGGCGGAGCCACGTGGCTCACCTTGGAGCCCTTGATGATCCCGACACTTCCACGGCGAAATTTCCCCGGATTGGGAATGAGCTCGCGCATGAAGATGGCATGGGCGGCGAGCAACGCCTTGTCCGAGAGCGGATCGAAGCTGTCCGCTCGGTCGTAGGCCTCATTGGCGTTTTGCACCTCGAGAATTTCGCGCTTCGGGCCGATGACGCGCCGCCCCTCGAGTAGCGCGGTGACCTGTTCGAGCGACAGCGTGTTGCCCTCGATGGCGAGCGTGTCCTTGATCGTGCGGATTCGATTGTCCTTGCGCAATTTCGGCGCCGGAGCAGCGCCGCCAGTGGCACCCTCCCAGCTGCCAATGGCGCGATAGATCGAGGCCAGGGCAGCCGCGGCCTTCGAGGTGATGCTGAACGGCGGTCGATAGACGGCCATGATAGTATCATATGATACTATCGAAGAGAGCCTCCGGACGCCACCCCTCCAGGCCGGGACGAGGGCGCTTTGTCCACTGGAGTGCCGGCTTAGCCTCGTCAAGGCGGATCTGGTGCCAGCGAGAAGCGCAAGGCGGGGCAGCTGAGCTCGGCCTGGCTGCACGCGGACCAGTAGGGTTAGGCGCGCGCTCGGATCGTCGATCACGGCCAGGGCGAGCAGGAGCACGCGCAGCGCGGCCGGGATGCATTTACCGAGCAACGTGAGAATACCCACCGCGAACGCGATGTCCGTAGCCATGGGGACGCCCCGTGCCAGAACGCGATATAGCTCTCACCCCAAGCAGAGTTCGCCCAGAGCAGGGCGACGGCCGCTGAGATGAGGAGCAGGATGCCGCTTGCCGCCTCGATACGCAGAAAGTGCTCGAGCGGTCGCGCCCTTCTTCAATCCGCTCAACGAGTACCTCGTCAGCGAGCTCGGCATCGCCGTGGTGCTGCCCAACGTGCGTGGCTCGACAGGCTACGGTCGCGCGTACACGCTGCTCGACAACGGCGAGCGGCGCGAAGACTCGGTCAAGGACATCGGGGCTTTGCTCGACTGGATCGCGTCGCAATCGCGCTTCGATCCGAGCCGGGTGGCGGTGTCCGGCGGCTCATATGGCGGGTACATGTCGCTCGCGACCGGGGCCATGTTTGGTAGCCGGGTCGCGGCGGTGGTCGACGTGGTCGGGATCTCGAATTTCGTCACCTTCCTCGAGAGCACCAAGGAGTACCGGCGGGATCTGCGGCGGGTCGAGTATGGCGACGAGCGGCTACCGGGCATGAGGGAGTTGCTCGAGCGCATCTCGCCCCTGCACAACTCGGACAAGATCGTGGCCCCTCTGTTTGTCGCTCAGGGCGCCAACGACCCGCGCGTGCCGCTCTCCGAGGCCGAGCAGATCGTGAAGAAGGTGCGGGAGGGAGGTCGTGAGGTCTGGTACATGCTCGCCAACGACGAGGGCCACGGCTTTCAGAAGAAAGTCAACCGCGACGCCTTGGCCGTCGCGACCAGCCAGTTTTTCGAGCGACACCTGCTCGCCAAGCGCAGCGAGTAGCGGTGTCCCATCGGTGATTCGGGCCCGCGTCTAGCGCCGGCGCACCGTGGTCCCCTCGGACCGCGGTGCCGGCGCTCGCGCCCGGCCGACGTCGTTCGTTCAATCGCCGTTGCCGCTGACCTCGCGGGCGAAGCTGGGAACGCTGTCAAAGGTGGTGCTCGAGAGCAGCGGGTTGTTCGAGGCCTGGAGGAAGCTCACCGACGCGAGCTCGCCGAGGTCGACCTGAGTGAGCTGTTCATGATTGATGATGGACAACTGGCCGAGCTGGCGCAGGCTGCCGAGGTCGATGCTCGTCAGGCTCGGGTTGTCGGCGCTGATGAAGAGTTTCGCCGCGGTCAAGCCGGCGGGCACGGAGATGCTCTCCAGCCTTTCGTTGTTCTGCACGTCAATCACGTCGATGCCGAGCTCGACCTCGTCGCCAGTCGGCGAGCCGAAGGCATCCAGGCGATAGGTCGGTGTCGGCGCGTTCACGAAATCCAGCACCACGTGCTGCAGCGCCGCGTTGTCTCGGATCGAGAGGACGCGCGGCTGAGCGCTGAAACTGGCGAAGGAGGGCACGGCAATCAAGAGCGGATTGTTGGCGATGTGCAGCAGCTCGGCGCGCTGCAACGCTCCGAGTCCGGTAGCGTCCACGAGCGCTGCGTTGCCGAACACGGTCACGGTTTCCCGCACGCTCTCCAGGGCGGAGAACGCATTCAGGTCCGTAACGCCGGTTTCATACACAATCAAGTTGTCGAGTGCCGTGAGCGGAGCGAGCGCGCTGACGTCCGTGAGGGCCGCGCTCGAATACAGCGCGACGTCCTCCAGATCTCGCGGGACGAGGCCGTTCAGGCTCTCGATCGCGGGGCTCAGAGTGACGACCAGGCTCCTCACCCCCGCCACCTGCTCAAAGCCCCCGAGATTGACCAGCTTCTGGTTCTGCTGGAGGATCACCCCGCCCCGAACGTAACCGCCGAGGCTGCCGGCGATGCTGCGCAGGCTCTCGAAGGCGCGCAGATCGGGGTCCGGCAGTCCCCGGAGGAAGAGCGCGCCGACGCGCTCGAGCGCTTGCACACCGTCGAGTGACGGGAGCCAGCCGGCTCGGATCAGATCCACTTCCGCGTCCACGCGATCGGAGACGCCGAAGCCGGCAATCGAGTCCCAGCCTTGCCGGACGCCGAGCGCGAGCTGCCCCTCGACGACGCGCAGCGAGCTGAGCGGGGTGAGGTCCGCGTCGGGGAAGATGCGCACGATCAGGTTGCCGCGGATCTCTTCGCAGCCGGAGACTCTGTCGAGCTCGTCCTGGTTACTGACGATCACATCTTCTTCGAGCGTCGTCGACTCGGCACACAGCGTTCCGCGTTCGAGATTCTGGGACGTGGTGCCGCCGCCGAGATCGACGCCTTCGCGCGCGCAGGCGAGCGTGAGGCAGCCGAGGCCGAGCCAGGATCCGGCGCGAAGTACGCGCAATGGGTGAGCCAGGGACGTGAGGTATCGAGATTGGGTTTTCATTGAAAGCTCCTTCGACCCCTTCAGTGTCCAGCGGAGTTGGGTTCTTCGGAGCTCGTGCGCTGCCCGGCACCTTTTGCTTCGAGTGGACACGCCGAGCGAATCCGCTCCGCATACACAGATGCTGCAGACTCGGCGAGGAAGCGTTCGGCGCCGGCGCGCGCCTCGTGCTCCTCGAGCGAGCCTTTACTGTGCGCGCCGGTTCGCACGCAGCGGGCCAGGACGCGCGCCGCGGCAGCTTCTTGACGCAGGCGTGGCGCGTGCACCTGGCGCGCGAGCTCGTCGAGCAGACCGAGCGCGAGCGCTCCTTCACCTGCGCGGATGGCGCGATCGGCGCGCTGCAAGAGCGAGACCTCTAGCATGAGTGCTTCGTCGTCCCGCATTGCATTGGCGGCGCTGTCCCGGGCGCGGGCTAGCGTCGCGGATTTGCTCGACGCTGGCTTCGAAACTGCGCGCCGCGACGTGGGCTCGATGGCGGATGCCGCTCTGGAGGTCGAGGCGAGCGGGTCTAACGCAACATCGGTGACCGCCTCAGGCGTCGTCGAGAGCGCGGGCGGCTCTTCTAGCGTGGCCGCGCTCGGCGAGCCCACGGCGCCCTGCACGAGCCGATCGCTCGGCTGCCGCCCGAGCCAGAAGCCAGCGCCAAAGCCCAGGCCGACGAGAACCGCCACCGTGCCGAGGTGGGGGCGGCGCGCTAGCATACGGTGCAGCGGCGCGAGCGACGCTTTTGCGCTTGCAGTGACCTCTGGCGCGCCCGAAGGGAGCGCGCCATCCAACCGAGCGGGCGCGTTCGCCCCGCTCGCGACCAGCTGGGCGCGCACGCGCGCTTTCATCGCCGCCGGCCCCTGCAGCGCCTGCCGAGCCAACGCCAGGCTGCGCTCCAGCTCCTCTCGTTCAAGCATGTCGAGACTCCCGCTCTGCGAGCGCGCGCTTCAGACCCTCGCGCAAGGCGTGCACGCGTGAATACACCTGAGTGATGGACAGCCCCAGCGTTTCCGCCACCTCCGCCGAGGGCAGATCTTCGAGCACCGCGAGCACGAACAAGGCGCGCCGGTCCGGCTCGAGTTGCGCGCAGAAGCGTTCGATCAGGCGCGCTGCCTCGACCGCTTCGGCATGCGCGTCGGGGCCGGGACCCTGGCCCGCCATGTCCTCGAACGGTTCGAGTGGCGCTTGCCTGCGCTTGCGGCTGCGGCGGTGGTTCGCCGCGACGCGCTGCAGGATGCCAAACAACCACGTACGCAGCGCCGAGCGCCCTTCGAACTGCGGCAGCTGGCGGGACACGACGCTGAACGTGTCTTGAAGAGCGTCTTCGACCCCTTCCTCGGCGACGCCGAGCAAACGCAGCGACCGCCAGACGAAGTCGAAGTGCGTCTCGTAGAGCTCCATAAAATCGAGCTGCACGCCCGGCACCGCCAGGGGCTCGGCGACCTGTTGGATCGCGCCGAACGCCGCTGCCTCTCGCCCCGCCCCCGGCAGATCGGGCCCGGACAGGCGCGCCGCCACGGTCGCCCTCGTGCGCACTTCCGAGCGCAGGTCGATCGATAAATCCACTTTTTCCGTCAAGCGTTGCGATCCATGAGGAATGGGGGCGTTCGCTGAGTGTCCGCGGCAGCGCCCTTTTTAATCAAAAACTGACATCGACCCCCAAAGCCAGCCGGCCCACCGCCATTGGAGCACGGTGCACATTGCCTAACTCGCGCAAGAAGAAGTCATCCCGCTTCAGAGGCGCCGCCGCGCTCAGCTCGAGCCCGAGGCGAAGCGGGCTGGCAGGCACGGCCCAGGAGAGGCCGGCGGCGAGCCGCGGCGCTGTCCACCACTGGCTGACACTGCGCGGTGTTTGCACGCCCGTGCCCTCCGCGGAGAGTCGGCCGAGCTCCCATCCGGCGCACGCTACGGCGGCGAAGCTCGCCTCGAAGCTGCCGAACGGAGCCACGCACGCGGACAGGCTACCGATCAGCAGGCTCAGGTCGGCGCCGGGCGCTCCTGCTGCGCTGGTGGGCTCAGCGAGCGCGACGTGCTGGCCAAACAGGAGCGTGGCCTGCGCATCGAGCGCGAGCTTCCGCCCGCGAAGCGCCGCCCCGATCCCCACGCCCAGGCCGGCCCGCGGCAGCGAGCCGCTGTCGGCGAGCAGACGTGCCGCGAGCGCGGGCGACCAGGCGGTTCCCCCTGCGGCAGTCGTCGCCGGCGCGCCGTGGGGCTCGTATGCAGCAGAGCCGGTGTCGCCTGCGCGCGTGCGCACCATTTCTTCTTCCGCCGTCGGCGCGGGCTCGGCGTCGAGTGGGCTCGAGCCGATGGCGAGAGCGATCGCCACACTGACCGCGTCGCCGAGCCGGGCGCAATCGCGCGCGCGGATCACGCGCTCGGTGCTGGCCGCCGTGGGCTCGCTCCCCTGCGCAGCGAGGCGAGCCGTGTAGGGCGAACCGGGCGTCCCTGGCGCCTCGAAGCGGACATTGAAACGCAGCGCTGCGCTGTCCGCGAGCGGCATGCCGAGCGCTCGCTCGACTCGAAAAGCGAGCTCCGAAGCATCCGGGCACGCCGCGGGCCCCTCCACGGACAGCTCCGCCGCGCGCGCGGGCCACGTGAGAAACAGCCCACCCGCGAGCGCGAAGCCAGCCAGCCACGTGCACACGCCGCCCACCCGGGCACTCCCGTTCCGGCGCTCGCACCGTCTCTCACTGTCTCTCATCGAGCCACCACAGGCGAGCAGCTTGCCAGAGTTCGCGCCCACGCCAACGACCGTGCGCGCCTGCGACCGCGCGTTTCACCACTTTGTTGGCATCGCTTGACGGGAGCGCCGGACGTCCGAATTAGTCCACGCTCGCCGGTCAAGGCCTGCCGAAGTTTCCGGGTTGACGCCGGGCAGTGCACAGACTCATCGCCTCAATCTCATGACCAAGCCAAAATTCGATCAGGACTTCTGGGAGCAGCTGTGGTCGAAGACGCTGCGCGAGCACGGAGACAAGCTCGCGCGCCGCACACCCAACGCGCATCTGATGGCCGCAGTTGCCAACCTGCCGCCGGGTCGCGCCCTCGACGCCGGCTGTGGACATGGCACAGACACGCTCTGGCTGGCCGCGCAGGGCTGGCAGGTCACGGCGGTAGACTTCTCTGCGGCGGCATTGGCTCACGGTCGGTCGATGGCCGAGGCGGCTGGGGCCGAAGTCGCAGAGCGCATCGATTGGGTCGAGAGCGACCTCGCGACCTGGGCGGCGGAGCCGGGGCACTATGACCTCGTCGTTTGCTTGTACGTGCACGTGGCCGGCGCCGTGGAAGACATGGTCGGGCGGATGGCGATCGGCGTTGCTCCGGGAGGAACCCTGTTCTTGGTTGGGCACCGCCCGATCGATCCCAACACTGGAGCTGCCACGGCTGCGGCAAGTCAGGTGCAGGTCTCCGTCGAGGGTGCGGTCGCTGCGCTCGATTCCAATGTGTGGGAAGTGCTCGTTGCAGAGGAGCGTCCGCGCGCCGCCGCCGGCACTGGCGTCGATGCAGTGATCCGCGCCCGCCGCCGGAGCTGAAACAGCAGTTTTTTCTGCGATCAGACCGGGTCGAAGACGAAGTCGTGGTAGCGCAGGCGCCCTCCGAGCTCGAGCGACATGAGCGCGACAGTTGCAGCGCTTGCTGAGAGACCAGTTTTTTCAATCAGCGCATCGATTGACCAACCGCCGCGGCGGCCGATGGCCTGGAGCAGGCGCGTCGCCGGATCCTCGGAAGTCCCACCTTGGGTCGTGAAGCAGGCGACGTCGTTCGGCGTGTTCGGCGTGTTCGGCGTGTTCGGCGTGTCAGCGCGGCTCGTCGCATCGTGGCGGGGGTTTTGCGGGGAGGCCGTGAGCGTCGCGTCCGGTCCAGCGGCACGCGCCCGGTCGCTCGCGGCCGCACTGACATCCACGAGCGGCTGGCCGCGGGCGTCGAGAAAGAACAGCTCGCCTTCGGCGTCGCCGGAGACCTGGAGCTTTCCTTCGTGTAACAGGCGATGGTGGGTCGTGCATAAAACCAGACCGTTTCTCCGAGAATGTTCGCCGCCGCTCGCCTGCGGGATGATGTGGTGCACGTCCACGTAGCGGCGTCGATTGCAGCCAGGCACGCGGCAGCGGCAATGGTCGCGCAGCATCACGGCGCGGCGGATGGCCGAGGGTAAAGGCCCACCCCGCCGGACGGCGCGCCCCTCGCTTGCTAGGTCTACTTCCGTCACACCACAGGCGATGGCAGCGGCAGCGCCGGGAGGGAGCTCGAGCAAGCCCACGCCGGTGTCGAGAGCGCTACTTGCGCAGCTCTTACATTCGTAGATGACGACGGAACGGCGCGGGTCGCTCGCGTCAGGGTCTCGAGTCTGGGCCGAAAGCGCATCGCTCGCGATCGCGGCCAGCGCTTCGGCATCACTCAGCGTGCCAGCTGCCGAGCGTCGGGCGCCTTCCAGCGCGCGCTCGAGCAAACCCCAGGCTTCGGCGGAGAGCTCGAAGCTGACGCGCAGCGCATGTTGGCTCAGCCACTCGGTGCGAATCGGCTCATACAGACTCGGTCGCTCGCCCCCGTCCGGTCGCCCTTCGCACTCGCTACCCACCGTTCCCGAGCTGGACGCTCGAGCCGCCGCGACACTCCGCTCGAGCGCGCGCATGTCGAGCGTCCGCGCGAGCTCCAGCCAATGCGCTTCGGTGTGCGGCTCGGCGACGCGCGTGACCTCGCGCACGCGGGAGTAAGAGAGCTCCCTCTCAACAAACGCGGCCTCGACGTCTGGCAGTTGCCGCAACGCCCGCCCGACGCGCACCCGCTCCCGGGTGTCCCGCACGCCGAGGCCAAAGAAGCAGCGAGCGGCGTGCAGCTCGTCCGCATAGGCCACGAGCGCGTTGTCCTGGCCCTGTTGGATGCGGTCGGCCATGTCTGCGAGGTAACGGCAGACGAGCCGCTCGACTCGACGCCCGATGGTGAGCAGCCGCTTGACCTCCATGATCAACGAAACGGTGGCGAGGTCAGAGCGGTACTCTCGCTCGCCAGCATCGTCATCAGACTCGAGAGGGACAGACGCTAGATGTTCCATCCTCAGCCCATAACACGCGAAATTCGGCGCTCTATATTGAAGCCAGGAGCGCGTTTTGAGCCGCCGGACTCTGCGCGGAGCCTCCGCATGTCGTCACGCCTCTCTGCGCGCCGCTACGCCACGACAGCAGGTCCCTTTCCAACGAGTATCGCAAACGGGCCATGTGCACGGCGAAACGCTGTAAATAGAAAAGTCACCGGGAGGGCTCCCAAGCTCGCTTTATCCGTGAGACGGCGCCATGAAGCTCGAGCCACCGCGCCGATCGTCGCAGGTTCCGTTAGACAGCGCCGCCGCTCTCGTCCAACCCAGACGCGCCGCGAGCACCCGATCCCGTCCACCGCATGCGAACATGGTGCGAGGACTGTTCGACCTCGGCAAACCCGAGACGCGCGTACAGAGCGCGGGCCCTGGTATTCGCCGTGAGCACGAACAACTCCAGGCTCGCGCCCGCAACCTGCGCGCTTTGCATCAGTTCACGCATGATACAGGTGCCGATCCCGGCGCGCTGTCGCCCCAAGGCCAAGCAAAGGGTATCGATCTGCGTCTGATGCGCGCTCACGCAATGCGTCGCGACAAATCCGACAGCCACGCCGTCGGCTTCGACTACGCGAGTGTTCGCAATGTCGAGCTGCTGTCGGAACTGCACCTCCTCCTTTTCTGGATCCCAGTAACCCCGGGCTGCGATGACCTCGTTTAGTGAAGGCGCTACGGAGCGAGCGACGCTAACACGAGCCACGCCGCTCCCGAGAAGACTCAGCGCGCAAACTCTTCGCGCTGCTCGCGCAAAAATGGCCGGTCGATGTGCTCGCCGAGCAGCTCGATGTCGCCACGGCTCACGCCCAGCGCGGCGAAGTGCTCGCGCCAGGTCGCCACGACTCTGGCGACGCGGCGAACTTCTTCCTCTGCTCCGGCGAGGTCGAGGGCGAATTGGCTGCACATCGACAGCGCATTTTCTAGAGTCGAATCGGCGGCGCTCTCGCCCACGCGTAGCTGCTGGTAGCCAAGCCCCTGGCCGGAGGGCAGCACGTCGTAGGCGGGCGACAGCTCGTATTGGGCGGCGTCGTTGACCAAGAGCGCGTGGTTCTTCTCATGGTCGTCGGTGTTGTCGAGCAGGATGTTGAACACCATGCGCCGAAACAGCTCACGCATCTGCGAGGCGTTGCGGTCCCCTTCGGCCACGCCGCGACGGCGCAAGAGCTGAGCCAGCTCCGGATAACCCAGGGGCTCGCCCGCCGCTCGCAGCGCCACGTTCGCGGATAGCGCGTGGTGCCTTTGACCCAGGCTGCGATCGAAGCGCCGGATCGCAACGGCGTGGCCGTAGGTGAGGCGGATGGCCCGCGTCTCCGCCACGCGGATGCCGGCGCTTTCGGCCAGGGTCATCGAGGCGTGCTCGACGAGTGGGGCATCCGTGGGCTCGCCGTCGGCGAACTTGACGACCCATTGCTGGCCGTCGATCGCGAGCAAAGCTTTGGGACGTGCTCCACCCAGGGTCACGCCGGGCGAGATGAGCCGCTTCAATTCTGGAGCGATGGGTTCGTTCGCCAGCACCTTGGTCACGAGCTCCGCGATGGAGTCGGCATCGGCCAAGGTCGGCAACGGACCGAGGCGGCGCGGCGCGTACTCGCTTTCGGACGTCGAGACGCCGAGCGCACCGAACCGATCGTCGCCTGCGAAGTACAGATATTCGAGCAGCGAAAGGCGAGCGGGCTTATCCAGGAAGCGGATCACGCGCTCACCCCAGCGATCGGGTCGAGCGTCATCTACCGCGCCTACGGCCGTGTCCTTCTCCGTCGGCAAGAACTCCTGACCCGACAATAAGGGCAGGTCCTCACTCAGCGCGAAGCCGCGTTCGATCCAGTCATCGGTGTAGCGCAGCGATACCCCTCGCAGGCTCCGCACCAGGTTGAGCTCGCCGACGAGCACGGGTCGGGAAGGGTCCGCGAGCCACCACAAGTACAGCTCGTCGCGCGGCTGATAGACGCTGGGCTGAGCGAGGGGGGAGTGGGGCCTCGTGGTCTTGCCGGGTGGTGTTTGGGCCCGTGTGGGTTTGTTCTGCGAGGGCTTGGTCCGCGGCGTCATAGCGCCTTTGGCTTCCGCCCCAGCCGCGCGCTGATCGAGGCGGCCGAGCGCGCAGCGCGCCGCTTCACGGCCCGCCGCACGTCGAGCTCGAAGGCGCCTTGGTCGTGCTTGGGGTCCGCCAAATCAGGCAACGCCTGCACGCGCCCAATCATCCAGAGCGCCGTCGCGTAGATCCCAATTCCAACGCTCGGCTCTCCTTGCTCCATACGAATCAAGGTCGGAATGGAAACGCCCAAGCGCTTGGCCCACAAACGTTGCGATTCCTTACGCCGCGCGCGGGCGATGGCCAGGTTCTCGCCGAGCCGCCTCAAGGCCTCGGACGCGACGGGCGGAAGCGCTGACACCGCGCCAGAGCTCTTTGACATAAAATATAGATTACATTAATTGACTTATTGATCAAGTTTATGTTACTTTTAGCGGCCACGCCGGGTGAGGCTCCGAGCGCCGAGTGCTCCTGGATATCCCGGGGTGAGAGCTTGGGGCGCAATACCCCGCTCTTATTCAGTATAAGGTGGCGGCACGCCATGCAACCGATCCGGTCGTATACGCTCGGCTCCCTGCTTGCGCTGGCGTCGGTGCCCGCGGCCGACGCCGCGGATCTCACGCTCCGCTACGACAAGCCCGCGCCCGACACGCCTCAAGGCTGGGAGCGCGAGGCCCTCCCGATCGGCAATGGGCAGCTCGGCGCCATGATCTTTGGCGGGGTCGCTCGCGAGCGCATTCAGTTCAACGAAAATACTCTGTGGACCGGGGATGCCCAGAATCTCGGAGCCTACCAGCCATTCGGGGATGTCAATATCACGCTCCAGGGCCACGAGCGTGCGCCGAGCCACTACTTGCGCGAGCTCGACCTCGAGCAGGGCGTGCAGCGCGTCAGCTACGCGCTCGACGGCGTGACGTATCGCCGTGAGTACTTCGCCAGCCACCCCGCCCACGTCATGGTCGTGCGCTTGTCGGCGGACAAGCCCGCGCTCTTGACCGGCGCGGTGGAGCTCTCCGATCGGCACGGCGCCCGTTTGAGCGTCGGCCATGGCCGCATGTATTCCACCGGCACGCTCGCCGGTTGGGTGCAACCGTCCCGGCGGGACACGGTGTCGGCGTATGCGCCGCCGAACACCACCAACGTCATGGACTACGCGGCGCAGGTGCAAGTCCTGGCCGACGGCGGCGCTCTGGGCGCTTCCGGCGGCAATGTCACGTTCACCCGCTGCAACAGCGTCACGCTCATCATCGGGGCGGGCACGAGCTACGTGTTCGATCACGAGCGCGCGTTCCAAGGGGAGCATCCGCTGCCGCGAGTCAGCGCGCAGGTCGACGCAGCGGCAGCGCGCGGCTACGCCGAGTTGCGCGCCGAGCAGCAGCGGGACTACCATGCGCTCTTCGACCGAGTGAAGCTGGACCTCGGGCGAGCTCCGAGGGAGCGAAGCGCGCTCACGACCGATTTGCGGCTCGAGCGGTACACTCTCGACGGTGGCGACGCCGGGCTCGAAGCGCTGTTCTTCCAGTACGGGCGCTACCTCCTGATCTCGTCTTCGCGCGGCTCGTTGCCGGCCAACCTTCAAGGGCTCTGGAACGACAGCCTCAGCCCACCCTGGTCCTCTGACTATCATACGAACATCAACCTGCAGATGAACTACTGGCCCGCGGAGCCCGGCAATCTCGCGGAGTCCGCCAAGCCGTTCTTCGACTTCGTGCTGGCGCAGATCCCGACGTACCGGAAGAACGTCGCCGCGATCGCCGCTCGAAACCTCGCGGGGCCATCAACCTCCGTCCCGGAACCGCAAATCGTAGGAGAACAGACACGGCCGCCTGAGGAGACCTTCCTCACCTCTCGGGGCAAGCCCGTGCGCGGCTGGGCAGTGCGGACGGAGTCTAACCCGTTCGGCGCGAGCAGCTACGTCTGGAACAAGGTGGGCAACGCCTGGTATGCGCAGCATTTCTGGGAGCACTACGCCTTCGGCGGGGACGTCGAATTTCTACGGAATACGGCGTACCCGATGTTGAAAGAGGTGTGCCTGTTCTGGCTGGACTCGTTAAAGCCACTGCCCGATGGGCGCTGGGTCGCTCCCCAGGGTTGGTCACCCGAACATGGGCCGATCGAAGATGGCGTCAGCTACGATCAAGAGATCATCTGGGACCTCTTCAACAACACGGTGGAGGCCGCCGATGTCCTGGGGCACGACAAGGCCTTTCGCAACGAGATAGCCCAGTTGCGTGACCGGCTGGTCAAGCCCGAAGTCGGCCGCTGGGGGCAGCTGAAAGAATGGATGATCGATCGTGACGACCCAAAGGACACGCATCGCCACGTCTCACATCTGTTTGGCCTGTACCCCGGGCGCCAGATATCACCGGCCCAGACACCCGACCTCGCCGATGCCGCGCGCAAAACACTGATGGCGCGGGGCGATGCTGGCACGGGCTGGTCGATGGCGTGGAAGATCGCTTTCCATGCCCGCCTGCTCGACGGAGAGCATGCGCATCGGATGCTGCGCGGTCAGCTCAGCAAGCCCGGCACGAGGGCAGCCGAGCAGCGCGAAAGTGGAACGGAGGGAAACAACCAGGGCGGCACCTATCCGAACCTGTTCGACGCTCACCCTCCGTTCCAGATCGACGGGAACTTCGGCGCTACGGCGGCGATCTGCGAGCTGCTGCTCCAGTCGCACACCGGAGAGCTGCACTTGCTGCCAGCGCTGCCTGCGGCGTGGCCAGACGGCTCCGTCAAAGGGCTCCGGGCGCGAGGAGGCTTCGAGGTCGACCTGGTCTGGGCCGCCGGAAAGCTGTCGAGCGCGACCCTGCGCCGAGTCGCAGGGAAGGGAGCTTTTGGCGCGCGCTCCAGTGCCGACGTCAAGGTGCGCTACGCGGGCAAGGTGGTTAGCGTTCGGCTCGAACGCGGCGAGTCACGCGACCTGCCCGCCGCGAGCTGGTGATCCTGGCGCAGCTCTGAGCTTTGACAATTGCGCGAATTGTCGCGACAACGATCGCGTGGCGCGCGAACCCGACAGCGACGAGAGCGCAGAGCAACTGGCGTTGGTCGCGGCCCGGCTCGGTGATCAGGCGGCTTTCTCCAGGCTGAGCGAGCGTTATCGGCATCAACTGCGCGTGCACTGCTATCGCATGCTCGGGTCCTTTGACGCCGCCGAGGACATGGTCCAGGAGACGTTATTGCGGGCCTGGCGGGGGCGCGAGGGGTTCGAAGGCCGCTCCCTGCTGCGTACCTGGCTGTATCGCATCGCGACCAATGCCTGCCTCAATTTTTTGGAGCGCGCTCCCGCTCGCGTGTTGCCCGCCGACGTCTCCGCCCCGGTCACCGCTGCAACTCCCGCAACGGAGGCACGTTCCTCGCCCCCTCGAGCCTTGGAGATCCCCTGGCTCCAGCCCTATCCAGACCACTTGCTCGACGAGGCGGCCGCGCCGGAGGGCTCCGAGCCGGACGCCGCGCTCGCGGCGCGTCAGAGCATCGAGATCGCGTTCCTTGCAGCGCTGCAGCATCTGCCGCCGCGCCAGCGGGCCATCCTCATCCTGTGCGACGTCGTCGGCTGGTCGGCGGCAGAGGTCGCGGAGCTGCTCGAGCTCAGCGTGGCAGCCGTGACCAGTACGCTCCAGCGCACGCGCTCGACGCTGCGTGAGCGGCTGCCGGCGGGGCGGGGAGACTGGGCGCCGAGTGTCCCTGTGACCGAGCAGCAGCGAGCGGCGCTGAAGAGTTTCATGCTCGCCTGGGAGCAAGACGATCCGGCTGAGCTGACCCGTGTGCTACGCGACGACGCGCGCTGGTCCATGCCCCCGGCGCCGCTCTGGTTCGAGGGGCGCGCGGCGATCGAGAATCTGCTGCGGCTCTTCCCGCCCGGATGGCAGGGCCGCCAGTTCAAGATGCTGCCCCTGCCCGGCGCCAATCGCCAGCCCGCGGCGGCGGCCTACGTGCGCTCGTCCGGGGGTTCGGCTTTCCAGTTGTCATCAGTGCACGTGCTCCGGGTCGAGAGCGGAAAAATAGCGGAAATTACGACCTTTTCGAGCGAGCTCTGCGCTGGCTTCCAGCTGCCGGTCAGCCTGTAAACACTGCTCTCGAGCGGGCGCAGTCCGGTTTCTCGGCGCCCGCGCGATGATTTTTTTTGCGCCTCGGGTCTACGCGACAGGACATCGAAAGGCTCCGAGATGAAACACACCCATTCGAAAGACAGAACACCAATCGCTTTTGATCAGGCCGGTCAGGGCCCGCCCCTGATCCTCGTCATGGGCGCGTTCAACGATCGCGCGACCGCCGCTCCGCTGGCCGCGGCGCTGGCGGCAAATTTCAGCGTGCTGCGCTACGACCGACGCGGGCGCGGCGACAGCGGCGACGCTGCAGCGTATGCGGTGGAGCGCGAGGTCGAAGACATCGAAGCCCTGCTGAGAACGGCGGGAGGTACGGCGTCGCTCTTCGGCTACTCGTCGGGCGCGGCGCTGGCGTTGGAGGCGGCCGCGCAGGGCCTGCCCATCGCCAAGCTGGCGCTGTACGAGCTGCCTCCGGCTCAGTCGCCCGAGCACCCGGCGCGGCTCGCTGAGCTCCTCGCCGAGGGCCGCCGCGGGGACGCGGTCGAATACTTTCAGAGGCGGGTGGTCGGTATCCCCGAGCCTGTCGTCGTTCAGTTTCGGAGCGCGCCTTTCCGACCGGCGCTCGAGGCCATGGCGCACACCCTCGTGTACGATGCGAGCATCATCGCGGAAGGGCGCCTTTCGGCGGAGCGCCTCGCCCGAATCGAGCAGCCCACGCTAGCGATCGCCGGCGGCGCGAGCCCGCCCGTGATGCGGCAGACCGCGGCGACGCTCTGCGCCTCGTTGCCAAACGCCCGCTCCGTCAGCATCGACGGAGCGACCCACGACATCGTGCCCTCGCAGCTCGCGCCGGTATTGAGAGATTTTTTCTGACGCCGCGCGGAGCTTGCGGCGCCCGCGCGTTCGACGGCGCGCGACAGGTGTTCAGGGCCAACCCACCGGCGGGGTGGTATGCTGCGCGGCATGGTGCGTCGTGACGCCTATCAGGTTGACCCAGCGGATCCTCGCGCGCCGGAGCTCGAGGAGTGGGAGCGGCTGTCGCCAGCGGAGCGCGAGCGCGTCGTAGCGCAGCTCCCTTCGGAGGTGGATCTAGGGCCGCCCGAGGGCGACTTGCATCGCATTCCGAAGCAACGCGGGCTCGAGGCGCTGGACGCATTCTTTCGGCGCGCCGGGCGCAGGGTCTACCTGTCCAGCGAGCTGCCCGTCTACTATCCCGGCGAGCGGATGTTCGCGCCCGATCTGATCGCCGTCCGGGATGTCGAGCCACACGAGCGCATGCGCTGGGTGGTGGCACAGGAGGGCAAGGGGCTAGACTTCGCCCTGGAAGTCACCGTCGAGGGCTCGCGCAAGAAGGATCTGGAAGAGAACGTCCTCCGCTTTGCGCAACTGGGCATACCGGAATATTTCGTGTTTGATCGGCGAAACCGCCGTTTACACGGCTTTCGCGCCGAAGACGGCAGCCGCGTCTACAAAGCCATCGTGCCGCAACAGGGGCGCTGGTACTCCGAGGTGCTCGCGCTCGAGCTGGGTGTGGAAGGCGAGCGCTTCCGCTTCTACGCGGGTAGCGCCGTGCTGCCGGAGGCTGCGGAGCTCGTCGAACGAGCCAACCACTTGGTGGATGAATTGCACCAGCGGCTGAACGATATCGAGGAGCGCCTGCTCGTAGAACAATCGTTGCGCATTGTTGCGGAAGAGCAGAAGGCGCAAGCGGAAGAAGAAAGGGCTCAGGTCGAGCAGCAGAGGGAGCACGCCGAGCGACGTGTGCGCGAGCTCGAGGCCGAGCTGGAGCGGCTGCGGCGCGGGGGATGAGCGTTGGATTGCCGGGTTACCGAGCCAGCGGCAGAGCCGAGCCGCCTCCGGATCTGAGCCGAGTCCTGGCTCCTCTACCACAGCCCGGCGCACATTCTGAAGCTCGTCGGCCTGGTGTTACGTTTCGTTGGTGAACCGCTGCGCTCCACCTTCAGCGCGGAGCAGATGCGCGGGTTGCTGGCTCGATTTGGCTTTGACGTGATCGCAGACGCTGACGTGCCAACGCTCGGCAGCACGCTCTCCGCCGACATCGCGCACGCGACCCGCCCGCTGAAACACATGCGTATCGTGACGGCGAAGCACCGCGCGTCACGCTCGGCCAGCACCGGCAAACCCTTATTGGTCTGAGCTGCGCAAAACGGGCAAATCGCCGCGCCCGCGGATGAACCTGTCACTTCAATCCGGCCCGGGTGGAAGTTGCCGGTCGGAGCCGAGTCCCATCGCAGAAGTGAGCGCCGTGGCGGCGTGACGATCCAAGACGGGAACGCCCAACACGTCGGGCCGTGGCAGTGTTATACCGTCCCCCATGCTGCGGGTGATGCTCTCGCGAGCGGTGAGTTGGGCGTACACCCTTTGCCTGGTCGCCTTGGCCCTCGTCGGGCATGCCGCGGACGCGCGCGCGGAGTTTCCCAAGGCGAAGGTGGTGGCGCCCACGGCCATCAATCTCTCCCCCGGCGGGGTCGCCGTGCCCGAGCGTGCGCCGGAAGAATCCGCGCACCCGGCTGCCGTTGCCCTCTGGCCCCGCGGCGCGCCGGGCTCCGAGGCGCGCAAGGGCGAGCCCGAGCAGATCAGCTGGCGGCAGGAGCCGGACATCGTCTTCCCCGTCGTCTTCAACGTCCACAACCCGTCGCTCACGCCCTTCTTGCCGCCGAAGGACAAGGCTACCGGCTGCGCCGTGATCATCGCGCCCGGCGGCGGCCACATGCAGCACACGATCGACCGGGAGGGCTACGACCTCGCCAAGTACCTCGCGGGCCAAGGCATCGCCGCCTTCGTGTTGAAGTACCGGCTCGCGCGCGACCAGGCCAACATGATCAGCGGGGCAGCGCAGCCCTATGAGGTGGAGGTCCACGGCGTCGGCGACGCCAGCCGGGCGGTCCGACTGATTCGGTCGCGCGCCGCGGGCTGGAACGTCAAGCCAGACCGCATCGGCATCCTGGGTTTCTCTGCCGGTGGTGAGCTCGCGATCCTGGCCGCCCTGCGCCATGACGCCGGTAAGCCCGGCGCAGCCGACCCGGTCGAGCGGGTCTCCTCGCGGCCTGACTTCTTCGCGCCTATCTACCCCGGCGGCCTCCGCGGCCACGACAGCGAGATCGCGAAAGGCCGCACCCCGCCCGCGTTCCTCGCGTGCAGCTTCGATGATCGCATGCCCGTGGCGCTCTCCAGCTTCTTTGGCGCGTTGCACGAGGCCGGCGTGAACGCCGAGCTCCACGTCTACAACAGCGGAGGCCACGGTTTTGGGGTGCGCGCGGATCGCCCGAACCTGGCCGTGTCGACGTGGCACGTGCGGTTTGTCGAGTGGCTTGGTGACCGCGGGTTCCTGAGGAAATGAAGCGGCCGCTGCAGCCAGGTGGCTCCCTTGGGACTGGGCGTGTCGCTGGCCAGCAGTGCAGTTCCCCGCGGCTCACCGCGGCCGCGGCCGGACTCTGGCTGATGTCGAATCTCGCGTGCGCCGCCGACGCCGTGCCACAGGTGAAAGTCGCCGAGGCCGTGCCGTCAGCTCAACGCATCGCCTACGAGAGCGACGTCGTGCCCCTGCTGCAGAGGTACTGCTACGAGTGCCACGGCAACGGCAAGAGCGAGTCCGGGCTCGCGCTCGACGCCTACAAAACCGCCGCCGACGTGCGCGCGGCGCGCGAGCAATGGGCCAGCGTTCTGCAGTACGTCACGCGCCACGAGATGCCGCCGCTCGACGCGGCAGCGGCTCCGACCGACGCCGAGCGCGAACAGATCGTCGCGTTCGTCGAGCAAGAGCTCTACCAGGTCGACCCTGACCACCCCGACCCGGGCCGCGTCACGCTGCGCCGGCTCAACCGCGCCGAATACGCCAACGCCATTCATGACCTCATCGGCGTGGAGCTGGACGCCGCGGCGGACTTCCCGCCAGACGACTCGGGTTACGGCTTCGACAACAACGGCGACGTGCTGTCGCTCCCGCCCGCGCTCATGGAAAAATATCTGGCGACGGCCGACAAGGTCCTCGACCAGGCCATCGTCACCGAGCCGATCCGCAGTCGGCTGAAGCGAATTCCCGCGAGCCTAGCGACCATCGGGTTCAACGCCATCGGGGACCGAGGCGACGGTTGGGTGCACCTCATCAGCCTCGAAGAGGACGACGTCGACGTGGAGCTGCCGATCGTCGCAGGTGGGGACTACCTCGTGCGCTTCCAGGCCTACGCCACCAAGGTCGGTGGCGCCGTGGTCGGTCAGGGCAGCGAGAAGCCCCTCGTGTTCGAGGAGGACCCAGGGCCCACGCGCATCGCGCTGGCGTTGAACGATGTCTTCGTCACGAGCTTCGAGGTCACGACCGACGAGAAGAATCCTGGAATCTATCAGGCCCGTGTCGGTGTTCCCGCGGGCAACCAGAGCTTCCGCGCCGTGATGCGCCGCAAGCGCTCCGGCGCAAACGAGCTCGAGATGCTGAATGGGCGCCTCGGCAAGCAGCAGCCGGGCATCGTCTTCGTCAAATGGATGGAGATCGAAGGCCCGCTCGCGACGGCTACGCGCCGCTACGCCGCGGCGAAGCTCGCTGCCACCGGTCCCGGTCGGAGCTCGAGCGACGGCTCGCGCACGCTCACGGGTAACGGTGAAGTCAGCATCGAAATCGACGTGCCGCGCGACGGCGAGCTCATCCTGCGCGCGCAGGCCTTCGCGCAGCAAGCCGGCCCCGAGCCGGCGCGCATGCAGTTCTGGATCGACGGCAAACCGCTCGAGACCTTCGACGTGCTCGCGCCCGCCAGGATGACGCCGCTGCCCGGACAACGCGTCTTTTCTCTGGCGCTGCTCGTCCCACAACCGGAGATCTTCGAGCGGCGCACCCGGCTCACGCAGGGAAAGCACACCTTCTCCGCGGCGTTCGTCAACGCCTTCACCGATCCGGAAAACGGCAACCCCAACCTGCGCGAGCGGACCCTCACCATCCAGAACCTCGAGGTCGCCGATCTGTCGTCTCCCGTGCTCACGCCGCCCATTCCGGCGCCGCTCGCGGGATTGTTCGACCGGCACGCGAGCGGGCAAGACCGGAGTGCCGCGCGCGAGATCCTCGGCGACTTCACGCGACGTGCCTGGCGTCGGCCGGTCACGGTAGGCGAGCTCTCACGGCTGGAAGAGCTGTACATGTTGGCTCGCCAGCAAGGCGATAGCTTCGAGGCAGGCGTGAAGCTATCGCTCGTGGCCGCGCTCGCGTCACCCAATTTCCTGCTTCTCGGGCACCCGCCCCACGCCGGCGACCGACTCGAGGCGCCGGTCGCCACGAGCTCGAAGGCAGCTCCCATCGATGAGTTCAGCCTGGCCTCGCGGCTCTCCTTCTTTCTCTGGAGCTCCACCCCAGACGACGAGCTCCTCGCGCTCGCGGGGCGCGGCGCGCTTCGCGACAAGCTCACGCCCCAGGTGCGGCGGATGCTCGCGTCGCCCAAGGCGCGCGCGCTCGTCGATAACTTCGCCGGGCAGTGGCTGCAGATCCGCAGCCTGGAGACGTCTGCCCCGGATAAAACGCTCTTTCCCGACTACGACCCCAACTTGCGCGCGTCGATGCAGCGGGAGACCGAGCTGTTCTTCGAATCGGTCCTGCGCGAGGATCGGAGCATCTTCGACTTCATTCGCGGCGACTACACCTTCGTGGATGCGCGGCTCGCCAAGCTGTATGGGCTACCCGATGTGCGCGGTGAAGACTTCCAGCGGGTATCCCTCGCGAGCACCCCGCGGCGCGGTGTCCTCACGCAGGCCAGCGTGCTGACCCTCACGTCGAACCCGACGCGCACCTCTCCCGTCAAGCGTGGCAAATGGGTCCTCGAAAATCTGCTGGGGACGCCCCCGCCGCCGCCCCCGCCCGACGTGCCCGAGCTCGACGACGCGGAGCGCAAGCTCGGCGGGACGCTGCGCCAGCAGATGGAGCAGCATCGCACCAACCCGAGCTGCGCCTCGTGCCATGCGCGCATGGATCCAATTGGCTTTGGCCTCGAGAATTTCGACGCCATCGGCGCCTGGCGCGACAAAGACGGCGAGGCCATGATCGATGCCTCCGGCAAGCTCGCCAGTGGCGATGCCTTCGCCGGCGCCGCCGATCTCGCCGCTCTCCTCGCCAGCAAGCGCGCCGACGACTTCCGACGCTGCCTCGGCGAGAAGATGCTCACCTACGCGCTCGGCCGCGGCGTGGAATATTACGACCGCCCGGCGGTGGAGCAAATCGTGGGCGCGCTACGCGCGAACGAGGACAGCTTCTCCACGCTGATTCTCGCGGTGGCCCACAGCTTTCCCTTTCAGAACCGGCGCATCAAAAGCGCTGGGTGGGTCTCCGAGCCTTGAGACGGCGCACGGATCCCAAGGTAGAGGCATTTGTGAGCCGTGCCAGAACGTGGCAAGGCGAGATCCAGAAGCTCCGGTCGATCCTCGTCGATTGTGGGCTCGACGAGGACCTGAAGTGGGGGAAGCCATGTTTCATGTTCGAGGGGAAGAACGTGGCCATCATCCAACCCTTCAAAGCGCATTGTTCGCTCATGTTCTTCAAGGGCGCCCTGCTCTCGGACACTCACGGGCTGCTGCGTAGCCAAGGGGAGAACACACAGTCCGCGCTGCGCCTGGAGTTCACCAGCGAGGCTGACGTCAAGAAGTCCGTGGTGGCGCCTTATGTGAAACAGGCCATCGCAGTGGAGAAGGCAGGGCTCGAGGTCGACTTCAAGGCGAAGCGCGAGCTGGAGCTTCCCGAGGAGCTGACCCAGATCTTGAAGAAGGACCGGCGGCTAGCCAAGGCCTTCGACGCTCTGACCGCCGGGCGGCGACGCGCGTATGTCCTGCACTTCACGGGCGCGAAGCAGTCGCAGACGCGTACGTCGCGGATCGAGAATTGTATCCCCAAGATCCTCGCCGGTAGGGGCCTGAACGACCGTTAAGCCGTGAGCGGGCGGCGGTTCACCACGGCATATGCCGGCGCAGGGCGATGCTCATTCCTCGGGCATCGCCGTGCCCCCTCGTTGCTCTGCTCGTCGATACGCCTCTCGGTCTGTCACGCGCCGGCGCCAGTCGCGCACTTGCGGCCACTTCCCGGCGCCGCGCCGAAGCGCCGCCTCCACCGGATAGAACATCTGGATGTCTGCCGCCGAGAACTCGTCACCGGCGAAGTGCGCACGCTGGCCTAACGTACGCTCGACGAAGCCGAAGTGCCGCTCGATGGCGGGACCGGAGTAGTTGCGCTCGATCTCGTCGGCGATACGGCGTGCGATCGGTTTGACGAGGAAGGGCATCGGCGCGGAACGGACGCGGTCGACCAGCAGCTGGACGAGCAAGGGCGGCATGGCAGAGCCCTCCGCGTAGTGCAGAAAGAAGCGGTACTCGCGCAGCCCTTCAGGGCTTTTTGGGCGCAGCCGTTGCTCGCGATCGGCGAAATGCTCGAGGATGGCGCCAGATTCTGCCAGCACCATCCCGTCCACCTCCACGACGGGCGCGCGGCCCAGCGGATGCGCCTTGTCCAGAGACGGCGGAGCCCTGAAGCTTGCGTCGCGATCGTAGCGCACCAGCTCGTAATCGAGCCCCAGCTCCTCGAGCAGCCACAGGACGCGCAAGGAACGGGAGTGCATGAGGTGATGAACGATGATGGGCATGGTCCAACGGACGCTACCATCCTCCGCCGATCGGCAGCCATCTCCGCGCGTCGAGCATAACGTTTAGGGCGATCCGCGAGGCGTCCTGGAATAGGCTATCGGTCGATGATGGCTCGCAAGCAGCAAGCTGGTGGCTGGGGGGCGGCCTTGCTCGCGCTCTCTGCCCTGGCCACCGGATCGTTCGTCCAGGGCAAGGCGTGGGCTCAGATCTCGGGGGTGAGCGCGCCGCGCCCGAACCTGAACGGCAACATCGAGCGTCCGCTGCGCTACCTCCCCGAGGCGGGTGACTTCGTGATCGAAAACGGCGCCGAGCTTTTCAATCGATCGCTGTATGGCGCAAATACAGCGTTTCGGGTCGAAGGCGGTGATCGCCCCGAATTCGCGCTCTATCTGCCGGGGCGCGGCGGCAACCTGCGACTGGGCATCCGGCGCGGGCGAGAGAGCCGATGGCTCCACGACGCGCGCCACATCGTCACTCGGTATCGCCCGGGCGAGTTGATCTACGAAATTGTCGATCCGCTGCTCGGAGAGAAAAACCGCTTCGATTTGCACGTGCTTGCGCTGCATGAGGCCGACGGCCTCGTCCTGCGCTGGGAATTTGCCGCCGCGGGTGGCTCACGCGAGCGTCCCGAGCTGATCGTGGCCTTCGGCGGTGTCAACGGAGAGCGTGGGGTGCGGGACGGGGACATCGGCACGGAAAAGGTGCCCATCAGCGAGTGGTTTCAGCTCCGCCCGGAGCTCTGCCGCGGCAACCGCATCAGCCTGACGAAGGGCTCGTTCGAGCTACAGAGTGCGGCCGCAAACATCGCCGGCGTCTTGCCGGAAGGATCCAGGGTCACGCTGGGCGAGGCACGGAGCTGGAACGACCTCGGTGCTTTGCTTGCCAATCCAAGAGCCGCGCCAACCGAGCCCGTCGCGCTGGCGCGGGTGCAGCTCGAGGCGGGCAAACCGCAATACCTTGCGCTGCAGCGAGTGACCGGGACGGCTGCCGCCGCGCCCGACCTGAAGACGTACGGCGAGGTCGGCGGCACGTCGCCGCGGCCGTCGCCGAGCCCATGGCCTGCTCGGTACGGGCGCGAGGCTTTGCCGCGCGTGTATGCAGTCGGAGAGGCCCACTTTCGGGCGCTCCGGGAGCAAGTACTGGTGCGCACGCCCGATCCGTACATCGATGCGGCGGTAGGCGCGCTCAACGTCGCGGCCGATGCCATCTGGGATGAGCCGCAACGGGTGGTCATGCACGGCGCGATCGCGTGGCGCACGGGTTTGCTCGGCTGGCGCGGTGGCTATGCGATGGACGCCCTCGGTTGGCATGACCGGGCGCGCGCTCACTTTCGCCACTGGGCTTCGCGCCAGAACACCGCCGCCATTCCAACGTCCGTCGCTCCGCCCGAAGAGGCGACCCACCTCGCGCGCAACCCCGTTGGGCTCCACACCAACGGCGACATGTCGAACAATCACTACGACATGAACCTGGTCTACATCGATGCGCTCTTCAGGCATCTGGCGTGGACGGGAGATCTGGCTTTCGCGCGCGAGATGTGGCCGGTGATCGAGCGCCACCTCGCGTGGGAACGGCGCCTGTTCCGCCGGGAGTTCGGGCCCCAGAAGTTGCCGCTGTACGAGGCCTACGCGGCGATCTGGGCTAGCGACGACCTCCAGTACAGCGGCGGCGGCGTGACGCATGCATCCGCATACAACTTCTGGCACAACACGATGGCCGCTCGAGTGGCGACGTCGCTCGGCAAGGACCCCGCGCCCTACGAGCGCGAAGCAGCCTCGATCCAGCGGGGCATGGCGGAGTACCTCTGGCTGCCCGCGCAGGGGATGTTTGCGGAGTATCGCGATTGGCTCGGCTTGCAACATGCGCACCCCAGCGCAGCGTTGTGGAGCTTCTACCACGTGCTCGATGCGCCGGGGCTCGTGGGCGCCAGGCAGGCCTGGCAGATGACGCGCTATGTGGATCGCGCGCTACCGCATTTGCCGGTGGGTGGCCGCTTCCTCGCGGAGCGAGGCATCGACCTGCCCGGGGCGCACGTGCTCGCGACGTCCAACTGGCTCCCGTATACGTGGTCGATCAACAACGTCGTGATGGGTGAAAACATGCACGCGGCGCTCGGCTACTGGCAAGCAGGGCGGGGCTCCGAGGCGTTCGTCCTGTTCAAGAGCGCGCTCTTGGCCAGCATGTACATGGGCATTGCCCCCGGCAACGTCGGTACCATGAATTTTCTGGACGTGTACCGCCGTGAGGCACAGCGAGACTTTGCCGATGGTGTCGGCACCACCTCACGTGCGCTCGTGGAAGGGCTGTTCGGGCTTCATCCCGATGCCCTCGGCGGGGCGATCGCCATCGAGCCGGGTTGGCCCATGGACTGGCCACACGCCTCCTTGCGGACTCCCAGCGTGAGCTTGCAATTCGAGAGGCAGGGCGAGCGCGACGTCTTTGATGTGGGTGCTCGACTGCCAGGGGTAAAGCGCGCGACAATGAAGCTCCCCCTGCGGCGCGCGCGCGTCGTCGCCGTCAGCCTGGATGGAGAGGCGCTAGAGCACACGACCTCACGCGATGAGATTGGCCGCGAGTGGCTCGAATTCGGTTGGCCCCTCGGGGCGCAGCAGCAGCTCGCCGTAGAATGGGGCGGGGAGCGCGTGGTGCCTTCACAGCCGCGGCAGGACGCTGCGGCGGGCGTCGATGGCATCGAAGCGCGCGCGCGCAGAGGAGCGAGCCGAGCGCAGCCCAGCGCGAGCCCCGACCGCGTGCGCCGGGACGCCAACGCGCCCATCGACCTGGCTGCCTATTTCAACGACCAAGTCACCCAGATTTTCCGCCCCCGCAAGTATCGCTCGCCACGCTCCCCCTTCGTTTCCTTGGCGATCCCCGCGCAAGGCATCGGTGCCTGGGCGGGCCATGTCAACGCGGCCGCCGAGATCGACGATGCGGGTCTGCGCCGGGTTGCTGGCGCGAACGACGGCAAGCTCGAGCTCCCCAATGGCGTGCTCTTCGCCACGCCGCCCGATACAGCGGCGAAGAACGTCATCTTCACCTCACAATGGGACAACTACCCCCGACACGTGACGGTGCCTTTGAGCGGCCGAGCGCGGCGCGTCTGGCTGCTGATGGCCGGCTCCACCCATCACACGCAGAGCCATTTCGACAACGGTGAGGTCGTGGTGCAGTACCAGGACGGGTCGCAGCAGCGGCTCGCGCTTCGCAATCCGGAGAACTGGTGGCCGATCGATCAAGACTACTTCATCGACGACTTCCAGTTTCGCCGTCCCGGACCCATTCCTCCGCGCGTGGATCTCGCGACAGGTCGCGTCCGCCTGCTCGACCCCGAGGCGTTCAAGGGCAAGGGCGGAAAGGTTACCGGGGGCGCGGCCACGGTGCTCGATCTGCCGCTCGCCCCCAACAAGGAGCTGCGCTCGCTGACGGTCCGCGCACTGGCCAATGACGTGGTCATTGGCCTCATGGCGGCGACGCTGGAGCGCTGACGCGCGGGACGCGTTTTAGAAGGTGACCCGCGCCCCGAGCAAGAAGTTACGCCCGGTGTGGCTGTACAAAATGCGACGCTCGGCGTCGACGTCGGTCTTCGTGTTTACTGGCGTGTTGAGGAGGTTGACCGCTTCGAAGCTCAGCTTCAGGTACTCGGTCACGTTGTAGCTGGAGGCGAAATCGAGCCGCACTTCCGGTACCGCATAGTCCCAGAGGTTGCCGGTATTCGCCGGGCCGCCCAGCAAGTAATCACTGCGATAGGCGGCCGACAGGCGGGCGCCAAACTTCGAATCGTCATAGTACAGGGTCGCGTTGATGGAGTGATTGGACAGGTTGGTCAGGCGCTCCTTGACGGTGTTGCCCAAAAAGTCGTAGCTCACCTCGGAGTCGACCAGGGTGTAGTTCGCCAGAAAGCCGAAGGCGTTGATCACTGGCGGGAGGCGCCCGTAGAACTCGCTGAACGGCATCTGGAAAGCCACTTCGAGGCCCTTCAAGCTTGCACCGGGGCCGTTCGTCAGCTCGCTGATGTTCCAGCAACCCTCGGGGTTGCCACAGGTGCCTTCTCCCCCTGGCGACTGATCTGCCGCCGAGGTCGGTGGAATCACGTTACGAGGCAGACCCGTGGATGCGTAGGTGCCGATGCGTGACTGCGTGATTGGGAACGAATCGATGTCTTTGTAGAACAGGGCGAGCGCCAGGATCGAGTCATCCGCAAAGTACCACTCGGCGGCCGCGTCGAGCGCCGTTGCTCTCGTCGGATCCAGGCGGGGGTTTTGGTTCGCTACGGTATAGTCTACGCCGCTGACGGTGCCACCGGGGCTCAGCTGCTGCAGCGCGGGGCGTGACATCACCTTTGCGGCTGCGAGGCGAAACACCACCTGTTCCGTCAGCCACAGGGCGGTGTTGGCGGAGGGCAGCCAGTCGCCGTATTTCGGACGATTGATGTCGACGTACACACCGGTGTTGTAGCCGCTGGACGTCTGACGGGTTTCGACATACCGGACGCCCGCATCATAGAGGAGGCGCATGTCACCCACGCCGAGCATGACTTCGCCCTTTGTCTGCAGAAAGTAGCCGAGGTTCTTCTCGGTGACCTTCCAAATAGCCGGTTGAGCATCGATGAGTGGCAGGCTGCGATAGTCGAAGCGCTCAAACCAAGCGTCGGGGTTGGGCGACGCCCAGCGCGTGTTGGAGCCGGCGCCCACCTTCCCCTCAAACTCGATGTAGTCCGTCAGCGCGGCCACACCCTGCGGGCCCAAGGCTTCATTGACCATGTCGCCGTCGGCATCACACGTAAATAACCCGAGGGCGCACACCAAGCCGGACCGACCCGAGCCGTGGGTGTCGAGCGTCGCTACCTTATAATTCACGCCCCCGACGAGCTTGAGCTCGTCGAAGATGTCGTAGTGCAGGTTGAGCTCTGCGGTATCGAACCTCGAGTTGGTTCGGGCCCATCCGTCGCGAAGCTCGGTGACGGTGAAGTTGGCGGGGTCGTTGACATCCAAACCGCCAAATACCAGCGATGGATACTCGTCGTTCCTGTAGTCGAAGCTGTAATTGTCGTAGTTTTGAATGTCGTAGTCGACCGTGTGGTCGTTGTTAACGCCCTTGGAGCGCGTCGTCCCCGCCAGCGCGTCGACATAGAAGCTGTCGCTGAATCGTTGGTCGAGCGCGAGCGTGAGTTGGTAGAAGTCGGAACGCGCATTGATGGGGTTGCGCTCGCTCCGAACGAAGGCATTGTTGGCCGTAGCAGCGATCACCGTGTCGTTGGTGGCGCCGAAACGCACCGGCGACGATTGAAAGACAGGATTGAGGAGATCGGTCTGGCGCTCAGTGCCGCGAAACGTCACCTCGAGCCAGCGCCGATCGTTGTTGGTGTCAAAGCTGGCATACAGGCCATCCAAGCGGATCTCGGTCTGATCCGTGGGACGCAGTTGAAAGCCCGCCGTGAGGCCCAGGCGGTCGGCGTTGTTGACCTCTTGTCCGTAGCGCGGGATGCGTGGATGAAAAGCGTCCGTTACGGCCGCACAGCCCGGATCCGTTTCCATCGTGATGTCGGCGCTACATGGCACGCCGTCGACGGACCGGAACGGACCTTTTTGCCAGCGCACGGTGTCGCGGCTCTCAGAGTCGTTGCGAATCTTGGTGTAAGCCGCGGAGGCCGTTGCGCCCCAAACCCCCGCCGGGTCGCGGTAGGCGACCAAGCCGGTCAGGCGGGGCCGGACCGTCTGACTCAGATCGTTGTAGACACCCGTGGCACCAGCAACGAACGTAAACCCCTCGTCATAGTTGAAGGCGCGAGCGGTGTTCAGGTCGACCACGGCGCCGAGCGATCCTTCATCCAGGTCAGCAGCGGCCGTCTTGTGCACCACGATCGAGTTGAACAGCTCGGAGGCAAACAGGCTGAAGTCGAAGTTTCGAGTATTGTTGACGCCGGCGGCAGCCCTCGCTTCCATCCCGTTCACCCGCACCCGCGTGTACAGGCCCCCCAGGCCGCGCACCGTGATTTGAGAGCCTTCACCGTAGGAGCGCGTGATCGAGACACCGGGCAGGCGCTGCAATGACTCCGCCAGGTTCAAATCCGGGAAATCGGCGATGTCGTCGGCGACGATCGCGTCGACCTGCCCCGTCGTTGCTTGTTTCCGCCGCAGGGCGGCACCCAGGCTGACGCGAAAGCCAGTCACGACGACTTCGGCAAGCTCGCCCTCTTCTACGACTTCTGCCTGATCTTCAGGCTGCGCTTCCGCTTCTGGGCTCACTTCGGTGGGGGCGGGTGGCGCCTCCGCGCTCACTTCGGCGGGGGCGGGTGGCGCCTCCGGGCTCACCTCGTCGGGGGCTGGCGCCGGCGGGCTCGCTTCCGCGGGGACTGCTGGCGCCGGCGGGCTCGCTTCCGCGGGGGGCGCGGGCTCAGCCTGCGCCGCCGCCGGCAAGCTGCTGGTCAGCACACCGGTACAAACGAAGAGAGAGGCAAGTCGAGCCAGCGAGACGAGACGAAACGCGCCGCCGGGTTCCGTATTTGCGTCGAGCCTGTACGGACGTCGCGCTCGTTCGAAGTCGGCGGCCGCTCTCGGCTCCCGTGATGTCGGGGCAGCGTTGGTATGTGTATTCATGGTGGGTTACTCGGCACTCTATGCGTTTTCCGACGCATCCGTACTCTCGTGCCACGGCCGCCGTGGATGGCGTTTGAACCATGGCGTGGCCTGTGTGGCTGTCGAGGATGGGACGGCCTGAACGCCGTCGGCACCAGAGTGGCATCCTTTCGACATCGCTACAAGCAGGGCCAACAGCGTGCGAGCGGGCATCGCTAACCTACTGCCTGCGCCACTAAGTCTCTCCAGGCACGTCTCTCCAGGCCACGTCTCTCCAGGCCACGGTCTTCACGATCGAGTCTCGTACGAGCGCGTCATGCGCACATGCAGCAGGGGAGGGACCTTACCGTCAGACGCGAGCTTCGAAGGCGTGGCCGCATCCGAGCGATTTGCCGCACCGCCCCAACCGAAAGATGAGGGTTCACGCCGCGCTGCGACGATGACCGGTGAGCATCACGAAACGTTGCTCGCCCCCCAGGCGCTTCACGTGTCAGCGTAAAATGGAACCTTGATTTTTTGCGCCCCTGACGACGCCTGATGGCCATAATCCGCGGGTCTCGGCAGCGCAGAGAGAGAGCGACGGCCCTGCTCCACATCATCCGCGAGCTGGGCGGGATGGCGTCGGGGTGGTCAACATATCGCACGACCTGGAAGAGCTACCGATCGGCTCCGACCGCTGGTATATATGCGACAAGCGACCCATGAGGCCCTCGACACAGCTTTCCCGTCGGGCTCTCCTGCGTGGGCTCGGCACCGCGGTGGGGCTGCCTGTGCTCGACGCCATGCTGCCAACGGCAGCACGCGCCGCATCCGCGCCGGCCATGCCCAGGCGCGTGGCCTGGATCTACGTGCCGAACGGCGCGAACATGGCGGATTGGACGCCCAAGGTCGTGGGCGCTGCTTACGAGCTGCCGATGATCCTCGAGCCGCTCGCGGCGCACCGGCGTGACTTCACGGTCGTGAGCGGCCTCGCCAACCTCATGGGCGACGAGCACGGGGACGGAGGGGGAGCGCACGCGCGCGCTTCGGCGAGCTTCCTCACCGGCGTGCATCCCCGGAAGACCGCGGGCGCCGACATCAAGGGCGGCATCTCGGTCGACCAGATCGCGGCCAGCCAGATCGGCGAGCTGACGCGCCTGCCTTCGCTAGAGCTGAGCTGCGACGGCGGCCAGCGCGCGGGCTCCTGCGACTCTGGCTACAGCTGCGCCTACCAGTTCAACATCTCCTGGAAGTCGGAGACGCAACCGCTGAGCCCCGAGGTCGACCCCCGCGTCGCCTTCGAGCGGCTCTTCGGCAATGGCGACGCTGACGCCAGTGTCGCCGCCGCGGCCCGTCGAAAGCTGTATCAGAAGAGCGTGCTCGACTACGTCCTCGACGACGCGCGCCGCCTCGATCGCCAGCTGGGCAGCGCCGATCGAAAGAAGCTCGACGAATACCTCACCGCCGTCCACGAGCTGCAGCGCCGCATCCAGCGCGCCGAGAGCTTTGGCGCCAACCAGGCGCCACCCGGCAGCGCCCCCCCGGGCATGTTCACGTCCTATGAGGAGCAGATCCAGCTCATGCTGGACGTGCTCGTGCTCGCGTTTCAGACCGACTCGACGCGCATCGCCACCTTCATCGTCGCTCACGACGGCAGCAACCGGCCCTATCCGACGATCGGCATCCGCGACGGCCACCACGATTTGTCCCATCACCGCAACGACGAGGCCAAGCAGGCCAAGCTCGCGCTGATCAACCGCTACCATACCACCCAGCTCGCGCGCTTCCTCGACAAGCTGAAGTCGGTCCGCGAAGCCGACGGCACGCTGCTCGACAACAGCACGATCCTGTATGGGTCCGCTCTGAGCGACGGCAACAAGCACGTTCCGGAAAACCTCCCCATCCTCGTCGCGGGCCATGGTGGCGGCCGCGTGCAGTCTGGCCAGCACCTGCGCGTCCCCGACCGCACGCCGCTCACCAACCTCTACCGCGGGATGATCGAGACCGTGGGCGCGCGCAGCGAGAAAATCGGCGACAGCACGGGCCAGATCGACGCGTTGTTCGCACCGGCGTGAGCTCAATTGGGTGGTGCGCGGCGGGGCGAATGCTAAGTAACCTTTCGGAGGAATAGCCATGGCGTCGGCGGTCCGCGGGTACGCGAGGTGGGGGCAGCTCGTCGGGGCGCTGTCGGTGTTGGCGTGTGGCCGCGCCGTGGATGGGTCGAGCGAGAATCCGGACGTCGGAAGCCGCCCGATGCCTCCGGAAGTGCGCGCACCCGAAGTTCCACCCGAGGCCGAGCCGGCGCCTGCGCCCCACGTTCCCGCGTCCGAGGCCCCGGCAACCGAAGAGATCCCATTGGAGCTCCCTCCCGATCGCCTTCCAGACGATCCACGTCGCGCGCCGATCCTGGGCATGCTGGAACGCGAGTGCAGTGGCTGCCACGAAGGGCCGAGCGAAGAACGCGATCGTTTCCTCGATCTCGAGACGCTGCTCAGCACCGGGGCCCTGAGGGCAGGGGCGGGCGAGGCCTCGCGGCTCGTTCTCTGGCTCCAGTATGGCGATGCGCGGCGCGAGCACGCAGGCGTGCGGGTCAGCGCGGAGGAGCTCGATACGCTGGTGAGTTTCGTCAACTCGTTTCCAGCGGCGTACACCTGTCCGGGCTATGAGAGCATCGATCGCGATCGAGCGCAGGAGCTGATGCTGCAGGACATCATGCAGCGTGCTCCCGAAGATCGACCCTTCATCCGCTACGTCGGGGCCTTGCGGGCGACCCCACCCGACGGTTGCACGGGCGGCCCCCCCGGGCGGCGCGCATTCGCCAGCCTCGTCAACGGCCTCTCCACGAGCCCCGAGGTCGTGAACATGAGCGGGGTCTTCGAGGGCGATCCGATCTACGCGGTCGACTTGCGCAGCTTTGGGTGGACGCTGCCCATCGACGTCGACGGACCGGAGCCCCGCCATTTCGATGACCGCTGGTCCGCGATCGTCGCCGCGGCGGGGCCCTACGCGCTCGAGCTCCAAGGGCCGGAGGCGGATGCCCTGAAGCAGCAGACGCAGGCGCCCGTTCCGATGCTCACGGCGGCGGTGTTCGTCGCACATGCCTCCGTCGGGCCTCTCTACGCCGCGCTCGTGGGCGTCGGCTCCGACGTGAGCGCCCTGGCGACGTCGCTCGGGGTCGACGCTGAGCTTTCGCGGCCGCTGCGCGCCGGCCTCTTCGGCGCCGCTGCTCTGCCCGATCGCGTCGTGACCCGACACGAACAGGGCGCCTTCCCGGGGCTAGCCTGGTGGACGCGGGAAGAGCTCCGCAGCTCTGTAGACGGCGTCGATGCCGATCTGGCTCGCGATCCCGTTCACTATCCGAGCGCGGGCAGCGAGATCATCTTCAGGCTCCCCAACGGGCTGTTCGCGTTCGCCGTCGCCGGAGCTGACGGTCGCCGGCTGGACGAGGTGCCCTGCACGGTCGACCTGCCCTGCACGGGCCCGATCCGCGCCGTCACCTCCGTCACCTGCCGCGGTTGCCACGGCGACGGACCCTACGGCGTCGCTGACGAGGTCCTGCCCTACCTCGAAGCCGATGCCACCCGCTACGCACCCGACCTCGTCCCGCTCATCCGCGAGCAATACCGGGACGACCTCGGGCGCACCTACGACGCCGATCAGGCCCGCTCCTTCGCCGTCTACGCAGCCGCTGGCATCGGCCGCGGTGGCACCGCGGTCGCCGATCTCTACCACGACTTCGAGAGTCACCCCCTCGACGCCGACCGCGCCGCTAACGACCTCGGCATCCAGGTCGCAGAGCTTCGCGCCGCCATCACCGCCCTGGGCGCCACGGCCGCCGAGCTCGCCCCCTTGCTCAGCGGCGGTAAGATCGACCGCGACCTGTTCACCTCCCACTTCCAACGGCTCGCCTGCGCGGTCGAAGGCCCGCGCAACCAGCCTGCGAGCTGCCCGTAAGGCTCTGCCCGTGCCTCGCCGCCATTGGCTAGGCAGCGTCAGAGCCCGAGCGGACCATGTTCGCTGTCCACCGGTAGCAGTCGATCAGCAACGTCCCGGCTCAGAGCAGCTTCGTAGCGCGCGTAGCGTGCCGCCCCGAGTAGGGCGCGGGTGCGATCGAACAAGTCGCTCAACTGCATAGGGGAGAGGGCTGCGTTGCCAGACTCGCTGTCCGATAATTGGTGGAGCACGCTGAGTTGCTGCGCCGCCTTGTGGCCAAGGGCGAGCGCTGGAGCAACGATTGCCGGAAACACGCGCAGAAACGGCAACGCCTCGTGCGATGGCAAGGATGCAATGAAGTCGATGAGCTCGCGCCGCTTCGGCGCGGGCAGCTCGACCTCGTAATGCTGAGGCTCGATCGGCAATGGCTCCAGCCGCCGGGCAAGGACAAAGCCGTATTCGGTGTCAATGGGTTCCGGGGTAATCTGACCGGGCTTTAGGCGGGCGAGAGCGCGTGTCAGCTCGGGGTTTTCTCGGCCCTCTTCCCATTGCGCGACACTGACGTCCGGGCCTTCGAAGCCCCTGGGTTCTGCCCTCAGCTGAAGGAGCGCAGCCTCGGCTCGATGCAAAGCCTCGGTTCGCGCTTCGGGGCTCGGATCGGTGGGCGCTGCGCTGTACTCGTTAGCGATCGGAAACATCAGCATCGCCGCCCGGAATTGACTCCGCTGACGAAGCGGTGTGCGCTCGATGATTTCGAAGCCGAGATGGGTCTCGATCGGCTTGCCCACCTCTCCGATGGCGAGTTCCTCGAGCCGCTTCGTGCGCGGCGGGAACGTGCTTACTTCGTGCGTAGACCAGACGCCGAAATCTCCGTCGCTGACCGCGTCGCGATGCTCCGAGTAGCGCTGGACCAGTTCGGCGAAGCGTTCAGGCTGTGCTCGAGCCTCCCGATAGATATCGTTGGCGAGCGCCAGCGCTTGTTCGCGTTTGCGAGATGGACGAGGACCACGCGCGTAGACGGCGAGCCAAGGCGCTTGATCATGACTGATGACGATATGACGACCGCTCGAGCGCCCTTCGCCGGATAGCGGAGAACGATAAAACACATGAAAGCCGTAGGCCGTCTCTACCACCTTTGACGTCTGCCCCGCTTTCAAGGCAGCGAGGGCATCGAGCACTTGCGGCCACGGTGACATTTGAACCGCCGCGTAGTTGCCCAGCCCGCCGCCTTCGTCTCGGCTCGGGAGATCCTCCGAATACTGCCGAGCCAGATCGGCGAAGCGCGTAGGCTCGTCAGAGGCTTGCTTCGCCACCTGCTCGGCCAGCGCGAGTGCCTCGGCACGGCTGCGCGATGGGGTATCCACCGACAACCAGTACGCCGGACTGAAGCTGACCTCGGGCCGAGATGCCGCATGTCGGATCACGATCTGAGAGAACGAAAGTGTTACCGGCGCGAGCGCTCGGGGATCGGCTAAACGCCATGCGCTGCGCGCGTACGGCAGCGCGAAGGGAAGCCGCGGCTCTTCGTCCGGGCGAGGCGCCTCCTCCGGAGGCTGTGGTTCGAGCGGCGCAGGTGATGCAGCGGTGTTCGTCGGCGGCTCCGATGCTCGGATGGCGTCGGCCGCCTTTTCACCGCGACAGGCCGGGCAGAGGAACGCGCAGCACATGACTAGGGCCATGCGCGAATGGGAACTCAGCATACGATTGTCACGCTCTCCTCGGCGGTCGGTACTCCCCTGCGGCCCCACGTGAGACCGCAGGGGTCAGACGCGCCGATAGATTTTGCCCGCATCAAAGACACGGGCAAAACCGATCCTGTCAGATGTGGTTGTGGAAGATGCGCACCTTGCGCGGGAAGCCGGTGCCGGAGCCTACCGTCACGCACTGCGCATCGGAACCGACACCATTACCGACCGTGGTGTCTACGGCCTCTGGGCATTTGGTTCCGGTGGCAGAGGCGACCGCGAACGCACCGCCGAGGGTGACGAGCGAAGCCCCGACACGCGGTTGGGCGGAAGCAGCAGGCCCGGCCTGCATGTTAATGCGGTACTTCCAAAAGGTCTGGCCTAAAATAGGACGATCAATGCTAGCCACAGATCGAATATCGACGAGCAGGCCCGAGCCAGGACACTGGACCCCAACGGGTAGATTGGACCACTGGAAATCGGGGGCGCAATTCCCGACGACCGCGAATGACTGCTGAGCGATACCAACGAGAGCCGCGGCAGCAGCGATGCATGACAGAAGTAGTTTCATTTGATTGGTTCCTTGTGTTGATTTGCCTTCACACACCTGTATTGAGGCGTGAGAACCCGCGGGGAGCTGCGCGGTTCAATTCGCAGCCTACTTGCGCCTGTTTGGCGCGAACTGCCGAGCCCTAGAGCGTTCCCGAAGGCGAGCCGACGCTCTGGGCACTAACGACGACGTTGGTGCCATCGCTCGCGACGCGATCGAGGTGGCCCCTCTGCTCGCCGTCCGATGCATCGAGCGAGTACCGCCCGGGCACAAGCCCTTTCAGGACGAAACGCCCATCATTGTCGGTCAGTACCGGTTCGGTGGGGCTCGCAAAGCCGTACTCTCGCTCACGCGAGGCACGCACCCACGCTTCGGGCAATGCAGCCCCCCCCTGATCGACCACGCGCCCTTCTAGGCTATGCAGTTGCGGCATTTCCAGCGTGAGCTCCACGACCTCGCCATCTCTGCTCAGAGTCACTCGTTTTCGTGACCTGGAGGGGTCCGAGTCGATGAATACGTCGTAGTCGCCCAAAGGAATTGGATCGAAGACGAATGCATCGCCACTCAACTGAGCCATCAGCGCGGGTTGATTGGGCCTGCTCGCCATGAGCGAAAATGTCGACGGATCAAAGCTTGCTGGGCTCACTATCCGAATTCGGATCGCGCCCTGCTCGTGGAGCCGGAGCGTTACCTCAGGCGACGACTCCAACGTGGCGTGGACGGTGACCGGGTCCACCTGGGACAGCACACCTAAGGTCTGGACGGTGTAGTCGCCAGGTGTGAGCCCTCCGCATGAGAACCGCCCGAGCTCATCTGTCATGCAGGTTGTACCGCTCCGCTCTGCGGAGGGCCCGCTCGGCGCTACATCGACCTGGAGGGCGGCGACCGGTACTCCGTTGGCGCTCAGCACCGTGCCCGTCACACGAGCTCCCGCGTCGAGGCTCCACACGCGGTCCACGTCCCCCGTGCCGATATCTAGTGTATCGCGCGACCGCGCACCTTCGCAGTCGACGCTGACCTCGTAGCGGCCTGCAATCACCCCTTCCAACGCGATCCGACCTTCGGGCCCTGTCGGTGCAGACAGGCTCAACGGCCCTGCGACGCTGACCAGACCCTGTGTGCAGGGCGCGCCACCGAGTTGCACGGTGCCGGAGAGCCGCGCTGCCGTGTGAACGACGATGTCGACCGAAGCGGGGGGTTGCGCTGGCGTGAGGCTCACCCGTTGCTCCTCGCTACGCCAATGCGTCGCAATACCCTGCAGCAAGTAGCTCCCCGAACGCATGCCGTTTAGGCGGAACGCCCCGTCTCGCTCGCTGCGCGCAGAGCGCGTGACGCTGAACACGTCGTCATCGCAGTGTGCGTTGACGAGTACACCCTCCACGCCCTCTCCAGTCCCCTCGGCGATCACGCGCCCGACGATCGAGGCGGCAGCGACCAATCGGATTTCGAGCCCTGCGCGTGGCGCCTCCGCGCCGCGCAACTCCTCAGAATAGCCGTCCGCTCGAGCCAGGATGCGTACCGGCCCCGGAGCGACCTGCAGCTCAAATGCCCCCGAGTCATTGGAGAGCTCGAAGGCGACCACGTGATCCTCCGAGTTGCTCGCGCGCAACTCCGCCCCCGCGATCGGACCGCCCGCCGCGTCGAGCACGCTGCCCGTAACTGTCACCCCGCCTGTATCTAGTGTGAGCACGACCGCTCGCGGCTGCTTGTTATACTGCCTAGGATCGATCGGGCCCTCGCTGCTGGACTTGTAACCTGGGTGAGACGCCAACACCGTCGGTGAGACGGCGCTCTCGAGCTCGAGTTGAAAGGCACCCGCACCGTCGCTTTGCGTGCAGACGGGGCTGCCGCCTACGGCACTCGGCTCGACAGCGCAAACGCGCGCTCCCTCGAGCGCTCGCCCGCGGCGGGTCTGCACGCGCCCAGTGAGCGGCCGCTGCAGCACCTCACGAGGCGCCTCCCCCAAACGCTCCTGCGGCGTCCGGCGCGCTGATCCACCGCGAGCCCGAGCCTGCTCAGGGGCCGCTCCAATTGCCGCCGAGCCCTGGGTAAGGACGCCGGTGGCGGATGGCTTGCGCGCCCACAGATAGGCGCATGCGACCCCCAACAGGCCAACGCCGCCGAGCATCGCCACCCTGAGAACCGCCGCACGACCTTTTGCCGCGTGTCGCTCGCTGCGGATGCAGGCCGCCAGCCGCGAGCGCGCCTGCTCAGAGTTGCGCCACGCGACGCCGGTTCTAGTGCCACGCTTCACCGCAGCACCAACCACGGCGTTCGAGCTCGTTCACCGACCATGTCGCCGCTCCTTGTCCCTCTCGGGAGATCCATGAAACATGCTCTCCACGCCGATTTCCGAATCGACGTCAGCCGAATGCCCGTAGGCGCCCCTCGCTAGACACAGCCTCTTCTTCGAGGCGTCTCACACGTGCTGTGCCGACATGCGGTCGCTCGCCCCCCATATGAGCCTCGACGCCGTTGCGACAGCTCACGAAATCGACAGGCGCGCCGCGCGTCGCTGCTCGCTGTCAGACCTTGCATCAGCACGACTCAGTGTAAGAGTGCTCCCGCCGCTGGGGCCGTCGTCGCGCTGGGGAGTGAGTGGCAGTTCCTTACGCAAGCAGTGTCACGAGTAGGCCAGCGGCCGGCCATGGGGTCGCATGGTGTGAACAGTGTGGGCGGTGAATTCGCGACCCGAAGCGCTACCCGCGACGACAATCGCGGGTTTGGCTCGCCTGTTAGCGCGTTACGGGATAGGCAACGATCTGGAGCAGCTTGGCGCAGACCGCTCGCAGCGCTATCGAACCGAGTGACGCGCCAACTGACGCGGCGTTGGTCATGGCCGCACGCGCGGGTGAGGCGTGGGCCTGCGAGGCGTTGTGCCGGCGACACATGCGCCTCGTGCTCGGACTATCCCAACGCGTCCTCGGGGGGCGAGAGGATGCGGACGACCTCGCGCAGGATGCCTTCGTGGAGGCGCTGCAATGCCTGGGCTCGCTGCAGAACCCGCAGGCGTTCGCGGGCTGGTTATCATCCATCGTCGTGCGCCGGGCGGGCAAGCATCTGCGGCGCGCGCGGCTCTTGGCACGGCTCGGCCTGCGCGCGCCGGTGCACATCGATCCCAACACATTGATCTCGTCCAACGCTCCTGCCGACGTAGTGCAGGAGCTGCGTGGCGTGTACTCCATCCTCGCCAGCTTGCCCGCAGAAGAGCAGGTGGCGCTCGTGTTACGGCGCGTCGAGGGCATGGAGCTCCTGGAAATCGCGGAGCATATGCAGCTGAGCGTGGCTACCATCAAGCGCCGCCTCTCCGCGGCCGAGGCGCGGCTGGAACGCGCGTTGGCAGGGGCAGTCTCGAGATGAGCGCGTCGCGTCCCGATCTGTCGAAGTACGTCGTGCTCGACGACGTGTCGGTGCGTACCGATCGCATCTGGCTGCGGGTTTCCGATCGTCTGGAGCGCCGCCAACACAGCGCTGGCATGCGCATTTCGCAGTTGCTCGCGTTGAGCGCGGCGCTCGCGCTGGCGTTCGTGGCCGGGGTGTTCCTGACGCGTAGCCGGGCGCCGTCGGCCTGGGCCCGGCTGGAGACGTCGGGTGAGCCCATCGCCGTCGAGTTGCGAGATGGCTCGCGCCTCACGCTGCAGCGGAACACCAGGCTCGACCTCAATGAGAGCAGCGAGGCAAAGGTTTCGCTGGAGCTCGAGCAGGGCCACCTCGACTGTGACGTAAGCTCGAATCGCCAGCGCACCTTCTCGGTCACAGCTGCCGGGTTCGAAGTCATTGTGTTCGGAACTCAGTTTGGAGTCGACCTGTCTCGCGAGCGCAACCGGCTCGAGGTCGAGGTGCGCGCCGGGGAAGTTCGGGTGCATCGTGGGACACAGGCTGACCCCGAGGCGACCCTCAACGCAGGGCAACGCTGGGCCATCGATTTGGAGGCCGCGCCAGCTCCTGCGGCGCCGGCTGCTGGAGCGCCTGTAGCGCCGCCTGCCTTGCCGAACGCTGCATGGCTACCAGCACCCGACGCCGGTCCAGCCAGCGCTGCGCCTCCCGCTTCTCCTCCCGTGAACGCCCCCTCGGCGGCTCCTGATACACGCCCGGCTCGACCCGCATTGGCACCAGTACCAGTACCAGAGCGGCAGCTCGGGGCGCGGAGGCTGCTCGATCAGGGCAACGCGGCTCGCCGCGTCGGCGACGTCGGAGCGGCCACGCGAGCGTTTGAGCTCTTGCTCTCGACTTACCCGAACGATCGACGCGCGGGCCTGGCCGCGTTCGAGCTGGGACGGCTGCGCATGGACCGGATCGGCGATGTGCGCGGCGCGGTCGTGCCGTTGCAGCAAGCGGCACAGCTCGTCACCGATCCCGGCCTGCGCGAAGACGCGATGGCGAGGCTCGTGCGTGTCTTCGAGCTGCTCGGGGATGAAGAACGCTGCCTCGAGGCGCGCGGGCTCTACCTCGACGCTCACCCCACCGGAGTCCACGTGAGCTCGGTTGCACAGGCGTGCGGCGTGAACGCAAACTGAAACCACGGGATGGGGTAGTGCATGCAACGCTTTTGCTATCACGGGGTCTGCGTCATGATTTTGGCTGGCGCGTGCGTCGAACGCAGCGACGTCTTGATCCCTGGTCCGATCACTGACGCAGTCGCGGAGCCGAGAGCAGCGCCCTTCGTGGATCAGATCAGCGCGAACAACGGCCACACCTGCGCGCGGAGCGGCGACGTTCTCTATTGCTGGGGGGATAATGCATTGGGCCAACTCGGGGTGGGGTCCGTGGAAGACCGACTCACGCCGACGCGGCTCGAGCAGGTGGGCTGGCAGTCGGTCCAAACGGGCCTGACCCACACCTGCGCCCTATCGCAGCAGGGGGAGGTCTATTGCTGGGGGAACAACGAGCGGGGTCAGCTCGGGCAGGGCGATACCACGCTCTCGAGGCTGCCCGTGCGGGTGGAGCTGGATCGCGGGGCCGTGGCGTTGAGCAGTGGGTTCAACCATACGTGCGCCCTGCTCGAGAACGGCGAGCTGTGGTGTTGGGGTGACAACAACGAAGGGCAGCTCGGACAAAGCGACCGCTCTCCGGGTCCGGAGTCTCGGGTTGCCGACGCGTTATTTCCCGTTCTCATTCCGGCGCCGGCGCTCACGGCGGGCAGCCCCGGCCAATGGAAGGTCGTAGACGCGGGCGAAGGCCATACGTGCGCCCTGCAGGTGGACGAGTCGCTCTGGTGTTGGGGGCGCAATAGCCAGGGCCAGGTCGGCACGCCGACGCGGGAGGGTCAGCAGCGATCGCCCGTGCTCGTCAGCAGCGACCAGGAATGGGCCCGCGTGGATGCGGGATTGAACTACACGTGCGCCCTCGATCGCGAGGGCTTCTCGTGGTGTTGGGGCCACAACCAAGGGACGAACTCCGGGTCGGGAAACCCCTTTGGCATGGAGGCCGTCGATGTGTACGTCCCGACGCGTGTCGGCACGGGGCCTTGGGTGGACATCAGCACCCACACGTTTCACACCTGCGGCCTCGATGCGGCGGCGGAGCTCTGGTGTTGGGGGCGCACCGCGGAGGGGCAGATCCCGGGGCCCGGCCAGGACGTCCGGGTCAGCCCGTTGCGTGTCGCCAGCAACGTCGCAATAGTCAGCGCGGGCATGTTCTCCACGTGCTTCGCCGCGCTCGACGGCAGCCTGCAGTGTTCTGGAAATAACGATCGCTGGCAGCTCGGCGCGGCCGGCAGAGAAGAAGGGATATTCTTGCCCGTGACGCTGCCGCTACCCGCAGGCGGCGCGGGGCTGTGACGCGCACCCTCCGCAATAGAGCACGGCGCAGTGCAGGCGTGCTGTGGAGCGCGCTCGCCGCGTTGCTCTGGGCCCCGGAGCTCGACGCAGCCTGCGATCCACCGAGCGGGCGTTGGGTAGCGGTAGAATTTTTGGGCAGGCAGGATCCGGCCTTCACACGCGCCGTCTCGGCCGATATTCGAGCCGGATTGGCCGAGCGCGAGACTGACGTGTGTCCGCTCGCCGTAGCTCTGGACGTGCCGCCGCGCGCCGTGATCCAAATCGAGCCGCGCAGAGGCGGCGTCAACGTGAGCGTGGACATCAGCGAGGGAGGGCGCGTGAGCCACGTGAGTCGAGACGTTGAGCTCGCCCGCATGCCGCGTGATAGCCGCGCCTTCGCTGTCGCGCTCGCCGTGAATGAATTGCTGGGGGCCGACTGGGTGGGGCCCTCCCCCTGGGAAACCGCGCCGCCCGCGCCGCCCGACGTGGCGGCCACGCCGCCTCTCGCGTTAGAGCTCGGCGCGCTGCGCACGCCCCTACCTGCCGCGCAGCGCCCCTTTCGGTTGAGCGTGGGCCTTGCAGCGGAGCGCTTCCAGGGCGGCCAGACCCATTGGGGCGGCGACGCCGGCTTGCTCGTTCCGTTGCAGGATCGCTTCGGTCTGCGCGCGGCCGCAGGCGTGCGCCAGGGGCTGGACGCGGACGCTCCACACGGGCGCGTGCGTTCGCGCGCGTTCAGCTTCACGAGCGACGCGCGTTACCTCGTGTGGAGGTCACCCTTCGAGCTCGCGGTGTTTGTCGGCGCCCACGCAGAGTGGGTCATGCTGCAGGGCATCGCCACGGATGCGAGCGCGAGCGCGCGCGAGCTTTCTGGGTTCGCCGTCTACGCGCAGGCCGGCGCCTCCGGCGCACTCCAGATCGCCCGCCCCCTCTGGATCGAGGCCGGCGTCTCTATCGGCGTGCCAGTGCGCGGCCTGGAAGCCACCGACGGTGGCGAGACAGCCACCGGCGCGTCAGGGCTGCAGCTCGCGTCGTCCGTGGCTGTTTCCATCGAGCTCTGAGCAGGTTTCGGGCGAGCCGTGTACGCCTCCTTCGCCATGACAGAGCACCGACGCGCCTGGCTGCAGATGCACTTCTGCGTCCTCTCCTGGGGCTTCACGGGCATCCTCGGCAAGCTGATCACGCTGCACCCGCTGGCGCTCGTGTGGTGGCGCATGTTGATCGTGGCCGGCGCGCTGCTGCTCGTGCGCCGGTTCTGGGTGGGCGTGTTGCAGATGAGCCTGCGGTCCATCGTCATCTTCTCGGGCATCGGCGTGCTGCTCTCGCTGCACTGGGTGACCTTCTATGCCGCCATCAAGCTGGCCAACGCCTCCGTGGCGGCGACCTGCATGGCGGTCACGCCGGTGATCATCGCGCTGATCGAGCCTGCCATCGCCCGGCGCGCGTTCGATGTGCGCGAGCTGCTGTTCGGGGTCGCCGCTATCCCGGGGGTGGCGTTGGTCGTGGGTGGCACGCCGGAAGAGATGCGCGTGGGGGTAGCTGTCGGCGTAGCGTCGGCGGGGTTCATCGCCGTCGTGAGCTGCCTCAACAAGCGCTTCGCCGCGCCCGTGTCAGCGCTCGGCGTCACGGGCGTCGAGATGGCGGCGGGCGTGCTGTTCTTACCGCTGCTCGCGCCGTTCGTGCAGAGCGACGCGGCCTGGCTGGCCTGGCCGAGCCAGCACGACGTCGTGCTGCTGCTGGTCCTGGCGTTCGCGTGCACGCTGCTCCCGTTTGCGCTCTCGCTAGTGGCGCTGCGGCGGCTCAGCGCGTTCGGCTCAGCGTTGGCCGTGAACCTGGAGCCCGTATACACGATCGTGCTCGCCATCCTGCTCTTTAACGAGCAACGCCAGCTCGGGCTCGGCTTCTACGCGGGCACGGCGATCCTGCTCGTGGCTGTCTTCAGCCACCCGCTGCTGGTGCGCCAGGCGGCTGCGCCACACGACGCGCCGGCGTGAGCTCGGTCCTAGAGCGACGGGGTGGAACCCGGACCGGGCGCGCTCATGTCCGCGGCGCAGCCGAGCCGAAGCGCGCGTCGAGCGCCGTCCGGGGTGAGCCAGGACTTCGTCACGCACGCTGCCGCGCGCGAGCTCGAGCTCCTACCCGAGGCCACGCACTTCGTCGTGCGCGAGAAGGGCCGGCGCCTCTGGATCGACAAGGTCGCGAGCTTTCTGTCGAAACCATGACCGTTAGCTGAGGCCGCGTCACGGAGGACGGCACAACCTCCGAATAAAGGTTGCGAAACAGGCAACTCGTACGGCATCTTGGTCGGAATGGCTGCAGCTCTTTCCGGTCAATGCGGCACCAGCTAGAAAACTTCCTCCTGGCTTTGGCAGTCGGCTCGGCCGTCGCGATCGGGGCCAAGCGCATCAACGTGCCGTACAACGTGGCGCTGGTGCTGGTGGGGCTGCTGCTCGTCCTGCTCTATCCCATACCGGACGCGACCATGAACCCCGAGGTGATCCTCGTGGTGTTCTTGCCGGTGCTGGTGTTCGAGGGGTCGCTGTTCGCGGACGGGCGGAGCATGAAGCGCGCGGCGCGTCCCATCCTGACGCTGGCCGTGCCGGGTGTGGTCCTCTCGTTGCTCGGGACCGCGGCGATCGCGACCTGGCTGCTCAATCTGCCGTTTCCGGCAGCGCTGCTCCTGGGCGCTATCTTGTCCATCACGGATACCGTCAGCGTGCTGCTCGCCTTCCGCAGCGTGCGGGTCCCGCATCGGCTCGAGTCGATCATGGAGGGGGAGAGCCTGTTTAATGACGGGACGGCGTTGGTGCTGGTGAGCATCACGACCGCCATCGTGGCCAGCGGGCATTTCGAGACGCTGGGGACGCTGCGGGAGCTGGCGTTGGCGATCGTGGGCGGGCTCGCTGTGGGCGCGGCCGTGGGCGCGATCGGTTCCTCCGTATTGCGGCACACCCCAGACCACCTCACGGCCATTCTCTCCTCTATCGTGCTGGTGTTCTCGGCGTCGCTGGCGGCGGAGGAGCTGCACGCCTCCCCAGTGATCGCGGTGGTGGTGGTGGGCTTGATGGTCGGGCAGGCGGCACGGCGCGCGCTCGAGCCGTCGCGCGTGCTCTCGCTCCTGGGTTTTTGGGAGACGGCGGGCTTTGTGCTCAACGTGCTCATCTTCCTGCTCGTCGGCATGCAGATTCACGCCGACACGCTGCTCGCCGAGGCGTCATCGATCGCGCTGGCGCTGCTGGCGTTGCACGTGGGGCGGGCCATCGCCGTCTACGGTTGCTTTGGGCTCATGCGGGCGCTGCGCCACGGCGACATCTCGATGCGTTGGCAGCACGTGATGGTGATCGGCAACATCAAGGGCGCGTTGTCGATGGCCGCCGTGCTGGCCCTGCCGGCGGGGTTGCCGCATCGAGAGCGCTTCGTGACGATCGTGTTCGGGGTGACTTTCGTGACGCTGGTCACGCAGGCGTTGCCTTTCCGCGCGATCCTGAAGCGGCTGGGCGTGGCCACGGCGTCGGTCAATCCGGAGGTGGATCTGGCCAAGGCCATCCTAGTGGAGGCGCGGCACGGGCAGGCCGAGCTGGAAGAGCTGCTCGGGGCGGGCCTCATCTCCCGGCGCGATCACGCCGAGCGGCGGGCGGCCTTGCAACGTGACGTCATCTCGGCGGAGGGCGCGCTGCGCGGCCCGGCGGGTGAGATCGCGCGGGATGCTCTGGCGGACGTCGCGATCCTGAACGCGCAGAAGGCCGCCCTGCTCAACGCGGGCCGCCGGAGCTTGATCAGCGACGAGGTCGTCCAGTCTCGCGTCAACGCCATCGATCGGCAGCTCATGAATTTGGTCGACTCGGAGAAGAACCTGGCCGACGCGGCGAAGGAGAGAAGTAGCTAAATGCGAGTGCTCATCGTCGGGGTCGGCAGGGCAGGGCTCAGCATCGCCCAGCACCTGAGCGCATCGGGGCACGAGGTGACCGTGATCGATCGGGATCGGGCCATCGTCGAGCGCGCCTCGGAGAAATATGGCCTCATCGCGTTGGTGGGAGACGCCACGGACACCGCGGTGCTCCACGACGCCGAGATGGCCCGGGCCGACGTGGTGGTCGCCCTGCTGCAGCGGGACGCGGAGAACCTGGCCGTCGCGCTCTTGGCGCGTTCGGTCGGCGTCGAGCGCGTCATGGTGCGCATGCGCGACAAGGATTACCTGCCCGTGTACCTGAAGGCAGGTGTCGATCGCCTGTTCTCGGAGACAGACGTGCTCATCGGCGCGCTCGCCACGGCCATCGAGCACGATGCGGTACGGCACGCCATGTTGCTCGGCAGTGGCAACTCCGTCGCCTTCGAGATCGCCATCCCGGAGAACTCTGCCATCGCCGGGCGCAGCGTGAGTGACGTGGCGACAGACCCGATGTTTCCGAGGTCCTGCGTCTTCGCTGCGCTGTATCGCCCCGATGGCACCGTCGAGGGGCCGCGCGGCTCGTCCCTCGTCCCAGCAGGTGCCACGGTGCTCCTCGTGGCGCGGCGCGACGAGCTCAAGGCGACCATCGACTTCTTCATGCGCCCGGTGCGCGTGTAGCTAGAGGCCAATGGCCGTAGGCGTTGCCGTCGCGTACGAGCCGAGCACCCGGGCCCCGCGTTTGACCCAACGCGTGCGGTCGAAGCCGTCCAGGTTCTTGTTGAGCACCAGCTGAAAGCACGCGGCGTTGCCCTGAGTCGCGATGCTAGAAGACCAGGCCAGGAACAGGTTCCAGATGCGGAACCAGCGTTCGCCGTACTTGGCGGTCACGAGCGCTTGATTGTCGAGCCAGTACTCGTGCCATTTGCGGATTGTGTAGCTGTAGTGAATGCTCAGGTTCTCTGCGCTAAATAGCTCCCAGCCCGCCTTCTCCAGGGGCTTGAGCATGGCGGACGGGCACAGGCTGGCGTCGGCCCCTGGGAAGATGAATTTGCCCATGAACATGATCCAGACGAGGTCTTCGGGGCGAAATCCGCGGCGCAACCCCGTCCACTGCAACACGAACAGCCCTTGGTCCGCCAGCAAGCGGTTCACGAGCGCGTAAAACGCGCGCAAGTTCTTGACGCCCACGTGCTCGACCATCTCCAAGCTAGAAATTTTGTCGAAAGGGCGCGACAGCGGGATGTCGCGGTAGTCCTTGCACAGGATGCGAGCCCGCTCGGACAGGCCGGCTTTCTGGATTTGCGCATTCCCGTATTCGGCCTGGCGCTCCGAAATCGTCACGCCCGTCGCGTCCACGCCATAGTGTTCGGCCGCATACCGAGCCAGCGTCCCCCAGCCACAACCGATATCCAGGAAACGCTCACCCGGTTGGAGCTGCAGCTTGTCACACACCAGCTTTAGCTTGGCGTCTTGGGCTTGCTCCAAGCTCTCTCTCGGATCGCGAAAGTATGCCGACGTGTAGACCATGCGAGGGCCGAGGAACCACTCGAAGAAGTCGTTCCCTCGGTCATAGTGCTCGCGCACGATCCGGGTGTCTTGCTGCTTGGTGTGCAGGAGCGTTTCCGGCACGAAGTGCGTGGCTAGCCACTCCAGGTGGCGCCGTTCGATGCGATAGCTCACCAGCTCGGCGCGCTCTCCCATCAGCGCGTCGATGTCGCCGACAAGGTCGAGGGCACCATCGAAGTACGCCTCATAGAAGGTCGCCATGGGGATGCGGCGATTGGCATAACGCGCCGCGAGCTTGTCGTCCTTGAAGGCAACGTGATCGGTTAACCTGGGCATGCGCTGTCCTGTCTTCGAATTTGCTGAGAGCTTGGTGTGACTCTTCGGTGGCTCGCGTCCGGCGAGGCGGGAAGCAAGTATGCCGGCGACAGCGCGGGTTCGGCTATTCGCATAGCTTTCATGTCTAGGATGCAGAAGCAGCGCGCCCCACCACCGTACAAAAAAGGCGCCGCCACGCTCGCGGTCGAGCATGACCGTCGCGGCGACGCTGGGCGCCATTCGGATTTGGAGCACGATATCGTTTCCCGGCGAGCCTCGCGACGCCTATGCTTACGCGATGCGTTTGCGGACAACGGTGCTGTGGTGCTTCTTCGCGGGTGCGCTTTCCTCTTGTTCCAGTGATTCACAGGGCTCGGGGTCTGCGCTGTCTTTGGCAGGGGCGGGGGGCGCTGCGGGCGGAGGGGGCACGGCAGGGTCGGGTGCTGCAGGCCCGTCAGCTACCGCAGCGGGTGCGGGGAGTGGCGGCGCAGCGGGTTCGGGGAGCACTGAGGGCGTCGACGTCTCGAGTCCGCTCGCCATGACGGGCAGCGGCGGCGAGCCGGGCCGCGCACGCCGGGTGGCGAGTGCGAGGAGCTCATCCCTAACGCGGGCACGAACGGGCTCGTCATCGGTCTGGACGGCAACCTGCTCGCTGCGCGTCACATCGATCAGACCATCACTAGCTTCGACCTGGACACGCGACAGCCGAGCGTGCTCGTTCTGGACAACGGCGGCCTCTCCTTCAACTCGCCGAACGACATCGCCGTGCGCAGCGATGGTAACCTCTACTTTACGGACCCGACCTACCTGCTCGGCAACCGCACCTCCGAGCAACCTGCGCGCGCCTACCGCCGCGCTCCGAGCGGGGCGCTCAGCGTGATCGACCAGGGAGCGAACACAAACGGCATCACGCTGTCACCGGACGAGACGCGCCTCTACCTCGCGCACCTCGGCGGCGGCCAGAATAACGTGGTCGTGTTCGACGTCGATGCGTCGGGAGCCCTCGGGCAGCCACAGCCCTTCCTCAACGTCGGCTCGGACGGCATGGCCATCGACTGCGCCGGCAACCTATACATCACGCGGGACGGGGTGAGCGTCTATTCCCCGGAGGGCGACCTGATCGGCACGCTCGCCGCGCCCGGCGCCGCCAACGTCGCCTTCGGCGGCCCTGAGCGCCGAACCTTGTACATCACCGCCACCACCAACTTGCTCGCCGTCGAGCTGGCGATCCCCGGCTTGCCGTATTGAGTCTGGCGCGGGCTTCGCGCGTCGCGATCAGCCGCGACCGAACACGGACGTCGTGAAGCGAATGTCTCGCGGGCTGGGTATGCGGCGTGGACGGCGGCGCACTGGGGACACCTCGCTCCATGCCTGACATTCACGGAGGGGATGGCTTCGACGTGATCGCGGGACGTGCCAAGCCTCCACGCAGCCCTCCACGCGCCCCCGCCCTGCTCAGACCGGGTCGAAGACGAAGTCGTGGTAGCGCAAGCGCCCTCCGAGCTCGAGCGACATGAGCGCGACAGTGACCGCGCTTGCTGACAGGCCCGTTCTTTCAATCAGCGCATCGATCGACCAACCGCCACGGCGGCCGATGGCCTCGAGCAGGCGCTTCGCCGGCTCGTCGAAAATCCCACCTTGGGTCGTGCCCCAGGCGATGTCGTTCGGCGTGTCAGCCGTGTCAGCCGTGTCTTTCGTGTCAGCCGTGTGAGCGTGGCTCGTCGCATCCGGGCGGGGGTTTTGCGGGGAGGCCGTGAGCGTCGCACCCGGTTCAGTGGCACGCGCCCGGTCGCCCGCGGCCGCACTGACATACACGAGCGGCTGGCCGCGAGCGTCGAGGAAGCTGAGCTCGCCTTCGGCGTCGCCGGACACCTGAAGCTTTCCTTCGTGTAACAAACGATGGTGGGTCGTGCACAAAACCAAACAGTTTCTCCGCGAATGCATCCCCCCGTTCGCCTGCGCGACGATGTGGTGCACGTCCACATAGCGGCGTCGATTGCAGCCGGGCACACGGCAGCGGCAGTGGTCGCGTAGCATCACGGTGCGGCGGATGGCCGAGGGCAAGGGGCCACCCCGCCGGACGGCGCTGCCTTCGCTCGCGAGATCTGTTTCCGTCACACCACAGCCGATGGCCGCGACAGGCCCGGGAGGGAGCTCGAGCAAACCCACGCCGGTGTCGAGAGCGCTACTTGCGCAGCTCTTGCATTCGTAGATGACGACGGAACGGCGCGGGTCACTCGCGTCAGGGTCTCGAGTCTGGGCCGAAAGCGCATCGCGCGCGATGGCCGCCAGCGCTTCGGCATCACTCAGCGTACTGGCTGCTGCGCAGCGGGCGCCTTCCAGCGCGCGCTCGAGCATCGCCCAGGACTCGGCGGAGAGCTCGAAGCTGACGCGCAGCGCATGCTGGTTCAGCCACTCGGTGCGAATCGGCCCATGCAGATTCGGTCGCTCGCCCCCGTCCGGTCGCCCTTCGCTCCCGCTACCCCCCGTCCCCGAGCTCGACGCTCGAGCCGCCGCGACAGTCCGCTCGAGGGCGCGCATGTCGAGCGTCAACGCGAGCCCGAGCCAATGCGCTTCGGTGTGCGGCTCGGCGACGCGCGTGACCTCACGCACGCGTGAATAGGACAGCTCTCTATCGACAAACGCGGCCTCGACCTGAGGCAGCTGCCGCAGCGCCCGCCCGACGCGCACCCGCTTGCGCGTGTCCCGTACGCCGAGGCCAAAGAAGCAGCGAGCGGCATGCAGCTCGTCCGCATAGGCCATGAGCGCGTTGTCCTGGCCCTGCTGGATGCGGTCGGCCATGTCTGCGAGGTAACGGCAGACGAGCCGCTCGACTCGACGC
>JAYTOL010000068.1:0-65478 GCA_043747815.1 Deltaproteobacteria bacterium
GGCCTCTGCTTTTCTGGGATGTCGGCGCCTTAGCTTTTCTCGAAACGCTCGGGCGCGAACGGGGTGAGATCGAGGCCGAGCGGGCGCTCCGCGATGAGATCTGCCACCAGCGCCCCCGAATAGGGCCCGACTTCCAGTCCATAACCCGCGTGACCTGTGGCGAAAAACAGGTTCCGATACTGGACCGACGCGCCCAAGATCGGCTTGCGGTCGGCGCTCACGGGGCGGAAGCCGACGCGAGCTTCGCTCAGGGTTGCACGCGCGAGGCCAGGCGCGAGGCGGAGCGCCGAACCGAGGACGGCGTGGATCCCGCCGGCGGTGGGACGACAATCATAGCCGACCTCATCCTCCCGCGTGGCACCTGCCACGATGCGGCTCTGAGGAAAGCCGAGCAGGTAGTTGGTGGCGTGCCCCAAGACGATGGGCCAGCCTCCCGTGTCGACACCGGGCAGCTCCAAGTGCACGAGCTGGCCGCGCTGCGGGCGGACGGAGATCTCCAGGCCCAGCGGCGCTACAACCGACCGCGACCAAGCGCCTGCCGCCACCACCACCGCGTCCACCGAAAGGCGCTCAGAGTCGACTTTGACGCCGCACGTCTGGCCATCTACGTTCCAAAGCGCGGCGCTGCCTCTCCGGAGCTCGCCGCCGAGCCGCAGCACCAGAGCGCGCAGGGCAGCGAGCAAGCGGCGGCCATCGATGCGCGCCGCGCCAGAGCAATGGATCGCTCCGAGCACGCCAGGCCCCAAGAGCGGAAACAGCTCGCGCGCGCCGGCGCCGTCCAACCGCGTCACGTCACCGATATGCGCAAACCCCGCGTCGCGGCGCTGCTCGCATGCAGCCGCGACGCGGGACAGCTGCTCCACTCCTTCCTTGCTGGTGGCGACCTCGAGCGCACCTACGACGTCGTAGCCGATGTCGTGTTCGCCCTGCTCGCGCAGCTCTCTCGCGAGCTCGGGGTAGAAGTTACGAGCCGCCTGAAGCAAGGGCAGCACCGCGCTCACGCCAATGAAATGGTCGAGCGGCGGCAAAATGCCGGCTGCCGCAGCGGTCGCCTGCCCGGCGTCCTCGCGGTCGACGATGCTGACACTAAAGCCGTGTTGCAGCAGGTGGTAAGCGACGCTCGTGCCGACGAGGCCCCCGCCGATGATGGCTACCTTGGACATGAAGCGTGTTCGATGGGGGTGCCAGGAAGGGTGTAGTGACGGCCCAGGGAAATGACAATCGCCAGGCGCTTGCCGCCCGGGCCGGCCCATTCCGGCTTGGCTAGGTAGCCCGAAGGGGGCACGATGGACGGGTGACCGTGTTGCTCCTCGTCCTCCTAGCCGGGCTGGTCGTCACGCTGTTGTCAGCGCGGCCGGGGGTGCCGAGGGGCGCGCAGGGGAAGGCGCTCGGACGCAAGGGTCCGAGCCCGCTATGGCTGCTCGGGGCCGTCGTCTTTGGCGTGATTTGCCTGCGCTTCGGGGTCAATTGGTTAGTCGTGGCCGGCGGCGTGCTGCTCGCGGCCGCGCGGAGTCTCTTGCCCTTGCTGCGTTTCTTACCGGTGTTGCAGCGACTGCGTCAGAAGCCACCCTCCGCGAGCTCGGGAAATGGGTCGACGGGCTCGGGCGCTCGGTCTGGCTCAGGCCCCGTCAGAGCACCTCGCATGAGTCGCCACGAGGCACTCCAGGTGCTCGGCCTCGACGCCAACGCCAGCCGGGATGACGTGCAGCGAGAATATCGCCGGCTGATGAAGAAGCTGCACCCGGATCTGGGCGGATCGAGCTACCTCGCGGCAAAGCTGAACGAAGCCAAAGACGTGCTGCTGTGAAGAATTCCAAAAGAGGGCTTCGACGGGGGGCACCTTTTGGCAGCTGCGGCTCGGGCCACGACTGCTAGGGTAGTTTGACTCGATGCCTTCGCAAGCACACCACTCCAGGTGGTTCAAAGTCCGACACGCTCCGCGCCTGACTCGACGCGCGCTCGAACTGGCACGCGGCTCGTTCGCCATGTTGAGCTTGGTCGGTGTACCCGCGTGCTCGGACGTCGCCGAGGACCCTGCGTACGACTGCAGCCTCGACGGTCGCAAAGCGTTCGTAGCCGACATCATGACCGACTACTACCTGTGGTACGATCGCGTACCGCCGGTAGACATTGCAGCGGCGCAATCGCCGGAAGCGCTGCTCGCGGCCATGACGTTTCGCGAGCTCGACCATTGGTCGGGCATGCAGCGCACGTTCGAGCGTAGAGAGTTCTTTGATCAGGGGCGCTTCCAGGGATTGGGCTACACCCTCGGTCAAGACGCGCAGGGGCTCTTGCGCATCTCCTGGGTTCACGAGGGCTCCGCGGCGGGCCGCGCCGGGCTGGATCGCGGCGCCGTGATCCTCGGAGTGAACGGACGCGCTATCGCCGAGCTCTCGCCAGACGAGCTGGGCGCCGAGCTCGGGCGCGACGTCGTCGTGCATCAGATCAGGGAGCTCGACGGTACCATTCATGACGTCGAGCTGGTTCAGGGCGACGTCGAGATCACGAGCGTCAAGAACGAAACGGTGCTCGATACCCCGAGTGGACCCGTCGGGTACCTGATGTTCACGACCTTTGTGCTGCCCGGCGAAGACGAGCTGAAGATCGCCTTCGCCGATTTCCGGCAGCGAGGCATCACGCGCCTCGTGATCGACCTGCGCTACAATAGCGGTGGGCTCTTGCGTACGGCGGCTCTCCTCGGCAGCCTGATCGAGGCTGACGCGGCAGGCCAGCCTCTGATCGTCGAAACGTACAACCAGCGTCACTCCAACCTGAATCGGGAGCGGCTGATGTTCGAGACGCAGGAAGGCGTCAACGCATCACACGTCGTGTTCCTGAGCAGCGGGCGCACGGCGTCAGCCAGCGAGCAGGTGATCAACGGGCTCGGGCCCTACGTCAAAGTCGACGTGGTGGGCTCGAGGACCCTGGGTAAGCCCGTGGGCGCCGACAGCTGGAACCACTGTGAATACTCCATCACTCCCATCACCTTTCACTCGCTGAACGTGGACGGCGGGGGGGACTACTTCGACGGCATCGAGCCGGTTTGCGAAGTGGAGGACGATCTCTTGCATCGCCTGGGGGATCCCGAAGAGGCGCAGCTCGCGGCAGCTTTGCGGCTGCTCGATGGCCAACCATGTGCTTCGACGAACGGTGCTTCGACGAACGGTGCTTCGACGAACGGTGACTCGACGAAAGCCAAGGGTTCGGCCGCGAGAATTGGCCGAGCCGGCCCGGCCGAGCTGGGGAACCTGCCGGCGGGGCCCATGCCCAACCTGCCTGGCTGGTACTAACGACTCGACGGCAGGCCCGAAAGCTTTCGATTTCCGAGCTTCGAAGAGCTACTGTCGCAGCATGAAGGAGTCGACCCAAACGGAAGTCGAAGCGGCAGCGTTTCGTCGCTTGCTCGAACATTTCAGAGCGCATACCGAGGTTCAGAACGTCGACGTGATGAACCTGGCTGGCTTTTGCCGCAACTGCCTGGCCAAGTGGTACCGCGCCGAAGCTGAAGCGCGCGGCGAAGCCATCTCCGACGACGAGGCGCGAGAGGCCGTCTACGGTATGCCCTACGCCGAATGGAAAGCCCGCTTTCAGAAGCCGGCCAAAACCTGACGCGGTCTGTAGCGGTGGGGAGCAAGGCGTCGTGGGCAGCGTCGCAGGTTGGCTGGTGCTGCCTGCTGAACGCATGGATAAAGCCGGGAACAGGTGACCTGGGCCAGACGTGATGAGGCGGTCCTCGCGCTTGGCGGGGCAGCCATCACGTTGCTCGGCGTGGCGGGCCTATGGGCGGGTTTTGCCCAGCCCACCTCTCCGTTGACGCAACGTCTTGCCCTGAGCCCTCAGGAGTGCAACACCGAGTGTCAGAGCCGACAGACGGACTGCATCCTGCAGTGTGACGGCCTGGTCCGCTGCGAACGGGCCTGCACCGAGGTCGGATTGCGTTGCGTGCTGCGCTGTGGACAGGCGGCGCCCGACAGCGGCGTCGGCGGGGCGAGCGGGGCTGGCGGCACCGGTCCCTGACCGCGAGGCGCGCGAGCTGCTACTACCAGCCGCTCGCCGTACCGTGCGTGTCGAGGAGGCGGCTCCAACCGCTGTCGGGTGCCTCGGTTGCGTCGTTGCGTGTCGCAGGGTCGGTCTGCACCACGGCGGAAGCGGGGAGAGGGGCCTCCTGCCGTTCGAGGTCCTCGGCTGGCGCGATGCTCTGGGCGTGGTGCGCCGCGTTGATCGCCGGCGCCTTCTCCATGGCTCCCATCGCCAGCGGAGCGGGGACGAGCGAAGCTGCGCGATTCACCCGCTCCACAGCAGGCTCGCTGGCAACCACCGATGCTGCACGTATGCTGTCTCGTTGACCGGTAGCTGCGGACCGCTCTGAAGCACGCGCGCTCGGGCGTTCGCTCGCCACGAGTGGGCGCTGCGAGACGCGCCCACGCGCAGCGGCGCGTTCACTTTTGGCGACGGCGGGCGCTGAGACCTGAGTCCGCTCGCTCGGGCGCTCACTCCTCGCGACGGCGGGCGCCGAGGCCTGCGCTGGCTCGCTGGCTGCGGGCGGTACGGCCTGGGAGCGCGGCTGAAAAGCGCTTGGCCGTGCGCTGCCAGCCGTCGGACGCTGAGACGCCTGCGCTCGGGCGCTCGGTCGTTCGCTCGCTGCAACGGTGGCGGGCACGGGCACGGGCACGAGCGACTGTGCACGCGCACTGGCCACCGCCGGGCGCTGGGACCCCTGCGTGCGCGTGCTCGGGCGCTCGCTGGCGATGACGGCGGCGGGCGCCGCCGCCGGGGCGCTGGGTGCCACGCTGGCGAGCGCGGGGACTGCATCCGCGGCGCTCGGAGCTACGCCGGCGATGACAGCTGCAGGAGCTGGCGCGGCGGCGTTCGGCCCTAGGCCGAGCGCCGTGGGGCGTTGCTCGGGTGGACTTGCTTGGACGAAGAGCGTGTCGTCTGACGCGAAGTCGGCTTGGGAGCGAGTCTCAATGGGGTGATCGTGCCGCAGGTCATTCTGCGCGTCGGAGCTCGCGAGCTCCGCATTCAGTCGCTCCACCGCCGAGCCCTCCCGCTCGAACCCGCCCGTCAGCGCGGAGGGGGCTTCGGACAGGGCGCCCATTGTCTCGCGGTCCACTGCGGGAATGGGGGTCTTGTAAGCGTTCGACATCCAGTGCCGCTCGCGACTCGACGCCGCCCGGGGCGACGAACTCGACATGTTCGGGCCCTCCAGGTCGGGGACAGCCGGCGAGGAAGGAAATTCGGGATTGCGCAGGCTCTGATCGCTCGGCCCTTGCGCAAAGGTACGGCCCGGTGTCTGCTCGAGCGGGAGCCGCTCGGTAGCGGGTGAGGGGTCCGAGCGCGTCACGATCTCCAGGATCTGCGTACTCTGCTTGGCGACCGCGTCCAGCACCGCTTCGACGGCCGCGGGGATGAAGGACGCGCGATCGGGGCGGCTCCTCAAGAACCACCAACGCCGCACCCAGCGTTGCCCGACGCCCGCCAACATACCGAGCAGCATCAGGATCAGCGTCGGCCCCAACATGAGCTTCAACGGACGCTGCGCGCCAGCCGACGCGGCGCCGAAAAACGCCGCGGCGAGCAGACCGCCGCAGAGCGAGCCAAAGAGCGTGGAGACCACCGGGCGGATCGCCGGGATACCAGCCTTTTGGTAGGCTCGCTCGCAGAGCTCGCACCACTCGTCTTCCCCCGCGACGTGCAGCGGGCACATGTAGCCGTGGCAGGCTCCACACTTGTGGGCATAGCTCGGTGCGTCGCACACCACGCAAGGGAACTGACGCGGGCGTTCGCTCAACATCGGCGCCATGCTGGGCGTCGCGACTCGATCCTGCTGCTTGGCTCGGGCCACTGCGCGCATGCTCGTGCCCGAGGGTCGGCTGGTGTGGGCGTACACCACCTCCTCGACCTTTTCACCGCGAAACACCGCTCGTGCACGCTCGGCTAGCGCACGAACCTCCTCCCACATCGCCGCGAGCTGGCCTTCGGAGATGTCCATGTAGGACGCCGCTTCGGTGCGGGCCAAGGTCTCGATCTGCACCTGTGTATCGCTCTTCCGGAGCGCGTAGCTCATAGCGTCTGCCAGGCGCAGGGTGCTCACCATTTGCGAGATCTCCGTCGACTCCGCATAGGCGCGCGTCACGTGATGATGCCACGCCACGACCTTCGGAACGGGGTGGGGTATGTTCCAGGCCGCGAGCACGTGGCCCGCGAGCAGCGCGTGATCAAACCCGAAGCGATTGCGCTCTTCGATGAACGTCGTATCGAACTCGGGGGTCTCCTTGCCCAACAACTCGAGGTAGTCGTCGCCTTCGGTGTCGAGCATCATCAGCTTGCCGATGTCATGCAAGAAACCGCAGGTGAACAGCTCGTCGGGTGGCAAGCCGAAATGAAACGCCAGGTAGCGGCACAGCGCGCCCACCACCGTGGCGTGTTCGAGCAACTCGGCGGCTTTTTCACTGCCGGACTCGTACATGTCGAGGATCGCCGCCGTCGACGCGACCTGGTTTAGCTTCTCGGTACCGACCAGCGCCGCCGCGTGCCGCACCGAGGTGCACGCCGTGCGCAGCGAGAACCCCACCGAGTTGACCAGACGTAGGAGCCGGGCCGAAAGCGCTGGATCACTCTCCAGCACGGCGACCACCTCATCCATCAGGCAGTTCGGGTTCTGGGTGATTTGACTCAGCCGTTGCGCAGCCGCCGGAAAGGGCTTTGCCCCCACGATGCGACCCATTCGAGCCGCCATGCTCTTCGCGGCCTCTGCCTCTGCTTTTTCATCGGAGCTTACGCCGTACCAGAGCTCCTCGTCGATCTCGAACTTCACCCGCGTCAGAACGGGAAAGCGCGGGTTTTGTGAAGCTTTTCCTGCTCAAACCTGACCAAAACAGCACACCGGTGCCCGCTCTGGAACGGCCGCGTCAAGGCTTTGGCTGTTCTGCCAGAAAGTCAGCGCCGTTCTTCTGGCGCTAGGTGCTCATGCGCGAGCAACTCTCGGCCCGAGCTCACGCCGTCGTCTTCCAAGGGCTGGGCTACCGGCGCTCCTCCGAAGACGCGCGAGTTGGGCGGCACCGATTCGACGATCCAGGCGTTACCACCGATGATGGATCCCGCTCCGATCACCGTGTTCCCGCCCAGGATTTTCGCGCCCGAGTAAATGGTGACGTTGTCACCGATGGTCGGGTGCCGCTTGTATTGGCGACCGGTGCGGCCCGCCGAGCGAGTGCGCTGCACGCTCAAGGCCCCGAGCGTCACGCCCTGGTAGACCTTGACATCATTGCCGATCTGAGCGGTTTCTCCGATCACGACGCCTGTGCCGTGGTCGATGAAGAAGCGCTCGCCGATGCGCGCACCTGCGTGGATGTCGATGCCCGTTTCGCTGTGCGCCGCCTCGGAGATGATGCGCGGGATCATCGGAACGCCGGCGCCGTACAGCACATGGGCGATGCGATGGGCGGTCAGCGCGCGAATGCCCGGGTAGGAGAACACGATTTCTTCGATGCTGGCCGCGGCGGGGTCGCCCTGATAAGCGGCCACGACGTCGCCGGCCAGTGTCCGGCGGAGCAAAGGCAGGGAGTGGAACAGCTGCAGCACCACCTCCTCACTCCAGTTCGGCGAGCAGGGCTCGAAGCGGTGCTGACCTTCTTCATAACAACGGGCACGCGCGATCTGATCAACCAAGATCTCATAGGCGGGATACAGGTGCTCACTGATAGAGTAGCGCAGGTTCTGGCGGCTCAGAGATCGCAGACTGTAGAAGCCCATGAAGAGCACCTGGGTCAAGTGCTGATAAGCATCGATGACCGCGCGCCGATTCGGCAGCGCAGCACTCTCCAGGTTGTTGATCTCTTCGGGCCCGTCGTAACTCGCGACCACCTCGTCGATTGCACGCTCCAGGTCCGGGGTCGTGGTTGGCATTCGGCTAATGTAGCCTGGTTTTCGGTTGGGCAGGCGAGCGAGGTGACACGGCAGCCCCCGCGTCGCGCGAAATGGCATGTGCCTCCGACGCCCGCGGGGATGGAGCTGAAATTCCCATCGCTTCCGTGGCTTCGGCGGCAGAGGTGTGCTCTGCTCGCTGCGGCCCAGCCGTGACCAACCGCCGACTCGTCGTTCGGAGCAGGCTTGGCCTACGGCCCAATCGCACTCATTCTCGGAACTTAGAAACTCGTCATGCGGAGCTTTCATATCGTTACCTTCGGTTGCCAGATGAACCAGCACGACTCCGATCGCCTGCGCGACGTGCTCATCGAGGCGGGGTACGAGCCGACGGACGGTCCCGAGAGCGCGGATCTCGTGCTGCTCAACACCTGCAGCGTTCGGGAAAAGTCCGAACAGAAGCTGCGCAGCGAAGTTGGCCGCCTCGGCTTAATAAAGCGGGCCCGCCCCAGTCTGATCATCGCCGTTGCAGGTTGCGTCGCCCAGCAGGAGGGACAGCGACTGGTCAAGAAGATGCCCCAGATCGACATCGTCATCGGGCCCGACCAGGCAGCGGCGCTGCCGCGTCTCTTGGCTGAGGTAGAACAGGGCGGGCTGCCGCAGGTGAGGACGTCGTTTGACGTGGGCGATCCGCGGTTCCTGTCGTCCGGTCTCGGCGCAGGTCGCACGCGGATCAGTGACTTCGTGACGGTGATGAAGGGCTGTGACGAGCGCTGTACGTTTTGTGTGGTGCCCACGACGCGTGGTCCCGAGCGCTATCGTCCCTCCGACGAGATCATCCTCGAGGTCGCGCGCCTCGTGGAGCGCGGCACGCCCGAGGTGACGCTGCTCGGGCAGACCGTCGACAGTTACCTGGATCCGTTGCATAAGCTCGAACGCCCGCCAGCGTCGACCACGCTCAGGAGCGCCACGTCGGCTCTGGCGGTGCGCGGCTCTGCGGGGCGGCGCGACGAGAGCGAGTTCCCTGGGTTGTTGCGCGCCATCGCCGCGCGGGTGCCGGCTCTCGGCCGCTTGCGCTACACGAGCCCTCATCCTCGCCACCTGACGGCCGCGCTGATCGACGCGCACCGTGAGTTGCCGGTGCTCGCTAAACACGTCCACATGCCCGTGCAGTGCGGCAGCGATCGCGTGCTGAAACGCATGCTGCGCCGCTACAACGTCGCAGAGTACATCGAGCGTGTTTCGGCGCTCGCGCGCGCAGTGCCTGGCCTGACGCTCTCGACGGACATCATCGTGGGATTTCCAGGTGAGACGGCCGAGGATTTCGCGGGCACCCTCGATCTGGTCAGGGCCGTCGGCTTTGTCGGCGTCTACGGCTTCAAGTACTCACCTCGACCCTTCACCCCTGCGTTGAAGCTGGGCGATGACGTCACTGAGGAGGAGAAGAGCGAGCGTCTAGCGCGGCTGTTCGAGGTCAGCGAGGGCTTGCTTCGGCAGCATCTGCTGAGCCTCGTCGGCAGCTCTCAGCGGGTGCTCGTAGAAGGCCCAGGCCAGCTCGGCGGTTACACCGGGCGCACGGACCAAAATGAGATCGTTCACTTCGACGCCACCGGAGATCCCACCGGTCAGTTCTTGTTGATCGATATCGTCAGGGCGCACAAGCATTCACTGAGCGGCGTCCCCAGTAGCAACGGTTGGCTCGCGTCAGGGCCGAGCAAACGCCTCGAGCGCGTCGCCGCATCGCGTGGGCCTCGCAGCCTCCCCCTCGTGTCTTGAGGGCCTTGCCGCTCTAGCTCGCTGGGGCCAGCGGCCCCGCGGCGCCTTCAGCCGCCGCCCACGAAGTGGACGATCTCGAGCGTGTCACCTGCCTCCACGACCACCCGCGCGTGCTCTGCGCGCGGAACGACCTCGCGATTTCTCTCGATCGCCACGGGCCCGTCGGTGAGCCCCAGGTGCACCACGAGCGCCGCCAGCGTCAGCTTTGCGGGAACCTCCTGCAGCTCCCCGTTAATGGTCACGTGCACGCCGTTTAGGTTGGCGCCGGCCTCGGGGGCTGTCAATGGCTTCCGTCCGGCGTGTTCGTCAGCTCGGGCCGCGTAAAGACAGAGCGTCCGCTCTACGCCGCGAGCTCAATCCGAGAGCGGGATGGGAACCCAGAAGGTTCGCAGCTTCGTCATGCTGCCGCGCCGTTCATATCCCGCCAACCCATACAGCACGTTCCACCAGTGCCCGTCGGGCCTCTCCCCGTAGGAGAAGAACGGAAAGACGTGAATCTGCCAGTCGAGACCCTGGCGGCCACGCTGCTCCGAATAATAAACGTTGCCGATCAGCTGGCTCATGTGGTTGTCCTCGGCAAAGCGCCAGTACAACGGAAAGCCGATGGTGGTGCGCGAAGACCTGCCGGCGAAGTCCCAGAAGAAGGGCGCGACCACCGTGTGGGTATCGAAGCCGTCTCTACCGAAAAACAGCAAGGGATAGATGTTCGTGGACCAGCCGCGGAGGTCGGTGCTGTGCTGGAAGAGCGGAGTGATCCACGTGCTCTCGCTCAGTCCCTTGCGCTCGAAATTTGCGTAAAATGGGAAGACGACGTGGCTGTTGTCGCGCGGCCCCGTGCGGCTGAAGTAGAAGGGCAAAAGCAGCTTCTGGTCCAGGCCGATCTCCGGATCCCGATAGTGCCAGAATAGCGGCGTGACCATGTCCAGCTCGGTCTTGCCCCGGTAGCGCGCGTAGCCCCAGGTGATGAACGTCTCGTAGCCGAGCTCGCTCTTCTGGTAGGCGAACAGCGGATTGATGAGCAGAGAGGCTGACCCCTTGTGGCCCACGTGGAAGAACGGCAGCAGCGTGGTGTGCCGTTCGTCCGGTCCCCAGACGCTATAATACAACGGGAAGACGTGGAGCGAGTCGCTCTCCTCGGTGTGCTTACGGTAGACCGGACCCCAGATATCGACGCTCGATAGCTCGCGCTTGTCGAGGGTGTGATAGTGGAGCAACGGAGGGATGAGCCGATACTCCGATTCTTCATCGTGGCCGGCGAAGTAGAGCGGAGCAAACCCGAGGTCGATGTCCGTAGCCGTGCCTCGGTCACAGCTACCGCCGCCCTTCCAGCTGCAGAACGCGGGCCCAATCAGGTTGAAGCCGCCGTCCGCGTCGTGGTTGAGATACGTGAGCAGCGGCGGAATGACCGTGTATCCGCCGTGTGGGCGCCGCCCCCAGAAGTAGAGCGGAGCAAGCCAGTGATCGGCACGATCGGCTGCGACCCGCTGAACCCAGGGGCCGACCACCGTGGTCCTGCTGTCCTGATCACGGATGTTCCAAAACAACGGAAACAGGATGTCTTCCGCCCGTTCGGCGCTGCGCCTGTTGTAATACAGGCCGAATAACGAGGCCCGGTCCGGCAGCGTCGGGTCTTTGAGGCTCGGCTGCACACGTTCGAACCACAGCGGAGGGAAGCTCGAACGGAAGCGGTACCCGCTGGTGTTCGACTCCTCGTAGAGGACGCCGTAGAAGCGCCGCGACAGCACGTCGCTGCGGCCCAGGCTCGGTTCGTCCAGAACTGCGTCGCTGCCTATCTGGCGAGCGATATCATCGGGGATCGCCAGCGGATCTTCCGGCAGCGTCGGTTCACCGCCGGGCGTGACCAAGCGATCGCCGGCGCCAGAGGCGGCGTGGGTTTCCGGTGCGTCCGAGGGCTTAGTGCTCGGCTTGGGGCGCGCCCCGCCCGCGGGAGGCCGGGTACCAAAGCCGCCCCCGGGGTCGCCCATGTCCGAGCCGAAAGGGTCTTGCGCCAGCGCATTCGTTACGCACAGGCACGTTGCCCAAAGGCATGCGACGCAAACCAGTGTGGCAGCTCGAAGGCGGGCGGCACTGGATGGCATGTGGGATTCCGAATCGCTGCATGCAAAGCACACTGCAAGCGACGGAGCCGCTTATGCTCGGTGCGAGCGGCTAGGTCAAGCCGTAACCGGCCGTAAGGCAAGGCTTCCCGAAGCAACATCGACTTTTGAGCCGGTGAGCGGGGTAGTGGGAGAAACCGAGGGCCGTGCCGGGTTCTCCCAATGTAAAGGAATGCCGAGCACAGGATGACGCCTCCGAGGTCTGGCTCGGGGCCGTCACTTGCCGGGCCCAGGGCGAACCCGGCGCGATTTCGGGATGTGAGGCATTAGCCTGCGCCTAGGGCGCGTCGATTTGCACTTTCTGGCCAGCTGCGAGTTATAGGAGCGCGGATGCGGGTTCTGGCGATAGATCTTGGGAGCGTCCGCGTGGGTATCGCCATCTCCGATGAGCTCGGCCTGATGGCTCATCCTCGCCCCCACCTCCCAGGCGCTGACTGGCCCACCTTGCTTGCAGCGCTCGAGACGCTCGCGAGGGAGGAGGGCGTCGGCCGATTCCTCGTTGGCTTGCCCCGGCACTTGAACGGTTCCGAGGGCCGCGCGGCGCGCGACGCTCGGCGCTTCGCGGCAGCGCTGACGAAGCGTACGAAGCTCCCGGTCATTCTTTGCGATGAGTGGCTCTCGACACGCCAGGCGCACGCCCACTTGCGCGAGGCGGGGAACAAGCAGCGAGACACGCGTCAACGAATCGACAGCGCCGCCGCAGCCGTTTTCTTGCAAAGCTGGCTCGACGGGCAAGCGGCCGGGGGAGAGCCGTGACGCGCGCGACGCGGAGGCGCCCACGACAGGGCGCGGGAGCACGGCGTCGTGCTTGGCGAGCTCGCCTCGGCGCGCTGTTGAGCCTCACGGTGCTCGCCATGGCGGCGACGGGCGCGGGGCTCTGGTTCTGGTCCAGAGCCGAGGGCCCGCTCGGGGAGAGCTTCGAGCTCCGCGTTCCGCCCGAGCCCAACGTGAAGGAGCTCTGCCGAGAGCTCGCGCTCGCAAATGCGCTCGACGACCCCTGGCTCTTCAACGTCTACTTGAGGGTCACTAACGGTGACCGCAAGATCCAGCCTGGAGTGCACCTGCTCCGGCGGGGGTTAGCGCCGGCCGCGCTCAGCGCGCGACTCTCGAGGAGCAAGGCGCGAACGACAGTAAAATTTACGATCCCAGAGGGTTACAATCGATTCCAGGTCGCGGACCGCTTGCAGACAGCGGACGTCGCGGTCGAGGAGGAGTTCCTCGCGCGGAGCTGCGATGCCCAGCGCTTGCGCGAGTTGGGGATCCCCGCGCCGTGCGCGGAGGGCTACCTCTTCCCGGCAACCTACGAGCTCTACGTCGACAGCGACGCGGACGTAATATTGGGCACCTTCGCGCGCGAAGCTACGCGCCGAATGGCGTCGATCATGGAACGCCACCCGCAGCAGGTCGCCGATCTCGCTGCGCGCATGGGCTGGGGCCGACACGAGCTGCTGACGCTCGCTTCGATCGTCGAGAAGGAAGCCGCCGATGCCAGCGAGCACGGCAGCGTCGCCAGCGTGTTCTACAACCGACTGAACGACCCGAGCTTTCGCCCTAAGCAGATGCTCCAATCCGATCCTACCGCCGGCTATGGTTGCCTGGTCGCGCGAGGCGAGATCGAGAGCTGCCGGGGTTACAACGGCATCGTGACCCCGGGCATGTTGCGAGACGCCGCAAACGAGTACAACACCTACAAACACGCTGGCTTACCCCCGGGGCCAATTTCGAACCCAGGTCAATCTGCGATCCTTTCCGTGGTCGACCCTCCGCAGACGCCTTATTTCTTCTTCGTTCTCGGTCAATCCAAGCGTCATGTGTTCAGTCGGACGCTTTCGGAACACGAGCAGGCGATCGTGACGGGCCGCCCCGCTGCGCGTGACGCCAAGGCGGCCACGACGCATACGGCGGAGTAGACAGATCGGCGCACGCTGTCGGCGAGCGTGAGTGTCGGAGCAAGAGCCACTCCAGCGACCCAATGGCAGCGGCTCTTCGCTGGCGCTTTGCTCGAGGCTTCTCTACACTACGAAGGAGCCGTGCGCGTGGACCTGCCAATGATTCTCGTTCCGCATCCGCATGTGCGGGTAGATGCGAACGTGCTGGGCGGTAGCCCTTACGTCGTAGGCTCGCGCGTGCCCGTGCGGCGGCTCTGGTCGTTCTATCGCAAAGGCATCACGCTCGACACGTTGTTGCGGCGCTTTCCGCGCTTGGGCCCTGCCAAGATCCTGGACGCTCTGGCGTTCGCTTACGACAATGAGGAGGTCATCCTGGCGGACATCCAGCGCGAGGAACAACTCCTGGATCGAGTAGAGCCGGGGGAGAAGGCCGACAAGGTTCCGGCAGCACTTCAGATGCGCTTGCCGTTCGAGGACTAGAGCCATCGAGCAGCGCGACGCGGAATCCATGGAAGCGATGGGTAACTTCTGCCGCCCCGAGGGCTCGTGCCGATCAGGCGCCGAGGCGCACCGCGAGCTCCGCTTCGAGCGGCCGGACCTCTGAATCCAACAAGCTCGCGAGCTCTGCGCTCGAGCCAGGCCTCGGCGGGCAGCGCTGCCGCAGCTCGAGCCCACGTCGCGCCGCTTGGAGGCAGCGTTGCCGAAAGCCCGAGTCCGCCGTCAAGGTGCGGGTGAGCGCCTCGTGCACGCGGGCTTGCGCGTCGGCGCGGCTGCAGACGAGTAACAGATCACAACCCGCCCGCAGCGCCGAGATGGCGGACTCTTCCATCGACCCCTGGCCCGTGATGGCCTGCATCTCCAGATCGTCTGAGAACAGCACACCGTCGAAGCCTAGCTCGCCGCGCAAGAGCTCGTCTGCGATGGCTCGGCTGAGCGTCGCGGGGTGGCGACGGTCGAGCGCGGGGTAAAGGACGTGCGCCGTCATCATACTGTCGGCTAGCGAAGCGAGCTGTCGGAAGGGCAGGAGCTCCACGCGATCGAGCCGCTCCCGAGGATGTCCGACCGTTGGCAATGCGAGGTGGCTATCGAGCAACGTGTCGCCGTGGCCCGGGAAGTGCTTGAGGCAATTCTGCAAGCCGCCGGCACGCAAGCCCGCCATATAAGCGCCGGCGCGCTCCACGACCCGCTCGGGATGGCTCGAGAACGCGCGGTCGCCGATGATTGGATTGTCCGGGTTCGTGTCCACGTCCACGACCGGGGCAAAGTTCAGGGTCACCCCCAGGCAGCGGAGCTCTCTTCCGACGGCTCTGCCCACGCGCTCGATCAGCTCGAGATCACCGAGATCCGCGAGCTTGCGCATGGGCGGAAGTCGCAGGGCAGGGGGGCTGAGCCGCGCCACCCGGCCCCCTTCCTCGTCGATGGCGATCAACGCCGGTAGCTCCTCTGCGCCGGCTCGGCCGATCTCGGCGCAGAGCTCTCGAAGCTCGTTGAGACCTGCATGGCCCGGCGTCAGGTTGCGCCGAAACAACACCACTCCGGCGCGTTCACCCGCCCTGAGCGCCGAGGCTAGCTCCGCGGGCAGCGCCAGGCCTTCGAACCCGACGACCAGCAGTTGCCCAGCGAGCTGGCTCGGCGAGAGGCCGTCTAATAGCACCTCCAGAGCAGCACTAGAGGTCACGGCGACTCCGCCTCAGGAGCTCGCGCGAGCGTCACTGCGGGCAGCCTCGGTCATGCTCGCCAGCATCGTGGCGAGCTGCTTCTGATCGGGACCCTCTAGCATCAAGCGCAGCTTGGCCTCGGTCCCGCTCCACCGGACCAACACGCGGCCGCGCTTGCCTAGAGAGCGCTCGGCTCGCACAATCTCCTTGTTCAGGTGGTGCATCTCCGCCAGCGCCTTGCGCACGGGCAATTGCACGCTCTCCAGAACTTGGGGTACCCGAGTCATGACCTGACCGAGCTCGCTCAAGGGCCGCTCCTCGCGAACCATGATCGCTAGCACTTGCAGCGCTGCCACGAGCCCGTCGCCCGTCGTCGTGTGCTCGAAGAACACCAGGTGCCCCGACTGTTCGCCACCGAAGCTGCAGCCGCGCCGCCGCATCTCCTCGACCACATAGCGATCGCCGACCGGGGTACGGCACAGGCGGCCGCCGGCGGCCGTGATAGCGAGCTCCAGGCCCATGTTGCTCATCACGGTGGTGACCAGGGTACGACGCGGGAGGCGCTTGGCCTTGAGCAGGCGGGTCGCACACAGCGCCATCAACGTGTCGCCGTCGACGATCGCCCCGGTCTCGTCAATCACGATCAGGCGATCGGCGTCGCCATCGAGCGCCACCCCGAGGTGTGCCTTGCGGCGAACCACCTCTTTGGCCGCGTGCTCGGGATACAGAGCGCCGCAGTCTTTGTTGATGTTGCGGCCGTCGGGTTTGCACCCGACCGAAAAGACGGTGGCGCCGAGCTCTGCAAATACGGCCGGCGCCACCTTGTAGGCAGCGCCGTGTGCCGCATCGACGACGATGCGCAGACCCTTGAGCGTCAGCTCTTTGGGAAAGGTGTTCTTCGCGTGGACGATGTAACGACCCGAGGCATCAGCGATGCGCTCGGCCCGGCCCACTTTGGCACCGGTGCACTCGTAGTGATCTAGCTTCGAGTCCGCCAACAGGGCTTCAATCGCCGCTTCCTGGGGGTCGGGCAGCTTGAAGCCGTCGGGGCCGAACAGCTTGATGCCGTTGTCCTGAAACGGATTGTGGCTGGCGCTGATGACCACACCCGCGTCGGCGCGCATGCTGTGGGTGAGGTTCGCGACGGCGGGTGTGGGGATTGGGCCGGAGAGGAGCACGGTGCCGCCCATCGCGCAGATGCCCGAAGCCAAGGCCGTCTCGAGCATGTAGCCGCTGAGCCGCGTGTCCTTACCGATCACCACGCGCGGCGCCGAGCTTCGGTCCCCGCGCGCGACCCAGGCGATGGCGCGACCGAGGCGCAGAGCCAACTCCGGCGTCATCGGCTCGCTGTTGGCGAGACCGCGTATCCCGTCTGTTCCAAACAGCCGACGAATTGGCGCCGCCGCGGGCGGCGGCTTCCCGTTGGCCTTTGACTTACCCTTCATGAATCTGCGGGAGGATCGGTTTCGAGGTTGAGCAGGATGGCGCGCGCGGCGCCCACCAGAAAACACGATCCCGTCACCACGACCAGGCCCTGCGGGCCAACTTTGGTACGCGCGCTCTCGATCGCACGCCCCACGTCCGCAAACACCTGGCCAGGATAGTGCCTGACCATCTCGGCTGGATCTACCGCTCGGCTCACCTTGGGGGCAACATAGAAGCGGTGCGCAGCGCTGTGCTCGAGGCGATCGAGCATGCTCTTCCAATTCTTCGTTTCGATCGCGCCAAACACCAGCGCGACGTCGCCGCGCGTGCCGGCGCCGCCTGCCAGGCTCGAATCAATGACGTGCGAAAGGCAAACCGCAGCATCTGGATTGTGCGCGCAGTCGAGCAAGGTGAGCTCCTGGCCGCTGCGGTGGAGCAACTCGTTGCGCCCCGGCCAGACTGCTGTCTCCACGCCGATGGCCATGGCCTCGGGGGCGATGCCCAAGGCGCGCGCGATGGTGGTCGACACCGCTAGATTCGAGCCGTACATCGCGATGCGGGGGTATGCCAATTGGGCGCCGTGATAGGGCTCAGCCTCACCCAGGGGCAACAGCTGCGCTCCCACCTCGGCGCAGCGCCGCTCGACCTCGAGCAGGGCGTCCGGGTGCAGCTTGCCGACCACCACCTTGCTCCCCGACTTGATGATGCCGGCTTTCTCGCGGGCTATTTCCGCCAGCGAGTTGCCGAGCGTTTCCATGTGATCGAAGGACACGCGCGTGATCGCTGCGACCAGCGGTGAAGGGATGACGTTCGTGGCATCCAGGCGCCCGCCCAATCCGACTTCGATGACAGCGGTGTCTACCTTGGCTTCTCGGAAGACCAGAAACGCGATCAGCGTCGCCGTCTCGAAGAAGCTGAGATCGAGGTTGCGATCCATCACCTCATTGATCCGGCTCGCCAAGACCTCGTCCGAAACACAGATACCATCCACTTGAATGCGCTCCGCAAAGCGATTCAGGTGCGGGGAGGTAAACAGGCCGACGTGTGTGCCTTGAGCGCGCAGCATCGAGGCCGTGAAAGCGCAGACGCTGCCCTTGCCGTTGGTGCCGGCGACATGGATGGCCTTGAAGGCGCGCTCCGGATTGCCGAATTCGGCGCAAGCCGCGTGCATTCGCTCCAGACCAAATTGGCGCCCGCGCGCGAGCAGCCCGTATAGGCGCTCGAGGCTCTGTTTGACGTTGGGATTCACCGACTCCTCGATATCACAGAGGCTGTCGTCAACGAGGCTGTCGTCAACACTGCATCGACTTGTTTTGCATCGATGCACGCTGCAGCGAGATGTTCTTCAATCTCGAGCGGAGAAGCGTGACAACGCGGCGGATCATTAGCGGAGCGTTTCAAACCCCGCCCCAAAGCGCAAATGTTTTGTATCCGAACACGAGTCATCAGTATTACGGCGCGTCTCCTGGCCTGCCCTGGCCCAAACCGCAGTGTAGGGCAACAGGCGGCTCTGTCGCCATACGCGATCCCTAGCGATGTCGCGGTCGCTTTGGCAGCTGCGGCCGCCGGGCCCGCCTTGGGCCAGTGAATTCGCCGACGCAACATGAGTAAGCGGCATATGCAGCAGCTCTTTTGAGCTGTATGAACGCACGCCATGTCAGCCCGGATTCGATTCAAGCGGGTCGGTCCCGTCAACGTACCGCTCCCCGCCTATCAAACGTCAGGCTCCGCTGGCCTGGATCTGTGCGCCGCGCTGCTCGAGCCCGTGGTGCTGGCTCCCGGTGAGCGCCGGCTTTTTCCCGCCGGCCTTTGCCTCGAGCTCCCTGACGGCTTCGAAGGACAAGTGCGGCCGCGCTCCGGGCTGGCGCTCCGACACGGGCTCACCGTGCTCAATTCGCCGGGGACCATCGACGCGGATTACCGCGGCGAGCTTGGCATCGTCTTGATCAACCACGGCTCGAGGGGCGTTGAAATCAAGCCTTTGGAGCGCATCGCTCAGCTCGTCATCGCGCCGGTCGTGCAGGTTCAGGTCGAGCTCGTGACGAGCCTCTCAGAGACGGACCGCGCGGCAGGCGGATACGGCTCCACCGGCGTCTGACCCGAGCCCGAACCACGTGTTGCATGCGCGACGCGCTGGACGAACGCATGTAGCCGCGTACGTAGCAGCCCGCGCTCGACGTCGCGGGTGATGATGTGAAACGAGCGGGGCAGGATCAAGAGCTCCTTGTCGCGAGCCGCTGTACCGAGCCGAGCGTAGACCCGCCGCGCATTCGCCACCGGGCAGACGTGATCATGTTGCCCATGGGCGATGAACGCGGGGCAATGAATCGACCCCAGGCGCCGCTCGACGCGGCGGCCCGCCAGGCGCACCTCATTGCCGGCGTACGCGGGCTGCTCAGCGTACGTGACCTGCGTTCTACGCCCCTCGGGGTCCAAGATGTCGGGGCCCGATTTCGGTAGCGTAAAGTCCGGGATCCGGAGTGCGGTGACCAGGGCCAAGGCCAAGCTGGGGAAGGGCCAGTTGAGGCGAATGGCAGGGGCCAAGGCCGCGACGCCGACCACTTGTCCTGGATGGTCTGCCGCTAGATCGAGCGCCAGCAGTGAACCCATGGAGGAACCGGCGACGATGACCGGACTGCCCTCTCGGGTGAGCTCGAGCAGGGCACGCTCGGCGGCGCCCCGCCAATCGCTCCAGCGGGTCCGGGCCAGATCGTGGACGCTCGACCCGTGTCCGGGCAAGAGCGGCGCCAGAGCGCGCAACCCGAGCGCCTTCGCCACGTCGACCACTAACAGCACTTCTTGAGTGGTGGCGCCGAAGCCGTGCAGCGCCAAGACGGCGGGGCTCGCGCCATCGGCCTCGAGGGTCCCGAGCGGAGCGCCCCCCATCATAGGCGCGGCTGCGTGCGCAGAGCTTGGGCGCGGCTCACTCTTCCTCGCGCTTGATGCCGTAGGCCCGGATCTTCTTGTGCAGATTGGTGCGCTCGACGCTGAGCGAAACGGCAGCGCGCGAGATGTTCCAGTCGGTATCCGCCAACGTCTGCACGATGTACGCGCGTTCGGCTGCGTCTCGATACTCGCGCAGGCTCAAGCGTTCGCCGCTCTTGGGCGCCGCCACCAGGCCTCCGCTCGAGGGGCGCGGGTCATCGTCAAACGGGCTCAGATGAGGATCCTCAGGCAGATCTGCGATGCTGATCACGTCGCTCGAGAGAATGGCGGCGCGTTCAACCACGTTCTTTAGCTCGCGCACGTTGCCAGGCCAGGTGCGCAGCGCAAGCGCCTGAAAAAAGGCCGGGTCGATGCGTTTGGTACGCAGGCCGTTCTCTTTGCAAAAGGAGGCGACGAAGGCCTCCGCGAGGAGCGGCACGTCGCCGGGCCTCTCGCGCAGAGCCGGCACGTGGATGGGAAACACCTCGAGCCGAAAGAACAAATCCTCTCGGAAACGAGACGCGGCCACTTCGCGCGCGAGATCCTTGTTGGTCGCGGCCAGGAGCCGCACGTCCACGTGCATGACGTGCTCGGAGCCGACGCGCGAAAGCTCACCGTTCTGCAAGACCCGCAGCACCTTGGCCTGGGCCGTTAGGTCCATGTCGCCGATCTCGTCCAGGAACAGGGTCCCGCCGTGCGCTTGTTCGAACAACCCGCGCTTGGCGCCGTGCGCCCCGGTGAAGGCGCCGCGCTCATGGCCAAACAGCTCGCTCTCGATCAGCTCCCGTGGCATGGCGGCGCAGTTGACCTTGACGAACGGCGCGTCGCGGCGGGGGCTGAGCCGATGTAAGGCTCGGCTCACGAGCTCCTTACCCGTACCGCTCTCGCCCGTGATGAGCACGTTGGCCTTGGTCGGGGCGACACGGTCGATGTCGCGAAACAGCTTCTGCAGGGGCTCACTCGTGCCCACCATCTGGTAGCGCTGTTCGAGCTCCAGCCGCATCTGCTCCACGGTGCGGCGCAGTCGCGCGCCGCGGATACTGTTCTCGACGCTCACCACGATGCGGTCGCGGTTCAGCGGCTTCTCGAAGAAATCGCTCGCCCCGAGCTTGATCGCCTGCACCGCGTCTTGAACGCTGGCATGCCCGCTGATCACCACGACGGGGATGTCACTCGTCGCGTCGTCGCGCTTCATCGATTCGAGCAAATCGAGGCCGCTCAGGCCGGGTAGCTTCAGGTCGACGATGGCGAGGTCGATAGGGTGCAGCGGGTTCTTCAGGCTCTCGAGCGCCTGCTCCGCGCTGCCTGCCTCGAGGATCCGGTAGCCTACCCCCGAGAGCACCATGCCGAGGGTGCGGCGGATGTTCTTTTCGTCGTCTACCACGAGGATCGTCGAAGCCGCGGTGGTGAGCACGGCGTCTCGCTGGGGGGCCGCTTCAGCTTCCGCCACGTTTTTGGCCCTCCAGGAACCTCAAGAACTCGCGCGCTGGCACCGCAAACGGGCTGGCCGGGTACTCGGAAAGGACCCGTTCAAACGCGGCCACGGCTTTGGCGCTGTCCCGCATCTTCAAGTAAGTCTCCCCCATCAACGTGATAGCTTCGGGCTCGAGGCCCGAGGACTTGTAGCGGTCCAGCGCGAACGCGACCCGCTCAATGGCGGGCGGGTACTCGTCCCGCTTCAGATAAAAGCGAGCCACGTAGAGCTCATGGCGCACCAGCACACCCGTCACGACCTGGAGCATATAGTCGAGCTCCACGCGCCGCTGATAGTCAGGAAAATCCGCGAGAAAAGCCTGCAGCGAGCTGTACGCGCCCCGCACGGCGGAGAGATCTCGTTCTTCGAGCGGCGGTTGAAATACGCTGGCGTCGGACTGCAGGAACTGGGCCCGCACGATGCGGTAGCGTGCGTAGGGGACGTCGGGGTCGCTCGGGTAGTCGCGTGCAAAGCTTTTGTACGCTGCGGTCGCTTCAGCATACTTCTCCTGTCGAAAAGCAGCGTCAGCGAGGCGCAGCTCCGCGAGCCGCGCGTAGCGCGTGTAGCTGAAATTGCGACGCACCTCGCCGAGCAGCCTCACGGCGACTTCCCAGTCCTGATCCAGGTAAGCCACCACGGCCGCGTCATACGCCACCCGTGCCTCCTCCTGATATTGCTCCGCGGTTTTCGCCGGCTTCGGCGTAGGCGCACACGCCCCACCCAACATCACCAATAAACACAGCGCGATCCAGCCGTTCGGCCTCATGCCGCGGTGGTAGCCGGTGCGAGTCTCGTGCGCAACCCTTTGCCAACGCTACGCCCTGCGCTATACGGCGATGCCTGACAATGCGCTATCTCGACTGTCAACGCCAAGCGCCAGCGCTGGGTTTTCTATGCACCAACTGGGCCTGTGGTGGGCCAGCGTCTGGTGGGGCAATGGGGCAGGGCGATGCCTGAACGAGTTCCGATGACACCGCGGGGCGCCGCCAAGGCGCGCGAGGAGCTGGCCCGTCTGAAGGCGGAGCGGCCGAAGATTTCCCGAGACATCGGCACCGCGAGAGATCACGGGGACATCAGCGAGAACGCGGAGTACCACGCGGCGAAAGAGCGCCAAGGTATGGTCGAGGCGCAGATCAAGGATCTGGAAGACAAGCTCGCGCGGAGCGAAGTCATCGACCCCGCGCGGTTGAGCGGTGATCGGATCCGCTTCGGCGCTACCGTCTCCCTGTCCAACGTCGAAACGCAGGAGTCCGCCACGTATCAAATCGTCGGGGCGGACGAGGCCAACATCGACGAGGGCACGATCTCGATTTCCGCCCCGCTCGCGCGCGCTCTGATCGGGAAGGAAGCAGGAGACGAGATCACTGTCTCGCTGCCCGCAGGCAAGCGCACCTACGAGGTCATCGAGGTCGTTTTCAAGTAAGCCGTGCAGCGGGCTCGTTGGGCCCGCTCCCTATCGGAACCGATTGGCCGGCCCCGTAAAGTGCTGCGATTCTGAAGTGCTTCCTGGCGATTGCGAGATTGCTAGTGAATGCCTCGGCGATGGTATAGAGGCGGCGAGTGGTACAGGAAGAGGCAACGAAGTTATCCAAGCGGGCCAAGCGCCGCGCGGCCGGCGAGGAAACCTCGGAGGGCGTCGGTGCGGGCGATCTGGCCGACGACGTCGCCTCTGAAGACGAAGCCGCTGAAGCCGATGCGCCCGATGTAGCGGACGCACCCACGGCACCGGGCGAGCCCGCCAATCGGCAAGCGCGCCGCACCGCGGCGGCCAAAGCTCGAGCCCGACGCAAGCGAGAGCGCGCCGAAGCGAGCGCTATCGGGCTCGACGCCGGCGAAATGGTGGACGACGCGCTGGTTCGTTTCACCGATAAGGTGAGCCGCCTCGCCCGCAGGTATTGGAACGCCATTCAATGGGTGCTCGGGCTCGGCGTGCTGGGCTGGCTCGGCTACCAAGTCTATGCGTGGCGCCGCGCCGCGAACAGCGCGGAGATCTCCGATGCGCTATTCGACGCGGTAGCGCTCGAGCGCGGCCACATCGGTGATCCGAAGGAGCAAGGGAAGCCCAACGCCAACGGCATCATCGACCCAACGCCGATTTTCGAGACGGAGGAGGCGCGTCGACAAGCGGCGATCGAAGCCCACCAGAAAGTCGCCGCGTTGAATCCTAGCTCCGTCGCTGCTGGTTTTGCAGAGCTCAGCGCCGCGGGCGTGCTCTTCGAAGAGGGCAAGTTCGACGAAGCGCTGGCCGCGTATCAAAAAGTGGCAGCCGGCAAAGCCGTCGACCAGAGCCCCGAGTTGCGCGGCGGCGCCATCGAGGGCCGCGCCCTCAGCTTGGAAGCAAAAAACGACCTGCCTGGTGCGCTCGCCGCGTTCGAAGAGCTAGGCAACGTGCCGACCTTCGAGAACCGTGCCCTGTATGAACAGGCGCGCATCAAACAGCGCCAGGGCGACATCGAAGCTTCGAAGAGCCTGCTCACGAAGCTATTCAAAGTCCTCGGTCCGCCCAAGGTCGCAAATCTGGGCGGGCTGCCCGAGCGGCCCGATTTCCTGCGCGAACGCGCGGTTCAGCTCGCCAGCGTAGTCGATCCGTTGGAAAAAGACGTCAAGATCCCGAAACCGCCGCTGGGCGCCGACGCCGTACAACAGATGCTCGAGCAACTGAAAGAGTCGGGCGTGGTATCGCCACCCGCGCCGAGCCCCTGAACATGTCTCAGTCGTTCGGCTTCGGCGCACGGCTCGTGTCGCTTGCCTGCCTGGTCATGGGCTGCCAGTCCGTACGGGCCAGTGCAAATCCAGAGGTGCCGCTCTGGGTGCATAGGGCGAGCGGCTCCATGCAACTCGTGTACAGCCGCTCTGTGATGGCCCACTCGCGCCAGGTGGGTGAGCCCTATGAGCGCGGCGGCACCGAAATCGATACCGCGCATCGCCGGGTCTTCGCAGGGTCACGCGACAACGGGCTCTACGCTCTGCAGGCGCAGGACGGTTCGGTGCTGTGGCGCTTCGAGACGCTCGGACCGGTGCAGAGCGAGCCGCTCTACGATCGCAAGGGCAACAGCCTGTACTTCGGGTCGAATGACGGTGCGCTGTACAAGGTCAGCGCGGACACCGGCATCCTGCACTGGCGGTTCTCGACCGGCGCGGAAATCTCGCGGCGGGTCGTGCTGCGGGGTGGTCTCGTCTACGCGGTCAACGCGAACGACACGGTAGTCGCCCTCAATGCCAAGACGGGCGCCATGGTGTGGAACCAGCATCGCTCGCCGGCGCTCGGCATGGAGGTGGCCGGATATGCTGGGCCGCTCGTGTGGCGCGGGTTGGTCTACTCCGCTTTCAGCGACGGCACTGTCACCGCATTCGACGCCCGCAATGGCGAAGAGCGCTGGGCACCCGTGGATCTTTCCGCCGCAGCCGAGCAGACGTTAGGGGAGCTCCCCACCTATCTCGACGTCGACACCACGCCTGTTCCAGACGTGATCGAGGACCAACCCGTGGTCTACGTGGCGAGCTACGAAGGCGGCGTGTTCGCCCTCAACGCCGACACCGGGGGCCGCGTTTGGAGCAACGCCTTGATCCGAGGCACGAGCGAGCTTTACCTGTGGCAGCAACCGGCGCATCCGGCGCGTGGCGAAGGCCCGGAGGCTCCGGCTCGAAAGCTGCTCATCGTCTCGACCGGCACGAGCGGCCTGTGGGCGCTCGATCCTGAGACCGGTAACGAGGTCTGGCATCGGCCGGTGCCCACGGCGGGCTCGTCACGCGTCGTTCCCATCCTGGGCGCGTTGATGTTCTCGACGACGCAACAGGGTCTGTTCCTGATCTCGCCGCTGGATGGTCGCGTGATTGACGGCATCCACACGGGGGAAGGGTTCTCGATGCCTCCGTCGACGTACGGCGAGCGCGCCTTCATCGTGTCGAACGCGGGCCGCTTTTATAGCATCCACGTGTTGCCGCCCATCTGAGCCGAGCGCAGCGGCGCTTGCCAGCGGCAGCGACTCGAAAAAACTGCAGGCTCGCGCCGCCCTCGCTACAGGGTCGGCATGTTAGTTGCTCCACTTCAGCTCTGCGTCTCAATGCTGAGCCATAGTGTGCCAGTGCGTTCCGATTCGGGCCTGGCCGGAGAGAGTGTATGAAACTAACTGCCTTCGATATTCCAAGATCCTCGCGAACGTGGTCCGGACGGGGCGCGTTGTGCGCGTTGGCGCTCGCGCCCCTCGCACTGCTAGCAGGCTGCGATCGTTATGACTTTGGAGACCTCTTTCACGGCGGAGGCTCGGGTCATGGCGGAGGCTCAGGGGGCGGGGCCACGGCCTGCGAGCTCGACGGAGTCCAGTATCAGTCCGGTGACTCGTTTCCGTCGCCCGACGGCTGCAATCAGTGCTTCTGCGGCGAGGACGGCTCGGTGGGCTGTACGGAGCGCGCCTGCATCAACTTTTGCGGCGGGCTGATCGGCGCGAGCTGTCCCGAGGGGGAATACTGTAGCTTCCCGCCCGAAGCGCAGTGCGGCGCGGCCGATCAAACCGGGCAGTGCGCTTTCCAACCCGAGATCTGCACGCGGCAGTACGACCCGGTGTGCGGGTGCGACGACGTCACGTATGGCAATGCCTGCGAGGCCGCTTCAGCAGGGGTCTCCGTGACCTACGAAGGCGAGTGCGCGAGCTCCCCGGAGTGCCGAAACGATTTCGATTGCCCGGTGCCGCCTTGCGCGTGCCTGGACGAAGACGGAAACGGCGTGTGCGAGAACCAGTGCCCGGTGCCGAGTTGTGTGCGTGGCGAGTGCACCTATGCGATCCCCACGCAGCTCCAGCTCGGCGAGAGCTGCGGTGGCTTCCGTGTGGGCGGCTCGCCCGACTGCGACACGGGCCTGTTCTGCCAGCACCAGCCCGGTGCTTTGTGCGGTGCCGCCGACGCGCCCGGTGAGTGCGTGGCCATCCCCGACGTCTGTGCCGACGTCTTCAACCCCGTCTGCGGCTGCGATGGGCAAACCTATTCGAACGCCTGCGAGGCCGCCGCTAACCAAGCGGGGATCCTCGACCTCGGCGCCTGCCCATAGGCCCTCGCGAACGTCCACGGCCCGGCGCTCTGCCGGGCCCGGTGACGCGGCCGCGCACAACGCTCTCGACGTCCCGGCAGCTTCCGGAATTTTCGCACAGGTAGAGTCGCGGGCATGTTCTACCAGGTTGACGGGTCTCGACTGCTCGTGCTCCTGGTGTTGCTCGGTGCGGGCATGTTCATCGCCTCGCGGCTGGTCAGTCCTACTCTGCCAAGCCACGAACGCGCGGCCTCGTCGCCGCGCCGTATCGGTCTACGAGGGATGTGGCTCATGACGTTGCTGGGCCTCGGTAGCGGCGTTGGGGGTGGCCTGCTGGAGAACGTGGCCGGCGAGACGGCGCTCGTCGGCGTGCTGCATTCGGCATACAGAGTGTGCTGGGCTCCCGCCTTCTTGATGGCAGAGCTGCAGAAGGCCCTGGCAGGTTCCGGAGCTTCGAGCCGCTTCACCGCCGATCTCCTCGGGCTCCTCGGTTTACTGCTCATCCCGGTGCTCTGGTTCGTGATATTTTTCTGCGCGGGAAAGCTCCTGGCTCGCTCTCGCCGAGCGGGCCACCACGGGTGAGCAGAGCGTGACCGTCGTGAGAATCCAGACCCGTGCGAGCGTGTTGTCTCCCCGGGCTCGAAGCGGTCTCGGACCCCGACCCGGGGTGCCTCACAGCGCTCGCCATGAACGCGCGACGACAAGTACTGGTGTGGTGCTGGAGCGGTTCGACCGAATTTCCGAAGCGAGCCAGCGCAGGCGCTGACCCTCGCTCGCCTGCTGTCCGGCCTCAGACGGCGAGTTTGATTCGACGGTCACCGACCACAGCGATCACTTCGAGGTCTCCGCGGCTCGCGTCGAAGCTCAGCCAGGCTCAGCTCGACTAGCTCCTGCTGAACCCGAGCCTCGACACGTGCCGCTCGCTTCGGATCTTGGCCCAAACCCGACATTCCAATTTTGCTCCGACATAATCACTGCGCATAAGATACATTATGTTAACTTTTTTGATGCGCACCCGTTTAGGCCAGGCAGTCCACGCGAACCCCTGAAGATCCCTCGTCAACCTCAGACGACACCTCAGCGGACGACCGGCACCTAAGCCGCGAGCGTTTCGATGACATCGCGGAGGCTGATCGCTCGGGCGAAGTCTGAGCCCGCATGGCAAACGCGGAGAGCCGTCCACGCTACGCCGATCCCCATGAGAAAGGCCCCAGACGGGCTCACGCTCGAAGCGTGGTCCGCTGGGGCCCTGTGCTGAGTGGTGCTTCAGCGCTCAGCGCGACTCACATGTCGAAGTCGTCGCCGCCCATGCCACCCATGCCACCCATGCCACCCATGCCACCCATGCCGCCCATGCCACCCATGCCACCCATGCCGCCGCCGGGCGGACCGCCGTGTGAGTGGCCCTTGGGCTTTGGCCGATCCGCGATGGCAGCCTCGGTGGTCAACATCAAGCTCGCGATGCTGGCCGCGTTGGTGATGGTCGTGCGGACCACCTTGACGGGATCGATGATGCCCAGGGCGTAGAGGTCCCCAAACTCTCGTGTCGCCGCGTTGTAGCCGAACGCGCCTTTGCCGTTTTTGACCTCGTAAACGACCGTTGGGGCGTCAGCGCCGGTGTTCGCCACGATCTGAGTGATGGGTGCCGCGAGTGCCCTGCCGAGCAGATTTATCCCGGCACGCACGTCGTCGTTCTCGGCTTCCAGACCCGCCAGTGCCTCCGCAGCACGCAGCAACGCGACGCCGCCGCCGGGAACGATACCTTCGGCAATGGCGGCGCGGGTGGCATGCAGCGCGTCTTCGAAACGCGCCTTACGCTCGCGCATTTCGACCTCCGTGGCCGCTCCCACCCGGATCACAGCAACGCCGCCGGCGAGCTTGGCCAGGCGCTCGTTGAGCTTGTCCTTGTCGTAGTCACTCTTGGTTTCGGCGACTTCGCGCTTGATCGTGTCGATGCGGCCCTTGATGGCTGCCTTGTCGCCCTGACCACCCACCAACGTGGCTGTCTCCTTGTCCAGGACGGCGCGCTTGACCCGACCCAGGTCTTCGAGCTCGACCGATTCGAGCTTACGACCCAAGCCGTCCATGAATGCCGTTGCGCCCGTCAGGACGGCGATGTCCTTCAGCATCTCCTTGCGGCGGTCGCCGAAGCCGGGAGCCTTGGCCGCAGCCACCTTGAGCACGCCGCGCAGCTTGTTCAGCGTCAACGCGGCGAGCGCCTCGCCATCCACGTCTTCGGCGATGATGAGCAGCGGCACTTGCCGCTGGTTCGCGAGCTCGAGCACGGGCAAGAGATCCTTGAGCGACGAAATCTTCTTCTCGTGAACGAGGATCAGCGGGTCATCCAGCTCGACGACGAGCCGCTGCTGGTCGGTGATGAAGTACGGGGAGAGATACCCGCGGTCCCACTGCATACCCTCGACGATGTCCACCTCGGTGGCGAGACCTTTGCCCTCTTCTACCGTCACCACGCCGTCGTTGGTGACCTTCTCCAGGGCGTCGGCGAGCAGCTTGCCAACGGCCTGGTCACCGTTCGCGCTGACGATGGCGATGCGCTCGATGTCCGCTTTCCCGCCGATTTTCTTGGCTTGGGCCTTGACGTTTGCGACCACGGCGGCCGCTGCTCGGTCGATGCCTCGCTTGAGATCCATCGAGTTGAGGCCCGCTTCGATCAGCTTGATACCCTCGTTAAAAATAGCTTGAGTGAGCACCGTAGCGGTCGTCGTGCCGTCACCGGTGTCGTCATTGGTTCGCGACGCGACCTCGCGCACCATTTCACAGCCCATGTTCTGGAACTTCCCGCTGAGCTCGATTTCCTTGGCCACAGTGACGCCGTCCTTCGTCACGCCCGGAGCTCCCCAGCTCTTCTCGTAGGCTACGCAACGACCACCAGGCCCGAGCGTTACCTTGACGACGTTGGCGAGTGCATCGACTCCCAGCTTCATCTCCTTGCGGGCCTTGCTGTGGTAAACAATCTGCTTGCTCATCCGGATGTCTCCTTGAAATTTCTGACGGCCGCCCCCCTGGGTTGCTGGACGCGGCGGCCTGCCCGTTAGCCGAAGCCCGGGCTTAGCCTGGGATTTGCAGCGGAACGTATGGCCTTCCAGCCAGAGGTCAACCCCCAAAGCTTCGGAATGCTGCCAAAAACCCTCGCAACCCTCGATCGCTGCTATCGGCTTGCATTCCTCAATCGATACAGGTATCTGCCTCGAGCATCCCTCACGGCCGCTCGGCGCCGGCCATCAGCCGGTTTCTGCGGCGTGTATTGTTTGTTAAAGCTGGTACCGTAAGCTGGATCATTCGAGCTAGATTGCCGGGCCTCGTTGTAGCGCCAGGCACTCGAGCGAGATTCTCCGGCGACATTGTCCAGCGATCTTGGGGGATCGTCTAATGGTAGGACACAAGATTCTGATTCTTGTTATCTAGGTTCGAATCCTTGTCCCCCAACCAAGATTCAAGCGCAGTACCAAAGTCTCAGCGGCCCCATCGTCTAGCGGTTAGGACATCGGCCTCTCACGCCGGTAACACGGGTTCAATTCCCGTTGGGGTCACAGTATTCCAGCGGCTGCTCGCTTCGCGGATGGCGTTGGTCGTCAGCGGCGGGCCGCTCCGCTCAGCCTCGTGTGTTGATCGAGGCTGACCCAGCTCTGCTCGAGCTGGCCGATGGGGTGGAGCTCGAGCCAGGACATGACGGCTTTCGCCCAACGCGAACGGGCCGCGCCGGTGGGATGAATCTTGTCGCCGAGCCGCGCCAAGTTCGGAACGAGCTCGTTGCTGTCGAGGTATTGGCAGGGCGCGCAGTTGTCCTGGATGACGCGCAGGAGATCGCCTCTGGCCCCTTCCCACAGGGGGGGCGCGATCCATACACAGGGGCGTTGGCCGAGCGCCTGCACCAGGCGGCGGATCGCGTTGCCGCGTGACTCGGGGCGCGCCACATCGAGCTCGTTCGCGCCCAGGGTGATCAAAACCAGGTCCGGGCGATACCGCGAGACATAGCCAGGAACCCGTCGGTTCCACGCCCAGGTGGCGATGTAGGTGCCCGTCCTGTACTTTAGTATTCCACGCACGCCGCGTTTGCCGAGCTCGCTATTTAGGGGCTTGCCCAGCGCACCAGCAAAGGAGTCTCCGATGTGCAACACGGTGGCGCCTCGCGGCCACGCCGTTGGTACCCAAAAGACCAGGTCTTCTTCTTGCGCGATCGCAGCTTCCGGCGCGAAGCCCACGATCGCGTGCTCCTCCAGGCCGAGGCTCGACCCGCTTTCACGAGAAGGCTCGGCCTCCTCAGGGGGGACGCGAGCAAGCCGCTCGTTCCCGTTCGGTGCGTAGACCACATGTGCCGGCGCGTCGTGCGGAACGGTTTGCGGCATTTCCGCCGTCAGGGACATCGGGGCCGTACAAGCGTGGCTCGTGAGCACCGCCACCACGATGCAATGGCCAACGCCCGCCGACTGTAGAGCGCGCCGCGCGCGCGCCACGCCGCTCAGGGACAGCACACCGAGTTCCACCCCACCCCTACGTCGCGGTTCTTGCAGTCGAGTTGTGCCCCGTGGCGATTACGACCCGCGTGGGTCCCACCCTCCAGCAGGTAGGCTTGCGAGCGTTTGGGCTGGTTCTTCTGGCAGTCTTCGTCGAACTCTGGGCTGCGCGCTCGGGTCGGGGTCTCCTCTGGCGCGCCGTCTTCGAGCCGGGTGGTGGGCACCGCCGAGCCAGCTCTCGACACGCAACCGTAGCCTGGCATGGCCTGCTGATTGGCCCCGCATTCCGGCGCTCCGGGCAAAGCACAGCGCAGGCCGTTGAAGCGCTGGCGCGGATCTTCGCAATCAGCCTCGAGGACGCCGTGGCGGCACGTCCCGGGCTCGGCACCGACCCCGAATGGGCAGGGTGCATTCTTCGCGGCACGCGCGCACCGAAAGCCGAGATGTGACCCCCAGCTTTCGGGGTTGGTGCGGTTGCGCAAGGTCGTGCGCAGCCACTTGTCGAAACGCCGGCTCCAGCTGCCACCGCGGAAGACTTTCGCACGTCCACTAGGGTTGGGCCAGGGATACTCTCCAAACCAATCCGCGTTCCACTCCCAAACATTGCCGGAGACGTCGTGAAGCCCGAACGCCCCCGCCGCGAAACTCCCGACGCTGCACGTCTGATTGGATTTCCAACACGTCCGCCCATCGGGTGATTCACTGCCCCACGAAAACGGCGAGTAGCTCGCCCCCCCGCGCGCCGCGTACTCCCACTCGAGCTCGCTCGGCAGCCGCGAGCCCTCGCTCTTGCAGTAGGCGTCCGCCTGGTGCCAATCGACGCAGTTGATCGGGTGCCCTTCTCGCCGCCCATAGTTGCACGTTCGCTGCGACCCCTGCGGCATCGTGCACTGGCCAGCCGCGACGCAACGCGCGTAGTGTTCCGCGGTCACCTCATAGGTGTCCATACAGAAGTCAGCCACCCGTGTCAGGAAGCGCGGCCTTTCTTCCTCGGCACCTCGGCCGCGCGGGGAGCCCATCCAAAACTCCCCGCCGGTGACGTAGCGCATCGTCTCCGGACACCCGTCTTGCGGCTCAGCGGTCTTCAATTCGTCGACGGTCACGAGCGGCGGTGCCGCCGCATCCGCGGGCACGGCCGCGACGCCGAGAGCCGGCTGAGCGCCGGGGTTCTGGCTGGGGCTTGCCGGATGCGGGCTCGTCGTGGAGCCGCCGGCTGTCGCTGGCGACGAAGCTGCGACGGTTGGCGCGGCCTCGGCCTCGGCAGCCACATCCGCCGGTCCCTCGCGGCAGCCCAACGCCAGCGAGACGCAAATCAAGACGTCGAGGCCGCGGAGCTTGCGCAATGCCGGTGGGGGCGGTTTGAAAATCATCATTGGGGCGCGGGCAGCCGACACACTTTCGCGAAACGCTGCATGCCGGTTTTCCGCGCCGAGCTCAATCCCGGATCCTCGAGGTATTCACGCAATGCGTCCGCGGCGACTTGCCGTTCGCCGATCGCACACGCTCCAAACACGGCCGTCCGCAGCGCCTCCCGACGTACGCTGGCTAGCGGCAGGTCACGCTGCAGCGCGCGCTGCAAGAACACGTGAGCGTCACGCCAGCGTGCCCGAGTATAGAGGTTCTTGCCAATCAGGTAGTCGGCCAGGCCCAGCCGCGGGTTTTTGGCGCTCCACTCGCCGAGCTGCGCGCTCGCTTGGACCATGTCTACCCCGAGCAACGAGTCGCCGATCAATAGATCGCCGATAGCTCGAAGCGCATCGAGATCGCCGAGCGCGTAGCGCTTGACGTCGATGGTTCGGGCGCGATGCTCATCGAAAGCGTAGCGCTCTGCCTCGGCGTAGAAAGCCTCGGCCGAAGCGCTATCCCTGGTGATGAGCGCCCGATCGCCGAGCCGCTCGAACACCGCGGCGCGCTGCACCCGCGTCAGGGACTCGTCGGTCGAGAGGGCACGGTAGCGCGCCTGCGCCTCTTGCTCGGCACCTCGCCGCTGGTCACAGGCAGCCAGACCGAGCCGCGCCCCCAAGTTCGTGGGATCGAGCTCGAGGCTATCCTGATAGCTGGCGCTCGCCGACCGGAGGTCGAAGCGTTCGAAGGCGGCGGCGGCTTCTTCCAGCCGATGGTCGACGACGTGCGGGCACGTCCGACCAAAGATCGCAGGCCGATCAAAGCGAGCTTTAGCCAGCTCCAGAACACGAGCTGGCAACTGCAGGCGATCCAACGCCGCATGAAAGCCCTGCTCCAACACGGCCAGGCTCTTGCCACCGAAAGCCTCTTCGACGGACGCCCCGCCGTACCACGCGCGAAGCGGAGCCGCGCCATGCTCCGCGCGTAACCACTCCACCACTGCGCCCGCGACCGTGTATCCCGTAGACGAGTTTTCGCCGAGAAACGATAGGCGGAAGATAGCTCGCAGGGGCGGCAACAACCCCAGGTCGCGGAGCGCCTTGGTCCACTCGAGCAGCGTGTAATCCGAGTCCTCGGGGGGCGCAGCAGCGACCGCAAAGCCCTCGATGCGACCGGGATCGGGGATCCAACCAGCGAGCGGACCCGCGACCTCGAGCGGGCCGCGCGCAAACGTACCGGTCACGACGTGGGCGAGCTCGTGGCTCAGCACGGGGTGCGGATAGTTCTCGTTCTGCACGTAGACTTCGCGCCGCCAGGGTTTGGCAATGTACGTATTCGAGGCGCCCATCAGCTCACCTTTTTGGCCCGCTGAGGCGAACGCGAAAACAGTGATGCGCTCGGGCACGCGGGTGCCGAAGTACGCCTCGTGGCCGGCGACGTGCGCGTCGCATTCCTCCCCCAGCAAGCGGACGCGCTCGGGCAAGATGCCGCTCGCGTACACGATCTCGCAGCGTGCGCTGGTCGAGCTCGCGCCCAACGCCGCGCGGATGGTGCTGGTGCTCTGGTAGTGGCCGAGCTCTGGACCTGCCCAATAGATGCCTATACTGGCGGCGGCCCCGAGCGCCCCCAGGGCAGCGCACCCCACCCGCTGTGCGAAGCCCGACAAAGTGAGGCGCCCGCCCTCGGAGCGCCGCGCCACGAGGCAAAAACAGGTCAGGGCGAGCAGGCTCGCGGCCGAACCTACGCGGTAGGTGATGAGCCGCGGCACGGCGTCGATTACGGTGTCGTACAGGGGACCCGCAAAAAAGCCGGCGAAGGGGTCGAAGGCGAACACCATCGGGCTCGACCAGAAGCGCCAGACGCTCACCAGCACGCCGCCCATGGGTCCCGCCGCCGCCAGCGCCAACGCGATGCCGCGACCTCCTCGGCCCAGGTGGCTCCCGAGGAGGCCCGCGAAGCTCCCCCACGCGGCCGCCATGATCGCTCCCAGCGCGGGTCCGAGGGCAAACCCGATCAATCCCTGCAGCGGATCGCAAAAGCCTGCCCGGGCCCCGTGCAAAAGCAGGATCACGGTGTGCGCGGCGAGGACGAGCAGCGCAAATTGCACGGAGGCTGTCAGGGCTGCGATTGGAGATCGAATGGCCGGGTCTGCGTTGCCCGTTCGCATGGGTAGCGCTTGGGCCGCAGACACCCAGGCCAGCGGCAAGGGTAGAATCAATCCCAGAGCCAGCGAGGCTTCGTAGCCCGGACCGCCAAACAGCGGCAGGAACCCGAGCGCCGCGTGCGCGAGCGCGGAGGCGCCGAGAACCAGCGTCTGCCTCCGGTCCAGCCCAAACGCCTCCCGCACCAACGCGCTCAGGCGAATTTACTCTGCCGGAGGGAACGCGGGTGCCGGCGTCGACTCTCGAGAGCGACCGACCGGGCCGGCCGCGTCGAGCGCCAGCGCGAGCACCTCTTCGACCCGACTGATGAAGTGAATCTCGAGACTCGCGAGCACGGACTCGGGCACCTCTTCGAGGTCCCCGATGTTCCTTTGCGGCAAGATCAGCGCCTTGATCCCGGCGCGATGGGCAGCCAGGACTTTCGCCTTCACGTCCGCGATGGGGAGCACCGCACCGCGCAAGGTGAGCTCGCCGGCGACGGCGACGTCGGGACGAGTAGGGACCTTGAGCAGCAGCGACATCACGGCGACGAAGATCGTCACGCCGACGCCGGCAGCGTCGCGAGTGGAGCCCCCCTTCGGGATGTGCACATGCAAATCGACCGTCTTGATCCATTCAGGATCGATGGCAAATCGCTCGGCGCGTGAGCGAGCGTAGGATACCGCTGTCGCCGCGGCTTCCTTCATGATGGCGCGCAGGCTGCCTGTCACCCGGATCTTCCCCTTGCCGGGCATGCTGGTCGTCTCGATGAACAGGATGTCGCCGCCGGCGCCCCCTACCCCGAGCCCCGTGGCGATGCCGGGCGCATGTCGGCGCTCCGCGAGCTCCGGCCGATAACGCTGGGTGCCGAGCACCCGCTCCACGTACGCGGCGTTCACCTCCTGCTTGGGAACGTCTTTGCCTTCCGCGAGCCGAACCGCCAGATCCCGGCACACGGACGCGATCTCGCGCTCCAGGCTCCGCACACCGGCCTCACGCGTGTAGTGATCGACTATCGCCTCCAGCCCCTCGGCGTCGAAGTGCAGGAGCTCTGGGGTGAGCCCGTGCTCGCGAAGCTGCTTCGGGACCAAGAAATCGTGTGCGATCGACAGCTTCTCCGCCCGCGTGTAGCCGGGGACCTCGATCACCTCGAGCCGATCCATCAAGGCCGGCGGGATCGCCGAGCGACTGTTGGCAGTGGCCAGAAACATGACCTGCGACAAATCGAAGGGCACCCCGAGGTAGTGATCGACGAAGGTCGAGTTCTGCTCCGGGTCGAGCACTTCGAGCAGCGCAAACGTCGGGTCTCCACGCGCGTCGGTGCCCATCTTCTCGACCTCGTCCAGTACCAAAACCGGGTTACGCGATTCGGCCTTTTTCAGGGCCTGGATGATGCGGCCCGGCAGGGCTCCGACATAGGTGCGTCGATGGCCACGGATCTCGGCCTCATCGCGCACGCCGCCGAGCGCGATGCGCGCATACTTGCGCCCCATTGAGCGCGCGATCGAGCGCCCGAGGGAGGTCTTGCCCACGCCGGGAGGCCCGACGAACAGCAGAATCGGCCCGCGCTTGTCGCTGCGCAGCTGCCGGATGGCGCTGTATTCGACGATGCGCTGCTTCACTTTTTCCAGGCCGTGATGGTCTTCATCAAGGCACTGGCGGACGCGCTTGACGTCGAGCTGATCAGGCGTCGTCCTGCTCCATGGCAGATCCACCAACCACTCGACGTAGTTCCTGGTCACGTTGTATTCGGCGGACTGGCTCTGCATCGAGCGCAGGCGCCCGAGCTGGCGCCGCGCGACCTTGTCGGCCTCCGCCGGCAAACCCGCCTTGACGACGCGCTCTTGCAGCTCGTCGGCTTCGTCCTCTTCCCCGGCCTCACCCAGCTCCTCTAGGATGGATCGCATCTGCTGGCGCAGGACGTATTCTCGCTGCGAACGGCTCATCTCCTCGCGGATTTGGTCGGCGATCTCGTCCTTGACGCGCAGCACGCGCAGCTGGCGCTCGACGATCTGCTTGACTAACTTGACGCGAGCCAGCGGATCCAGCGCCTCGAGCACCTTTTGCCGCTCCGGCAGCTTGGCGTGCTCGTCGGGGAAGTTCGAGGCGATGAGGTCAGCGAGCGCTCCCGGCTCGCTCACGTTGTCGAGGATGCCCGCGGTCTCCTTCGGCAACTCGGGCAACAGCGTCAACACCTGGCGCATCCGCGATCGCAGATCTTTGGCCAATGCTTCGAGCTCGTCACTTTGCACGCTCGGCGGGCGTAAGCGCTCGATCTCGGCTCGCATGTAGGGCTCGAGCCCGACGGGCCTGCGCACGCGAAAGCGCCCCAGACCGTTCAACACCACGCTATAATTGGCCTGCCCCAGGCGGATCACCTTGACCACGCGAGCCAGGGTGCCGACCTCGTACAGGTCCTCGAATGCAGGCTCCACGACTTCCGGATCGCGCTGCGCAATGACGCCAACGACGGTCTGCTCATCATCGCTGAACTCCTCGACCAGGCGGACGCTGCGCGGTCGCCCCACGTTGATCGGGACCACCGACATCGGCAAGAGCACGGAGTTGCGCAGGGGCAGGATCGCGATGACTTCCGGCACCGTGGACTCCGCGGGCGCGTTCCCGGAGGCGCTCGACGGCGGCGTGCCTTCTGGAGGTGCATTGGGTGGGCGTGGAGTGCTGGCCATGTGTCCCGAACGTAGTACGGATCTTTCGTACCTGCACCATAACCCAACATTTCCGATACTCCGCCGTGCCGTGTGCTAAGGCTGCCCCGAACCGATGGCGCTCAGGCCTGCTGAAAGGCGTTCTGCACAGGGGTGTCGCGTCCGGGAGCGCGCCGTTCTCCGGCTGATTTTTGCGGCGTTGGTAGGCTGCTCCTGCTGGGTTGGTTGCGGGGCCGGGGGGCGCCAGGTAGGGCCTCGCGATGCGCTGCGTGCATACGCCCTCGCACTTCGTGAAGGGCGTACGGCAGATGCCTACGCGCTGCTCAGTCGAGACGCGCGGGCCCGTACGAGCTTGCCCGAGTTCACGCGCATGGTGACGGAAAACGGCCGGGAGATCGAAGACATCTCGGCGAGCCTCCTCCAGCCCGCAGAGGTGCCCAAAGTGACGGCCACCCTCACCTCGCCGGACGGTGATACGCTGCTCCTCGTCTACGAGAACGACGCTTGGCATGTAGACGGCTCCGCGCTCGACCTCTACAGTCAGGAGTCCCCCCGCGCAGCGCTGGAGTCGTTCGTGCGCGCCTTCGACAACAAGCGTTATGATGTGCTGCTTCGCTTCGTGCCGGAGTCCAAGCGCGAGGGCCTCGGCGTGGAGCAGCTGAAGCTGGCCTGGGAGGGTGATCAGCGCGCGCAAGTCGAGCGGCTGACCCAAGCGCTGAAGGCATCTCTGCCCAACGTTCGCGTCGAGGTCATCGGGACCCGGGCCACGGTCGCGTACGGCGCGGGCGGCACTGTCGAGCTCGTGCACGAACGGGGCGCCTGGAGAATCGAGGATTTCTAAATGCCGGACCGCATTGGCGTGATCGAGAGAAAGACGGCGGAAACTGCCATCTCCGTGAGCATCAACCTGGACGGAACGGGGCGATCCAACGTCCGAACTCCGTTGCCCTTCTTGAGCCACATGGTCGAGCAGCTCGCGCGCCATGGCGGCTTCGATCTCGACGTGGAGGCCACGGGGGACGTGGAGATCGACGGCCACCACACGACGGAAGATCTGGGTATCGTGCTCGGCAAGGCAGTGCTTGCGGCGCTCGGCGATCGCAAGGGCATCCAGCGCTACGGCGCGGCCACCCTGCCCATGGACGAAGCCTTGGTCCGAGTCGCGCTCGATCTGTCGGGCAGGCCCTTCTTCGTGTGGCGCATGGACTTGCCTAAGGCGAAGCTCGGCACCTTCGATAGCGAGCTCGCCGAGGTCTTCTTCGAGGCCTTTGCGCGGTCGGGCCAGGCCAACCTGCACGTGCACAAGCTGGAGGGCACTAACCTGCACCACCTGGTCGAAATCACCTTCAAGGCATTCGCCAAGGCGCTCCGGCAAGCCACGTCTCTGGACCCAAAGCTCAGCGGCCTACCGTCCACCAAAGGCACACTGGACTGAACCCGCATCGCGGCGCGCTCGCGATCGACGAGGACTCATGCAAGTCATCCCATCCATCGACCTCTGGCAAGGGCAGGTCGTCCGGCTACGGCAGGGCCGCTACGACGAGGCGACGGTCTACTCCACCGATCCGGTCGCCTTGGCGCAGAGTTGGCGCGGCACCGCCGAGCGTCTCCACATCGTGGATCTGGCTGGAGCCAAGGAAGGGCGCGCCGTACAGACCGAGCTGATCCGGCGGGTCGTGGGGGCATTTGGGCCAGGCGTGCAGGTCGGCGGCGGCGTGCGTTCGCTGGAGACTCTGCAGGGCTATTTCGAGCTCGGGGTCGAACGCGTGGTGCTCGGCACGGCAGCCGTCAGCGATCCGGAATTGGTACGGGCCGCCGCCGAGAGTTATCCCGGGCGGGTGATCTTGGCCCTCGACGCTAAGGCGGGGTACGTCGCAACGCGCGGTTGGCTCGACGTGTCGCAGCACCGCGCGGTCGATCTGGCGCAGACCTATCATGAGCTCTCGCTCGCGGCCTTGCTCTACACGGACATCGAGCGCGACGGCACGGAGGTTGGGCCTAACGTGGCGGCGACGGCGGCCCTGGCGCGAGACTCCGGGCTATCCGTGATCGCTAGCGGCGGGGTCGGCACCCTCGATCACCTGCGGCAGCTGGGTCGCGCCAGCCGTGAGGGCGGCGGGGGGATTTGCGGCGCGGTCATCGGTCGTGCCCTCCATGAAGGGCGCTTCTCCCTGCGAGAAGCGCTCGACGCAGCAGGGAGCTGACGCTTGGTAAGCCCGGAAATTCCCAACGGGCATGGTCCGCCCGATCGCGAGCTACGAGCCTCGAGGCGTCGTTCCATGCGCGACGACGCCTTCAACCTCCCCAACCTCCTCACGATGGGTCGCATCGCGATCATCCCCGTCGTGCTCTGGCTGTTGCAGCGTGGCTCGCCCAACGACTGCGTGGTCGCGGCGCTGGTGTACTCCGGCGCGGCGCTCACCGACCTGCTCGATGGTTATCTCGCGCGGCGCATGAACATCGTCAGCGTGCTCGGTAAATTCCTCGATCCTCTCGCGGACAAGCTGCTGGTGATGGCGGCGCTCGTATGGATGGTGCCGCTCGGACGCATCTCGGAGTGGGCCGTCGTTTTGCTTCTGGGACGGGAGATCTCGGTGACCGGGCTGCGTTCGATCGCGAGCAGCAGCGGCCTGGTGATTTCTGCAGGCAGCGGCGGCAAGACGAAAACGGCGCTGCAGATGGCCGGCATCTTGTGCCTGATCATCGGCTACCCGTACCACCTCTCGCTGGGCTTCATCGACCTGGGCTGGGTCGACCTGGTCAACGTCGGCCGCGTGCTGGTCTACGCCTCACTCGTGTTTTCGCTGGTGAGCGCGTTTCAATACGTTTCACTGTTCGCGGCGGCCGTCGAAGCCAAGGAGGAGCCGTAAGCTGAGAAAGTGCGGCAGTGGGGGCACCGGCCGACCAATCGCCGGCGCGTGAGGCCGAGCCCATCTGCAGGCGGCAATGGACACTCGACCGCGCGCCCTGCTAGGTAAGCCGCTCGGAATCAGAGAAGTATCTCCTCGTCGTCGAAAGAGTCGTAAAACCCCATGCTGCCCACCTACCTCTCGCGAGCCCTCCTCTTGTGTGCGGCGCTAGCGGCTGCGACTGCGTGCTCCAAACAGGGCGAGGGAGAGCGTTGCGACGCGAACAGCGGCAACCTCGACTGCGAGAACGGGCTCGTCTGCCGCACCGCAGATCAGTTGAACATCGTCGGTACGGGCGCGCTGTGCTGTCCCGTCGACACCGTCAGCTCGACGGTAGATGCGTGCCGAACGAATCCGGATCTGCCGTTAGAGCCGATGCCTCCGCCCGCACCCGTCGCCGACGCCGGTACGCAGCCTCCCCCACCGCCCACTGCCGGGGACGCTGGTGACGGGGGGCTCTAAAGCAGCGAGCGCTGCCCGGCACGACTCGCTTGGCATTCCGCCCACGCCCTCGAGTTGAGCCGTGGCCCTCGCCGACCTGGTCGCTCTGGCGCAACAAGCCCTGCTCTTATCGGTGCTGGTGTCGCTGCCCGTGCTGGTCGTGGCCGCGGGCGTTGGCTTGGTCAGCGCGCTGTTCCAGGCCGCAACGCAGGTGCATGACGCGGCGCTCGGGCATTTCCCGAAGTTCGTGGCTGTTGCCATTGCTCTGGCTGTGGCGGGGCCCTGGATGGGGCGAGAGATCGTCGCTTTTGCGCTGCACGTCTTCGGTGCGCGCTGATGAGGTCAGCCTCCACGTCGGGCGATGACTGGATCGCCACTGAGGTTTCATCCCCGCGGCAGGTGCTCGGGGATCCGCAGCTTCAGGGCCTCACGCTCCGGGTGGGAGGGCGGCTGATCCAAAGCCCGACAGGCTGGCGGCTCGCGGACGCTTTCCAGGCCATCGGCGTGCAACTCGGGGCGGAGGCTCAGGCAGAGCACGGGGCCATCGCCGTGGTCGAAGGCGTGCTGCGCGGGGACAGCCTGAGTGCCGCACATCTGCTCGGGCACCGGCCGTGCGTGGGGGTCGCCAGCGAGTTCCAGCGCCTGTTCCACTCGGGCGTCGGCGAGCGGCTGGTGCTGCGCGCGCGCGTCTTGTCCGAGGTGCGTCAGTTCTTTTCCCGGGAGGGCTTCCTGGAGGTCGATACGCCGCAGCGCAGTGCGGAGTGCGGCACCGAGGTGCATGTCGAGCCTTTGACGTGCAGCGGCGGCTATCTGATCACGTCGCCCGAGCTGCACATGAAGCGGCTGCTCGTCGGCGGCGTGCCCAGGTTGTTTCAACTCGTGCATTGCTTCAGAGCGGGCGAGCTCGGCCCGCTGCATTCGCCCGAGTTCCTCATGCTGGAGTGGTATCGTGCGTTTGCTGGCTTCGGCGCCATGCTGCGAGACACGGAGCAGCTCGTCTACAGCCTGAACCGCGCCGTCAATTCGAGCAGCCAGCTCGAGCTCGCGAGCGGCGCCGTCATCGACCTGACACCACCGTTCCTCCGCCTGAGCGTCCGCGAAGCGTTTGCTCGTTTCGCCGGCGTCCCCGACGCGGCAGCCCTGGCCGAGAGCGACGAAGATCGCTACTTTCAGCTCCTCGTCGACAAGGTCGAGCCTGCGATCGCCGAGCAAGTGCGGCCGGTGTTTCTGCACGACTACCCGGCGAGCCAGGCAGCGCTGGCGCGGCTCAGCCCCGCGGACCAGAGCGTGGCGGAGCGCTTCGAGCTCTATGTGGGTGGTGTGGAGCTGTGCAACGGCTACGGCGAGCTCACAGACCCCGTCGAACAGCGCGCCCGGTGCGAGCACGACCGCTCACGCCGCCGTGCGCTCGGGCGGAGCGTGCCTGACGTGCCGGCCCGGTTCCTGGAGGCGCTGGAGCAGGGCATGCCGCCCGCGACCGGCAATGCCCTCGGCATGGACCGCTTGATTGCTCTGCTCTGTCGTCAGGGCCGAATCGATGCCGCGGTGCCCTTTCCAAACGACGTCGCCTAAAGCCCTGGCCGCGCCAGCTCCGTGGGGCAGAAGGTTCAGAAGTGGAGCAGCGTGACGACGGGCGCGGGCTCGAGCTTGTGGCGCCCGCCCAGCGCGTCGAGCTCGATCACGAACGCGTAAGCGAGCACCTGGGCCCCTTGCGACAAGACCAACTCCCCTGCGGCCGCGGCGGTGCCACCCGTGGCGAGCAGGTCGTCGATCACGACGACGTTGTCCCCCGGAGAGAGCGCGTCCTTGTGCAGCTCGAGCGAGGCTTGCCCATATTCCAGCGCGTACTCGACGCTCACGGTCTCGGCGGGGAGCTTGCCGGGCTTCCTGGCGGGCACGAAGCTCGTGTTGAGGCGCGACGCGAGGGGGGCGCCGAAGATGAAGCCGCGCGATTCGACCGCGACGATGGCGTCGATCTGCTGCCCGATGAAGTGCTCGACCAGCGCGTCAATTACCATGTGAAACGCCTTGGGATCGGCGAGTAGCGGCGTGATGTCTCGAAACAGGATGCCCGGTTTCGGAAAATCGGGGACCGCCCGCACGCGCTCCCGGACGTAGCTCAGCCGGTCCAACGCGGAGCTCGCGTCGAGCTCTTCATCGCCGGTATATGTCGGACCGGAGCCGGGGGGCTGGGCCGAGATGCCTCGGGGGGTGGGTCCGCGGCGGGCAGGAGCAGGTTTGCCAGACGTACGCCGAGTCATTTACGGAACAGGTAGCACGCCGACGGCGGAGGCCGCGATCCTTTCTGCCATGAGTTGCTGCCGCGATTCCCACATCTCTAGCGACAAGGGTGTCACCCCCACCACCCCGGCGTCGTAAGCTTCGGTGTCCGATCCCGCCGCTTCACCGTGGATCGCCCGCGACCCGCCCAACCAGAGGTACTCACCGCCGCGCGGGTCGTGACGGAACTCGGCGGTGTCTTCGTAGCGCCGCAGCCCGAGGCGCGTCGCGCGGATGGGCCAAGCATTGCCCGGAGGAAAGTTGACGTTCAAGAGCACTCCGGCGTTGGGGTTTGGCAACGGTTCCCTCAGGAAGGCCTGGACGAGGCCCACCGCACGCGCCGCCGCAGCGGCGAGATCCGCACCCGGCGCGGCCGATAGCGCCAGCCCACGGAAGCCGCGCAACGCAGCCTCGCGTGCCGCGGCCACCGTGCCGCTGTAGAAGACGTCACCCGCGAGGTTGAGCCCGTGGTTGATGCCCGAGACGACCAAGTCCGGGCGCCGGGGCAGGACGCGGCCGTGAGAGCACAAGGCCACGTACACAGAGTCTGCTGGGGTCCCGTCCACTGAGAACACGCCCGGCTCGTGCTCACGCAGCCTGAGCGGAGTCGTCAAGCTGATGGAATGGCTGGTGGCGCTCTGCTCGGTGTGAGGGGCGCAGACGACAACGTCAGCTATCCCGGCCAGGGCTTGCCGCGCATGCAGCAAGCCTGCCGCTCGAAAGCCATCGTCATTGCTCAAAAGAACGAGGGGGCGAGGCAGCATGTGAGCTCGGACTACGGCTCCTTAATCAGGGCGCCGACGTCTTCATGGTCAGGGCGTGAATGGGCCCGCGCATGAGCTCGCCGAGCGCTTCGTACACCATCTTGTGTTGACGCATGCGGGACTGGCCTCGGAAAGCCTCGGCCACGATCTCGAGCTGGTAGTGATCCCGCGTGCCGGTCAGATCGGTGATCTCGACCTTTGCTCCGGGGAAGGCCGTCTGCAACAAGCTCCGCAGGCTCTCGACTTCAATCATCGTCGCCCGGCGTAACTAACCTCGTCTTCGGCCAATGTCAAAATGACGCTGGCGCCGACCCCTAGGCTCCGAGTCAATGTCTGCGCCGCCACTCAGGAGGCGTCTCCAATCTCGATGCGATAGGAGACCACCACGGGATTGGCGCCGACCGCATTCAGCGGGTTCCACGGCGGATTCACCCGACCAATGCGGCTGGAATTGTCGATGACCAGCACGTATTGCCCAGCGGGCAGCGAGACGCGCTGCTCTTCGGCGACGCCGCTGTTCAGAACGAAGCTCATGCTGGCGGGCCCTGGCGGAGGACCGAGCACCGCCCCGAGTTGAAGTTGCTCGCGCCAGGCGTCGGCCTCGTAGCGCGGCCAGATGAAGGCCTCGGCGATCGGGCCCGTCTTCTGATACTTGAAGAAGACCGACTGCCCTTGTTCTTCGATCACGATAGGGCCGATGAAGTCGACCTGCTCGACGCGTATCTCGGCAGTATCGCTCTCCACGAGGAGGCGGTCCTTGCCTCCCGAAACGAAGGGCTGGCGAGGCCGCGCGGGTGGCTCGATGATCCCCAGGCTGAACGCATCGCCCTCATCCGTCCGCACCACGGTGAAGCCGCTGAGCAGCTGGCTCGTCGCGATCTGGGCACCAAACGTGTTCGTCAAGTAACCGACCGGGGTCTGGTTCTGTGCCCAATCGACCAGGCGGTTTTCGATACTGCCGACTCGAAACTCGGGAGCGAACAAAAGCCGCTGAGCCCGAGCCCAGACATAGATCGCGTCGTCTTCCAGCCGGAAGTCAGCGCGATACTCCACGCCCGCGTGCGCCGAAAAGCCCACGCGACCCGCGATCGGCGTCCACGCATAACCCGTGCCCGTAAAGTCGAGGCTGACCGTTCGTCGCTGCTCGTCCACCCGATGTTGGCAGCCATTGGGATAAAGCCGGCCCACGACGCTGCCACCCGGCGTGAGCCGCAGCGGGGCAGCGCGCTTGAGCATCTCGGGGCAGAGGCGCGTCGCTCCGAAGCTCGAGAAGAGCCACCAACGCAGCTCTGGGCTCTGATTCACCGCGCCCCGAAACAACGCGCACGCAAGCGCGGAGCTCGCCACGAACACCAACAGGACGCGGACCCCGACGGCGCAACCCCGCGCCCACACCCAGGTAGGGTCAGCGCTCGACTTTTGACACACGCTGCGCAAACCACTCACGTCAGGCACTCACCTGAGTGAGCGCCGCCAACTTTCGTCGTTCGCCAGAGAGCGTGGGTCGTTGACAGCATAGAGCCCGCGGTCGACTCGGAACTTTCTCTACAAACTAGCATCTTGTCCCATCACTTCAGCGCGCGATACGTCCCGTGGACTCTCCCATACGTTTTGTCGTTTCGTGACTCCAAGTACGCTCACGGCTAAAGTTAATCGAGGTTTTTTCGTCTGATACACATACGACCATGCGCGGCCGCCACAATCCCATCGACGCCTTCGCCACACTAGCGTCCATCGAGAGCGCCGACGAGCGGCGTGCCAGCTGGCGGCAGGCGGTGGCTGCGCTGGGGGAGCTTGGCCGAGTCGAAGGTCCACCCCCTTTGGACGGGTTGGCGCCCGCCGTGCTGGTGCGCGCCGTTCAGGTGGCTTTGGAGACGGGGTTGGTCGAAGATCTGGACTGGGCGGCGCCGGAACGAGCAGCGGTCGCCCTGTATGAGATGACCAGCGCCATGCCTGCCGGTCGAGAGCGGACGGCGCTCGGTCGGCGAGCATTCTCGCGACTGTACTCCGGGAGGGCGGCCACGTTCGCGGCGGTCGCCACAAGGATGGCCATCAACTCCGGCAAGCCGCTCGAAACGCCAGCCCTCAGGGCCAGAGTACACCTGCTCTATTCGTTGCCGGCGGGGTCCGGCGTCAATGCCGATGCACTGGCGTTGACGTTGGTGGCCCGCCGTGACCTGTTCGAACGCTGGGTGGCGGAGCCCGCCTCGAGCACCCTACCCTCCCGGCGTATGGCCGCGATGATCCTGGAGCGCGCGGCGCGAGAGGTCGTCCGGAGCTCCGAACGGGGCGACCCGGGACCGCTCAGTCGTTTCAATGATCCCACTGTCCAGGCCGCCTATAAGACCTTGCTTGCCGACCGCGAGCCGCTCGTGTGGCGACATGCCGCGGTGGCGAGAGGCCTGCTTTCGGCGGTCGAGCCGCGGCTGCGTGAGGAAATCGACCTCGAGCTCGATGTCTCGCTGAGCCCCACCGAATGGCGCCGCGCGGTCGTGTCGCTGGTCGCCTGCCTGGTGCAGGACCGCGACACGGCGATGCAGCAATGCAAGAGCCTGCTCCGCAGCGAGCTGTTCGAGCGTCACCCTCCGATCCTGTCCACACTGCTTTGGGGGTTGGGACCTGTGATCGAAGCCGAGCCCGAGCTCGCCCGTGAGCTCTTGGACTTTCTGAGCTGGGTCGACCGCACCGACGTGGCGCAAGATCTCGCGGCGCTGCTACGCGACGTACACAATCCCAGCGTGGGGCGCGCCGCCGCGCAACGCATGAAGAACACGATTTCGGAGCGGCTGGGGCAGGCCGATAGCGACTCGCGCATCTTGCTCGAGACCATCACGCGCGAGCTGGGCGCGAACCGTCACGACGATACGAGCATCTGGGGCGGGGTCCGCTCCGCCTTGATCGCCTTCGAGAGCACCGGCGCAGAGGCAGCGCATGACATCGCGCTGGAGGCGCTGGCTCGAGCCTACGCCGCGCTCGATCGGCTCGAGGGCACGGGTCCTCCGCTCGCCGCCGCTGACGCCTATCGCCTGCTGATGGAGCTCGACAGCGGGGTGATCGAGAGCTCGCGCTTATACGACCTGCTCTTGCTCGATCGGCGTCCCGGCGATGCCAACGCTTCGGTGGTCGAGATGGAGCGCCTGTACGACAGGTTTGGCAGCTGGCTACTCACCCAGGAAGCGCCTGAGCCCGGGACCCCCGGCGCTGACGGCGTGGTGCAGCGGCAAAAGTGGCTCGCGCTCTTGCACCTGATTGATGTCGAGACCTCGACGCGCAGCGGCAGTGAGCACGTCGCGACCCGGGTCGCTTGGCGCATTCGACGATCCATTAGCACGCTGCTGGCGCGGCTCATGTCACCTGGGCAATCCAGCCTGCACCGCGTATTTTGTGCCACCCTGGCACGCAGCTTCGATGCCGCAATTCGCGAGGGAGTCGCAGACGTGAGCGATCTCCTGCTACTCAGCGTGCAAAGCCTGCAGGATTCAGTGAGCATCAGCGCCATCGTGGACGCTTCGACCACGGCCGACGTGCGCCGGGTCCTGGAAACCTACGCGGAGTTCCTGGATCGAGCTCCTCCCTCGGAGGCCTCGGGGGCAGCGTACGGCGACGTCCACAGCTCGCTCACGCCGCACTTCGTCAAGCTCGCGGGCGGGATCCCGCTCAGCTGCTCCTACCGAGGCGAGGCGCTCCGACAGACGCTGCTGCGGCTCGGCCGCGGCACGCAGGAGCTCGAAACGGCGCGCAGCCTCGGCGAGCTTCTGGAGGGCCAGCGCTGCGGCATCGCGGAGCTCGAGCAGGCGTGCCTCGATCTCGCGCAGCTGCGGCGCACGGCAACTCTGCGCGTGCTCGGCGATGAGGGCAACCCGAGCGCGGCCCCGACCCCCGCGCTCACGCGCTTGCTAGAAGCCGCCGTCGGCTCCGGCGAACGTCTGGCGAGCTCAGCGCTGGCTGAGGCGATCGCCAACATCTGCACCGGTGTTCCCGCCGCGTTAGCAGAGCCGATCGCCCAGCGGCTCGAGCGCCTCGCGGGGCTCCCCGTCGAAGCCAGCTCCGACGTCGCGTCGCGCCGTCCCATGGGTCAACAGAGTCCCCTCCCCGATTGGCTCTTGCCCCGGCGCACGATCGGTAGCTTCTACGTCGTGCGCTCGCTGGGAGCGGGAGGCGCGAGCTCCGTGTTCGTGGCTCGGCGCATCGAGGCACGGCACCAGGCAAACGCCGAGCTGTACGCGCTCAAGATCCCGAAATACGACGCGACCGTGGCGCGCAGCCTCTCCGAGCAAGAGTTCCTGGAGCTGTTCCGGCAAGAAGCCGGCGCGCTACTGGCCCTGCCCAAACACCCCAACCTGGCCCGCTTCGTCAGCTTCGACGTCGAGGCGCGACCCAAGCCAATCTTGGTGATGGAGCTCATCGGAGGTAACTCGCTCGAACGGGTGATCCGTCGCGGGCTCTTGACCATGCGGGCTGCTTTCAAATTCCTGGATGGCATCCTGGCCGGGTTGGAAGCGATGCACTCGGCGGGGCTCGGTCACCTGGACGTCAAACCCGCGAACGTGATCTTGCGCGATGAGCAGACGGCGGTGCTCGTCGATTTTGGCCTCAGCGGGCGCCATATTCGCCCGGGCTGCGGCACTCTCGAATACTGCGCGCCCGAGGTGTTGGGGGTCGTGCCCAACGGCTATGAGTCCTCTCCGGCGAGCACCGACCTGTACGCCTTTGCCTGCCTCGCGTTCGAGACGCTGACGACGAAGTTCGTGATTGATGGGCGCGACGAGACGGCCGTAATCTCACGACATATCGATCACGACGGCTGGCCCCAGCGGCTGTCAGAGTTCGCTCGCGTGGAGGGGGCACGAGACCTGGCGATGTTACTCGCCCGCTGCCTGCGCCGAGATCCGAAGATCCGTCCCTCCGCCCGCGAAGTACGGCGGGCGCTGGCGCTGCCGGCTCACGGCCTCGAGTCACGGCAGTGGCCGTTGCCGCTGTCCCGTCACGAACAGGCACCCACGAACGAGGCCCCGATTCCGCTCGTGGCGGGACGCCGCTGATCCGCGCTGCGCCGCAACCAAGGCCCCGCCAGCTTTGCGGCCGGCGAATGCCGAAATCGCGGCCGCGCCCAGGTTGCAGGAGCTTGCCCGATGCGACTAGTAACGAATCATTTCCATGGGCAGTCTCTCCTTGCAGGAGGCCCCGCGAGGGCAGCGTCATTGGCGAAGCCGTTCGGGCCGCCGTGAACGCTCTTCGCGCCTGGAGCCGATGCGGCTGGAGCTCGTCAGCGCGAGCCCCGAGCAGCTGTGTGTGGTTGGGCGGGGGCGCCCGGCCGCACCGTTTTTGCTCGCGCCCATGTTCTTCATCTTGGCGTGTTTGCCCTGGGTGGCGCCCTCGCCGGTGGACACGCTGCGTTTTCTGGTGAGCTGCGCGTGCGCAGGCGTGACTTGCATCGCGGCCATCTGCACCTGGCCGCGTGTCTATCGGTTACGGCTCGAGCGGCCAGTTCCTAGAGCAGGCGACTTGCCTTCGCTCGCCCTTGCCGAGCCGTTGCATTGGCGGCTCGACGCCGAAGCGGAGCCGGACTCTCCACACATGCTGTATTCGGCCAGCCTGGACGTCGATGACGGGGACCGCTGGCTCGTGTTGCGCCATCGCCATCCAGAAGTCCTGTTGTGTCAGCTCCAGCAGGTATTGAGGCACTGGCCCGGGCGCGTGGAGTGCGCCTGGGGTTTGCCCGATGTGGCTCGGCCCTGGAGCTTCGAACCGCGTCACTCACCTCCAGCCGCACTCGCCGCCGGCGCGGAGCCCGCCGCCCTCATCGTGGCCCCGGTGGCGGGCACGCCGCTCCTGTGGGTCAGCGCTGTGATCACCGTGCTGATGCTGGTCGACCTCGTGTTCCTCGTGACATCCTCCAAGAAGGCGCTCCCTTCCATACATCCTCTCAGCGTGGTGCTTCCGGCGGCGCTCGGCCTTGCCTTGGTCACGCTCAGCGTCGGCCTGACCACCGCGAAGGGCCGCCTGCGCATCGCGGCCCGCGTCCTCGCCGAGAGCTGCGTGTTTGGCTTGAGCAGGCCGCAGGGCGACATACGCCTGGACAGCGTGCGGGGGGTTCACCTGCTCGGCTCGCCGACGGCCGAGCGCTGGCACGTGCTGGTCGATAGCGCCGAAGGTCCACTGGCTCTACCCGTGCCTCGCAACCAGGCACGGGTCGTGGCGGAAAAGATCGAGCAGGCCATCGCATGGGCCCGCTCGGCGGCGGGCGAATCGAGGGACTAGCGAGCCCGTGCGGAGAAACCGGGCGCGGAACGCCGGGTTTCTCCTAGGCCCAGGTCAAGGCGTCATGATGGACGCGAGGTCTTGATCGATCTGCTCCGCCGTGCTGCGCAGCACTGTCGCGTGCCAGCGGGTGCGTTCACTCCGCGCCAAGTACTCGGGGCGGTCCTTGGCTTCCTTCGGCGGCACCCGGATCAGCTCCAGAAACCCGAGCTTGCGACCGCGATCGTTGAAGAACTCGATCTGCACCACTTGGTCCTCGGGCTTGGGCGCGGGATCGACCGTCTCCACGTAGGTCGTGACGCGTAGGCGGTCGACCTTGGTCATCCAGTTGCTAACCGTCTCGTCCTTCGTGTCTGGGCTGTCGGGGTGTGCCCAAAAGTCCTTCTCGACCGCGTGCCTCACGATCTCCCGCGTCGCGTCCTTCGACTTGAGGACGACCTTCGCGACCTTGTCTTCGCCGAAATCGTGGAACTCGCGTTCCATCAGGCGATTGTCCGCCGAGGTCAGGTCGTTAGCGATGGAGCCGGCGATGACGTACGCCTCGCCCGTCTCCGGGTTCCGCACGTAGCGGTCGCTACCGCCCGGCGTCTTCTCGCCGAGGACGAGGCTATGCTCTTTGCCTGCGACGACGACCTTCAGCGTGCCGAAGTCAGTCTTGTCGAAGCCAAACTCCGAGCTGCGTTCGGGCGCAATTTTGCCCAGAGACCGGCTCGCCTTCAAGCTGGCGAGGCTCTCGGCCAGCTCGTTGCCCTTGGTCAAACTGATGAAGCGCTTGGGCGCAGTGAGCTCCTCCTCCTCGTGCGGCGGTGTGCCGTGCGGAGAGTGAGCGGCAGGAGCGCCGGCGTCCGGCTTGCTCGGCGCGTCCTTTGCATCCTTCGCCGCCGATGCGAGCGGTTCCAGACTGCCAATGAAGTACCGACCGCCTTCATCTTGCTTGGGCTCGAGCGCGAGGACCTTCTTGTCGGTTCGAAACTCGATGCGCTGCAGATCCGAGATCCGCCCCGACCAGAGCTCCGCGGCGACTTGCTTCTTGTTCGGCTCATCCTCCTTGGTCCACGCCCGGAACCCCAGGATCGACGCGACGGCGAAAAGGGCCGCATGCAGCCCTATGCTACGAGTGACCATTACGCCACCACCTTGCTGGTACGACGCGCACGTCGCGAAAGGGTCAGGCCCGCGGCGAGCACGAGCAACGGCATGCCCATGATCGTGCTGTAGAACCAGACCAGGTCCTTCTGTTTGCTGTGTTCGATCCGCACGTCTTCCTCATCGTTCACTTCGCCAGCGAAGCTGTCTTCACCGCCGAGCCAACGAATGGCGTCCATCAACAGCAAGCGGTTGGGACCAAAGTTTGACATCAAGAGGTCGCTCATGCTGTCCGCGTCGGCCACCACGAAAGCGCGCATCTCCTTGGCGGGCTCAGCTTCGCCCTCTTTCTTCTCCGCGTCCGGCTTCGGCTCGGCGGGCGAGCTCACCGGCTTGCTGACGGCAGCCACCAGGTTGTAGGTGTCCTTCTTCTCGTCTTTATCGAACTCGTAGTTCTGATTCGTGTCCGCAAAGGTTCCACCCATGGCTCGCAGGGCCATGTCCACCTTTACACCTGCGGTGCCCAGCGCCGAGAGCGACCCCGTTCGCGCGAAGATGATCGCCGCGCGCGTCGCGTTGCGGCTCAGCGTCGACACCGAGGCATGTGACGAGAACCGATTGCTGATGAGCAGCGTTCGGTCCGAATTGTTGGCGCGCCGCCGCACGTGGTTGGTGTCGTTCGCGAGGAGCACGGGGGAATACGCCAGGCCCGCGACCTTCGCGAGGTCCGACAACCCTTGTTCTGCCACCGTGGTGGGTGCGGCGGCTGGCGCTGCAGCGGCCGGCGCGGCGACTCCTGCGGTCTCCGTCGGACCGGTCACCGCTGGCGGCACCTCGTTGGTGACGGAATCGGCGTCGAGCGCGATCAACAGGTGGCCGCCGCGATCCGCGTAGCGCTGCAAAGTGGCCAGCTCTTCTGCGGCAAAGGGCTCCGTCGGCCCAAGCACCACCACGAGCTCCGCGTCATCAGGCACTTCCCGAGCTAGGCCCTGGCTGAGACCCAGGCTCCTGATCTGATAGTTCTGAGTCCGCAAGATTTCTTGCAGGATGTCCGCGGAGCGGCCCTTGGTTTTCTCGTCACCGCTGGCGGCGTTCATTTCGCCGTGACCGACGGTCAAGTACGCGACTCGGCGCGAGCGCAGCAGCTTGTAGAGCTGCTCTTGCACGTCGCGATCCAGCGTCTTGAGCTTGGGGCGCGCCGCCTGCATTTCGCTGCCGACGGTCAGGGTGCGCGAGGTATCGCCCTTGGCGAACACGATCGTACCGTCGCTGAAGACCTTCAGGTCCTTGGCCAATTTCGGCTCGAGATAGCGGTCGACCACGCTCAGCTCGACGTTAGGCACGCCTTTGGTGAGCTCCGTCAGGTAGCCGGCGACTTCCGCTCGGACGTCGCTCACGTCCGGGAAAAATGCCGTGATCTTGAGGGGTTCACCGAAGCTCTCAATCATCTTTCGAGTTGAGGAACCGGGCTCGGACGTCTTGAAATACGAGTAGTCTGCTTGCGCCTTGGTCTGACCCGCGGCGTAGACGAAGAGCGAGCAATAGGCCGCCGCTAACGCCAGCGCAAAGCCGCTCGCTGCCGCTGCCCTCACGCGCCGCACTTCGAGGTAAGTCGAGTTCCGCATGGGGTGCAGCGCCACCTCGGCGAACGACATCGGCACCACGCTCACAGCGATCAAGAGCACCCAGGTGATCAAGAGCAGCGTCTCGACCCGCCCTCGGGTCTTGGCCTGGAGATCGTCGATGCCGAGCAGGTCGAGCCCAGTGCTGGTGCTGGCAAAATAGACCAGGATGCCTGCCAGCCCCACGAGGCTGAGCAAGCCCAGGAGCCGCTCAATCGAGCCGCGGTCCCCTTCACCCTTGTAGCGCGGCAAGAACCGCACGACAGTCGCGGCGACAACGAGCGCCAAGCCGAGCAGGCTGGCTACCCACTTGAGCTTGTCCTCGGTGACGATGACGCGCTCCGCCAAATACAGCGTGACCAGGCCGCCGAGGTACATGGGGACGACCCATCCCGGAGCACCACTGGCACGCCCGCCGCGAACCGGGCTGCCTTTGGCCGTGTTTTGATTGGCTTGCTTTTGATTGATTTGCTCGGCCTGTTTATTGGCCTGTGCGCCCTCTACCGCCATCGTCGGGCCTCCAGAATCTTCACTGCGCCCAGCAGAAATAGGTACGCAACACTGAGATAATATGCGGTCGCCCCGAGCTCGAGGATGCCGAATTGAAAGGGGCGAAAGTTTGCGTGGTGCAACGCTGCCGCCGCCAAGAATTTGTTGAGCGGGGGATCAATGGCCTGAGCGAGCACCCAAAACACCAACATCACCACCACGATCGCCGCGCCGACCACGACCGCGACGAGCTGCGACCGTGTCAGGGTCGACGCGAACAGGCCGATCGCCGCCGCCGCGCCCCCGATCAACACCTGCCCCAGATAGCCCGTCACGATATGGCCGAGGCTCACCTTGCCGTTCACCAGCAGGAGCAGCGGCATGTACACCGAGAGCAGCGTCAAGATCAGCACCATCCCAAACACCGAGAGGTACTTGCCGAGGATGATCTCCCACTCCCGCAGCGGCGCGGTGTTGAGCAGCGTGAACGTGCCCGTCTGCCGCTCCTCTGCCACGAGCCGCATGGACAAGAACAGGGCGGCGGTGATGGTGACGCCACTGGTCCACCAGAAAAACTCCGCCAGCGCTTCTCCCGACAACAACCGCTGCGAGAGCGATCGCCAGTAAAAGAGGATGCCGTCGAGCAGCAGTGCGCTGGCGATGACCACCGAGCCGAGCGGCGAACGGAAGTACGCCGTGAGCTCGCGGCGCGCGATCAGCAGTGCACGGCTCATGACGCCTGCCTCTCGGCGGCACGCAACGGCACGCCGCCGGCCAGCTTGAGGAACACGTCCTCGAGCTCGCTCTCTTTCCGTGCCAGCGCGAGCAGCGGGAAACCCGCCTGTTGCAGGCTCGCGGCGACCTGCTCGCGAACGTCCTTCTTCGCCTGAACCTCGAAACTTTGTACCATCTGCCCGCGCTCCAGTGCCGCGATTGCCCCCGCGCTCCCCACGCCAGGGACCGCACGAATTACACTCAAGATGCGCGCCAGATCAGCGCTGTCTGCGCGCACCGTCAGCTCGACGCGGACCCCTTCGAGCAGGCTCTGCGACAGCTCCTCCTCGGTGCCGGACGCGACGATGATGCCATCCCGCAGCACGAGCAGGCGATCGCAGGTCTCGCTGATTTCCGATAGGATGTGGCTCGAGACGATGACGGTATGGTCGGTGCCGAGCTGCCGGACCAATGCTCGCATCTCCACGATCTGTACCGGGTCGAGCCCGCTGATGGGCTCATCTAGGACCACGAGCTCCGGGTCGTGCACAATGGCTTGGGCGATGCCCACACGCTGCCGAAAGCCGTGTGAAAGGGAGAACAGAGGCTCGTCGAGCACTTTGTCGAGCCCCACGCGCTCCGCTACTTCGACCACGCGCTTGCGGCCGTCCGCCGCTGGCTTGCCTCGTAGCTCATAGGCAAACTGCAGGTACTCGCGCACGCGCATCTCGTCGTAGAGCGGAGGCCGGTCCGAGAGATAGCCAATCTTCCGACGCACCTCTTCGGGACGTTCGACCACGTCCAGCCCCTGCACCTTCACGGTGCCCGAGGAGGGCAGCAGATCGCAGGCGAGCACGCGCAGAGTGGTAGTCTTGCCGGCTCCGTTGAGCCCCAAAAGACCGACGACCTCACCCTTCTCGATGGTCGCCGACACGGGGCCCACTGCCCGGCTCTGCCCATAGTACTTGCATAACTCTTGTATTTCGATCACAAGCTTCTTCCCGCCTCGACGGTGGTTTACGGTCTCCGTGCCGCCCTTGGACCGACGAGCGCCCGCGGTTATTCCCCGAACCCTTCTCAAAGCGCAAGACCGCCTGCGAGCCTCGCCCAAGAATGCGTCCGCAGCGGCCGATGCGATCTCCTGATTTGGACCCCGGTAGCTTCGACGCTCCGCCACTGCCCGCGGGGGCCGCGTGGCACGCTCCGGCAGAGGACTTGCTACCGCCTCTAGAGGGCCCTGCGCTCGCCGACGCCATCCGCGATGCCGCGTTGGCGCTGGGGTTTAGCCGTGTGGGCTTCTCTCCAATCGAGCCCTTTGCGGATGCCGAGAGGGAGCTCGAGGGCTGGCTCGCCGCTGGCCACCACGGCGAAATGGCGTACCTGGCGGGTGACACTCGCAGCGACCCGCGCTCTCTCTTGCCCGGCGCCAAGAGCCTCATCGTGGTTGCGCTCGCGTACGGTCGCGACGCCGTGGCAACGCCGGTGAGCGGACCCACGCTCCTGCCGCTATCGGGTCTGGTGGCGCGTTATGCGCGCGGCGTCGACTACCATGGCCTATTTAAAGAGCGGCTGCGGCGTCTTGCGGATCGGTGCGCAGACCTCTCGGGACGCCGGGTTCTGGCTCGACCCTGCGTGGATACTGCCCCCTTGCTCGAGCGGGAGGCCGCGCGGCGCGCCGGAATAGGCTTCACCGCCAAAAACACCATGACGATCGTCCCAGGATTGGGCAGCTACGTGCTCCTCGGCGAGCTCCTCACGGACATCGAGCTCGCCCCAGGCACTCCCATCCCTCCGAGCTGCGGCAGCTGCCGCGCGTGCCTCGACGCCTGCCCGACCTCCGCCTTTCTCGACGCCTACACGCTCGATGCGCGGCGCTGCATCTCGTACCTCACGATCGAGCTCAGGGGCCCCATCCCTAGGCCCCTCCGGCCGTTGATCGGGCGCTGGGTGTTCGGTTGCGACGTTTGCCAAGAGGCCTGCCCGTTCAACCATTCACGCCGCCAGCGCGCGGCGGATTCGGCTCTCGCCGCGCGGCCTGGCTCGAGTGAGATTGATTTGGTGGCCTTGCTCCGGATTACGACCTCTGATTTTCGCCGCCTAGTGCGCAATACGGCGCTGAGCCGGGTCACTCGACCGCGCATGCAACGCAACGCGGCAGTCGCGCTCGGAAACAGCGGCGAAGCGTCGGCGGTTCCCCCACTGGCCCAAGCCCTGGCGTCCAATCCGAGCGCCCTGGTCCGATCCCATTGCGCGTGGGCGTTGGGCCGCATCGGAACGGCGGCGGCGCGCGCTGCGCTCACCGCATGTTCGAAGAGCGAGGTGGACGGCACCGTACTCGAGGAAATTGCTCTGGCTAACAAATGAATGATTACAGACTATTGGTTACCTTCTTTAAAGGTAAGTTAAAGTGCCAATGAGCCGCCCTCGGGGGCAAGATCCACACGAGCCCGGCTTGCCGTTGTCGCTCGGGCAGCTCGGCATGATCGTGCTGCTCATATCGATCAGCGTGCTGTTCGTTGCGGCGTGCATCGCCGTGCTCATCACCAGCCACCAAGCGCCGAGTCACCAGGTGCCGCTCTGGCGCCAGCCGGGTCACAGAGGGCCGCCCTGGGGGACCGCTGCGAGCTCGCTGCTCCTCGGGCTCGTGAGCTGGCAGCTGCAGGTCTCGCTTTTGGCGATCAGGACCAACCGCTACACCCGCTGCCTGCAGAGCTGGCGCTGGGCGGCGCTTGCGGCGGTCGCCTTCTTGCTCGTTCAGTTGCTCAACGCCCGACACCTCCAGAATGTCGAGGGCGAGCTCGCCTCCCGCGCGTTGTTCGTGTTTTGTTACGACCTATTGGTCGGCCTGCACGCTGCGCATGTGCTAGGAGGGTTCATCCCGCTAGCTGTGGTGCACGGCAAAATCAGCCGTCGCGACTACTCGAGCTCGCGGCATACGGGCCTTACGTTTTGCGTCCAGTACTGGCACTACTTGACGGCAGCGTGGCTCGTCGTGCTCGGGACGCTGGCGTGGATCAGCTGAGTCAAAGAGCGCCGGTAGAGGCTCCGGCGGGGGTCGAGGTCCTCATCGTCGATAACTACGACTCGTTCACCTACAACACGGTGCAGCTGCTCGAACAGCTGGGAGCTCGCTGCAAGGTGGTTCTCAATGACCAGTTGCGGAGCGCCGATATCGAGGCGCTGCAGCCCAAGGGTATCCTGCTCTCCGCGGGGCCAGGCACACCGGAAGAGGCCGGCATCACACTCGAGGTGATCCTGGCCTACGCCGGGCGCATCCCCATGCTCGGCGTCTGCCTCGGGCATCAGGCCATCGCGCACGCGTTCGGCGGCCGGGTCGTGAGCGGGGGACGGCTCGTACATGGCAAGACCTCGAACATCGAGCATGAGGGGCTGGGCCTGTTTCGAGGCTTGCCACGGCCGGTAGTCATGGCTCGGTATAATTCGCTATTAGTAGAGGAACACAGCCTGCCCGCGGAGTTGCGCGTCACGGCTCGCTCGAGCGAGGGTGAGGTCATGGCGCTCGAGCACGCGAGTCTCGCGATCCAGGGGGTGCAGTTTCATCCTGAGTCGATCCTGAGCGAAAGCGGCGCTAGGCTGCTCGCGAATTGGCTAGAGCGCCTATGATTGGAGGAACCGTGACCGCGCCGTCGAAATTTCCCGAGGTTTTTGCTGAGCTACGCAGCGAGAGCGGGCTCTCTGCCGCGACCGCCCGCCAGGTCTTCGACGCGATCTTCCGGGGTGATTGGAGCTCTGCTCAGATCGCGGGCTTGCTCGTGGCGCTGCAGCTGCGCGGCGAGACGCCGGCCGTGCTCGGGGCAGCGGCTCGGGCCATGCGGGCCAACATGCTCGGGGTGCCCCATTCCTTACCGGTCGTGCTCGATACCTGCGGGACGGGCGGGGACGGACAAAACACGATCAACGTGTCGACCGGGGCCGCGCTGATCGTCGCCGCTGCCGGCGTCCCTGTCGCAAAACACGGAAACCGCGCGGCGTCGAGCCGCTCCGGGAGCGCCGACGTGCTCAGCGCGCTCGGCATTTCGCTCGATGTGCCGGCCGCCGCCCAGAGCCGGGTGCTCGCCGAGGCCAACATTGCCTTCCTGTTTGCGCCTGCACACCATCCGGCGATGAGACACGCGGGCCCGCCACGGAAGGAGCTTGGGGTGCGCACCATCTTCAACATCCTGGGGCCCTTGGCCAACCCGGCGCAGGCCACCCATCAGCTGGTGGGCGCGTTCTCGGACGAGGTGCGTCACCTCATGGCCTCCGCCCTGCTGGACCTGGGGGTAACGGCCTGGGTGGTGCACTCCGAGGACGGCTTGGACGAGATCAGTCCGTATGCGCCCACCCGCGTGAGCGTCGTATCCGGCGGCTCGATCCGCGAACGGCTGGTGACGCCGGCGGACTTCGGCCTGGAAGTGAGCCGACCCGGCGCCATCGCTGGCGGCGAGCCCGCAGCCAATGCGGCCATCATCGGGCAGGTGCTCGCCGGCGAGCCGCACCCGGCGCGTTCGGCGTTAGTTCTGAACGCCGCAGCCTCCCTGGCCCTGGCGCGTGGCTCTTCGTTGCGCGACGCAGCGGAGCTCGCGGCCTCGACCCTCGCAAGCGGGGCTGCCCTGCAGACGCTCGAGACCTGGCGGGCCGTGAGCCACCGCGCCGCGGCCGCAGCGAGCTCGTCCACGCCGGCCTGATCCACGATGCTCGACCTAATCCTCGAAAACAAGCGCCAGGAGCTCTCGGCGTTGCGCCGTATGCCCCTGCCCGACCCCCCTGCGCTCAGGCCTGTTCAGCTGCGCCGCCAGCTCGGCGAAGGGCTGCGAATGATCGCGGAGATCAAGCTGCGCTCACCGTCGGCGGGCCCGCTGTCCCGTGTGCTCGGCATCGCAGAGCGTGCACGAGCCTACGAGCGCGCCGGCGCCCACATGATCAGCGTGCTGTGCGACTCGAAGTATTTCGAAGGCGCGTACGAGCACCTCGGGCAGGCCCGCCGCGCCACCTCGTTACCGATTTTGTGTAAAGAATTCATCATTGACGAGGCTCAGTTGGATATGGCGCGCGCCCACGGCGCCGACGCCGTGCTCTTGATTGCCCGCTGCCTCGCGCCGCCCCGCCTTAAAGCGCTCACGCGCGCCGCCTCCGAGCGCGGGCTGCGCGTGCTCGCGGAGGTGTATTTGCCAGAGGAAGTGCCCGCCGTGCTCGATGCGGGGGCGGACCTCGTCGGCGTCAACGCCCGCGACCTCGAGACGCTGCTGATGCACCCAACGCGCGCTCGACAGATCCTGGCTGCGCTGCCCGACACGGTCGCGCGGGTGCACCTCTCCGGTATCCACGACGCAGCGCAGGTAAAAGCAGTCGCTCAGTCCCTGGCCGACGCCGCGCTGATCGGGGAGTGCCTGATGCGAGAGGCGGATCCGACCGCGCTGCTCGAGCGGCTGGTCGCCGCCGGCGACGAGCCGAGGCGCTGACGCCTGCAACGGTCGCCGGGTCCGTCTACCGCTCGACGCCGCTGTGCTCGGCGGCCAAGTGGCGTGCTTTGGCAGATCCGTTGGGGCGCAGCCGATCCGGCACCGCTTGTTTGCAGGTTCTGGCGTGCTGGGGTTAGCGTCCCCGGGTGGCCATCGACGCGTTGCTGGATGCCTTCCTCGACTACGCCCGGGTCGAGCGCGGTCTGAGCAAGAATACGGTGGAGTCTTACGCACGCGACCTGGCCGGCTTTGGGCAATTTCTAGAGCACGAGGGCATCGCGGAGTTCGACGGCGTGGATCTGGCGGTGGTGAGCTCGTGGCTGCAGTCGCTGGCCGCTCGTGGGCTGTCGCCGCGCAGCTCGGCGCGGCACTTGTCGGCGTTGCGGGGGCTGATGCGTTTCCTCGTCCACGAAGACGAGATCCAGCGTGATCCCACCCGCATGGCGGCCCGAGCGCGACTCGGCCGGAGGCTGCCGCGTCCGCTGCCCGTGGAGCACGTGCTCCGGCTCATCGACGCGCCCGATGTGAAATCGCCGCGCGGTCTGCGTGATCGGGCCATGTTGAGCCTGATGTATTCTTCGGGCCTGCGCGTCTCGGAGCTCGTGCAATTGAAGCTGCGGGACATCGATTTCGCACGAGGCGTGTTGTCCGCCTTTGGCAAGGGCGGCAAACGTCGGCTGGTGCCCATGGGGGAGGTCGCCTTGCAGCACCTCGAAGCACACCTCGCGAGCCAACCCGCCGCCGCTCGCGGCGGCGCGGGGGGCTTGGTGTTTCACAGTCCCCGCGGCAAAGCCTGGACCCGGCAAATGGTCTGGAAGCTGGTGGGGCGCTATGCCCGGGGTGCCGGGCTGCCCGGGCATGTACATCCCCATCGCCTCCGGCATTCGTTCGCCACCCACCTGCTGGCAGGCGGCGCGGATCTGCGGACGGTCCAGACCCTGCTCGGCCACTCCGATATCGTGACAACCGAGATTTACACGCATGTGTCGGCCGCCACGATCGCCCACGAGTTTCGCAAGTCGCACCCGCGGGCTTGATGCTACAGACGACAAGCCGTGTCTTTTAGGGTCATTCCGCCGCAGGCGACCGAAATCCCCGTGGTCGTGGAGATTCCGCACGCCGGGATGCGGGTGGACGCCCTGGCGGCGCCGAGCCTGGCCGCCCCCATCCGAGCGCTGGCAGTCGACGCCGACCTGTATGTCGACGAGCTTTACGCCGGGGCGGCGCTGGCGGGAGCGAGCGTGCTCGTCGCGGAGCTCAGCCGCTACGTCTGCGATCTGAATCGCAGCGAGCAAGACGTCGATCCCCTGGCCGCTGCCGGAGGTACGGCGCAGCGCGCCCCCCACGGCCTGATCTGGCGGGACACGACCGAGGGGCAGCGTGCGCTGTATCAACCTTTGGCGCGCGAGGAGCTGGAGCGCCGGCTCGTGGCGTTCTACCGGCCTTATCATCAGTGTCTGGCCGCCTTGCTGGACGCCAAGCGCCGCAAGTTCGGCTTCGTCGTGCTGCTCGCTGGGCATTCGATGCCGAGCCGCGGGCGCTCGGGGCACACGGACACGGGCCGCGACCGCGCCGACGTGGTGCCCGGGAGCCGTGGTCGAACCAGCGCGCACCCCTCCGTCATCGATGTCCCGGAGCGCATGGCTCGGCCTCGGGGCTGGAGTGTCGTCCACGACGATCCCTACCGGGGCGGGTTCACGACCGCCCACTACGGGCGGCCTGACCAGCACTGCCATGCGCTTCAGGTCGAGCTTTCGCGGCGCCTGTATATGAATGAAGGCACGTTGGAAAAGAAGGCCTTGGGGTTCGAGGAGACGCGGCTCTATTGCAGCGAGCTCGTCGCCGCCCTCGGCGCTCTCGATTTGCGTCCCGGCAATTCAGGCGCTTGACGCTCGGCCGTCCGGCAATTAGTGTCCCGCCCGCAATGGCTCGGAGTCAAATCACAGGTAAGCGCCGGTTGCGTGCCAACCACGTCTCGCATTCCAACATCAAGACGCCCCGCTGGCAGAACGTCAACGTTCAACGCCGGCGCTTGTGGGTGTATGAGCTCGGTCGCTTCATCACGTTGCGGCTGACCACGCGTGATCTGCGCACGATCGACAAGGTCGGCGTGCTGGCCTACGCGAAGCAGCACGGCGTCCGCCTCGGCTAATAGGGCCGGGGCACGCGCCCTGCCCGCTCTGCTTCAGGCGTCAATCGGCGTACACGGAACCAGGTGTGCGCCGGTGTTTGTCGCGTGTTATTTCTGGCATGGTGCCACAGCTGTTGGTGGCGGCTCTGCCGCGGATCCTGAGGTTGCCCCAGCTCATTGCCCGCCGGGTGTTCTTTTCCCTAGCCTGAGCAGGGAGACGCGCACGCGCTTAGATGGCGCGAACCTTCAGCGGTGCCCGATCTGCCAGGGCCACCGTCGCCGTCTCCGGCACGTCCCCTGAGGACAGCTCGATGGCAAGCGGCGTGGGTGCTGGCAAAAACCTGCCCACCGCAACGCGGGCGGCGCCTCGGCGAGCCGGAATCGCGTTCAGGGGTAGGACCAACTCCAGCTCGTCGACTCTGAGACCCGAGATCGCGTTGTCGTAACAGAGCGCCGCCAACCCGCCCCCGGCGTCGCTAGCGCACAACCCGTGTTGGCGAGCGGCCTGGGCTTCCCAGTCGCTATCCGACATCTGGCTCGGATCGAGCCGCTCTGCAGACCAGGGCGGAACGCGCAAAGCTCCGACGACGCGCGCTGGATGATCCAGCTCGGGAATGGACTCGAGGTCCCCTAGTCCCAACGCGCCCCCTTCGCTCGGCCCTGCCACATGAATCAGTGGACGCGAGATTCTCGGCGAGGCCAGGGCCGCGGCGCCCAGCCTCTCGATCTGCTCCAGCACCTCGGAGCGCCGCTCGTAGCCTCCCTTTTTCGCGAGCGCGATGCCGCTCGCCAGGATCTTCGACAGCGCGGCGCTGCGTCCATAACGGAGCGCCACGAGGAGCGCGGCGATGCCGACCGGAGCCGCCACACGCGCCGCCACCGGCACGGCGTCCGCTGGCCCCAGACCGCGCGCGCGCCGCTGTCCGAGCCCGGGCTGCCGCTGGCGCCCGTCAAAAGCTCGGACCCCTACGCCCACTTGAGCCATCATCAAGCCGAGGGAGCCGAACAGCACGCCGGGTGAATCTCCAGCCGCTGCGAAGAAACCGGCGACGACCGCGCCCACGGCGTCCCCGCCCGCATCGAGATAGGCTTGCGCGGCGCCTTGCGCCGTCGAATCACTTCCGACGGCAGCCGCGGCTCGCCTCATGACTCGTCTTCCGCGGCGTCGTCTTCCGCGGAGTCATCGTCGCCGAGCTCGTCATCCGAGAGCTCCTCGTCGAGCGCGTCCTCCTCGGCTTCTTCCTCGTCGCCGAGGGCTTCGTCGATCTGCCCGACGGCGAGCTTCGCTGCTTTTTGGATCTCGCGCGCTCCTTGCCCTTCGACCACCACGAAGGCCTCCTCAAAGCCTTGCATGCGCTCTGCGATCATGTCGGCGAGGGACAAACCGACGCGGGCGCTACGGCCGAGCGCTAGCAGCCGCGAATAGAGGACCCCGGTCGCAAGCGGCGCTTCGCGAGCGATGTCCTGGACCAAGTGAGCCCCCATGTTGCGCGCGGTTTCAGCGGCGGCAGCCTCGTCCCAGACGCCGCGGGGTTCCCAGGCGACACGCATGCCGTCGGCGTTGAGCTGCCCGAATAGTGCCGCGAGCTGTTCCCGCGTACGCCGTGTGGGACGAACCTCGGCGGGGGTCCGCACTACCCACCATTTGGCCTTCAGGATCCGCGCGGCGAGCTTCGCCGTCTTCCAGGCGTTGTCCGTGTCCACGCCTGCCTCGAGCCTGGCCAGGACACTCGGCACCGCCAAGCTGAACACGAACCCCTCGGGCGCGACGGCTGCGCAAGCCTGGAGCCGAGCCTTCCCCGGGAAGCTGCCCGGCTCACAATCGATCTCTAGCAGCGAAAATTCCCTCGCATACCGCTTGAAGTTCTTGGGGAACCGCGCTTCTCCGACGAATACACCAGGCATCGTGCGGGCTAATTACTGAACCCGGGTGCAAGCCGCAAGCCAGGAGCCGGCCGTTTACTTAGAATCGCCCGGTCCCTTCCGCCCCGGCGGTTTATCGCCGCCCTCCAGGCCCGTTGCCAGATCGGGCCGCCGTAGCCGAGTACGCGCCAGGGCCTCGTCGGCGCGCCAACGATCGACCTCCGCGTGGTTGCCCCCGCGCAGCACCTCCGGCACCGAGACGCCGCGATACTCGAGCGGACGCGTGAACTGAGGGTACTCCAAGAGGTATCGATTGGCGGAGCTGAAGGATTCGACCTGGGCGGAGGCTCGATTCCCGAGCACGCCCGGCACGAGCCGCGCCGTCGCTTCGACGATGGCCATCGCCGCCACTTCGCCGCCGGCCATCACAAAGTCGCCGAGCGAGATCTCGAGGTCCACCAGGCCGCGCACGCGCTCGTCAAAGCCTTCATAGCGGCCACACACGAGCACGAATGCAGCGTGTGATTGTAGCTCCTCCGCCAGGCGTTGCGTGAAGCGTCGACCTTGCGGCGTGAGCAACACTCGCCACGGCTTGACCGGTGCGTTGAGAGCGGCCTCTGCCGCTTCGATGGCTGACATGACGCAGTCGACGCGCAGGACCATGCCCGACCCGCCCCCGTACGGGCTGTCGTCCACGCTCTTGTATTTACCTACGCCATGCGAGCGCAGGTCCTCGACGTGCACCGTGAGCAACTCCGCGGCGATGGCCCGACCCACCACGCTGGTGGCCGTAAAAGCGTTGATCAGAGTCGGAAAAAGGCTAACGATGCCAACGTGCACGGGCTCATGACCCTTCACGGTCGGCGGACGAGGCGCTTCCTCCTCCTTCGATCGCGCCATCCAGAGACGCCAAGGTGATCCGCCCGGCCGCCGTATCGACCTTTTGAATCCACTCATCGAGCAGCGGCTGCTCGAGCGTGCCTCCAGACGGCGTCTCGATGGTCATCGAATCCACCGAGGGGTACATTTGCACGTCGACGACCCTACCGACGTGCCCTTCCGGCGAGTACACCTCCAGGCCCACCAGATCACAGAGGTAGTATTCACCAGCTGCGAGCTTCGGCAGCACTTCGCGCCTGACGAGCACGGTGCGGCCGCGTCGCGCTTCCGCCGCGTCGCGGTCAGTGATCCCCGCGAGCTGCATCAACACGCCCTTCGGCGTCAACCGGCTACGGCTGACCCTATGGACGTCGACCTGGCCCGTCTCCGATTCGAGCATCACTTCGCTCGCCTCGAGAAGCCCGCGACTTTCGGCCCAATGCGGGCGAACTTCGAGCTCGCCCAGTAGCCCGTGCGCCCTCACCACCCGGCCTAGGCTCAGTGTCGTACTCTGCGCCACAGGGCTGGGTTCTGACACAAGGCCGCGTTCTGAGAAAGGCACCACGACGCCAGACACTGCTGCCGCACCCTCCCCAGGGCAAGCGTCAGTCGACGATGTCGAGATGCGCCCGCCGCCCCAACTTCGTCGACGCAGCCGTCAGGATGGTACGCATGGACTGCGCGGTCCGCCCCTCCTTGCCGATGACTTTTCCGATGTCGTTCTTGGCCACTCGCAGCTCGATCAGCGAGTTTTGATCGCCGTCGATCTCGCGGACTTCGACGCCATCCGGGTCGTCGACGAGCGCCTGGGCTATCGTGGAAATGAGTTCCTTCAGGGGCATGCCAATTGATTTCTAAGAGACCTCCAGCGGAGAGCTTGACGGCACACGCGGTGCCGCCACCCTCAGCTCGTCGGGCTCGATTCCTTCGCCGGATACTTCTTAATCAGACTCACCACGGTTGCCGAAGGTACGGCGCCCTGGGAAGTCCAGTATTCATAGCGGGCGCGCACGAGCTCAAAGGTCTTCGGAGTCACGACGGGATTGTAGGCGCCGAGCTTCTCGATAAACCGGCCGTCGCGCGGATTCCGCGAATCGGTAACGACGATCCGGTAGTAGGGGGACTTCTTTGAGCCGTGTCTGGCAAGGCGAATATGTACGGCCATATTTTTTCTCGAAGGGGCTCAAAGCCCCAGTCAGTGTATTTGCAGCATTTCGACAACACAGAAACAGGCCGTTGTGAGGTCGAGTTGTCAGATCGAGAGACCGACCGCCGACCGGAAGCCCCGGAAACCGTGTGGCAAGCCTCTAGCTTGCGGGCGCAACCCTAAGGGAATCTTCGCTGTCTGGTCAAGGGGCGTGGTAGATTTGATTCCAAGCATAGTGAACAGCAGCATGCGGGACGAAATCCTCACAGTCATTCGAGAAATTCTGGCACCTATGGTCGCCGTCGACGGCGGCCGATTGTACGTAGTTCAGGCCGACGCTCAACGCGTCACCCTGCATCTAGGGGGTCGGTTCGCTGGCTGCCCCGGCAATCAGGTGGCTACGCGCCGAGTGATCCAGCCGGTCATCGCGGCCGTCGCGCCCGGGGCCGAGCTCACCGTCACCTGGGGCCGGCTGGTTCCGAACGGGGCCACGCGGGTCGACAGCGACGCACTCACCGCGGCGGCGGCCCCCTGAAGGGGGAGCCGCCCTGAGCCTGCCGCTGCTGAGCTCCGGCGGGCGACCCCCGCGCGACGCGCGAGTCAGCGAATGACCGCCTGGATGTCTTCGTCGAGCGGCGGAGCCTCGCCGGC
>JAYTOL010000069.1:0-6729 GCA_043747815.1 Deltaproteobacteria bacterium
CGAGGTCGCCCCCTTGCCCCCGGCGCTGGCGTCCTCTACCTCGCTCGAGGTCGCCGCCGTACCTTCCCCCGCGTTGGAGCGGGCTGCTTCGTTGGAGCAGGCTGCTTCGCTGGAGCAGGCTGCTTCGCTGGAGCAGGCTGCCGCGCCGGAGCGGGCTGCTTCGCTGGAGCGGGCTGCTTCGCTGGAGCGGGCTGCCGCTCCGGCCACGTCGCTCCAACCCGCGCCCGAGGCGCTGCCAACCGAGCTCGACCCGCCCGCCGCGCGACCCGAGCTGCAGCGGCAAGCGTTCCGTGCCGCCTTCAACGGCGCTGACGCCGAAGCGGCCGACCTCTACCGGCAGCTCGCCGCTCGCCGCGACGCCCCGCTGTTCGAGCTCGCCGCAGCCCTCGCCGCCCAAGGCCGCGTGCGTAAGCCCTGACCCCGACGAAGCCCGGCAGCGGTGACTTCATCGCCGATGAAAAGGACACGTCGCCCAAGCTGCACGCCGGCTGGAGCAGGTAGATGCGAATACCGAAGCTCGATGGGCTTCGAGATTTCAACTGCCAAAGTCGAGAACATCGATCGTCGTAGCCGGCCGCAAGACGCAGGAAACGGTCGATAGATGCGAGTGCGCCCAACGATCCGCGCCACGCACGGCCGGCGCCCACGCCCACTACAGTAAATCCGTCCAACCTTTATATTCCTGCGTCTCGGTCTGGCCCGAGCCGGCGCGACGGGTCTGGCTAGCCCCAGGCCATGGATAACATGGATACTTGACAAATTGCCAAGCTGAATTACGCTTACTCATGCCTTTGACGGCGGCGGACGCTCGCAAGCTCATCCGACGCCTTCTCATCGAAGGCAAGCTCGTCTCTCCGGGGGCGGGTAGTCACGCACGTAAAGAGATGGACAAGGACGGCCTCACGGATGTGGATGCAGTCAACGTGCTTCGAGGTGGCGTCGTGCGGGAGCCTGAGTGGCAAAACGGCTCGTGGCGCTATCGGGTGGAGACCTCGAGGATGATGTTCGTCGCTGTGCTCGACCCCGAACCTACGAGCATGCCTGGTGTCGACGAGGACTTGGAGGATTTGGAGCTCATCGTCGTGACCGGATGGAGGGTCCGGTCCTGAGCCATACGCGGGCCGGGTGTTCGACGCATATCGGCGATGGACCGCATATTTTGGGGATGGTACGGAGCGAACCAATGAGCAAGAAGTGCCGGAATTGTGGGAAGGCCGAGATGAAATCGGCTGCTGAGACCTACCTGTACAAAGAGTCCGGGCTGCCCTACGTCGTGCTGACGGGCGTTGAAGTTCGCAGGTGCCCTGCGTGCGGGCACCATGAGCTCGTGCTGCATCGTGTGACTGAGCTTCATCGAACGATCGCACATGCGCTCATTCACAAGCGCTCCCGGTTTAGCGGAGCCGAGGTGCGATACCTCCGCAAGTCCCTCGGATGGTCGGGCGTGGACTTCGCTCGGCATGTAGGCGTCGACCCATCCACGGTCTCCAGCTGGGAGAACGATAAGGATCCCATCGGCTCTGCATCCGACCGCTTGCTTCGGCTCATGGTCGTTCACGAGACCCCGGTCGCCGACTACTCGCTCGACGAGCTGATGAAGATCGAAAACGAGCAAACGCCACCGTTCGAAGTTCGTGTCTCGCCCAAGGGAAAAGGCTGGGAGCTCGCGGCGGCGTAATACCGCCACGAACTCTGGTTACGATGCCGTCGGACTCTTCGAGCCTCACGGACCTCAGTTAATCGAGGTCGCGACTTTAACGAGCAACGACCGCGGGAGCGGCGCGACCGGTTCGCTCGCGAACGTGCACGCTGCGTGGCAGTCGAACCTCGAGATGCGCGCCGGGCGGTCCGTCGAGGAACCTAGCGCTGCCCCCGTGGCGCCGCGCCACGTGAGCGATCAGAGCCAGGCCCAGGCCGTGCCCCGGGATGTGCTGCTCGATGGCGACCGGGGCTCGTATGAAAGGCTCAAAGACGCGCGTCCGCTGATCGGCGGAAACGCCAACGCCATCGTCATCGACCTGGAGCACTACCTCCCCGTTTGTCTCAAACACCGCAACCCGGACCAGGCTACCGAACTTCAATGAATTGGCCAAAGCGTTGGAAATGAGCGTGCCCAGGAGCGCGGCATCGCCACAAACCACCACGTCGCCTCGCGGAGAGCCCAGGGTGACGCGCTTCTGCTCAGGCTCGGGGAGCTGCGCGATGCTATCCTCCGTGAGGTCCTGGAGCGACACCAGCTCAGTCGCCGACCACTGGCTTTGATCGGGAAGAGCCAAGATTAAGAGCCGCTCCACCAACGTCTCGAGATCGAGCACCTTCTGCTTGGCACGGGCCAGGTTGGCCGTGGCGGGTGGCGTCAAGGAAGCCTCTTCCAGGAGCAGCTCGAGCTCCCCGCGAATGGTCGTGAGCGGAGTGCGAAATTCGTGGGCAGCGTCGGCAGCGAACCGCTCCGCGTGCCGTACCGAGTCGGCCATGCGCATCAACAGCGCACGGATCGTCTCCCGAAGCGCGTCCACTTCGACGATACCCGTTGGCGGCCCGAGCTCGGTGATGTGACTCACGGCGCTGCCGATCGAATCGACTCCTATTCTGAGGTCAGAGAGCGGACCGATGAGCAGTGTTGCGAAGGGGCGGCTTGCTAGCCATGCGCCAACCCCTGCCAGAACCACCGCAACGGCCGAGGAGAGAGCCAGAAGAGATGCGATGCGATTACGCGTGGTGGCCGCCACGATCCACAGACCACGAGCTGCCGGGGTGCCGCATGCGTGCAGAGCTCCAAAGATCTCGCAGCTCGAGCTTTCGATGCTGGGCAGAGTCGGATCTCCCGCCAGTAGCTTGCCGCCCGCATCGAAAACCGCGAACGCGATACCGGTGTGCGCCATTTCGCGATCCTCGTCCGCCACCGCGTCGAGGATCGCTCGAGTCCCCTCCGGCGCTTTACCGAGCTCCACGGCGAGCACCAACGCCGCGTTCATGACGCGTCGGTCGTCAATGCGGCGCACGAGGAAGATTGCGAAGCTGCTGGTCACCGCGACGGCCACCAAAGCGGCGAGCACCGCGGACGCAGTGGCGCCCAGGGCGACCCGCGTGAGCAGGCTATTGCTTCGCAGAGCTGCCAGGCCGAGTGCCTCCACTGAGGGAGTAACCTTCGCCCCTCAGCGTCTCGATAATGTTGGGGCCAAACTTTTTGCGCAGCCGGGCCACGAGCACTTCGAGGCTATGGCCCGCCGAGTCGCTCGTGTCGCCCCAGACGACCTCCAGCAGGTCACTGCGCGTCGTGATACGGCCGGCGCGGCGCGCGAGCAGCTCCAAGACGGCCCACTCACGCGCCGTGACCGGCACCTCCGTGCTCGCGCGTTTGGCGGAACGCCCGGCAAAATCTAGCGTCACGTCGTGGTGAACGAGAAAAGCCGCGCGCGCGACGGGCCCGCGGCGCCCGAGCGCCCGCACCCGCGCGCGTAGCTCCGCCAGTGCAAACGGCTTCGTCAGATAGTCATCGGCGCCCGCATCGAGCCCCTGCACCCGCAGCTCGACTTGGCTTCTCGCGGTCAAGATCAGGATCGGAAGGGCGCTCTCCGAGCTCCGCAGCTCTCGACAGAGCTCGAACCCCGACCCATCGGGTAGACCCAGGTCGAGTACCAAGAGGTCGACGCCGGCGCCGACCAGCTCGCGAGACGCCGCCAGGCTGCCCCCGGTCGAGACCGCGTGGCCGTCGCGCTCCAGCGCTCGAGCCAACACGGCCAAGACGTCCTGGTCGTCATCAACGACAAGCACTCGCATGTGTCTAGCAGGTGCGAAGCTCGCGCGTTCGCTCAAAGACCTGTGGCTCGGAGTCAGTCTACTTCGGGGGCGGGCGGAGGATCGGGACGGAAGACCTGATTGAATAGCAAGGCAACCAGCGCAGCCTGGTCGCTGGCGCCGGAAGCATTGAATTGCTCACACGAGGCATTGGCTTGCCCCACGCGGGTACCCGTCGAACAATGTTGCTGTATCGCCTCGCGCAGAGTGCCGGCCCGCCCGTCGTGCATGTAGGGCCCGGTTTGTCCGATGCCCCAGAGGTCAGCCGTGAGAAATTCACAACTGTCAATCTTGATGGGCAGGTCTGGGACGGTCGAATCCGCCGGGACGACGATCGACTTGAAGCTCGAGTCGACCGGCGTCGACAGCTTGGGTCCATCGCACAGGTGGTCGCCAAGGAAGTGACGCTTGAGATCAGTCACTCCCGAGCTGATGAGCGATGGCTGGCGCCCCGTGATGCTGCTAAATCGGCCCTGTCGCGAAAACGGTAGCGGGAACAGATCAGGGTTTAGAACGACACTGGCACAGGGCGACCGCTAACGCCGGCAAGAGCCAACGGTCTACATCGAACAGGCCGGCAGCGGCGGTCGGCGTCGTCCGCCCTACATCGGCGATGCTGAACCGTTTCACTCGGAGGCGAGCCTTTCATTCCAGCATCGAGCAATACGTGGCGGACGTTTGGAGGCGGCACGCTGAAGGCAGATGAGCGGGACCCCGATCGTCGCTCGCGACGATGCCCCGGTACCGTTTGCCTCGTCCCGATCAGAGGCCCACGATGGGAAGGCAGGCCAGCTTAGGGCCGGAGACGCCGCCAACTCCGCTCGCCATATGGTGGATGATGATAGCCTGAGCCTCACCGGGCCGCGGCAGCCAGCTCACGGTCAAGTCGGCCGCACCTTCGCCCATGGCGCTGGTCGTGAAATCTAGCCAGGCCTCGTTGGTCGCGTTCGCGTAGGCGGGATGCGTCGCCATCCCTCCGACAGGGAAAGGCATGTTCTGGTAGTGGCCCCCCGCTTTCATAGGGTCATCGCAGGGCAGCTGGTGCAAATGCGACCCGAACCTGCGAGTAGCTGGAAAACCCTGCACCTGGAGCACGATGCGAAGCTTGCCACCTACATCGAAGGCTTCCGCGGTGGCAGTAGCGGTATTCGGAATGGGGTTCGGCATTCCAGCCATATCCGGGGCGTAAGGGTCCGCGTAAACCATCAGCGCCTCACCGTCGGAGCTGGCGATCATCTCCACACCGTCGCCATCGGACCCTCCACATCCGAGGGCCCCCACTGCGAGCAGTAGATCGAGACAGACTTTTAGTGCAGTAAAGGCGTTTGTTTTCATTGTGGGTCCCTCTGGAGTTCCCCGTCCCGCTCTCTGGTTACTCGGGAGGAGATGTTCGTCGGCAAGAGCATCCCGTCTACGACGCCGCCCAAGGTTCGGATTTGAAGCGCGCCATTTAACTACCTGAGCCGGCGAAAGAACCGCCCGGCCCATTCACCCCCAAAAGTGCAGGCTGTCGTCAGCGCCGGGAGACGGGGTCCGAACGTTTACTTAGCGGATGCTCGTGGCGCAGCCAAACTCGAGCGTCAGGCTCCCTTCGGCGTCGCGCACTTGGTCACAGGTGCTTCCACACAATAACACTTGCGTCCCGTCCTGGGAGTACTGCCACCCCTCGATGCAGCTTTGTCCAGCGCTCTGTAGGATGACTTGCTCTTCTGCACCCGCTGGGCGGAACAAGACATTCACCTTCGAGCGGTCCAGCAGTCCACCGTTCGGGGGGGCCGGGATGTCGTAGCTGCAGCTGAGCGCCAAACCTGCGATTTGTCCGAGCGCATCAGCCAGGGCAGCCGCGAAGTCCTGCGCCAAGGTCATGTCGAAATGGCAATACACGGGACCAGAATGCGAGCAGCCCGGGGCTGCGGTACCGCCTGCCTCGGCCATGCGAGAAAGGTTTTCCCGCGCGCCTTCGCTCCCCGGGGAACCAATCACGAAAGTCCGCACGCCGAGCGCCAACGTCTTGGCGGCTTCGACCACGAGCGGGGCGGAGTCGACCGCGTTGTCTTGACCCCTATTGCTGTCGTCACAGCCCAGAGAAAACGTTGGGATACCATCGGTGATGACGACTGCGAAACGTGCACCCGGCAGCGTTACCGACTGGAGGTCTTGCACCGCGAAAGCATAGGCGTCGTGGGTCGGTGTGCCCCCATTGGGATTCTGCCCCTGAAAGGCGCTTCGGATCTGCCCGCGTTGCTGCGAGCCCGGGTTTTCTAAAAGTCGCAGCGGGACATCTGTCTGTCGATCGAAGCACGAGCTCTGGTCATCGTCGTTGTCGTCGTCGTCGGACGTGTCTGGGTAAAGACGACACCGACGGCCGTAGCCGCGGGCATTCGATCCACGGCGGCCAATAACGCGGAGCGCGTGGCCTCCCATTTGGAGCCTCGCACCGGCCCTGGCGCGTCGTCGTCCATCGAACCGCTCGTGTCCACCAGGAGCTGCAGCACGGTCGGCGCGACCTCCGCGCCGGCGGTTTGGCCCGCGCACGCCCCGGTCTGATCGAAACCGCCACCGGTGCCGGTGCGGACGTCATCGGCGAAGCCGTTGCCCGCGCCGCTAGCGGCGCCGTCACTGACGAACGGATTGCTGCTCCCGGGTACAGCCGTTGGCTCGTCTAGCGACCCTGAGCAACCTCCGCTGCCGACGACAGCTATACCTAAAAACACCGTACCGAGCAGCACCTTCCTCAAACCGCGCGCCGTAGATTTTTTCGACCTCATAACAAAACGTCTCTATCTTTCCGAAGGCACTCGGTGCTGTGGGCCGACCCTGTATCGGCGCGAGCCTAGGGAGTGTTTTCAAACCCCTCTTTCGTTCGATCAGGCCAGCCACACCAAGGCGGAGGCCAGGTGAAGGAACGCGAGGAAATTCCGTGCGAGTTTC
>JAYTOL010000070.1:0-35918 GCA_043747815.1 Deltaproteobacteria bacterium
CCGCCAGCGCGCCGTATTCGATCATGCCCCGTGATTAAATCGAATCGCTCCGAATGGAAAGAAGAATCTGGCCGAACTTCTGCCCAGCGGCACTAGTATGAGCGACAGAACATGAAGTACAACCCATGAAGCCTTGTTGTGCACAAACCACCCTTGATAGCGAAGAGGTCGGGCATCTCCGGATCACTCCCGAGTCATGTCGTTGATCTTTGGACGTACCCCGCGGCAACATTGTCGCGCCGGAGGTCCGGTGTTCCAGAGTCGAGCGGCGCGGGCCATCGAGCAACGGGTGACCTCGACGCGCAAGCAACTGGAGGGCCTTTGGCCAGAAAGATCTCGACCCCTTCGAAGAAGGCAGGCGTGAAACCGCCGGCTCCGCGTGCGCTACCACCTGCCGATAAGCCCCTCCCGCACCCGGTGAAGCACATCACTTCACGAGACGCCCCGCTCGTCGAACGCCTGCGCAAGATCTGCCTTGCCTTTCCCGAGGCGGGAGAGCGCCTCTCCCACGGTGAGCCCACCTGGTTTGCCGGCAAGGGCAAGGCCTTCGCCATGCTCGACAACCACCACCACGGGTCCCCTCACCTCTCCGTATGGCTGCCGCAGCCCAGCGACGTTCAGGAGACGCTGATCCGCGCCGACGCCGAGCGCTTTTTCCGCCCGCCGTATGTCGGCCCAAGTGGCTGGATCGGCGTCGTGCTCGACACCAGGCCCGACTGGAAGATGGTGCGGCAGCTCGTGCGCGAGGCCTTCCTGCACGTGGCGACGAAGAAGCTCCTGGCGCAGCTCGACGCAGCGGAACAGGCGCGCTGATTGCGCCGCTCGGGTGAGTGCAGCTAGTCGGTCAATTCATACGTCCCACGATCGAGCTTTGCCGCCCAACGCGCCCGTACCCGCCGCAGCGAATTCCGTGCCCATGAGCTGCCCCGCGCCGCGGGCTCGTTCGACCGCGGTGACCACTCGGTCGCGTCCGACAAACACGCCTGCCTCAGCCCGCCGACTCCGGCAACAACGAGTACCTCTTCAAGCGATCGTAGAGCGTGGCGCGGTTCAGGCCGAGGCGGCGCGCGGCCTCGGATTGGTTGTTCTGCGCTGCCGCGAGCGCGCCGACGAGCAGGTTGCGCTCGAAGGCCTCCATCTGTTCGCGAAAGCTCGGGCCGCCGGCTTTGGGAGCGGGGCTGCTGTCGGGCGCGTTGCCGACGGCGGGGTTCTGGCTCAGCTCGAATGCCTGGGGGCCGATCACGCTGCCGGTCGCGAGCGCCACGCAGCGGGCGATGGCGTTCTCGAGCTGGCGCACGTTGCCGGGCCACTGGGCGCGCGACAGCAGGTCGAGCAGCTCGGGGGCGAGCTGGATCACGCCGTCGAGCCCGAAGCGCTCGGAGTACTTGCGCGCGAACTCGCGCGCCAAGAGCGGAATGTCGCCGGGCCGCTCGCGCAGTGACCGGCACCATCAGCTCGACGACCGCGATGCGGTAATACAGGTCCTCGCGAAAGCGCCCGGCGCGCACCTCGGCGGCGAGGTCGCGGTGCGTGCTCGTGATCAGGAGAGCCAGCGCTCACGACCTCGATGCCGTTCTCTTCCATGATTTCGGAGAGCGCGAAACGCATCGCCTCCTCGTCGTCGACCACCAGTACCTTCGCCATCGAGAGCCTCTTTCAACTGCGCGTCAAGCTGAGCCGGGAGTGGCTCAGGCTAGTTTGACCGGGAGCTGCGTCGCGCGGCGGCAGCCAGCAGGACACCGCGACGCCGCCGCCCTCGCGGACGCGGTGGAGACCCGCTGGACACCCGACGTCCACCTCTTGGTGCTCGCCTGCGGTGTCGCGGTCTGGTGGAGCACCCGCTCCGGCCGGCGTTCGGCGCGCGAGCTCGCGTTGTTGGACGTCGCTTGCTTAGTGCCGCCGGTCGCCTTCTCGTCCGTCGCGTTGTGGTTCGCCGCCCCCCTCGTCACGGTCACGGCTCGAGCACGAGCCCGCGAAAGCACTTAGCGTTTGCGCGGCTTCGGCCTGCGCGTGACCGCCGCCATCGCCTCGTTCCAATCCTCCTCTGTGAGCAGCGCCTCGAGCCGCGCGAGGGGCGCGCCGAGCGAGTGGCCTTCGGCGTGCAACTCCGCCCACAGGTCTCCGACCTTCTCGATGCGTGCCAGCATGCTTTTGAGCACGAAGCTCTGCGGCTGCGCCAGCCCCGCGTCGAGCTCCTCCCAGGTGCACGGCGCGGACACCGGCGCGCCGGGCCTGGCTCGCAGGGCATACGTCGCGGCGAAGGTCGCGCCATAGCCGTTGCGGCCCGTATCGACCAGGATGCGGCCTTTGCGCTCCGCCTTGAGGAACTCCTGCGTCAGGCGTTCGGGATGGCGCTTGACGAGCACCGCCCCGACCCCGTGCGCAAAGCGCCAGACCGTGTCGAAGGCGCTCTCCGCAGCGAGCGGAGCCATGATGTGAAAGCCCTTGGAGCCGGACGTCTTGACCCAGCTCGGCAGGCCGAGCTCGGCGAGCAGCTCGCGGACGGCTAGGGCGGCCAAGCGCAGTGCCTCGGGGTCGTCCTGGCTGGGGTCGAGGTCGAAGACACACAGGTCGGGCGCATGCAGCGTCGGATGGCGCGAGGTCCAGACGTGAGGCGTGATGCAGTTCTGGTTGGCGAGCCACAGGAGCGAGCGCGTGTCGTCGATCAGCGGCGCATTCAGGGTGCCGTCCTTCTTCGGGACCTCGACGCGCGTGAGCCACGCGGGGAACCCCTTCGAGACATCCTTCTGCATGAAGCCCTTCCGCTCGATGCCCGCCGGGAAGCGCTCGAGCGTCACGGGGCGCGCGCGGAGGTGTGGCAGCATGACGCTCGCGATCGCCTCGTAATAAGCCGCGACCTCCCCTTTGCTGATGCCGTCGGCGGGGAACAGCAGCTTCTCCGGATGGCTGATCACGGCGCCTCCCGCGTGACGTCGCGGGCGAGCTTATCGTGCCGCAGCCCGACCAGGCGCGGGTGGCGTAGCTTGCCGTGCCTGGTCCACTCCATGAAAGCGACCTGTACGACCAGCTCCGGGCGCACCCAATGGGCGCGCGCGCGCGGCAGCCCCAGCGCGCGGGTGAAGGGCGCGTCCATGACCTCGAGAGCGTCCAGCCGCGCGCGCAGATCGATGAGGAGCGCCGTGTCGAAGCCGGTGCCGACCTTGCCCGCGAAGACGAGCTCCTCCGCCTCGAAGTACCCGACGAGCAGCGCGCCGAGGCCTCGGCGCTTGCCTTGCGGATCGGTGAAGCCACCGATCACCAACTCCTGCGACGCCTCGCATTTCATCTTCAACCAGCTCGGCGATCGCCGGTGCTCGTAGAAAGAGTCGCGGCGCTTCGCGATCACGCCCTCCCAGCCCTCCTTGCAAGCTCGTTCCCAGGGGCGGGCCTCACTCAGGCGCGGCACGAGCGAAAGCGGCGGCACGAGCGGCAGCGCGCCGAGCAGCCGCCGGCGCTCCTCGAGCGGTAGCCGCGTGACGTCCCGCCCCTCCAGCCAGAGCAGGTCGAAGACGTGGTAGCCCGGCACCTGCTCTTTGCCCCAAACTCCGAGCGCCTCGCCATCCAGCACGATATCGTTCACCGGCAGCTGCTCGATCGCCGCGACGAAGGCGGGATAATGGGCGTTCTGCACGAGCTGGTTGCGTGACAAGAGCCTCACCGCGGCCCGCTCTTTGAACGCGAGCAGGCGGATCCCGTCCAGCTTGCGCTCGAAGACCCAGTCAGGACCCTCGAAGCGCTCGCGGGTCAGCGTGGCCGCCATCGGCTCGAGCCAGGAGGGAAACGGACGCTCCAGCATCTGCCAACTATACACGCGACACCTGGGCCGGCGGCCAGACTCCGAGCCGTCTCCAGCTCCCGCGGCGCCAGCTCCCGAGCGCCAGCTCGAGAGCGTGGGGTGCGCATGAGCTATCCTTCAGGGGCTCCGCGGGTGCCCGACAAGGTGGCCAGGGGCAGCCGCAGCAGCATCGGAAGCGGCCCGGCCGAGCCCGAGCAAAGATCCAGCAACACGGCATCGCCGGTGGCGCGCATGGCTTTTGCCAGCAGGTCGGCGAATTCGGCGTACGGCGCCCACGATAAGTAACCAACGAAGTTGAGGTGACCGGTAACGCCCTGCCGAACGCGCCCAGGCAGCCAGCGTTGATCTTCCCACTCCATCCCGTGAATTCGGCGCCCGGCTGCTTCTTGCCCAGAGCTCAATTTTTTTGGCAAGACCTCCGAAACACTCTGGGCACGTGGCTGACGCGTCATGCTCGCGTTGCACCGATGTTGCGACGTGCGCTTCGTAGGGATTCGCGCCGTATCGCACGCAGGCTGCAGTCGGCCGTCCCGCCCTCATGCGGCAGCGGCTGCGACACTGGTCGCGCCCTGGACCGGATCGGGTGTAGTATGCAGCGCGTGAGCGAGCCCTCGAACGACGACCTACCGGCCAACTTCGAGTTTGGTCATTACGTGATCCACGAATGCATTGGGCGCGGTGGCATGGCCCGTGTTTACCGCGCCGAGCACACTCGGCTGAACAAGCCCGTGGCCTTGAAGGTGATCGATCACTGGGTGCTCGGCAAGCCCGGTGGCAAGGACCGTTTCTTGCGCGAAGCCCGCACGGCAGCAGCTATCAAGCATCCAAACGTCGTCGACATCATCGACCTCGGTGTCTGGCAAGACCGCCCGTACCTGGTGATGGAGCTACTCAACGGTTGCGACCTCGAAAATGAGCTCGAGCGCCGAGGCGCGCTGCCGGATGAGGAAGTCTGCGGGCTGGCGTTGCCCGTGATCGCGGGCATGATTGCAGTGCACGACGCGGGCGTGGTGCATCGTGACATCAAACCGAGCAACATCTTTCTCGCGCAGGGTCCTGGCGGAGAGATCGTGCCCAAGGTGCTGGACTTCGGGATCTCCAAGGTCAGCGACAACCTGCTCGAGCCGATGCAGGGCCTGACGAAAACCCGAGAGATCATCGGCACGCCGACGTACATGGCGCCGGAGGCGCTGAATGGCGCGCGCCAGCTTGGCCTCCACGCAGATCAGTATGCGCTCGGCGCAGTATTGTACGATTGCGCCGTGGGCCGGCCTCCCTTCGAGGGAGAAACCCTGCTCGAGCTCTTGAAGGCCATTGCTCTGGGCGTCGTAGCTCCCCCACGCTCCATCCGCCCCGAGATATCCGAGGATTTTGAGCGCGCCATCTTGCGAGCGATGCATAGCAACCCGGCAGCCCGGTTCGAGTCGCTGCGCGACCTGGGCCGCGCTCTCTGGCCGTTTTGCGACGAGCGTATGCGGGCGATTTGGGCTCCGTCGTTTGGCGACCGTGCGCCGTTCAAGAGCGCAGCGCTGGTCAAAGTCGCGCACGAGCCACCCGCAGTGGGGAAGCGCCCCCGGGGTCGCGTCACGGCGATTCGCCGTTGGGCGCCCCTCGCAGCGGTGGCGCTATTGGGCGTCGTCGTGATCAAGTACCCGCCCTGGGGCGACCCCAGCGCGCCGACCTCCAGCCCCGCCGAGGCCCCGCCGCCCCCCGTCGTCGAACGGCAGAGCCTCTTGGTCAACCCCGCGGTCCCGCCCAAAGCGCAGGCTGCGGATTCGCGGCCGAGCAACGTCGCAGCCGCCGTCGTAAACGGCGAAGCCCAGCCGAACGCAGCAGCCGCCACTTTCCTCGATGAAGCAGCGGCTGCAAAGAGCCCGCCGCCGTCCGTAAGCCGTCGAGCGATCAAGTCCGTACGCAACGTGGCCTTCCGTCCCGGCAATCCGCGCAAGCGGGCCCAGCGCGTGGACGACAGCCGTGCTTCCGTGCTGGACCCCGATTTGAACGAGCTGTTCGCTATGCCGGCGGTGTCGAAGTCACCCGCTACTGGCGCGCCCGATCGAGACGTGGAGCTGCGGGGTCTCTTTCCCGAGGATGAGACGCGAACGGCCGGCGCAAACGGCGCGCCGCTCGACGATCTGGACTGAGCGCTCCCTCGGATGAGAGGAGCTCAGAAGCGGCCCGCGCAGCGGACCTGGCCGAGCCCGACGCCGCAGTCGAAACCCACGGTCGGGTTGGGCTCTTCATCGCTCTGGGCCCACCAGCTCACGAGCGTCGCCGCCGCGAAGCCACCGGTGGCCGCCACGCCGATCCACATCCAGGTCTCGGCCCGCTCTCCGTCGTCGCGTTCGTCCCCGCACACCTGCTCTCGAGTCTGACCCTGCCGCAGGCACCGGTCGTCATCATTCCATGTGTCGACATACTGCTCGCGCGTCAGCCACGCGGCGGCAGTCCCGGCGCCCGCAGCCACTGACAGGCCAGCAAAGCTCCACGTCAGCCACTTCGACCCCGCCGGGTTGGCTGGGCCCTCCGCCTGCTCCTCGCGGCGTGCGGGCAAGCCCGCGACCGACAACGACTGAAGCCGAATCGATTCGCGCACGAGCGAGCCACCCGCCAGGGCAATGCTGCGCGTGACCGGATAGTGGCCCGCAAGTCTCGCTTCCAACGTGTAGATGCCGCCTTCGACGCGAACGGTCTCAGCGATGGGGAGCGTTCCGATCAGACGCCCGTTGAGCCGAATTTCAGTGCTGGGAGGCCCGCCGCTCACCTGCAACGAGCCGATGTGTGTGTCGATCCGACGTCGAGCCGCGGCCAGCGTCGATTGATGCTTCTCGATATAAGGGTCGGCGCTCTGCGCCAAGGCCCGCGTCAGATAACGGTCCGCTGCCTCCCATTCACCGAGCGCCTGGTGAGTCGCAGCCAGATGGACTTGTACCCGCGCCGAACCAGGCTCGAGCACTTCGGCGCGTTGAAACGACTTCAGGGCCTCTCCATCTTGCCCCGTTCGCCGCAGGGCAATCCCCCGCGCGACGAGCGCATCGGCGTCATCCTCCGACTGCTGATCGAGCGAGGACGCGGGCTCTTCCTGCGCGCGCGCCGGCGCAGCCAGGCTCAGCCCAGACAGAGTCACGAGCAACATCCCCGCCGTCGTCCAACACGCTCGGTTCACGACGCGAGTATCGGACGGCGCCGGCGGCATGGGAAGCACCAAGCGCTCGGCGTGTCCGAGCTGATGCCGAGGCAGCGTTGACACAGTGCTGAAACTGTCAGGCTTCTCGGCGCCTCGCTCCGTGAGCGAGCTCCGGGGGGACGGCCATCACAAGCTCGTCGAAGCCCGGGCCTGTTGTCTAAGCACGTCAATGAGCGCTGCTTGGCCACGATGCTCTTCCGTCGATGGCCGCGAGGCCGGAGTGTGATTTTCGCCCTTCGCGTGCCCTCTTCGTACAGCCGAGCTTGACGTCAACTTCCCCTCACTGTGGAATGGCCCACGTGCGAGAGCGCTTCACACCGGCTCGAGGAGGTGCAAAGTCTCAGGGCTTCGCGTGGGCTGCCGTCGTCGCGCTTTGCTGCGCAGCGGGCTGCCTGACAGAGTTCGAGCCGGGGTCCGATACGCCGTCCGAGGGCGTCGAGTCGAACGGCGCGCCCCTCGAACCCGGAGGCGCTGACTGGTCCTGTATAGCTGGCGGCGCGACGGTTCCGCGCCCACCTCCGACCAACTCTGAGCAAGCGGCCGCCGCGACCTATAGCGTGACGATCACCGACTTCGTGACGGGTCGTCCGGTGTCAGGGGTCCAGGCACGGGCCTGCGCGCGGGTGGACATCGACTGCGCGATGCCGCTTCTCGCCAATCTCACGACGTCCGCGGACGGTGCGCTGCGCGTCCGCTTGTTCGAAGGGTTCGATGGTTTCCTGGAGGTCGTAGCCGAAGGCATGGTGCCGGCGCTGCTCTTCCTCGGTGGACCGCTGCAGGGCGACACGCAAGGCTTCCCTGCTTACCTCGTGCCGCTGAGCGCGGCGGGCGCTCTCGCCGACGCGATCGGGTTTCCGATCGATGTGCAGTTCGGGCTCATCGGATTCTGGACTTTGGACTGCGTCGGGCTGCCCGCCGGCGGCGTCTTGGTGTCGAACGATGCCGGTGGGCAGATTTACAACTTCGTCGCCGGGCTGCCTGCATTTCAGACATCCACCGCGGACGGCATCGGTGGCTTCATCAACGTCCCTCCCGGCCGCGTGCTCATCAGGGGAGTGCTCGCAAATGGGGGGCAAACCATGGGCGTGCAAAGCCTGCTAGTGCGCCCGGGCTGGATCAGCGTCAGCAACCTCCAGCCTGGACTCTGAGCCCCCGCGATGCCGCGTCAGGCGCTCGCCCGTGCTGCTGGGACGGCGTGACGCACCTGCTCCTCCGCGCGGTCCATGCACTCGCCGAGGAAGCCCAAATAGGCTTCGAGCGCCTGCTTACCCGTGTCAACGAGTACCTGCAGCGCCTCGGGTTTTACCGCGAGCAGGCGCCCCAACATTTTCTCATTGAGCTTCGTGTGACCGACGTCGATCGCCACGTGCTCGGTCAAAAAGCTGCAGCAAGCTAGTCCGGCGGGGCCGAGAGCGCCTTCGATCTGCTTCAGCAGCGAGGGCCCGACGCTCACGCTGAGGCCCTCGATCTCGAGCTCGATCGCGACCTGGGCGAACGGGGCGGGGCCCGCGATCGTCTCTTCGTGAAGCGAAATGTAACGCTGCATCGCCGGCGTCGCGCGGTCCGCTAGCAGCGCCTCGACGTCGATCGCTTCGCCGTAGCGGCTCTGATATAGCGCGCTCAGCGCCTTCGCGTCCGCCATGAACAGGCGCTCGTGCCCCGCCTCGTGCACGGCGTGTTTCACCAGGCTGTCACCCACAGCGTCCAGTCCCATCGCCTTGCAGCGCTTGCCGGCGCGGAGGATCCAGCCCTCGACCGGCTCGGTCAGCTGAACCCCAAGCGCGCAATATTCGATCAGAAAGCGGTGCAGCAGGCGCGGCGCGATCTCGGCGTCCAACAGCCGAACGAGCGCCGGGGCTTTTGCCAGCTCCGCGTGTATCGGCGCCATCAGTCCTGGATAGCCTTCAGCTGACGTAGTGATCATTTGCTCCTCCTCGTGTGTTGCGGAGCGCCGTTTTGCGCTGATAGAGCCGGCCCATCTGCAACCTGCAGTAGTGCTCCCATTGCCGGAGGCCGACGCCGCTGATAACCACACAGCCCATCGATTCGGCCAGGCTCGTACCCGGCTCCTCCGCAGCGGCAAAGGTGCCCGGCGGGGCCACGATGAGTGGGCTCGACGTGCCCTGCTGCTCGTAGAAGCCGCGCACGGCAGCCAGAAGCGCCAGCTGCGCCTCCACCGACGGACGCCCGGAGCCGGTGCAAAAGTAGAACTGCGCGAGATTGAAGATGTTGAAGAGGGATGCACTGCTGAGCCCGGCCTCGCACAGCGCGACTCCGAGCAACCCCTGCTCACCGCGCAGGACGAAGACGCTGCGGGTGCGCTCTTTGTCGCCGTTCAGCGACGACGATTGGAGATCCTGAGGATTGATGTCCAACGCGTCGGCGGCCAGTGCCGGGAGCTGGGCGCGAACCAACGCGACAGCCGGGAGCAGGTCGTCCTCCCCGAGCCGCTCGACGCGGTAGCCAAAGCCGTGCGCGGGACGGCCGGCGAGAGCCGCGCCCGGCCCGCGCTCGAACCGATCGAAGACGGCGATGGTGCCTAGCCTATCGTCGTTCAGCCACTGCACGAACTCCTCGAAGAAAAGCTGGTGCCAGCGCAGCTTGCGGTTGAAGTAAGCCACGGCGCACGCCTGCTCACCGTCGAACGCCGTGGGCGCGCAACTGCCGAGATCATACAGGGCCCTGCGACACAGGCCGCTCTCGGCGTGACCGCTCAAGGTGGCCAGTTGATGCATGAGCCAGCTGCGCCGGTAGCTGCGCGTGATCGATACGTGCCCGATGGGGCTACCATCGCGCGCTTGATAAACGAAGTCGAGCGAATGCGGAGAGCGATAGCGATGCCACGCCGGGGAGGGCCCCTCGCCTTCCCGGAGCTTCAAGTAGCCCGAGTCTCCGAGCAGCTTCCCCAGCTTTTCGCCCTCGACCTCGTAGCGCGGGACCAGCCCGGGAAAGCGCCCGCGCATATATAGCTCAACGAGCTTGTGCTTGTCGCGACCCGCCTCCAGATGCAGCCCGACGAGCGCATTGTCTCGGCCGTTCACCCGGCGCCGGAGGCTGGCGAGCAGCGGGATCTTCACGCTGCCGAGCTGCAATTCGCCCACGAAGGACTCGTTAGGCGGCGCGGGGTCGGACGGCGAGAGCTCGATGCTCGCCCCGTCCGGAGCCAGGTCCACGAGCGAGCTATGCACGACTCGAGGTGACCCCTCGACGACGCGGGCCCAGCGCAGCGTTCCCTGACCTTTGGCGAGCGGGATGCGCGTGCCTCGCCGCCCGTCGAGGGTATGGACCCTGAGGGCGGAGAGCGCCGCGCGAGGCCGTATCGCCGCGTTTTCATTGCCGACGACCAGGTCCGGCTCGAGCATCTGGAGGTGACCCGTGAGCAAGAACGGCACGTCGTAGAGGTCGCACCGAACCGTACACATCCCGTTGCTAGAGACCGCGTCCAGCCCGAGCAGCACGCCCCCCTCATGCGCGGAGAGCATGACGGCCGATGCTGGGTGGCCGCCTACCGACAGCGTCAGTTGCGAGCGGGCTCGCACCAGTGACGCGATGACGACGGCCCTGCTCGACGCTGCCGTGAGCTCAAACGTCCCTGACTCGACCCGAGCGGAGCGCGGCAGGAGCGCCGACTCGAGGTCCACGGACACGCGCAGGTCCGCAGCGGGAACGGGCACGAGAAACGGACCCGTTCCCCCCCGCCCTGGCCTCTCGGCTCTCGCCGGCGCCTGCTGAAATTGATTGACCCCAGTCGAGATACTCGACGCCGGGACCGCGCTCAAACCTGCTGAATTGACCATGTTATCCTCCTCGATGAACCACCAATGGGGCCCCCCCTTCGGACGTTCACTCCTCTTGCCGTGGTCAGGCTCGCGCCTTGAAGCGGCCCTCGCTTCAAGACCGAGCGGATTGCCGGCGCGTGCTGCTGGCCGGGCGCACCGAGCCGCTCAGCGAGCCGCGCTGAGCGAGCTTGCTCAATTCGCCCACCACGCCATCGAAAGCCGTCAGCGTGGCGCTCGCCCCGACGCGCTCGGCCACCGCGTTGGCGATGTATAGATTCAGGCTCACGCTCTCCCGCGCAGCGGCTTGGCTCGCGCGCACGTACAAGCTCTTCGGCAAGCGCAGCGCGAAGCGACCGCTGGTTTCACGGCTCGTGAACGGCCGTGGTGCCTCTCGCCCCGCGTCGAGCCAGCGGGTGAGCCAGACCTCCGCAGCACGTTCGAGATTGGCGTAGGCCAGAGCCGGTGTGGCGCCGGTGGACGTGCAGCCCGCAAACTCGAGAATCTCAGCCGTGTAGTGCCCGTCACCCTCGGGGACGACGACCCTGGAGTAAGACTGCTCCAGCAGCTTCTTCACTTGCGTGGATGCGCGTGCGCGACGACTCGCTTTTTTTATCATCGTTGTGGGCATCTTGCTCTCGCGTTGGGTCCCCGTTGGCTCGCTGTCCCCGCCCCCGGATTACGGAAGGCAGCCCCGGACCCAGCGCGGACGACGATATCATATGCGACATCATGCGCAAGCGTTTCATTCGCTCCGACATTCGATCACGGGCGCGCGACGATAGGCTCGTTCGCGACGACACGTTCACGAAGCGTCGCGCGTTTCTTCGACGTAACGCGCGCGTGGCAGCACGTTACACTCGAAAGAGCCCTTCCGTTGCCGAGCTCCGATGGGTATCGGAGATATTGCTGATGGTATCACGCTCTGCGCATCCGGGAGGCGCGAATGGAACGCTGCCGCTCGTGACCTTCAGCGCGGCGTCGCGACGCGCTCGTCTCACCCCGCTGGGTGACTACCTGGCTTGGCTAGCAGCAGCGAGGCAACGAAAGCCGAGAGCGCAATCGAATGAAATGCGCATGCACACGCATCGCTTTCGGTGGCAGTGCTCGGCCTCGTACGCTGAGCTCTGCGCATGACGCCGCGTCGACCGTCACGCGGCGCTGTGCTCGACGCGGCCTCGGTGCTCGACGCGGCCTCGGTGCTCGAGGCTACAGGCTAGAGGCTGGGGTAGCGCAAAGCAGTGTGCGGAGCCTTACGCGATCCGGCCCGCGGTCAGAGGGGGACGCGGCACGTGTCACAAAGCGACGGGGTGTGCCGGGACGGCGATGATTGAGAAGTTCGTGTGAATGCTCTGTAACAACTAGGTGGCAACGCCTGTCTTGCCATGACGACAGGGCCACACTCGCGTACTCCCGGCTCGGGGAGCCCAGCTCCTCGCTTTTAGAAAGGCCCCGCCCGGATGCAGTCCAACCTCGTCGCCAAATTTCTTCCTTCCTTTTTCACCAGCCTCATGCTCCTGGCTTGCGCCAAGACGCCTCCGAGCGTGGAGAACACCACGCAAGCCGCGACGCCTGCGCCAGCGCCTTCAGGCCCCGTGACCCTGCAAGGTTCAGGCGCCAGCTTTCCAGCGCCCATCTACTCACGGTGGTTCCGGGAGTTCAGCGACAAGAACAAAGACATTCGCGTGAACTACCAGGCCACGGGCAGCGGAGCCGGCGTCAAGGCGTTCATCGAAGGGCAGACCGATTTCGGCGCCAGCGACGCCGCCATGACGGACGAGGAGATCAAGCAGGCCAATGGCAACGTGAGCCTACTGCCAATGACGGCCGGCAACATCGTGCTCGCCTACAACCTCGAGGGCGTGACCGGGCTCAAGCTCTCGCGCGCCGCGTACGCCGGCATCTTCCTCGGCCAAGTCAAGAAGTGGAACGACCCCGAGATCGTCAAGTCCAATCCCGGGCTGAAGCTCCCCGCGAGCGACATCACGGTCGCGCACCGCTCCGACGGCAGCGGCACCACGTTCGTGTTCACTCAGCACCTCTCCGCGATCAACGAAGCCTGGAAGGCCAAGCCCGGCACGGGGACCTCGGTAGATTGGCCCGTAGGCGTCGGCGGCCGCAAGAACGACGGTGTCGCGGCGCTGATCGGCCAGACTCCAGGCTCCATCGGCTACATCGAATATGCCTTCGCGATCAGCAGCAAGATGCCGATGGCGGAGCTCGAGAACAAAGCGGGCAAGTTCGTCGCACCGACGCTAGAGGCGTCGAAAAAGGCGCTCGAGGCCGTGAAGCTGCCGGACGATCTGCGCGCGTGGGTGACGGATCCCGAAGGGGACGACGTCTACCCGATCGTGACGTACACCTGGATTCTGGCGAAGAAGAAATACACCGAGCCGGCCAAAGCGGCTGCGCTGAAGACGCTGTTGAACTGGTGCCTGACCGACGGCCAGAAGCTTTCGGAGAGCCTGCATTACGTGCCCTTGCCGGAGCCTGTCGCGCAGCGGGTCACGCAAGCCGTGGCCAGCATCCAGTGACAGGTCGAGTGGTGTGCCGCCCGCGCCGGAGCGCCAGCGGGCGGCGGCGAGGAGCGTGAATATGGGCGACGCCCAAGTGAGCACAGTGATGATTTCGAGAGCAGAGAACGTTCGGCCGTCGATCTCCCGGGCCCCGACGGCTTGGCAAAAGCAGTTCGACAAAGCCTTCCGAGGGCTCGCCTATATCTTCGGCCTGGCGGTGCTGGCGCTCCTCGGCGCGATCTTGTTCGAAGTGATGCGCCACGCGCGGACGGCGATGAGCGAATACGGGCTGTCGTTTCTGAGCACCTCTGTCTGGGATGCCAATAGCTCCCGCTTCGGAATCCTCCCACAGATCCTCGGTACGCTCTACACGTCCGTGCTGGGCTTGCTCATCGGCGGAGGCCTGGGCATCACGGTGGCGCTGGTGTTGAGCCAGGGCTTCTTGGATCGGCGCATCGAGCTGCTGATGAAGAACATCATCGAGCTCTTGGCGGCCATCCCGAGCGTCGTTTACGGCCTCTGGGGTATCTTCGCGCTGATTCCGGCGTTGCGGCCCGTGGCGAACTGGTTTCACGAGCATCTGAGCTTCATCCCGTTCTTCTCGACACGGCTGAGCGGCCCCGGGATCCTGCCCGCTTCGCTCGTGCTCTCGATCATGATCCTGCCGACGGTGACGGCGATCTCGCGCGAGGCGATGGCCGCAGTGCCCAAGCGCCTCGCCGCCGCTGCTTACGGGCTCGGGGCGACGCGCTGGGAGGTCATCTTCCGGGTGACGATACCCAGCGCTGCAGGCGGTATCTTCGGCGCGCTGGTGCTGGGTTTCGGGCGCGCGCTCGGCGAGACGATGGCGCTCGCGATGCTGGTCGGCAACGCGAACGTCTTCGGCTTGTCGCTGTTCTCCCCAGGCACGACGCTCGCGGCGCTGCTCGCCAACCACTTCCCCGAGGCCGGCGGAATCGAGGTGCAAGCGCTGATGTACGCGGCCGTCGTGCTCCTGCTCATCACCTTGATCGTGAACGCCCTGGGCTCGCTGATCATGATGCGTACGACCGCCGGACTGAAAGGGCTGTCGTGATGGCCAGCGCTAGCTCTCGCGCGCTCGGTGCGGGTCTCAAGCCGCGGGTGTCGTTCATGTACTCACTGGGCGAGCCGCGCACGCTGCTGAGCATCGTGCTGACGGTCGTCGCCGTGGGCCTCTCCGTGATCGCGCTGTTTCCCCTGTTCTGGGTGCTCTGGATGCTGCTCTCGCGCGGCGCGGCCCTGGTGAGCCCCATGCTGTTCCTGGAGCTCACACCGGGTGCGGGCATGGTCGGCGGGGGCATCGGCAACGCCATCGTCGGCACCATCGTCGTGGCCCTGCTCGCCACGGGGCTCAGCCTTCCGCTCGGGTTCCTGGCGGGGGTATACCTCGCCGAGTACGGCGGCAACACCAAGCTGTCCACCTCCGTACGCTTCGCCGCGAAGGTGCTCACGGGCATGCCGTCGATTCTCGCCGGTGTCTTCGCCTACGCGAGCGTGGTGGTCGTCACCGGATCCTTTAGCGCGCTCGCGGGCGGCGTCGCGATGGCCGTGCTGATGGTGCCCACGGTGATGCTGACCTCGGAACAAGCGCTCCGGGGCGTGCCCCAGAAGATGAAGCTAGCGGCGCTGGGCCTCGGGGCGACCCACGCGGAGACGGTGCTCAAGGTCGTGGTCCCGACGGCCATGCCAGGCATTCTCACCGGCGTCATGTTGGCGCTGGCACGCGCCATGGGCGAGACGGCGCCCTTGCTCTTCACCGCCCTGTTTAGCGACTACTGGTTCGAGGGCGACCTCGGTGAGCCCGTCGCATCGCTCGCCGTCCTCATCTACAACTTTTCCGGCAGCCCGTTCGAAAATCAAGTCCAGCTCGCCTGGGCTGCTTCGCTCGTGCTGGTGGCCATGGTGCTCGTGCTCAACGTGGTCGCCCAGATCGTCACGCGCCGCCCGAAAGAATATTGATGCCCTCGGCAGCAACGCCCGCATTAGGAGAACCGCTCATGAACATTCAAGGACTATCCAACGCAAACGAGCAAAGGGCGGGCGCGGCCTTTGCGCCTGCGGCATCCCGAGGCGCTGAGCTTACCCCTGCCGGGGCCTCACAGGATCCCCGCGTCGTCATCGAGTGTAATGTCAAGAAGCTCCATTACGGGGCGTTCCTCGCGGTGCGTGACACGGACATCAGCATCGCTTCGCACGAGATCACCGCCTTCATCGGCCCCTCCGGCTGCGGCAAGAGCACGGTGCTCAGGTGCCTCAATCGGATGAATGACTTCATCGATGGGTTTCGCCTCAGTGGCTCCGTTCAATTTCAAGGGCAGGACATCTACGCCGACGGGATCGACCCGGTGGCGGTGCGCCGCTCTATCGGCATGGTGTTCCAGCAGCCCAACCCGTTTGCGATGAGCATTGCCAAGAACGTCGCGTTTGGGCTCCGGCTGAACCGCTTCAAGGGCGACTACGAGGAGCGGATCGAGCAGGCGCTGCGCTCCGCGGCGCTCTGGGACGAGGTGAAGGACAAGCTCGACGACAGCGGGCTGTCACTCTCTGGCGGCCAGCAGCAGCGCCTGTGCATCGCACGGGCGATCGCGGTCGAGCCTGCGCTCCTGCTGATGGACGAGCCGTGCTCGGCACTGGATCCCATCGCGACGCGTCGGATCGAAGAGCTGATGCTGGAATTGAAGCAAAAGTACACGATCGCCATCGTCACCCACAACCTGCAGCAGGCTCAGCGCGTGGCGGACCAGACCGCATTTTTCTTCGTGGACACCAGCGCCGGTGGGCGCACCGGCTACCTCATCGAGTACCGGCCGACTGCGCAGCTGTTCGCAGATCCGCGAGAGGACCGCACCAAGGAATACATCCGCGGCGAGTTCAGCTGAGCCCCGCGAGCCTCAATCAATCACAAACTCCTCGGTCAGGAGCCGGCGCTTCATGCTGATGAGCCGGACGATGTCCGCGGAGAACAGCTCTGGGTGCTTGGGGTACGTCATCCCGTTGCAGCGGTGCACGATATCGACCAGCAGATCTAAGAGCTCCTGCTCCTGCACCCGACCGTCGCTCATGGCGTCGATGTCCCCCAGCGGCCAGCCGTGCGCGAGCTCGGCCCGTAGCCGCTCTTCGCTCGCGGCCAGCTCTCGCCAATTCAGGCCAATCTTGGGCCGTGCGCTGGGGGCGTTGAACACGAACAAGATGACGGACCCCGCCAGGAACATGAAATCCATCACCTTGTCGTACGGCGTCCCGACACGGGTGAAGGAGTCGAGGTCGATCCCCTTGATCTGACCCCTGCGGTTCATCATCAGGTTGTCGTTCTTGAGGTCGTTGATCGAGAACCCGAGCGAATGCACCTCCTCCACCATGAGGAGCACGCTGGTGAGCACGTCGAGGACCATGGCCGCCGACAGCGGGTATTTGAACGGAAGGCCCATGCGCTGCTTCCGCCACTGTTGCTTCTCGTCGCTCTCCATCGAGCGCACGGCGCGCTCATACTCCGCCCGGGCTTGTTGCTCATTGGCGCGCATGGCCGGAGGCCAGCCGGTGCTGGCGTGCTCGGCCCCAGCCACCTGGATCAGGCTGTCGAGCGTGTCGCCGTCGATGAGCTGCAACACGTGATAGGTGAACCGGCGGCCGTGGAGCTTACCCGTATCGTAGAGCCGCATCAGGTGCGGCGCGCGAGCCAACTGCGCCCCCACGTGCATCGCTGACTCTGCCTCCAGGATCGCCTGCTTCTTCTTACCGGCGATGCGGTCGACTTTGAGCGCCACCCGATCGGGAAACTGAGGGTTCTGCTTGTTCATCGCCTCGTAGACGCGGCCGAAGTCGCCCACTCCGATCTGACGAAGCAGCACGAAGCCGATGTCCTTGAAGGGCCCCGCCACCTTCTCCCAGGCCGCCTGGTCCTCCTCGTCGACGATGCCGTAGCGGCCCACGCGGGGCTTCGGCAACTTGAGCCGCCCCCACTTCTTCTCGAACAGCATGGGCTGTGTGCCCAGGCTCAGCTCGGGCATGGCACTGGCGAGGCTCAGGCGAAGGTAGACGGTGTCCAGGTACTCCCGGGCGACGATGCGCGCTTCGTCCGCATAGCTCGCGTACGAGCGAGCTCGCAGCAGAAACGAGAGCCTATTCAAGGTGCGAAAGTAGGGGTGCTGCTCGAAGAGCGCCGCCCGCGACAGGTTGCTCGACTTACTGGCGAGGGCCTCGAAGGCAACGCCAGCCGCATTCGGGATGAGCTGCCCGGACTTGCTGTCGTCGTACAGGATGTTGATCGCTAGGTACGTCAGCTTGGCGAAGGCGTCGATCTTGGCGACGAAGCGGTCCCGGGGCGAGAGCGGATAGGCGATCTGCGACAATAGCCGCGCTGCGACAGGCCAGGCGAGGCCAAGCTTCTCGTCCGCCGACAGCCCGTCCCCTTCTCCGAGGACGTCGCGGACATCCCGCATCAAACGCGAGGAGAGAACGAAGCGGGTCTGGCCACCCCCGCCCCCCTGCTCGCGCTCGGCCTCCCGAGTGCCGGTGCTCGGCACCGACCAGCTCAACACGACACGCGGTGAAACTTCCGTGTCCACGGGGTTGGCGAAGAGCAGCTCGTCCAAGAGCGCCTTCACGTTGGCTTTGCGCTCCGCTCGCTCGATGACCCATTTGAGCACCTTGTCGAGCAGCTCCGCCAGCCAACGAGAGTCCTCGTTCTCCGGCTCGAACACGACTAAGCGCAGCTCAGGGTGCAGGTGAGCTCGCACGCCGACGCCGCGCTCATAACGCGCGGCCACGGGGGTGCTCAGGTACGTCACCCAATCGGCGGCCTCGCCGCTGAAAACGGTCGCTGAGAACTCGGTTGGCGGGCCAGAGGCCCGGACGCTCTCGGCGCCGGTCAGCCCGGCGGCAGAGTCGAGGAGGCTCGGCGCCCTTCGGTCCCAGCCTTGGATCACCGCCTGCAACGACGCTTCGGCAGTAGCCATGTCCTAATTCCCCAGCCTACCCCAAGCAGGGCACATCGGGTGCCCGAATCGGTCCAGAGCCGCTCCCACCAGGGCGATAAGCCACAGTGTCGGGCGCAAACCTACGCGACCCAGCCTCGAACCGCGGCCCTCGACCGGCAGCGCGTTCGTGAGCGTCGCGCGAGGGGTGCGAGCTCGAGGCGGCGCGACCTAGCCACCTGCTCGTCGAACGAACGTCACAACGCCCTCGTAGCGTAGCGCCCGCTCACTGCACCCCTTCAAAAGGAACACTCACATGGCTCGCGATCGGATCTTACCTGCGCACGCACATGACGGCGAGTCGTCGCTCAACACGTCATCGAACGCCTCGCTCGCGTCCATCCTAGCAGACCGCATTTCCAGGCGCGAGTGCATGGAGCGGGGCTTCCTGGCCGCAGCGTTCGCCATTTTGCCCGGTGCGCTCACCCGCTGTAGCGCCCAGAACGACGAGCCCGCGCAGGAGGTACGCTCACTCGCCGCTGCCAGCCCACCGTCACTGGGCTTCGTCGCCGTCCCCAAGGGGCTGGATGATTTCATCCGAGTCCCGGAGGGCTACGTCGCGTTCGTGTTGACCGCGCTGGGCGATCCGCTCGACACGGGGACGTCCGACTACTCCAACGACGGTAGCGATGGCGACTTCGCGCAACGCATCGGCGACCATGGCGATGCGCTGATGTACTTCCCCTTCCCGAAGGGGTCGAACAGCTCGACCGAAGGGCTGTTGGTGCAGAATCACGAGGCGTTGACCGACGTCTATCTGCACGTTGGCGGGCCCACGAACAGCCCCATCAGAGACAAGGCGGCAACGCTCGCTCGGCCCCTCGCCGAGGTCGTGAAAGAACAGGAGGCTCACGGCGTGTCGCTGGTGAAGATCAGGAAGGGAACCGACGGGCGCTGGGCGACCGATCGCGGCTTTGAAGGCAACAGGCGCTGGCATGTGAACACCGAGCTCCTGCTGGCGGGCCCCGCCGCGGGCTCGTCGCAGATGCTGACCAAGCTGTCGCCAGCGGGCGACCGCGCCTTCGGCACGTTAAACAACTGCGGCAACGGCTACACGCCCTGGGGTACCTACCTGAGCGGGGAGGAGAACTGGGCGTTCTACTTCCGACGCGGGGACGACGCTGCGGTCGACGCCGCTCGCGACGCAAAGCTCGCCCGGCAGGGCATCACTGCCAACAACGTAAACCCCGTCGCCGCCGTCGCGCCCTTCAACTACCGCGGCTGGGACCGCGCCGAGGGCGGCGCTGCTCTGCAGACGCGCTTCGACTGCACCGCGACCGGCGCGTCCGCGACCGAGGACCATCGCAACGAGCCCAACCACTTTGGCTACGTCATCGAGCTCGACCCCTACGAGCCGACTCGAACCGGAAAGAAGCGCACCGCGCTGGGGCGCGCGGCACACGAGGGCGCGTGGTTTGGTCCCGTCGTGGCAGGCAGGCCGCTCGTCGTCTACATGGGCGACGATTCGCGCAACGAGTACATCTACAAGTACGTGTCGAACGCGCCCTGGAGTGAGTCGGACGCGACGCTCGGTCTGGACGGCGGGGACAAGTACCTGGACGACGGCAAGCTCTATGTCGCGAAGCTCAACGCCGACGGCAGCGGCGAGTGGCTCTTGCTCAGCAAAGACAACCCCGCTCTCTCGGCCTTCGAGGATCTCGCCGACATCGTGATCAACGCCCGCTCGGCCGCAGACGCCGCCGGCGCAACCAAGATGGACCGCCCCGAGTGGGGCGGGGTCAATCCGCGGAACGGCGAGTTCTACGTGTCACTCACGAACAACAGTACGCGCGGCACGACCGGTCCCGCCGTCGACGCCGCCAACCCACGCTCCTACGAGGACCTCAAGGGTACCGTCGCACAGACCGGCAACCCGAACGGCCACATCCTGCGCCTGAGCGAGGCCGAGGCTGACGTGGCTGCCACGAGCTTCGCTTGGGACATCTACCTCTTCGGCGCGCAGGCAGACGCCGACCCCGCCAGCATCAACCTGTCCGGGCTCAGCGCGGACAATGATTTCTCGAGCCCTGACGGCCTCTGGTTCGACGCGCGCGGCGTGTTGTGGATCCAAACCGATGACGGCGCCTACACGGACGTGACCAACTGCATGATGCTCGCGGCCATCCCGGGTGAGGTGGGCGACGGCGCGGAAGCCAGCGTCGCGGGCGTGCGCACGTTCGTCGGCAGACCCGCCGACGCCGACACGCTGAAGCGCTTTCTCGTGGGCGTTCCAGGATCGGAGATCACCGGCGTCGACCTCACCCCCGACAACAAGACCTTGATCGTCGGCATCCAGCACCCCGGCGAGACCGGAAGCCTGGACATGTTCCAGAGCAACTGGCCCGCGGCCTCCGGCGCCGATGCCACCTCGTCGGGCGCAGCCGGCAACCGCCCCCGCACCGCCACGATCGTGATCACCCGCGTCGACGGCGGCGACATCGGGGCCTGATCGTCGGTTCCGGAGCTTGCTCTACCGAGCGTGAGCCCCGGGCCCAACGTCAACAGCTTGGCACGCTGGATTCATCGAGGCTGGCTAGCGTGCGGGGAGCCGCTAGCCCGCTACCCGAGCCGCGCGTCGCGTTCGCCCTGCCCAGCGCCACCGATTTGGGCGTTCGAGGCCGAGGCGCGCTCGTCCGCTGATTTAGTGATCGGTCTTCACGGGCGGCGCATCTCAGCCCGATCCAATGCGCATCGGCTTCATTTCGAGTCCATCGCTGCAGAGCGCAGCAATTCTGTTGCTCATTGCTGCCACGAGTGGCTGTTCATCGGCGCCGACGGCGTCGCCGCCGACTGAAAGCGCAGGTCCAAATGGGGCACCGGCGGCCGAGCCTGCTTCAGGCGTGCCCGGTTCGGGCCCGCCAGTGGCGGTTGACATGCTGGGTGCCGTGACGCCAACCGACCCTGCCCCAACCCCTGAGCCGGGCAGTTTCGAGCCCGCTCCTGCGATGCCGCCGCCTAACCCTGGCGCCCTGCCAACACCCAGCAGCACCGGCGGTTTTGGCGATGATACACGCGCAGGCCTTGGAGGTGCGGTGGTCCGCGTCACCACGCTGGCAGCGACCGGTCCAGGCTCGCTGAGCGAGGCGCTCGCGCTTGCCGGGCCGCGCGTCATCGTGTTCGAGGTGGGCGGGATCATCGATCTGAATCAGGCCCGCTTTTCCATCGTCGAGCCGTTCGTGACGATCGCCGGTCAAACCGCGCCAGCGCCAGGCATCACGTTGATCCGCGGCGGCCTGACCGTGCGCACGCATGACGTGCGCATTCAACACCTGCGCGTACGCATGGGCGACGCAGGCGCGCTGCCCGCGGAGGGCTTCGAGCCAGACATGACGACCGATGGCGGGGCGGCGTACAACGTCGTGTTCGACCATCTCTCCGTCGCGTGGGGTGTGGACGAGAACCTGTCCGTATCCGGTCCGCGCTTCGACGGCCCAGCCAGCACCTCTCACGCCGTCACGATCAAGAACAGCATCATCGCTGAAGGCCTGATGAACTCGGTGCACGAGAAGGGCGCGCATTCGATGGGCACGCTGATCCACGACTACTGCAGCGACGTGTCGGTGATCGGTAACCTGTACGCCCACAACAACGAGCGAAACCCCTGGTTCAAAGCCTTCGCCACAGGCGCCATCGTGAACAACGTGGTGTATGACCCGGGCCTCTGGGCCATGCGCCTCGGCGCGGTGAATAGCGAGTGGACCACGTCCGGGCTCACGCCGGAGGGGCCGCGCGTGAGCGTCGTCTCGAACGTGCTGCTGCAGGGCCCGAGCACGCCCCCCGGGTCAGCGATGGTGGGCAGCAACTCGAGCGGCTCGGCGTATCTCCAGGACAACCTCGCTTTCGACGTCTCAGGCGCGCCGGCGCTGATAGCAGATGCGCAAATCACGCAGCTTGCGGACAAACCGAGCTGGCCCGCCGGGCTCGTGGCGCTGCCCGCGGCCGCGGTGCTCGACCGGGTGCTGGCGAGCGCGGGGGCGAGGCCTCGCGAGCGAGACGCGGTCGATCTGCGCATCGTCAGCGAGGTCAGGTCCGGCTCCGGCGGCCTCGTCGACAGCCAAGAGGACGTCGGCGGGTACCCCACGGCAGAGCCCACCGAGCGAACGCTGGAGGTGCCGGCAGATGTCGAGGGCTGGCTCGCGGAGCTGGCGAGCTCGCTAGAGTAGCGCCGTCGCCCAGGCTCAGCGCCGGGCTGGTTTCGGCCTACCGCTATCCAAGCGCTGGATTCAGCGCCGTCGACCCACGGCGCACCGTCGCCGCCTCGCTACCGAGCCAGCTAGCGCGAGCAGGCCGGCGGCGCCCCACTGGACCGCCCAATCTGAATCGCCGCTCTCTCCACCGACCGCTCTGGCGGCGACGGCGCAGGCTCCGCCCGAATGCGCGCGAGGCGAGCTGAGCGAAGAAGGCGCCGAGGAGCCCGAGCCTATCGACCCGGGGCTCGTCAGGTCCGGCATGAACGGGTCGCCCGGCGCGCGGCTCGGCACCGATGCGTTGTACGCCGCGAGCATTTGATTGATCTGCGCCGAGTTGTCTTTATCGACCACACCCACGCCGGTATCAGAAAGCGTCAGCACTCGCAGATTGGCAGGCTGAGCATCGACCGCCGAGGGCCAGCTGCCCACGTCGGCCGCGGTCCCTCGGATGACGCCGCCTTGGGGCAGCTCGATCCGCCAGGGAGCCTCGAAGCTGTACACGTTCGGGCTGCACTCGATGACGCGATCGGCCGTGTGAATGTTGCTGACGGCGGGCAAGCCCGGGTTGAACGTAAAGACCGGGTCGACCGTCATGTCTCCCGCCGACATCGTCGAATACATTCGCGTCACGAACGGCCGCGAATCGACCAGCCGTTGCACGCGCCGGAGCGGCTGGATGACGCTCGTCTCGATCGCGCGGAGGTAGGTGGAGGGCGACAGGGTGACGGACCGAGAATAACACTGCGGGCACAGCTGGAAGTCCGCGAACGCCACGTTTGCCGGCAAGACCACCGCCGTGCGGACGGCGTCCCAGAAGCCGTCATAGCTCCCGTATTGATAATAGGTGGCATCGAAGAGCTCGCCGAAGCTGCCATACACCTGGCCCTGGAGGGCTTGCCAATTGGACTCTTCAAAGTCCGGCCAGATCACACCACCCAGGTCGGTAGACTCGCCCGCAAATTCAGTGACGAAGCCCTGGCCCCCGCTGTCGTTGGCGGCTGCGGTCACGACGTCGCCGTAGTTGGCCGAAGCGTTGAACCAATTGATGCGCGCCTCGTTGAGCTCGAGCGCGTTGTAGTTGAAAGGCACGGCCCGGGCGTCCGAGAGCATCCAGGTCATGACGCCCATGTCATCGTTGGCGGCCACCCCCGTCAGCTTGATCGGGATGCTCGGCAGGTCTCCGTCGTAGGTGAGCACGAGCGGGCGAATCGAGCCGGTGGGCGAGCCTTTGACGAGCTTCAAGGCCAGGAGGTACATGCCGCTCTCGAGGTACGGGCCAATCAGCTCGGCGGACTGGGGCAGCACGTCGTAGCCGTTGGCGGTCAGCCACTCTAGCGCCGCGCCCGCGGGGTCATCCAAAGCAGGGTCGAGCGCGAGCGCCGTCCAATCGAAGGCACCGACCACGCCGGAGGCCGCCACCGTCACGCCGGCGCCGGGAGTCTGCGGGGCGGGCACGCCGCCGGTATCGCTATCCGCGCTCCCAGCAGAACCGTTCGCCACCCCGAGGAACCCATCGGAGCGGCACGTCCCCTCAGTGCGCGTGTTCAGGTTGTACTGCGGATCGGTCGCGGCCTGCAGGCGTTGAAATGCAACGTCCGAGGCCACCTCGATCTCGCCCTCGGCGTCCGGCACGCTGGAGATGGGCAAGAGCCACGAGAAGCTCTCCGATGGCCCCTCGTACATGATCTGAATCACCGCTGTAACAGTGCCATCCCCGTTGTTGGCGAAGATGATGCGCTCCGCGGCCTGATTGACGGGCTGCGCCTGAGAACAGAAGAAGCCACCACAGGCGGACGCCGAGGGCGCGTGCAACGCCAGCGCCCCCGATACGAGCACAGCTCCAAACGCGGAAAGGGCTATAAATCGACGTCGCATGGGTCTCCGATCAGGCGGGGGCACGAGTGGCACGGACTGGCACAGATGGCGCTGCTACTGGTACTGGCTCCCCCCATAGAGCAAGGACCGGACCAACCGGGAGTGTGCCACGCTCCATAGGGAAACTGCTCAATAGGGAATCTGCTCAATAGGGAAACAGCTGCCCCGAGGTTTGCCACTCCGTCGGGCGCTGCCGATCCCCCTGCGGAACCACGAGTGAGCCGACGAAATCGGCGTGCTCGTAGACGTTGCCAATGGCCTGAGCGATGGCGTCGAGATCGGCCTCGCTGACGACGCCGTTCGAGGTGGCCTTGTAGAACTGCACTGTAATGCGGATCGGGAAGCGCTCGTCGCGCTCCAGCCGCTGGCCGCGAGCTTCCTCGAACTTGCCTTCGACCCGACCGTGCCCGAGCACCGCACGTTCGACGTCGCTCCGCCGGCTCGGGGCGGCCGCTGGCGGAGCCATCGCCGAGGCTTCGGCTTCGGCGGCCATGGCCTTCTGGGGAGAGCCGCCGCCAATCCCGCTCTCGAGCGCCACGGGCGCAGACCGACGAGCTCGTTGCTGGAGCGGCACCTGGATGATGAAGAGCGCGTCGGCACCTTCGCTCAGCGCGCTCTCGTCGTCCTGGCTCTTGGGGCCGCCCTGCGCCTGGATGCGTGCCTTCACGTCCGCCCTGCGTTCCGCGCTGAAGGGCGCTCGCTCCCCGCTCTGGTTGAAATACAGCTCCTGGCCCCAGCTCGAGACCGGAGAAGCCTGGTTCTGACGATTGTCGATGATCGTCACGCTCGTGCCTTGCCGAGAGACGAGCAGCGCCAAGACGGCGGGTGACTCGGGGTAGGACTGATAGTTGAAGAGCACGGGGGTAAACTCCGCCTTACCTCGGGCAGGGATCGGCAAGAAGACCGCCTGAGCGCTCACGAGGTAGTGGGAGTCCCGCGCTGCGGAGAGGTCGCCGGAGCCGAGCATGCTGTGCGGATCCGACAGGTAAGCCTTCAGGTTCCCGAGCACCTTTTTTAGCGCAACGGTCTCCAGCTCCGCGCCCCGCTTGTGGTTGCCGACACGCAGGAAGAATTTGTCGGCGCGGACATCTCCCGTGCGGTCGCTGAAATTGGGGAAGCGAATCACCGGCAGGAGCGCCGCCTTTTTCTCCTGGTCTTCGGTGTAACGCACCTGCAGCGTCAGGTCGCTGATGTTCGGCCCGACCGAGGAACCCTGGTACCGCCCCGTGTCTTCCCACGTCAGGTTCATCAGGTGCAAGCCGCGGCGCTGGACCTGCGTCTGGGTGTCGCTCTCCTCCACCATGCCGGTGACGCGGCGAACCACCTCCGCGTACGTCAGCTTCTCCTCTGCAGGCTCGATGATGCCCCACCCGGGCTCACTGTTCTCACGGGGCGCGACCTCTCGCGCGGTGGTGGGCTCGCCCCCGTGAGCTGGGCTTTCGCCGGACACCGACGCAGAGCTGGGGGCGCTGGCAACGGCCGACTCGGGTGTCTGATGCGCCCCCGTGGCACACGCAAAAGTGAGCGCGTAGAGCGCGCCCTGGCAGATCACGGAGGTGAGGCTGGACCGAAGTTGAAGCACGCGTTGCATGAGGTCTCCCAGTGGGTGCTGCCTCAGCCGCCGGGTCCCGGCCAAAACGCGCCGCGGGCTTCGGGTACGAGGCACGAGTCGTTTCCTCGTGAAGTAACGGCGCGACCCGTCTCGCCCTTACAGCCCTCGGCAAAAAGCTCCGGCGATGGACCCGTCGTTTCGGGCCGCCCTTTTCCGGGGCATCCGACCCGCGGCTCGATGCGCTATAGAGCCAAACATGGTTTCTCGCCCCTGGCCGTGGCTCATCATCTCATGCGTCATGACACTTTGCCTGGACCCAGCACGTGCCGCGCCCGCGGCAGCGAACGTCAACGCGGGTGCCGAGCTCTACGCGCGTTACTGCCAACTCTGTCACGCCGCCGACGGGACGGGGTATGCCGCGGACAATGCGCCCTCGCTCGTGAGCCCGATGTTCCTGACGGGCGCCAATGACGCCTTCATCGCCCGCGGCATCCGGCTCGGGCGGCCCAATACGGCCATGGCCGCCTACGGCAAGGACCGCGGAGGGCCGCTCGACGAGGCTCAGATTTCGGCGATCGTGAATTTTTTACGAGCGCGTGGGCCGCGCGCCGCGGCCCTGCCAGCGGCAAAGGTGACGGGCAGCGCCGCTCGCGGCGGGGCTCTCTTCAACCAGGAGTGCAAGTCGTGCCACGGCACGCCCAAGCAGCCCGGCACGGCACCCCAGGTTCACAACGCCGAGTTCCTCGCGGCCGCCTCGCCCGCGTTCTTGCGTCACGCCATCTTGCGCGGCCGCCCTCCGACCCGCATGCCCGCCTTTGAAAGCCTCCTGGCGGCGAGCCAGGTCGAGGATATCGTGGCATGGCTCGTGAGCCAGCGCCGGAGCACGCCCGCCGCGCCCAAAAAGAAGCCCGTCGCCCCGGAGGATCTGCCTCTGGTGATCAATCCAAAGGCAGGAGCGCCCAACTTCAACCTGCGCGACGACCGCTTCGTGTCTGCCGAGCAGGTCAAACGAGCGCTGGAGGCGAAGCGCCGCCTCATCATCATCGACGCGCGCACGACCTCCGACTGGATTCAATTCCATATCCCGGGGGCGGTACCCATCCCCTATTACGACACCGCGAAGCTCGAACGCATCCCGAACGACGGCACCTGGGTGATCGCTTACTGCGCTTGCCCGCACCACGCCTCGGGCGAGGTCGTCGATGCTCTGCGGCGGCGTGGCTATCCGCACACGGCCGTGCTGGACGAAGGCATCCTGTTCTGGCGGCGCAGCGGCTATGTGCTCGAGGGTGAGGCGGTAGGCGCCGGGGCAGCGGGGGCGGCCCAGTAAATGGCCCAGCCGTTGCTCGAACAGATCGCCCAGCGCCGGCCGGGGATCTGCCTCTACGGCTTCGCCCCGCCGAAGCGGGACACGTCTGCGGAACGGCTCGCGCAGATCGCGGCCCAACAGGTGGAGCGCCTCGCCGAGGTGGATATAGACGGCGTCATCGTCTACGACATCCAGGACGAGGTGCAGCGCACGCATGAAGCGCGCCCGTTTCCCTTCCTGCCGACCATCGCCGCCGATCGCTACGCCGACGTACACCTCAGCGCGCTCGCGCTTCCAAAGATCGTCTACCGCTCCGTGACCCACGACACGCGTGAGAGCTTCGTTCAATGGCTGCACGAGGAACGCCCCGCGCCAGCGCTGTCGGTGCTGGTCGGAGCACCCAGCCGGCATGTAGCAGCGGGGCTACGCCTGGTGGACGCGTATGAGCTCGTGCAGCAGCACGCCCCTCACCTCACGCTGGGGGGCATCGCGATCGCCGAGCGTCACGAGCGGAGCCAGGACGAGCACGAGCGCATCTTGGCCAAGTCGGCGGCGGGTTGCCGCTTCTTCGTCACGCAGGCCGTGTACGACGTCTCGTCCAGCCTCTCGCTGCTCTCCGACTATGCGCTCGCCCTCGGCGAAAACGCCGCCGAGCCGCAGCCCATCATCTTGACCTTTTCGCCCTGTGGCTCACAGAAAACGCTCAGCTTCATGCGCTGGCTCGGCATCCGCTTCCCGCGTTGGCTGGAGAACGAGCTGCGCTTCGCCGCTGACCCGCTCGAGACCTCGCTCCGGCTCTGTGAGCGCATCTTCCTCGAGATCTGGAGCTACGCGCGGGACAAGGGCATCCCGCTCGGTGTCAACGTCGAGAGCGTATCGATCCGCAAGGCCGAGATCGACGCCTCGGTGGAGCTCGTCAAGACGCTCCGGCGGCACATGCTGAGCTCGCTCGGCACTGTGAGCCCGGGCTGACGCTCAACGCGGCGCTGACGGCACCAGCACCGTGTACGTCACGAACGCGGCGTTCGCCTGCACACCCACCTTTGCCACGGGGGCGTCGGCGCGGTTCAGGCCCGTGATCTCGACGAAGCCCGGAGGGATGCGGATGAACCCCCCGACCCCGCTCGAGTCGGTCTCGGACGCCGTGTTGCTGATCACGCCGCTGTCGAAATAGAGCGGCGTGACCTCGTCTTCGTACTCGGCGATGTCGAGCGTCACCCCGGGGGCGGGCCGCCCGTCACAATCGATGGCGGTCATGAACACGGAGCCCGTACCCGGCGCGAGCGTGCCTCCAGCGGCGTCCACCACCGTCGGCAGAGACGCCGACGGATAGAGTTGCAGCGGGATGGGCTCCTCGATATCGCTGACGACGGGCGGATTGAAAAACCAGAGCACCGGCGAGTACGTCGGGACGTCGCACGCCGCGCTGGGCTGCATGGGGTCACAGCCCGGGGCGAGCTGGCAGAGCAGACCCAGGGCGGCATTGCCAAACACCTCTGTGTCGTAACAGCGGGCGAGCGACGTCGACACCTCGAGGTAGCCGTCGAAGCCGCGGGCCCCAGTGGGCACCTCGACCACGAGCTCCCCTGCAGTGTCGCGGATATCGACCAGGCGCGGGTTGTTGCAGCCGACATCGAGCTTGTCACACAGGCGAGCGCGCAGCCCCGTCACGGGCAGCGTGCAGTTTGAGATGAAGTCGCAGGCGTGAAAGCGCACCGTCGCCGTGGGCGCGCTCGGCGCCGCGAGCTGCGCCGCCGTGTCGAGGCAGCGCCAGGGCCCTGTGGGGGCGAGCTCGAGATCGGTCGGGATGTCGAGGACCTCCGCGCAGCTCGCGAGGGTCGCGAACAGGAGTAGCGTCACGCCTTTCGGCCCGAGTCGATTCACCATGCGCCGCCGAGCTCCAATGACCAACCACTGGGCCCCGGCGACAGCCGGGCGCTGACCTGAACGCCCTCTTGGGCGGGCACCCCCTCTTCGGCGGGTTCATCTCCCAGCCAGAAGTATAACGCGGCCCCGACCGCCACCAGCGCGCCGCCCGAGGCCAAGCCCACGGTGGACACCGTCGCGTGACTCGAGGCGCTCTCCGCGGCGTCAATCCCTCGCTGCTCTCGGCACAGGTGATCATCGCAGAGGTCTCGAGCGGTGCGCGTTTCGGACATGGCCATCACGCCGAAGCCGGCACCTACCCCCAGCGCCACGACGCCCGTAGCGCCGACGACGGCACCAATGGTCTCGCCCGTGGACCAGCCACCCTCGGCCTCTCTCGAGACAGGCCGAACGGGCGCGAGCGCGGGTGCGGCAACGCCGGGCGCCTCCGCCAGGGCCGGCGCGGTCGGCTGCGCCGCGGCCAGCTCGGCCTCGCGCAGCAGAGCCAGACGTTCATTGGCGAGCTGGATGCGATCGGGGACCGCGCCAGGCTCGGCGATGTAGCGCCGATAGAAATTGATCGCGAGCGGACGGTCGCCGAGCTTCGTGTCGTAGATGCGTGCCAGGTTGTACAACATGTCCGCGTTGGGCGCGGCCTCGTAGGCCTCGATGTAGAGCGTGACGGCCTCCGCGTAGCGCTTGGCTTGGTACGCGGCGAAGGCCTGCGCGGCTTTCTGCTCGGCGCGCGCGACTTCGCCGTCAGCTCGCGTGCCATCGGGCTCCCGAGCGAGAGCCGGGCGGGTCCCCGCGAGGAGGCAGGACGCGATGAGCGGGAGAGCCCAGCTCGAGGTACGGCCCAGCGATGTATTCTGCATATTCACTCGACGATCTGCACTCGAGGCGCCTGGACCTCGATCACCTGTACTTGTGGGGACTTCTGAGCCTGTTGAGGGCTTGGCGCGGGGGGGCTGCTCAGCGCGGGGCGAGCGGGCAACGGGGGCGGCGAACGCCGGCGCGGCGCGGGCCTCCCCACCCGGGGCTCGCTGACTTCCGAGTCAGCGACGCTGATGCGTTCGAGGATCACGCGGCCCGCAGGCGGTGTATCGCGGAAGAAGAGGCTCCTCGCCTCGTGACCCGCAGCGACGAAACGCAGCTCGTGCATCCTGCCGTCCCGGATCGGCCCTTGCGAGATGCGTCCGGTGCCGACGGGCTCCTCGTCGAGCAAGATGTCGGCATACGGCGGCTCAACCTCGATCTGCGCGAAGGAAATCAACGGCAGACCGGACCCCGTCGGCGCAGCGGCCCCGAGCGTCGGGTGGGGCGGCGCCGGCGCCGGTGTCGGCGGAAGCAGCGCTGGCGTGGCCTCCTCCACCGACGTGGGCTCGGGCGCACGTGCAGCTTGCGCGAGCTCGCCGCTCGCCCGGCTGCGGCCAAACGAAAAAGCACCGACGGCCAACGCGGCGAGCACAAAAGCGCCTACCATGTAGCCGATGCGAGTGATTCGTCGAGCCTCGGGAGCCGCGCCGGGCAGCTCATGCGCGAAGCTCGAGATGCGGCGTGCGCGCTCGACCGGGTCGAAGTCGATCGTCACTGATCCAGACGCGAGTAAGAGGAGCTGCTCGAGCGCCAGCTCGGCGGGTAACCCGCCCCACTCCGCGTCGACGACCGTGCCGCCGATACACCAGATGTGCCCAACGGCGCCCTCCTTCGCGCGCACGCTCAAGCTGGCATCCGAGTGATTGGCGTGGATCCAATGCAGCCAACCGCGCAAAGATAGGTGACGGATCACTGAAGTGAAGCCCGTGCCTCGGTCCGGCGTCGCCGCCCTGGGCGCCGAAGCCGGTTCCGAGCTCGGAAGCGCTGCGCCGGTCGCGAGCTCGCCTCGGGCTGGCGGACCGCCCGCCGGCTCGCTCAGCCCCACGAACTTGGATGGACGAATCGTCATGTCTCCAACGTGTGCGAACGGCCGAGGTCGCCTCCTCTTCAGCTCACTCGCTCGAAAAGGCCCATGCCCGAGCACTCTTAAGGGTCCTGGTGCTGACGTAACGCCGTTAAACGGTGGGTTGAGGACACAGGGGCGTGCGCCTGTCCGATCGGGACTTTCCGCGACACCGCGAGGCTGCGCTCGTCAACTGTGGGAGGCAGGGAGAGAACATGGCCGATTCGCGTTCGGAGCCTGCGGAGCAGGGCGAGGTTAAAAGCGGTGCGGGTCCGATCGCTCGGGAGCCGGTGTCTCGGGTCAGTCAGGCTGAGCCTCACCCAGCGCAGGACGGAACCGGCGAGGGCGCTCATGACCCTCGGCAGGAGTCGAGGCAGGAGTCGAGCGCCGCGCCTCGGCTTCAGCTCGTGGCGGGCAGAAAGTCGCCTGAGGGAGCGCTCGGCGCGGACCCGGGCGTGCCGACCGTGCCTCCCGCGTCACGCCGTCTGTTTCCGACCTGGGCCGTGCTCCTGCTCTCGCTGGTGGCGCTGCTCGCCACGGTCACTTGGTTCGCGGCGCGGCCTCGGGCAGACATCGCGCTCGAGGTCAGGTCCGGGGAGAGCCTGATCATCCGAGGGCTCGTGCTCTACCAGGGCCAGCCCGTCGACACGGGGAAGATCCAGCTGGTCGTCACCGATGCCAAGACGACATATCACCTGGCGAGCGTGGTCAGGGACGTCGCGCGGGGTGAGTTTGCCACGGACGCCGCGCCGGCGGTCGCGCTCATGAACCTGGAGGGCGATCGGCAGCTGCGCATCGTGGCTCGCTTCTGGGGTCGGACGGCCCCGGGAGAGGGCCGGAGCGCCGAGCCCCTCGAAACGGAGACGACGGTCTACAGCAACTGTTCCTCGCCCATCATGCGCGAGGATGTCACCCGAGCGCTGATTTCCTTCGGCGTGTTGGCGGGGTTGGTCATCGTCCTGTTCACCGTGGAGCTGACGCAGCTGTGGGCTCGGGTTCTGTTCGGGGCGAGCTACCTCAGCACGTTCCTATCCGTCACCTTGCCGTTGGTGCTCATCGTCTACGTGTCGCAAAATCCTTACCTGATGGAGATCATGAAGGACTCCCCCGTGGGGTTGGTGCGGGCGCGCACTCAGTTGGCGACGACAGATGCCGAGTGGCTGCTCAACGTGGGGGGCCTGGTCACCTCCGTGCCCAACCCTCAAGCGCCGGGCATCACCGCCGAAGCGGTGCCCGCGGCTCCAGCACCCGCTCCGCTCGTCGGCGTGCTCGAAGGCCCGCCGGTCGCCGAGGCCACCGCCGATCTGGCGCTGCCCAAGGCCGCCATGGCCCTCGAAAGCGACCCGCTTCCACCGCAAGCGTTGGTGGTGACAGGGGGCCTGGCGATCCCGTTCTACGTGATCCTCCTCGCGGTGTTTGGCGCCGGCATCAACATGATGCGACGCATCCCGTCCATCCAATCCAAGCACATGATGCGCTTGCACACGACCAGCACGGCTGGGGCGGCCAAGAGCGCACTGCCAGCGCCGGCGCCCGGCGACACGGACGCGAGCTGCGACATCCGCCAGGAGGTGATCGCACAGCACATGTACCTGCTCGCCGCGCCCTTCCTGGCCATCGCCGTGTACTATCTCTTGCAGATCCTGGCCCAAGACATCGCGCAGCCGGTGATCGTGCTGATGTCCTTCTCGGCAGGCCTGATTTCCGAGCGCATCGTCGCGGCCGTCATCGGCGTCGCGGAGCGGACCCTCGGCGGCAAGGACGAAGAGGGCGACGAGGCCCACGGCGCAAAGGACAAGCCGGCGGACGCTTGACTCGCCCTTAGGTCAGCCGTGTATCTCGAGGTCAGCCCGCTCACGGCGGCACGGCGAGCGGGGCCTCGCCTACGCGCGGCCCGACGCCTGGGACCGCTCGTAGGCCCGATAACTCGCACGCGCGACGGCGACGCTCTGCACGGAGCCGTTGGCAGACGCCCGCACGTAATCGAGCACGGCCTCCAGGCTCGCAACATCGCGCGGAAAGGCCGGGTCCCGCGTCATTTCCCGCGCAAACTGGCCCAGCGACGTTCGCAGGCTCTTTTGCTTCCCCAGCCAGTCGTAGAAGCTCACCAAAGCAGCCATCGTGGGCGATGCTCTAGCACACCTTGTCCGCGAGCAGGCAAGCATATCCATCCGCGATTCGCCCCAGTGGCGACGATTCCGACCCGTCGCTCGGCGCTCGGGGGCGTCGCGCTGGGAGATCCTCGATCGACACGGGTAAGGGCCACGAACGCACAGGGTCGACGCTCGAGTCGCCGCGACGTCCACCGCCACGAGTCCAATCGAGCAGCGTGAGCGGGGCGATGGAGGCGAAGGCGCGACACGGCCCGCGTCGTTCTTCACCCGCTCACGCCGTGTCTCACGGGTGAGGCACCCGGGCCTCTGCGCCGCAACGCGTAAACCGCGTAACGTTACCGAGTAAACGTTAAAGTGCGCGGGCCACGCCAATCCGAGCGTGCACCACCCTGCACAGGTGTGCGACGTTCCATACGCTGCCCGCGCCATAAGCTCGGTCATCCATCCGTCATCGGCGGGAAATGGCCCGCCAAGCCACTCATGGCTGCCGGGCGCAGCTCTTGCTAGGCCAGCAGGTTCGTAACGAGGAGGAATCGCATGCAGACTCATCAATATTCTCGGAGCTCGCTGTGTCTGGTCCTGGCCCTGAGCGGCCCTTCGTGGCTTACGCTCGGCTGCTCCGGGCAGCATGACAGGGCTAATCAGGGCTCGCCTGAGTCCGAAGCGAGCGCGGGCCGGCTGAGCTTGGCGCTCACCGCGCGCGGCGCGTCGGGCAGCTTGTACCGGCTGCGCCAGGCGTCGGTGCAAGTGGTGCAGCAGGACGGCTTTGGCTTCGCGTTCTTGTCGAGCGAGAGCGATCCCCAGGCCACGACGCTGGAGGCCACGCTAACCAACGGCAGCTACACCGCCGAGCTCGCTTCCGGTTGGTTCTTGGAAAAGGTCCAGAACGGCGTGCCCACACCGGTGGTGGCCAGCCTACTTTCCTCACCCGTGCAGAGCTTCGACATCCACGCCAATCAGGAGACCTTCGTCAGCTACCGCTTCGAGACGAACGGTGAAGTTCTCGACTTCGGCCAAGGCCGCCTGATCATCGACATTCAGGTGGACGAGGGCGCGCCTCCCAGCACGGGTGGCGGCGCGCTCGAGATCGTCGACGGCCTCATCAGCCCAGGCTCGAACCCACACGGCATCCAGGCCGCGCTGTTCACTGCGGTAGCGCCGGTCGGCGCCACGCTAGATCTCGAGAGCAGCACCGGCTCGGTCTGCGTCAACGGCAACATCGACCAAGTCATCGGCGATGACTTCACGACTCAATGGGGGTCCACCTTCGGCTTCTTCTTTCTTTCGGACACGCTCGAGCTGGCCGCTTGGGATCGGGACGCCGGCCGCGTACGAGGCTTCAGCTTCACCGTCACGGGCTCGGACATCCCGCCTATCCGCTTCAACTCCCTGCCCGTCGGCGCCGATCCTGGCGTCGACATCTTCTGCAGTAACTTTCAGCCCCAGAGCGGCGAGCACGTCGCGATGCCCTTCGGCGGCCTCACGTTCCAGTGCTGGGCCCCGGGTGGCATCTCCCTGCCTGACGGCGATCTGCAGAACATCACCTGGTCCGTCCTGTCTGATCAGGCGTCGAGCCACAGCTACGACTTCTGCGTGAGCGATCTGCGGCCACTGCTCTGAACGAGCAACCGTCAGCGGCGCGCGACGTCGTGCCCGAATATTATTGACACATCGGTCAATAACACTATGGTCAGCGGCGTGGCGCGCCCGCTCACTCTGGCCGACCGCACGCGGCTGCGGGGTGGTTTGGTCGGCGTGCTGATGGTCGTCATCTGGTCGGGTTGGTTCACGCTCTCGCGCTACGGCGCCAAGTCGCAGCTCACGGCCTACGACATCACCGCTTTGCGCTTTGGCACGGCAGTGCTGGTCACCGCGCCGCTGTGGCGCGCGTACGCGTGGCGGCGCGTGCGTTGGGGCCGAGCCCTGGTGGTGGCGCTCGGTTGCGGTTTCCCGTACACGCTGCTCGCATTTCATGGCTTGCGCACCGCGGGAGCGGCGGAGGCCGGCGTCTGGATCAACGGCAGCTTGCCCGCGCTGAGCGCCATCTTATCCGTGCTGTGGCTACGCCAATCGCCGCCGCGCAGGGTGTGGCTCACCTGCCTGGTCGTGCTGGTGGCCAACCTGTGCGTGTCTCGACAATTGACGTCGCTCTGGAGCTGGGAGGGCGAGCGGCTCCTGGGCATTGGCCAGTTGCTGCTCGCGGCGTGCGTGCTGGCGACCTACATGACGGCCGTGCGTGTCTGGTCTTTCGAGTTGCGCGACGTGATCGTGCTCGTCCCCATGCTCAACGCGGCGCTGTTCTTGCCCGTCTGGTGGCTGGCCCTGCCGAGCTCGGCGTCATCGGCTCGGCCCTCGGAGCTGCTCTTGCAGGCCGGTTATCAGGGTGTGTTGGTCAGCGTGCTCGGCCTGGTCCTGTTCACCGATTGCATCAAGACATTGGGCCTCGTGGCAAGCGCCTTGTTCATGGCCTCCGTGCCTGCGGTGACCGCGGTCATGGCCTGGCTCGTGCTGGGTGAAGCGCTCTCCATGGGTCAGATCGCGGGCATCGCCCTGTGCTCGTTGGCGCTCGCACAGCACGCCCTCACCCATCGCTCGACGAGGCCCGACGTGGCCGTTGCCAGCGCTCCCGCGCAGCAGGCCGAACCCGGCGCGTGAGAGGCGTTGCACGATGGAACATGGTTCGCGTGCTTCAGGAAGCGGGCTGGAGCACAGGTGGAACATAGGTGGAACATAGGTGGAACATAGGTGGAACATAGGTGGAACATAGGTGGAACATAGGTGGAACATAGGTGGAACATAGGTGG
>JAYTOL010000071.1:0-33987 GCA_043747815.1 Deltaproteobacteria bacterium
TCAACGAGGGCGCGCCCGTTCCTCAAAACGACCATCTTCCGGCCCACACGACCAAGGTGACCGGAGGAATCACAGAAACGATCGAGCTCGGGCGCCGCGTATTGGAGTTGGCCCACCAACTCGGCACGGACACCGCTCCCGACCGGCGCCGTACTCCGTCGTTTCGTCTGCTTGCCAAGCAACTGGTAGTGCCCAAAGGTGCGTCCAGCGTCTGGCGTGCCGCCGCCGTCTACAGGTTGGCGGAACGCTACCCCGAGCTACGGGACTACCAGCACCTGGGCGTCGGCCATCTGGCTGTATTGCTCTCATTGCGAGGCCCGGTGCAACTGGCGCTGCTTAGAAAAGCAGAGCGGCTACGTTGGTCGCGCCGCAAGCTGGAAGCAAAGGTGAAGCGCATCACTGAGGACAAGGCTCGCGGCTTGGACACGCTCGGTCCCCTTCTGGCTGAGCTCGAGGCACCGGACGGCGCGAGCAACGTTGGCTCGAGCGACTGACGCGCGCCTAGGGCTCGAGATAGCGCGCCTTCCGACAGGCACGCCGTCAGCTTGGCCCGCCAAACACGCGGATGGGCAATCGCTCAGAGGGGGATGGTGACTGCCAATCTACCTCTCCCCTGCACTGCTCGGCAGGTGATCGGGCCCCACTACATGGCAGGAGCCCGAACACCTCCGACGCGCGCCTACTTGGTCGTGTTTACCGCAGCGGGCGTGCCGGGCTTCTTGACCAGTGCTCCGATGAAGTCAGCATTGAGATAGGCGTCGGGTTTCTGTGAAACCTTGTAAACGCCGTTCTCCATATTGAAGCCGTCCACCACTTGGGTCGAGTAGAAGACGGACTCGAGCGAGTCGCCGCGCTTGTAGTGCTTGGCATTGCCCTCTGCACCCAGGAAGAACGTGCCGCCGATGAGCCCCGAGTATTGATCGGCGGTTAACCCCACGCGAGCGCTCATGATGTTCAGGACATCGCTGCGGTTCTTCTCGTCCTGCAGGTAGTCGACGATCTGGAACCACACTCCGACGACCTTCTCCCAATCCGGTTTGCGTTCAGCCAGGCTCTTCGGGTTGACCGCCAGCACGTCGTAGATGATGCCGGGTACATTGGCGCTCGTGTAGATCGCCTTGGAACCCGCCACCTCCCGCAGTGCCTGACCGCTATTAGGCTGCCACGCGACAACCGCGTCCACCGTGCCAGACTTCAACGCTTGTGGCGTCTGATCCGTAGGGACGTTGACGATCTTGATGTCTTTGTCCGTGAGCTTTGCAGCCTTAAGAGCGTTCAAGAGCAGCAGATGGCTGACGAAGCCGACTTCGACGCCAACCTTCTTGCCCTTTAGTTGCTCAATCTTGTCGATACCTGCCCGAGCGACGACCATGTCGTTCCCATTGCTGTAGTCATTGAGCACCACGGCCACGCTTGGAGCGCCGCTGGCTCCGGTGACGAGTTGATCACCGTTCGTCATCGCGACGGCGTCGACCTTCCCAGCGCTGAACGCCTCCATACTGGGAACGTACTCGAACCATTTGAAGTCCACTTTGACGCCCGCGGTATCAAACCAGCCCTTCTTCAAACCGATGTCCCAAGCCACCCAACCCGGCCAGTCGCTGTAAGCGATGGTGAGCGCCGGTGCTTCTGGTGCCGGTGCGGGCTTTTCCACGGCAGGCTTTGCACTTGCCGCGCTGCTCTCCGGCTCCGCCTTGGGCGTTTCCGACTTGCAGTTCGGCAGCAACGAGCCCACGAGCAAGAACAAGAGACCGAGACCGAGTGAACGGCGCGATGGTGCAGATTCGCTTGACCCTGCGGAGACCGATCGAAGAGTTTGCATTACGACCTAACTACTCGCCTCATTGTTTCCTAGGCATTTCCAGATGTTGAGACGAGCGCACGTGTGGCTGGAAACGCCCTGACCTGAAACGCAACCGGAGCGCAAGGCGCTCCGGTTGACCTGAGCGGGCTTCGGACCACCATCGGCGGCGAAACCCGTGTTTATGTCCAACTCGCTAAGCAGCGTCGGATGCGTCGGCCGCGTCGGCACCCGCATCCACTGCACTGCCACCGACACCCGAGCCAGCTGAACCCGCTGCACCTGCTGCACCTGCTGAGCCTGCTGTTCCACCGGTCGCACCGGTCCCACCGGTCCCACCGCTTCCGCCCCCGCTACCCGCGGCACCGCCCGACCCGGCCGCGGCACCACCGGCCCCAGCCGAGCCCGCAGCACCACTGGCGCCAGCAGATCCGCCTGTGCCGCCAACGCTAGAATCGTCATCACCACAAGCTGCAACGAGAACCGATGCCAAACTCAAGATACCCAATAGTCGCCAGCGCGTCGTCATAATTTTGATCTCCTCCAAGCAAGTCGAGCGTTCGAACGGGTCTAGGGTAGAGCGGGCTTTGTAACGAGCAAGCGACGCACGCGTTACCGCCCGGGCATGCGGCAGATTTTCCATGATTCTCGTAGCCGTAACAGGCCGGATGCGTGCGATTGGCCGAGACGTTGATCTGGAGCAGAACCGCTGGGCGGGTCGCATTTTCGACGAATCCCACCGTCTACGCGGTGCAACACCCTGCACGCGAGCGCGTCACGACGAGCTCTGGGAGACTCGCTTGAACGCTGAAACGACGCGCGCCGAATAACGCGCCGCCAGCTCAGTTCAAAGCAGGTGGAAGCGCGCTCGCCCGACCACCGGTCGTCTCTGTCTCACGCTCTGCTTCCAAAGCGGCAGCTCGACTGAGCTGTGAGGCCGCGGCGTCGATCTCAGCGCACAATTCACCGGCCCCACTAAACCCGGCTGCTCCTTCTTTGAGCATGGCAAGCGACCGCTGCAACGTCTGAAGCGCGAGATCCATAGAGCGCGCGGAAGCCTCGTTGCCTTCGAGCTGCCGAATCCTCCGCTCGGCAACGCTCAGCGCACGGCGCAGGCTCGCTCGCACACCGAGATCGGTCTCGGTTGCTAGCGATTGATGTAACGACGCCAGCTCTGATTGTAGCTCCCCGAGCGGCGCCTGGGAGGCAACACGCCGCAAACGCTGGTGTGTGGCGCAGACGCCCAAGAAGCTCTGCAGCACGGGGCGAAGCCGCTTCTTCACCTCTTCCCGCTGCTCCGGCGTAAAATCTCGTCGCGATGCGCAATGCTCTTCAATCTCGCTCGAATCGCGTTCGACCAGTGCCAACCGTTCCGCATATTCGGGAGCGAGCGCACCGATGGCACGCAGGCTATCCTCGCGATCGAGATGCTTGTCCGTACGTTTGCGGAAGGCTCCGAGGCGGGGCCCAGTGATCAACCAAATCGCCTCCCCGACGAGCCCCGAGAGCAACGGCGCCCACGACGCCAATGCCGCGGAGAAGGAGACGGACCCGGCGAGCATGATCACGTTGTATTGGTTCGACAACGCGGCGCGTAGGTACTTCTGAGGTTGAGTAGAAAAGTCGTTCACGATGGCAACCTACTAAGCATCAGAGCGAATGAACAAGACGTCGGTTCGACGGTTTAGCGCTCGCCCTTGCGGCGTGTCATTCGACGCGATGGGCTTCGTGGCGCCGTTACCGCGAGCGAAGACTCGATTCTTGGGGACACCTCGCATGACGAGATATTCGACGATGGCTTGAGCGCGCCGCTGGCTGAGGGCTGCGTTGACGTTCACGTCGCCCGTGCTGTCGGTATTGCCCTCGACGCGGATAGACATGCCGCGAGCGATCTCGAGCTGAGGCAGTATGTCTTGATTGATGACGGCCAGCGCTGCGGGACCCAGCATCGCACTGGCAGTCGCGAAATTGATCGAGACCGGTTTGGTGAACAGCGCCGATCCTCGAAACGCTACGGCGGGATCATAACTGTCGAGCTGCGTGGGCACTGGCTTGCCCGCCGCCTCCCAGAGAGCGCGCGCCATGCGATCATCGCGCAGAGTCGCCGGCGGAAAGCGATGTTCGATCTCGGCTTGGGGATAGTTAATCCAAATCGAGTCGGCTTGGTTGTAGACTCGATCGAAAGCTGGATGAGAACCATCCAGACCAAAAAAGCGCACATTATCGCTAAGGTTGGTCCACTTGGCCCAGCTCAGCGCGGCCAGCGTGCGCTCATAGCCCAGCTCGTCCTTGAACCGCGAGCACGCGGTCGAGATCAAGCGAGCCGCTGCCGGTCGATTGGCTTCCGCGACTTGAACGGCTCGAAACCAAACCCGAGCCAGCTTTTCCGCGACGTCAGGCCGCGAATCCAACAGATCCTTGCGTGCCAAAAGCACGTCGGCGACGAGCTCCGTCGCGTCTGCCGTAGAGAAGATGCGGTGCGACCCCTTGCGTTCACTGAGCGCCAATGTGACGTCCGGCTCCCACAGACAGGCGACGTCTACCGCGCCCTGTGCGAACAGCTTGCGCCCAAAAGTGAAGTCGTCGAGCGAGAATTGCGTCGCCGCACGGACCTCCGCTGCCTGGCGAGCGTTCAGCCTCGAGTTCGCGATCATGAACTCGAAAACGGTGTGGTCCGGGCTGAACATCAACATCGCAGAGCGGTGACCGAGGATATCCTCCACCTCTCGGATCTCCGACGAAGCCACGCATGCGTCACCGCCCCGCGACCAATCGATCTGCAAGAAGGCCCGGACGTCGACCTGCGCTTCAGCGAAGCTACCGAGGCTGATCGGCATCTCGTCGACCGTCTGCCATACGAAATCGACGTCACCCGCGGCCAGCGCCTTGTTCTTGCTGGCTGCGTCTTCGATGAAGACGATTTCCAGGTTGAGCCCCTCTGCGGCAGCGGGCGAGCCCGGCTGCGTCTTGAGACCACCCGCACCAACCACCAGTGCCATGTGCCCCGGCCATTGAGAAAGCGCGACACGCACGGGACGGCTGTCAATGTTGGCAAACGGCGACGGCCCTCCCGTACCTGGCCCGAGGGCTACGGGTGCAGCCACCGAAGAGCCGCTCGCGGCCTGCGGTTGAGCTGCGAGGACGGCTTCTCCACGAGCTCCGATGGGCTCTGCAGCAAACCGCTTGGCAAGGTCCTGTTCGCCGTTCGCACCATACGTACGCACGGCAGCCCAGACTGTACCCACGCAGATGACCCCGAGGAGGCCTTTGGCGAGTGGTGTAAGTCGCTCCATTCTATTCGGTCACTCGCAGGCTAATGATAGCGATTTTCATTGTCAACATTCCGCGCTCGCGCTGGTTGCTGCATGGGAGAGGCAACGACCCGCGCCTGGATGCAAAGCTAAGTGGACCTTGCACGATCGAGTCGTCAAGTCGAAAAAGCGCCGGCCCGGAAAGGGAGGGGCGCGCTGCGCCTCCTCGGAACGGGTACCGCTTGGGGACGTTTTCGCGACGCATGGTCGCCATCACGCTGCCGCTGGTGCTTGCCATCGAGGCAGAACGCGGCGGGCGAAAGGCGGGGAAACTTTCGTGAAACTAAACGAAGGCGAGGTTCTGACGTCAAGAACGAGACAAACGAAAAGCCTCGCCTGCACGACGCGATGCCGCCCCGGAGGTCGAGCTCACGCGGCTCACACTCGGCCGGTCGTGCACGCTTGCGATCATTCGGTATTACTCCGCAGATAGTCGTTTTCGGTGAGGCTGTTTTCGGTAATGGGTTTCTGTCGGGACCTGCACGCCAGCATAGTGTAATAGAATAAACGTACACTGAATTAGAGGTTATTTAGGTGACGGATTCCCGCTCTGCCGAGACACAAGGCCCTGATTCATCGACGCCGGGGCGTCCAGTAGGTGGCTTTAGAGCTCATCTTCAGGGGGTCGGCTTGCATGACCTCGTCATGCTGCAGAACCTCGTAAGAGCGAGCGGTGTGTTCGTCGTGCTCTCGGGAGATCGCTCGGGCTCGTTGCACTTTGCGCGCGGCCACTTGTTTCACGCCGAGACGCCGGACATGACAGGCGACGCCGCCGCCCTGGCGATTTTGTCTTGGCGAGAGGGCGAGTTCATCAACTCGGACCGGGTGTCTGCGGAAAACCCGACGGTGACGTCGTCACTCGAGGCGTTACTGGTCAAGCTCGCGCAGGATGCAGACGACGCGCGGCCGTCTGAGCCCCCGCTGACGACGGCGACCGGTATACGTCGTCGGATGGATGGCGTGCCCGAGTTCAAAACCACGACCCAAGGGCTCGGCTTGGGAGCCCCCGTTTCGGTTGCTGCGGGTGCTTCGAGAGGCATCGCGGCTGCGGCAACCCCCGGCATCGCGGCTCAGGCGCCTCGCTTGTCGACTAGAGCTGGAGAGATGCGCGGGGTGACTCACGTGCTGGTGAGCCCGCAGGGTGCCTTGATTGACGGCAGCGGCGTAGACGCCGATGCATTGGCATCTCGAGTCGCCTACGTGACACGACTTGTCGAATTGATCGGTCAAGCCATGGGCTCCGGTGACGCGCGGTCGTTGAAGGTCCGCGGTGCCCAGACGGAGCTCTTGGTGCGCCGCCACCCAGACGGCCACGTGTCGGGAAGCCTCGGGCCAGCAGAGAGCGGTAATGACGCCGCTCCCCCCTCCTCTCCTCCGCCCTCTTCTCCGCCCCCGCTACCCCCACCGTTCAAGTCCTCCCGCACGCCTTGAGGCAACATGCAGACTGAGCTCAATCAAACGGTCAGAGCCCTGCACTCGCTACGCGACATCGACGGCGTTTACGGGAGCTTCGTGATCAACGCAGCTGGAGAACCAACTGCCCGCGACTTGCCAGCCGTCTTTGACGATCGGACACTCAGCGAGTCGGGCTTTCGGATCGTACGCCTATGGGAGGTCGTTTCGGAGAACGGCCCTCCCGAGTACGCCTTGCTCGAGTTCTCCGAGTACAGCCTGTTTCTGCGTCGAGTGGGTGATGGCTGCCTCTGCGTAGTGGTGCCCACGAACGTGAACGTTTTGGCGCTTCGACTCGCTTCGAAATGGGTTGCTCGACACTTCGACCCCAACGCCACCGGCTCGTTTCTCGCTTAACCGGCAGGCTTACGCCGCCCTGCCCGCGTCCGGTATGTCCCGGCGGGCGCGCGGGAGCTTGACCCATGTCAGCTCGCCCCCGCCCCATACGGGCCCTTACGGCTTCGAGCCCAAACCAAGCAGCTGCCTCGTGGCGTTCGCTCAGGTCGTAGCCTGCTCCTCCATCCATGCTCTGGTCAAACGCGCGAGCTCCTCGACCACCGGCTCCTTACTTTTTCGCCGCGCGAGGACTTTGAAGCTGTGATCCGCCGTGTCAATCCAGCGTAGCGCAGACCGGGGCAACGCCGCGACGACGGACTCCAACAGCTTCTGATCCGCCATCTTGTCCCGCGTGCCCGACAGGAAAAGGAGGGGGATGCTCAGCTCTCGCAAGTGCTTGGCGCGCCCCGCGTCGGGTGCGCCGGAATGCAACGGGAACGCATAAAACACGATGCCTCGCACGCTCGGCAGAGGTGCCACTGCTTGCGTCAGCGACGTCATCCGCCCACTCATCGAGTGACCACCCGCAAACATAGGCAGACGCCCTGCCCTTTTTGAAGCAGCGGCCACCGCAGCGCGCACCGTGGCCAGCCGCACCGCTTCACCGTCCATGCCGCGGCCACGCTCCGAATACGGGTAGTTATAACGCAGCGTCGCAACCCCGACGGCATTCAAGGCATCGCTCAAAGATTGCATCAGTGGATGGCGGAGAGCGCTGCCGGCACCATGTCCGAGCACCAGAATCAGATCGGCAGCAGCCGGTCCGGCCATGAGCGCGGACACCTCGCCCTGCGCGGGCGTGGCGACGAACTTGAATTCCTCTACCTCGAGCATGCTCCCCGCCAATTACAGCCAGTTTCGCTTTTGAGCCAGGGGCAAGGAAGGCGTGATTGGCGCTGCGACTTTGCGCCGCAACGTTCCAGTATAATGCAATTGCGTCTTGTGTGCCGACTCACACTACGCTACGCGAGGGCCTGCGCAGGTGCGCCTGAAGCTCTCGAACAAGCCAGACCGCATCACGAAACATGGGCGCAAACTCCCTCTGGCACATGCAATGAGTGACTCGTCGATCCTCTTCAGCCCCACGCGCGTCGGCTCGCTGCTGCTCCCCCATCGCATCGTGATGGCGCCCATGACGCGAAATCGTGCGGGGGCGGGCAATGTGCCCACCGAGCTGATGGCCCAGTATTATGGACAGCGCGCGTCTGCTGCTCTCATCGTGACGGAGGCCACTCAGGTGTCGCCCGAGGGGGTCGGTTACCCCAACACGCCCGGTATTCACTCCGAAGACCAAGTCAAAGGTTGGCAGCAAGTGACCGAGGCCGTCCACGCGCGCGGCGGCCGTATCTTTCTGCAGCTCTGGCACGTCGGGCGCATCTCACACCCATCGTTGCAGCCAGATGGGAAGCTCCCCGTTGCGCCGTCGGCGATCGCTGCGGAGGGGAACGCCATGACACGCGAGGGGGCTCAGCCCTTCGTCCTGCCGCGTGCGCTAGAGACTCACGAGGTCAATGCTGTCGTGCAACAATTCGCGGAGGGGACGAAGCGAGCTCAGCAGGCAGGTTTTGACGGTGTCGAAATTCACGGAGCCAATGGCTATCTGATTGAGCAGTTTCTGCTGGATGGCACGAATTGCCGCACCGACGCTTACGGTGGCTCAGTGGCGAACCGCGCTCGGTTCTTGCTCGAGGTGACCGAGGCTGTCGTCAACGCCTGGAGTGCAGACGCGGTGGGCGTACGGCTCTCTCCCCGCGGCACGTTCAACAGCATGAGCGACTCGAACCGACAGGCCATATTCGGATATGCCGTGAGCCGCCTGAATGAGCTCGGCCTCGCCTATCTGCATCTGGTCGATCCCGTCAACATCGGGAGCGGGGCCGGAGGGCGCCTCGCACCAGAGCTGCGTGAAGCCTTTTCCGGTCCGCTGATTATCAACGGCGGCTTCGATCGAGAGACCGCCACGAGCGTCGTCGAGCGAAAAGAGGCAGATTTGGTCGCCTTTGGCGTGCCTTTTCTGGCCAATCCGGACCTACCGGCGCGGTTGCGCTGCGCGGCACGGCTCAACGCGCCGGTGCGCGCCACGTTTTACGGTGGTGACGGGCGCGGATATACCGACTATCCAGCGTTGCAGGATCTGAGCGTCCTTACAGATATACCATCGGCAATGAGCCATTGATCCGTCGTGGCTGACTATGCCCTGAATATCTGATTCTCGCCGACCGCGAAAGTGTTAGGCTCGCCTCCCGCCGAGCGGCAAGAGAAGCAAATTTTGCATCTAATAAAATAGCATCGCACGGAGAGTAGGATCGTAGTTATGAGAAGCTTGAATATCATCGCGCTAGTGATTGTGTCCTCGGTGGCTTTGGCCTGCGGCAGTTCTACGCCGGCACCCGAAACTCCCGAACCCGAAGCTGCAGCGGCTGAAACACCGTCTGACGGCCCAGCGGCTCCTGCCGCGGACGCAGGCCCGCCTGCCCAGGAGTAATTCCGGCTCCCGAGGGGGGGACCAGCTTGGGGCGAGGCCGCTTTGGGGAAGGCCATCGCCCCGCGGAGCTCTGGTGTTGCATCGGCGCGAAGCTCGAGCGATGTGACTGTGCGAGCGTGCACCCTGACTGGGGTGCACGTGGTGTCTGAGGTTCTATAGGACATGGGGATTGCATGCGATCGTGTGGTCTACTCGTCGCGCTCGTCGTGCTCGGATGTTCACAGCCGACGCGAGTCATCCCTGTGTCGGACGACGCCCCGACGGGAGGCTCTGCTGCTCCCGAGGAAGTTACTCCCGAGGAGGTTACTCCCGAGGGCGCAAAAACGTCTTTGAAGACGCCCGGTCCCATCACCGAAGCTCCGGCGGCCAGCGCCGGTCTGGGCTCGAATGAAGGGAAAGATTCGCCGGGGGCTCACGCGGTGATCCGTCACGGTTTGGCGTGGTACGAGGATGCGCCAGAGGCAGCCTTCGCGGCCGCCCGCGCCGAGAGAAAACTCGTCGTCATCGACGCCTGGGCAGCTTGGTGCCACACGTGCCTGTCGATGCAAAACTTCGTCATCACGGCGGAGAACCTGCCTGGCGCGTCGAGTCGCTTCGTCTGGCTCGCGATCGATACAGAGCGCGAGAAGAACGCCGCCTTTCTGAAGGAATTCCCGGTTGGCGTGTGGCCGACGTTCTATGTCCTCGAGCCGGCGAGCTCCAAAATCGTGGGGCGCTGGCTCGGCGCCGCCTCACCCGCCCAGTTCGAACGCTTCTTGAACGAGGGCGAGCGTGCGGCGGCTCTGCTTCGAGCCAACGGGCTCTCAGCCGACGAACCGCTGGCGTTGGTGATTGACGCAGATACGTTGGCGACGCGCGGCGACTTCCCGGACGCTGCTCGCGCATATGCAAAAGCACTCGCCGTAGCGCCGTCGGCTTGGCCGCGCCGCCCGGAGGTGCTGGTCGCGCAGATGACGGCATTGTGGAAAGCCAAGGACTTCGCGGGCTGCGCCGAGCTCGCGGCGAAGGCTATGGGGCAAACCGGCAGCGCAGCTAGCGCCGTCGATTTCGCCCACTATGCGCTCGAATGCGCGAGTCAGTTGCCTGCGGGACAACCCGCCGTTGCCGCGCTCCGGAGAACGGTGGAGCGTCGGCTCGAGGGGCTTTGCCAGGAGGGCTCGACCGAGCTGTCGCCGGATGACCGGGCCGATGCATGCGATAACCTCGCCGCTGCACGAGCAGCGCTGGGCGACGCCACCGGAGCGCGAAACGCGACCCTGGAGCGGCTCAATGTGTTGGAGCACGCGGCTGCCGGCAAACCTCCGGAGGTCGCGCTCACGTACGATTGGGCCCGCACGGACGCTCTGATTGCGCTCGATCGGGCCGAAGAGGCCCTCGCGATCGCCGTCGAGCGAGAGCGCGGTTTGCCCAGCAACTACAACCCCCCGCATTACCAGGCCAAAAGCTACAAGGCGCTCGGCAGATGGCAGGAGGGCCTCGCTGCGCTCGACCGCGCGCTCGGGCTGGCTTACGGTCCCCGCCGCATTGGGCTCTTGACGTTGAAAGCCGACCTTTTGATTGGGGCGAGCCGCAAGTCGGAGGCCGTGCAGACGTTGGAGGAACAGCTCGCCGCGTATCGCGCCCTGCCGGATGGGCAAAAGCAGCCTGCCGCGGCGGCTCGCGTGGAACGACGCCTGCTCGAGCTGGGCGCCGCTGCAGACGACGCTTCACCTTGAAGAGGCTCGCCGCGGCCCCTGCAGCGGCTCGAGTAAAGGACGCGAAGCGCGAGCCGCAATTCGACGGACTCGACCGCGAAGCATTGGCGCTGTTACAAAATTTGAGCGCATGCGGCGGAAGCCGGAACGTGGTGTACTCGGCGCCATGCAGCAACGTTACTTGCAGCGCGCGATCGAGCTCGCCGGCCTGGGCATGACGCAGGGATATGGCGGACCTTTCGGCGCGGTCGTTGTGCGCGGCGACGAGGTGCTCTCCGAGGCATACAACCAGGTAACGACGAGCCACGATCCGACCGCTCATGCCGAGATCGGTGCCATTCGCAGCGCGTGCCGTAGCCTCGGCACTTTTTCTCTGGCTGGCTGTGAGCTCTATTCGAGCTGTGAGCCTTGCCCGATGTGCCTGTCGGCTGTGTACTGGGCACGGCTCGATCGGCTTTACTTCGCTGCCTCCCGAACAGACGCGGCGGACATCGGCTTTGACGACGCCTTATTGTATTCGGAGCTTGGTCTAAGCGCCGCCGAACGCCGCCTGCCAAGCGAGCAAGCGCTACGCACAGACGCGGTGCGAGTCATGCAACTGTGGCTGCAAATGCCTGCCGCACGACGCTACTAGCGCCTCCCCCGCGGCGAGAACCTGCGCGTCAATTCATCGTGTAAACGACGTTGAGCGCCATGATGACGTCGGTGTCTTCGACGCCTGGGAGAGGGTTGTTGTCGTATTTGACGGAAACGGTCGTTGCGACCGAAAAATCCTGATCGAGCTGCGCCGTCAGCGCGGCGTCAGCGTTCAATCGCGCATTCTCTGCCGCTTGAACGTTCTGCAGGTATTCGAGGCCAGCACCGAACTTTAAACTGTCCGTCAGTTGGTTCTCGTAGCCGGCAAAGACGCGCACGTTGTGCCGCACTTCGCTCTCCTCGATCGGACCGGCGCCGGTGGCAGCTGCGACGTCGATGAAGTCTTGATCGCGCAGGTCGTACTGCAAGTCGTAGCCCAGCTCTGCCCAGAGACGATGGCCCTTCTCGTCGATGAAATAGTAGGCCACCCCAGGGTCGAGGTTGAGCCGCAGATCTAGGCCTTGAAAGCGATCACGCCGGGCCGATACGCTAAAAAACGCTGCTACACCGGCCGCAAGAAAGCGGTCGTACCGGACGCGGGCCTGGTAGTTCTCTACCGTCGTAACGTACGGCTCCCCCGTGGCAGGTGCCGAACGGCCGTAGTTGACGGCCGCGAGCGCGGAAAACTGGTTTGAGCTCCGCCGCAAGAAATAGTCCGTCGCGCCCGTCAACGCGAGGTTTCGAGAGTTTCCCTGCGAGAGGAACCCGCCCAGCGTCAATTTCAAGGTCGACGCGTCTTTACTCGCTTCAGGTGGCACGGGCGCTGACGGGGCCTGGAACCCCTCCTTCGCCACGTCGGTGCGACCAGCGCTGGCTGGGGCTTGATTTGATAGAGGCGCAGGCTGCGCGTGCGCGCCACCCGACACCAATGCAGCAGCCAAAAAGGATCCAGCAAGGATTGTATTTTGATTCATGACCATCGCCCGGCGCGCCGCCGCGTTCAGAGGGGATTGCGAGCCTTGAGCGCGTCGCGGATTTCAATTAGCAAAAGCACCTCGGCGGACGGCGCCGGGGGAGGAGGCGGCGGCGCCGGAGGAGGAGGCTCGCGTCGCTTCAAGCGGTTGATCAGCTTCACCACCATGAAGATGGCCCAGGCAATGATCAGGAAGTCGAAGATCGCTTGGATAAACGAGCCGTAATTCCAAGTGACGGCGGGCTTATCCGCGATCGCTCCCTTCAGCGTGACCTTTAGGTTGGTGAAGTTGACTCCACCCACCAATACCCCGAGCACCGGTGTGATGATGTCAGCAACCAGTGACGAGACGATCTTGCCGAAGCCGGCGCCGATCACGACGCCTACCGCCATGTCGACGACGTTGCCTTTGACGGCAAACTCCTTGAATTCTTGCAGAGCCTTCATGTGTCATCCTCGATTGAATGCCAACGTCACCCATTCAGGTGAGCCCTCGCCCCAGAGGCCGAGGTGGGGCCTCAATACCTCAAAGCCCGTCGCGCTTGCCATGCCTAAGCAGCAAAGTATCGATGACGGCGGCCCGTCGGCCTAGTGGGTGGGCTCATTCATCCCAAGACACACGACCGAGAGAAAACGAGGTTGGGGGCCAGAAACGCTGCGCCGAGTATAGTAGCGAGGTGAACGCTTCGAAGCATCGGCTCGCGGAACACGATCTCTCCAGAATTGGCTTGTTCCCGCTGCCGAACGTGGTCCTATTTCCCTTCCAGTCGCTCTCGCTGCATGTCTTCGAGCCGCGCTACCGGCGGCTGGTGAGCGACGTGATCCAACACGGGTCAGTGCTGGCGGTCCCGCGCCTCAAACCCGGATTCGATGCGGAATATTACGGCGCACCCCCGCTATTTGAGACGTGCGGGGTGGGTCAAATCACCGAATACGCTCGCCTGCCCGACGGGCGTTTCAACATCGTCGTGCAGGGGCTCGGGCGGGTGCGCTTGGTCGAGGAGCTGCGCTCGGAGCCGTATCGCGTTGCCCGCGCGGAAGCAGCCCTCGATTTGCAGCCACCGACGCCGCAGGTCGCTCAGACTCTGCGCGCAGAGCTGCTCAGGCTCGTGCGCCGCGCGGTCCCGCATCTGTCGGGCCCCGCGAAGGACCTGGAGCCTCGGCTGCGAGCCGCCACTGACGCGGCGGAGTGCGCGGACGCACTGGCGGGTACGTTGATTGAAGACGCCGACGAACGGCAGGCGCTGCTCGAGGAGCTCGACCCGTACCGGCGCTTGACCTCGCTGATCGCTCACGTCCATCGACTCGGGACGCGCCTCTCCGGCGCCGATGCTGCCGCGCTCGAACGCTTGAACTGAAGCAGGTGGTGTCAACCGGGCGCGGCTCGTACGAGCTGGCCACAGGCACCTTGTATGTCACGGCCCCGAGAGCGGCGGATCGTGACCAAGCCTCCACGCTGGTCGATAATCGCCTGCGTGAACGCCTCGAGCCGAGCCTCTGAGGGTGCGCGATAGGGAGCGTGCGGGTGTTCGTTGAAGGGGATCAGGTTTATGTGATGGGAAAACGCCGAGCAAAACTCCACCAGGCGAAGCGCGTCTTCTGGCGTGTCGTTAACGCCGCCCAAGAGCACGTACTCGACGGTGATGCGCTCACGCGGCTTGAGCGGGAAACGCTCGAGCGCTGCACGCAGCTCGGCGAGTGGATAGCGGCGGTTGATAGGCATCAGCTCACGGCGCTGGGGATCCGTCGTGGCGTTGAGGCTAATGGCCAACAGCGGACGCACTGGGAGCGCGCCAAGCTCGTCGATCTGGGGGACCAGGCCGGACGTTGAAACCGTGATGCGCCGCGCTGACATGCCCAGCCCCAGCGGGTTTGACAGAACCTCGATCGCCCGCGCCACTTGCCTCAGGTTGTGGAGGGGCTCACCCATGCCCATGAACACCAGCGTGAGCTCCCCCGGGTGGCGCGGTCCGAGCGCGTGCAACACGACCAGCACTTGAGCAACGATCTCGCCCGCCGAAAGTTGACGGATGAAACCCATGCTAGCGGTAGCGCAAAAGGTACACCCCATCGCGCACCCGACTTGGCTCGACACGCACAAGGTCACGCGCCCACCCGTGCTCACCGACCGTGGCATGTGCACGGCTTCGATGAAATCCGCCCGGGCGCTGAGCAGCAGCTTCGTGGCCCCATCGTCCGAACGCTGTGTGTGACGGATCGCGGGCGCTGTTCGCCCGATGACGTCAAGCTCTGCGAGGACGCGCGGCGAAAGGTCCGGGGCGCCTTCTTTCCAGCGCCATGGCCGCTGCAGAGCCGCAAATGCCGCCGCGCCGGAGCTGAGCCCGCGAGCCTCCAGGTCCAGAGGGGTGAGCCCCCAGGCGTCACTGCTCGAGACGGCGCCAAGCCCGGCCGGCGAGGGGGAAAGCGGCAAACGAAACACGGGGCCCTAGCATACCCGGTGGCCGCGGAAACTTGGAGGCGAATTATCCGGCGCGCGTGCTCAGCGAATGATGATGGGCACTACCACGTGCGCCGTATCGGGCTGAACACACGAGGAGGTCACGAACAGCGGGTATTTCGCCGCCACGAAGCCGAACGCCTCATCCCGATGCTTCTCGAAAAGAGCGTCTGTCTTCTGCGGATAGCGATGTGAGACATAGCCGATACCGGTGCGATCCACCGGCCGCTTGGCAACGGGCCCGAGCTCGTAGGCGCAATTGAAGCCTCAGACGAGCGGTATCTGCTGCTTGTCGTGGGCGATGATGATCGAGCTCACCTCCTCGATCAAGCCTTTCCACTCTGCCCAAATTGCCCGTGCCGAGCGTGCCGGTATAAACGGTCGGTTCATTGAAGAGCTCGTAGAAGGCCACGGTCGGCACACCCTGGTAGCGGAAGGCGACGCTGCGCCAGAACTCGAACGTCTGCTGTTACGTGGCGTCGTACATGGGGTGCTGGAACAGCCCCTTGACCAGGAAGGCTCCCCGGCAGCGACAGCGACAGCGGGAGCCGGACGCGGCTCGCCGCTGCGGAGCTTGCGCCCCGGGCAGCGCCGCGCAAAAAAGCGGAGTGGCCAATGACTTCGACTGGGACACGCTCTTGAACACTGCGCTGCGGCACGCCGCGACGTACCGTCAATCCCTCGCGACTCGGCGCGTGGCGGCCGCGGCCTCGACCGAAAGGCAGCTCGAGGCCCTGGGTCAGCTTGGCGGCATGCCCAATGACGGCCGCTCCCCGAACGAAGTCCTGGACGAGTTGGTGCAGCTGGCGGAGCCCGGCATCACATCGATGTCAGGCCCGCGCTTTTTCGGTTGGGTCACGGGCGGCACGTTGCCCGCTGCCGTGGCTGCAGACTGGATGACATCGATCTGGGATCAGAATGCGGGGCCTGCAGCAGGCGCTCCGTCAGCGAGCGCGTTCGAGCTCACGGCGTTGAAATGGGTGGCAGAGCTATTGCTCTTGCCGGAGCGAGCTCGGGGGGCGTTAGTGACCGGGGCTACGATGGCCAATCTCACCGCGCTCGCAGCGGCCCGGAGCCACGTACTCTGCGCGGTCGGCTGGGATGTAGAGCAGGACGGCTTGTTTGCGGCGCCGGCAGTCCGAGTGCTCGTCGGTCAAGAGCGCCACGACACGGTAGATAAAGCGCTTCGGTTGCTTGGATTTGGTAAACGCGCGATGGTCTGCTTGGACGCCGACGGCCAGGGCAGAATGCAGGCGCAGGCGTTGCAGCGCGAGCTCGACGCCAGCTCGGGTCCGGTGATCGTTTGCGCCCAGGCGGGTAACGTAAATAGCGGCGCGTTCGATCCGCTTCCGGAGATCCACGAAGCAATCGCCCGGTACCGAGCTCGACATGGGGCGGAGCTCTGTTGGCTCCACGTGGACGGAGCGTTCGGGTTGTGGGCACGGGCCGCGGCTGCCACCGCGGGGCTCGCTCGAGGTACCGAGCTCGCCGATTCCTGGGCCACCGACGCGCACAAATTTCTGAACGTGCCCTACGACTCGGGCATCGTCCTGACGTGTCACCCTCGCGCCCAGCGCCGCGCCATGGCGGTTCACGGCGCCTACCTGTCGAGCGGCAACCCGACGGCGATACCCACTCCGGGAGCGTTTGCACCGGAGCTCTCCCGACGGGCTCGTGGCTTCGCCGTCTGGGCAGCGCTGCGCCAGCTCGGCAAGCGCGGCGTCGATGAGCTCGTGACGCGCTGCGTGTCACACGCGCAGCTATTGTCGACGGAGCTCCGCCAGGTCTCGGGGCTCCGCATCATGAACGATGTCGTGTTCAACCAAGTGGTGGTGCACGCCGAGGCGCCGAGCGGCATCGACGCTCGCGAATGGACCCACCAGCTCGCCGTGGCCCTTCAGGCAGAGGGCACGTGTTATGCTACGCCGACGATCTGGCGCGGCTCGCCCGCCCTGCGCTTCTCGATCATTAATGCCGACACGAGCACCGACGATATCCTGCTCTCGGCTCGCGCTGTCACGCAGGTGTACCGCGGCTTGCACGGCTCCCACGTATCGCCCGGCTGAGCCCCTGATTGGAGAACTGCGCGTCCGCCAACGGTTTCGCCATATAGAGGAATTGCCGAGCACGGATCGGGGTGCGAGGCACTGGTCACACGTGGCGCGGCGCGTCCGGTAGCTCATTGACGTCATCGGACGCCGGCGGGAAGTGCAGGGCCAGGCTGACACCGATGGCGTCTATGGCGGCCACGATCCCCTCCGCGGCGCGACCGCTACGAATGGCGTTTACCACCGAATCGACCAGCGCTTGCCACCCCTCCGGCCCCACCCGCTCATGAATGCCACGGTCAGCCAGCAACTCTATACGCCGTTCGGCTTCCGAGAAGTAGAGCAGCACTCCGCTGCGTTGCTTCGTTTCGCTCACCCCCTGCTCCAGAAAGAGCTGCGCTGCACGGGCCTTCACGGCGCTCGCTCTAACGCCTGCGGGGACGATGGCCCGCATCACCGCGGGCTGGCCGCTGACCCACCACCCGAGCAGCATCAGCGGAGCTTCGCCGCAGAGCACCCAGAGCGGGTGCATCGCCGCAACGAAGGTGTAGACGCCGACGGCGACAAACAGCGTAGACGCAAAGCTCACAGCCGCTCGTTGCCGCTCATAGCCGTCGCTGCTCTCGGACAGCACCACGACGATTTCACCGGCCGTCCCACGCTCGGCCCGCGCCACGTGCTCGGCGACCTTTGCCTGTTCAACATTGCTCAATAGGTGCGCCATGACCTCACCACCCGCCAGAGGCGCCGCCGCCCCCAAAACCACCACCACCGCCGCGGAAACCGCCGCCCCCGCCGCCGCGAGAGCCACCGCCGAAGCCACCACGCCCTCCGAAGCCCAGGGCAGACCCGGCGAGAAACGCTCCAGCACCGCCGCGACCGCGACCGCCACCGAGAAACATGAGCAACACGAGCAGCAGCAAGAAATAGGGGGAAATCCCCACGCTACGGCGCTGCTGCTGCTGCCTTGCCGGAGGCAACGCCTCGCCTTCACCCCCGGTCGCCGCCATGATCGCTTCGAGCGCACGAACGATGCCCTGCGCGAGCTCTCCTTGCCGGAACGCGGGGGCCATCACCTCGCGGATGATGCGGCCCGACAGCGCATCCGGCAGGTCGCCTTCGAGACCGTAACCGACCTCGATGCGAATTTTGCGGTCCTTGACCGCCACCAACAGTAGAACGCCGTCGTCACGATCTTTGCGGCCCAATTTCCAGGCTTCGACCACCCGTAGGGTGAAGTCCTCGACTGGATCGCCATCCAAGGAGTCGACCAACAGGACCGCGAGTTGGTGCCCGGTCTTCTGCTCGTAGGCGGTGAGCCGCACCTCCAGGTCTTGCCGAACCTGCGCCGGCAAGACCCCGGCTAGATCGTTGATGTGCCCCTGCAGGGGGGGCACCTCGAGCGCTCGAGCCGCTCCCGTCACGAGCAGCAGCAGAGCCAGGAAAGACGTGAGGAGCCAGGATGCCGGGAGCGCGCGGCCACGCCAGAGGCTCAACCTTGGGCCTGTGCACGACTCGGCACGAGGCCACCGCCAAGGGTCGAACGACAGGTGGGACATGACCCCCACTCTCCGCGTCGTCAGAACTTGACCTCGGGCGCTCGATCGGCGCCCGGCGTCGTTGCAGCGAACGTGGGGCGCTCAGCCTTGCCGCGCATGCGCGCGCCGATGCTGGTCGGAAACTTCAAAACCGTCTGGTTGTATTGGGACACGGAGTCGATGAACCGACGCCGAGCCACCGCGATACGGTTTTCGGTCCCCTCGAGCTGCACCTGAAGGTCGCGAAATGCGTCCGTCGCCTTGAGGACAGGGTAATTCTCACTCACCACGAGCAGCCGGGACAGCGCCGACGAGAGCTCCCCCTGAGCTTGTTCGAACTGCTTCAGCTTCTCGGGGTTGTCGACGATTGACGAGTCCACCTGAATGGAGCCCACCTTGGACCTGGCATTGACCACGGCCTCCAGCGTCCCCCGCTCGAAATCTGCAGCGCCCTTGACCACCCGCACGAGGTTCGGAACCACGTCGGCGCGGCGTTGGTACTGATTCTCGACCTCCGCCCAGCTGGCTTTCACGCCCTCGTCACGCTCGATCACCTCGTTGTAGCCGCAACCTGTCCCCGTCATCAGGACGAGCAACAAGGTCGCTACCCAAGCTCGGCTCAGCTTTGCAAGGAGCCCGTCATTTCTCAGCATCGACATGTTCCTCGTATAACGCAGCTCTCGCCCGACGCAACTGATCGATCGGCCCGAGCCTGCCTGCGCATGCAGGGCTTGGGGCAGCAGAGCGGTCTAGCTTTGCACGGTGGAGGCATTCGCCCCTGCCGGCTTGACGGGCTGTCATTGGCTGTTACATTCCGCGGCTCATGCTGTCGATCCGTCGCTCTCCCGTCGTGCCGGCTCAGCCACCGGCCGATTTGCCCCACTGCGGGGTCAACTGCGGGATCAACTGCGCGGCGTGCGCAGTACGGGGAACTCGTTGGCGTAGCTACGCTGCCGCGAGTGGGATCGATCGTCGAGAGCAATAGCCGAACGCAGCAGTAGTTCAGACGAAAAAAGACCCACCCGGCCAACGCGGGTGGGTGGCGAAGGTGCTCTCCCCGCCGCGGCCAGAAAGTACGGCCAATGGGCGACCGAGAACTCTTTGAGCTCCATCCCAGTAGCACGACCGCAGCGTCAGCTGTCCCTGTCGTCGACACAGGCCCCCTCGGGGCGGCGGCAGAGCGTGTCGCGTGGGGGCGTCGCCTCGCCTTCGGCGCCGTGTATCTGATCTGGGGCTCAACCTATCTCGGCATCCGTATCGCCGTAGAGAGCATCCCGCCGTTTCTCTTGGCGGGCAGCCGCTCCTTAGTCGCTGGTGGGCTGCTTTTCCTATGGCTCCGGCTGCGCGGTGCCCGCCAACCGACCCTCACCGAATGGAGGCGCGCTAGCCTAGCGGGCGTGGCGATGTTGGCGGGCGGCAACGGGCTCGTGACCTGGGCCGAGACGGGTGTGCCCTCTAATCTCGCTGCTCTGATGCTGGCGGGGGTGCCCACGTACATCGTGCTGATGGACTGGTGGCGCACGGGCGGGGTGCGCCCAAGTCGCCAGGCCTTCGTCGGCGTGCTGCTCGGCGTGCTCGGAATGGGGCTGCTCGTGAAGCCTGACCCCGATGCTCTCGTTCAGACGCACTGGCTGGGCGTCGTCGCGCTCGTCTTGGCCGGCCTTTGCTGGGCCTTCGGCAGCCTGTATTCGCGCTATCAGACGCTATATCCGAACGCTGCGGTCTCAGGGGCGCAGCAGATGATAGCTGGCGGCGCGGCCATGTTGCTCGTGGCGATTGGCAGAGGTGAGCTCGCCGAGCTGTCCGTCGCGGACGTCTCGGGCCGCAGCTTCGCGTGCTTCTGCTACCTCACCGTGTTCGGCTCGATGCTGGCCTTCAGCGCGTTCAATTGGCTCGTCGGGCAGACCACCCCGGCGCGCCTGTCTACCACCGCCTACGTCAACCCCGTCGTCGCTGTCATCCTGGGCTGGCTAGTGCTGGGGGAAAGCCTCAACCCCATCTCCCTGGTAGGCGCCGCGCTGATTATCTGTGCCGTCGTCGTCATGGTGGCTCGGTTCCACACCCCCCAAAAACCAAGCCACCACGTCCGGCCGCCCCCCCTTGACTCGCCCCGTTAGTTACGAGGCTCATTTCCGAAGGCGTGCACGTCGTTCATTTGACCCGGCGTGCACGCCGCCACTGATTGGTTCAGACCTCGGTGAGGTGATAGCCGCGCTCGCCGTGATCGCTCACGTCGAGACCGGCTTCTTCGTTCTCTGCCGACGGACGTAGCCCGATCGTCGCCTTGAGCGCGTACCCGATCACCGCCGTGCCGACCAACGAGAGCGCCAGGGTGACGCCCATGGCCTTGAGTTGCTCGATCCAGAGGGTGCTGCCCACGACATCCTTCAGATTGATGAGCAGGTTGGGGTTCGCGTCCGGGGTCGCGAGCAGACCCGTCACGAAGGCGCCGAGCGTACCACCCACGGCATGCACGCCGAAGGTGTCGAGCGCGTCGTCGTAGCCGAGCGCGTTCTTCAGGCTGGTGCAGGCGTAGAAGGGGATCACGCCAGCCAGCACGCCGATCAGTATCGCGCCGTTCGCCGTCACGAAGCCCGCCGCCGGGGTGATCACGACCAGACCGCCGACGATGCCGGAGCAGAAGCCGAGCACCGTGGGCTTGTCGCGCACGATCCACTCGACCGCCGCCCAGCTCAGACCCGCGATGGCTGCGGCCAGAGTCGTGGTCATGAACGCTTGCGAGGCAACACCGTCTGCAGCGACCGCGCTGCCGGCGTTGAAGCCGTACCAGCCGACCCACAGCATACCCGTGCCGATCATGGTGAGCACCAGGCTGTGCGGAGCGAAATGCTCCGTGCCGTAGCCCTTGCGCTTACCGACGATGAGCGCCAGGAGCAGCGCGGACCAACCTGACGACATGTGCACCACGGTGCCGCCGGCAAAGTCGATCGCCTTGATCGGAGCGTTCGCATTCCACACGCCGTTCATCAGGCCATCGGCGCCCCACACCATGTGAGCGAGGGGGAAGTACACGATGAGCATCCAGCCCGCGACGAACAAGAGCAACGCCTTGAACTGCACGCGCTCGGCGATGGCACCGACGATGAGCGCCGGAGTGATGATGGCGAACATGAGCTGGTACATCGAGAACGTGCTCTGCGACACCCACACCGAATACGCGGTGTTCGGAGCCGAGCCCACGCCGTCGAGGAACATGTACTTCAGCCCACCTATGAACGGCGACCCGGCGTCGAAACACAGGCTGTAGCCGAAGGCCCACCAGAACACCGCCACGATGCCGGCGATGCCCATGCACTGCGCCATGACGGAGAGCACGTTCTTCGAACGCACCAAGCCGCCGTAGAACAGCGCGAGACCGGGGAGAGTCATGAACAGCACCAGCGCTGCGCAGACCATCATAAACCCGTTGTGACCGGGCCCGGAGCCCGGGATCTTGGAGGTGGCGTCGTCGGCGCGTGCGCCGTTGTTGACGTACGCCTCGAGATCCGCAATCCGCTTCTCCAGTTCGGCACTGGTGGCCGACGCTGCCGCTGGCTCCGTATCCGCTAGAGCGAAATCCGGCGCCGCGACGACGGCGAAGCAACTGATGATGAATACCGCAAGGGCGACCCACAGCCTTTTCATGACCGCTAAACTCCTGATTGAGGTGCTCCCATTGGGGCGGACAGCCGGAAGGCGGGGCCCGGTTTTCGGAGCAATTTCTGAATGCTCAGTTCAGGCGTCTTACGTATCTGATCAACGTCGTTATTGTTTCCGGACCGTAACGCACTATCAAAGCTATTACTTCGTGCTCTCGGAGGCCCTGGATTGCACCTTGAGTGCCCTGTTTTGGCGCGCGTTGACCTGTTGACACGAGCGACGCTTCCTGCCGGGCGTGAGATGCCCCGGAGGGGCCGGGCGGTCAGGAAGAGGCGTGAGCGTCCACCGGGATCGTCGGGACCTTCAGCTGCACCAGCCAGCGCCTCGCGCTACCAATGATGACAAAGCTCACGCCCACTATCAGAAAGCTCGTCACGACGGCATTCACCCAACCCGTCACCCGTGTGGCCTCCACCGCCGTCATCGGGAGATAGATGCGTCGGACACTCTCGATGCCTCCCGCCAGCGTAGTCGTGGATAGAAATGCGAGCGGTAGCAAGGTGACGAGCGCGTAGCGGCGCTTCGGAGCCTCGCGGAGCACGATGGTCGTCCCCACGCACAGGGCCGTGCAGGCGAGCAATTGATTGGCGACGCCGAACATCGGCCAGATTGTGGAGATGCTGCCGGTAAGGATGAAATAGGCCCAACCGCTCACGATCAGCAGGGATGCGACGATCCCTCCCGTACGGCTCGAAGAGCGCCCAAGCTCGGCGTGAATCCGCCCTAAAAACTCCTGCATCAGGAAGCGCCCGATGCGAGTCCCCGTATCGATGGTCGTGAGAATGAACAACGCCTCGAACATGATGGCAAAGTGATACCAGTACGCGAGCAACGCGCCCATGCCGGGCAGGCCGCTAAAAACGCGTGCCATGCCGACAGCGAGGGACACGCCGCCGCCGGTTCGAGCGGCCACGACCTCACCGGCGCCTTGCGACAGCGCGGGCAGCGATTTGACGGTGATACCCAGACGCGCAAAGTCGGCATCGCTCAGCGTGGTCGGCTGCGGCATCGCGGGATCGACCGAATACTCGAGACGCGCGAGCACACCGGTGGAAAGCGCCAACAACTTGGAAGCCGGAAGGATCGCGTCCTGTAGACTGACGAGAGGCTCCCCCGCAGCCAGGCCCAGGATCTTTCGATCGTGATCGGTCAGCGCGTCCTCAGCGCTCGAGAGCTCGGCCACGGAGCGCGAAAGGCCCACGTTCTTGGTCGCTGCCGAGGCCACCATCGCGATCTTTGGATCGGTGTTGATGGCGACGTAATCTTCGGGCGGCATGACACACGCGGCGATCAGCGCAGTGATCCCCACCAGGCCCTCCATCAACATGGCACCGTACGCGATCGGGCGCGTATGGGATTCCCGCTCGATCATCTTCGGAGTCGTGCCGCTGGCGACGAGCGCGTGAAAACCGCTGATGGCACCGCACGCGATGGTCACGAACACGAACGGGAATAGCGGCCCCTTGATGATCGGCCCCCCCCCGTGGATGTATTGGCTGACGGCAGGCATCTCGATCTGTGGTTGCACGATCAAAATCCCCAGAACCAGCAAGCCAATGGTGCCAATTTTCAGGTAGCTCGACAGGTAATCCCGCGGGCACAGCAGCACCCACACCGGCAGCACGCTCGCGATGAACCCGTAGCCTGCGATCGCCAAGGTCAACACCGTGCGCGAGTGCCGGAACCAGCTCGCGTACTGCGAGTTGGCGATGGCCTCCCCTGCCACGAGCGCGACGCCCAGCAGCACCACACCCCCGATGGTTGCCTCGCGAATGCCCCGAGCCGAGCCGCCTCGGTTCACGTAGATATGAAAACCCATCAAGAGCGCGATCGGGATCGACATGCTCACGGTGAACACGCCCCAGGGGCTCTCCGCGAGGGCCCCGACGACCACGTTGCCGAGCCCCGCCAGCGCGATCACGATGATGAAGAGGATCGCCAAGGCGGTGACGCTGCCCAGGACAGGCCCCAGCTCCTCCCGGGCGATCTCCGCCAGAGAGCGCCCGCCCCGGCGCGTGCTCGCCACGAGAATCACAAAATCGTGGACGGCCCCGCCGAGCACCACCCCGAACAAGATCCAGAGATAGCCCGGCAAAAACCCGAATTGCGCCGCCAGCACTGGACCGATCAGGGGCCCTGCGCCCGTGATCGCCGCGAAATGATGGCCGAACAACACCCATTTACTGGTGGGGTGGAAGTTATGGCCGTCGTTCAGCTCATGGGCAGGCGTACGCCGGCTGTCGTCCAGACACAGCACCTTGGCCGCCAGAAATGCGGAATAGTAACGGTAAGCGACGGCGAGGACGGCGAGAGCCACGAGCAGCCACCAGGCAGCGTTCATAATCAACGGTCCTAACCCAGTACCGGCCACGAGCCAAGCGCGCTCACGAATGCCTGAACGAGCCCAAGTGCGCGTCTTTGCTGCGCTGAAGAGTGAGCATCGGCCGAATGGCCCTATAACGTTCCTGGCCTGTCTCGCCGCTAGTGATGTAACAAGCGCCCATGGCCGCATCTCACTCGATCGACATGGTGGGGGTCGCCTGGCGGCTCGGTGCGACCCTGCTGTTGGTCATGCTGAACGGCTTTTTCGTGGCGGCGGAGTTCGCGCTGGTCACCGTCCGGCGCACGCGCGTGGCCGAGCTCGCCGAGGAGGGCCGATTCACGGCGCGCATCGCCAAACACGTGCTCGACCACCTCGACCACTACCTGTCGGCGTGTCAGCTCGGCATTACCCTGGCGAGCCTGGTGCTCGGTGCGCTCGGCGAGCCCGCCGTTGGTACGCTGGTCACCAGCGCCCTCACCTGGCTCGACGTCGCGGTCGAGCCAGGTTCACAGTGGCTGCGTTGGACCTCCCTGGTGATCGCCTTCACCACCATCACGATCTTCCACATGACGCTGGGCGAACAGGCCCCCAAAATGTGGGCGCTCCGCCACGCACAACCCACGACGCTCGCCGTAGCCTTGCCGCTCCGGCTCTTCACGGTCGTCTTCTGGCCGTTCATTACCTTCGTCAACGCCGTCTCGAACTTCATGTTGCGCGCCGTCGGAATCGATCCCAAGGTCGCCCACGAGACAGTCCCCACTCGCGGCGAGCTGCAGCGTGCGCTCGACCTCTCCACCGAGGCCGGGCACATCCCAGAGCAGGGCCGCGCCATCGTGGACAACGTGCTGCGGGCCATCGACATGCAGGTGCGCCACATCGTAGTACCGCGCATCAACGTCGTGCTCCTGTCGCTGAAAGCATCGGCAGACACCAACCTGAGCCTGATGCGCCGCAGCGGGCACTCGCGCTACCCCCTGTGCGAGAGCGAGCTCGACAGCGTGGTCGGCTTCGTCCACACCCGCGACATCTTCGCGCGAGGCGCCACCACGCTCAGCAACGCCGAGCTTCGCGCCCTGGCTCGCCCTGTGCTATTGGTCCCTGACACGTGGCCCCTCGGTGAGCTCATCGCCAAGCTCCAGACCTCGCGCTCACACGTCGCGATGGTGATCGACGAGTTCGGGGCTGCGCTTGGACTTGCATTTCTGGAAGATGCGCTCGAAGAGATCGTCGGGCCCATCGCCGACGAATTTGACGACGCGCAGTCGCCTCTGATCGAGCTCGACTCCGGCGACTTTGAGGTCAATGGCTCGATGCCCTTGCCGGCAGCCGTCGATCGCTTCGGACTCAGCGTGACAGACCCCGCGGGCAGCACCCTCGGTGGTTACGTGACCAGCCTGCTCGGAAGGCTCCCCAAAAAAGGCGACGAGGTCCGCATCGGCACCTACGACGTACGGGTGCTGTCCCTCGTCCGCGGGCGCGCCGTCAACCGGCTGCGTCTCTCGCGCAGGCCACCCACTCCGAAGCCCGATGCACCGGAAAAAGAGGCGGAGGCGTAGGAGGGGGCCCCTCCCGGCCGAGGGCGCCTCCGTTTGGGGGTCATCGCGCTCGGCAAGCGCGCCATGCGCTTCAGTGCGTCAGTCGGTCGCAAAGCAGTAGATCGAGCCACGACCACCGCCTTGGCTCACCGTGCCCTGCTGGAAGTTCGCCGTCGGTTCGCCGCACCCCGTTCCGTGGGCGCCATTCCAGGATGAGGGATTCGCGCCACCTCCCGCGCGGTTAGAGTGGCCGTTTTGAGTGGTCCCCGTCGTCGACGTCCAGTCACTGCACGTGCCGCTGGCCGCGACGGTGCCGTCCAAATTGGTGCCCGTAATGATGTCGTGCAACACGTTGGGTTGCGCGGACGGCACCTGATCGCCCTGCTCATCGAGAGGGACTGTCACGTCGGCAAGTGGCCACGTGGCGTTCAGGGAGCCGTTTGCCGCTTGGTCGTGGAGTTGGTCGACGTCGTTGGCGATGATGCGGCCGGCGAAGTTGCGCCAGGGGCCGTCGCCGATGCGATCGCGAGCGTTTTCGGTGCTGGTGCTGAGGTAGGCGCGCCAGGTTTTGGCGCCCAGAGCTGGCGATGATTCCGCCGCGAGGGTGCGGCAGAACTCGTCGGCGCCGGCGATGCCGCCGAAGTTGCCGCCGTTACCTGCGCCGCGGCTCGTGACGAAGAAGCTCATCGTAGTGTCGTCCGCACCTGCGTCAGCGGTTGGGGCTGCGCCGCTCGCGCCTGCGGCGGCGGCCATGCTGCTGCCCGCGGCTCCCGTGGCTGCGCCGCTAGCGCCGCCCTGACCGATACCCACGTTGTCCGGAGCCCCTTCAGTGCCGCCAGCTCCTGTTACTGCGCCGCCCGCGCCTGCGCTGCCGCCCGTGCCCACGCTGCCACCCGCCGAACCCGCGGGGTTGTTGTCGTTGATGCTGGTCTGAGTGGAGCCGCCGCCCGCTACGCTGGGCGAATCATCACTCGAGCAACCGGAAAAAATGACGCAAATGGCAACCGCGGAAAATACCGTCGCACGCATGGGGACCTCACAGTTAAGTATCCCTCAGCGCTAGCACGACTCGCCCCGCGGCCCGCTCCTACATCGTGCCGGCCAACCCCAGATGGCCGAGCCACCGGATAATTTTTAGCTCGTGCGAATGCGGAACATCGAGGGGGTCCAAGGCGGCCCGGTGAGGATTGCCGCCAGACCGTAACGTGCGGCGGTGCGCTCATGCGGCGTGCCTGCCGGCTTCCCAATCCTCGGCAAACGGCGCGGGGGGGCGCCCGTGCCCCGCCATGACCCAGCGGTAGATGTCGAGCGTGCGTTGCGCTTTGATGTCCCAAGTGAGGTTTGCTAGCGCGTATTTTCTGCCGCGCTCGCCCGACTCACGTGCCAGCTGCGGGGCGCTCGCGAGCTTCTCGAGCTCCCGCCTGAAGTCCTCGGTGAGGCGTTCACGCGGACCGATCGGGACTTTGACGCCGCGACCGTTGGCGAGCAACTCGGAGGGCCCGCCGTAATCCGCGGCTACGCAGCACAGGCCGCTCGCCATGGCTTCTGCCACGACACCTGCACCGAGCTCGCGAATCGAGGGGAACACAAATACGTCGCTCTGGCGCATGAGCTCCGCCACCTCTGATTGGGGCTTCTTGCCGAGCATTTCCACGCAGCCCTGGAGCTTATATTCGTCGATTTGACGCTGCATGCTCTCGCGCTCGGGGCCGTCACCCACGATCAGCAGGCGGTGAGCGCGCAGCTCGGGGCTGCGGGCGAAGCAGTCGATCGGCAAGCCAGGCAGCTTGTACGGAACCAGGCGGCCCGCGAACAGGAACGTCAAGCGGCCCGTGCCGCGAGCGGGTGGCGCACGGAACAACTCCGGGTCGATGCCCACTTCCGGAAAATTGATGGCGCGTTGGCGGGCGCTCTTCGGCAGGTCGGCGAGCGTGTGAGCGAAGGCGGTGAGGATGGCCGCGCTCTTTTCATAGCTCGACCTGTAAAACGGCAAATACCGGTAAGCCTCCCGCAGCTTGACCAGCCACTCCTTCTCGCGGTCTCGCTCTTTGCCGTAGCCGTCGGGCCAGGGCAGGCCGCCGTTGAGCGGGCCCAGGACAAAGGGGACAGGGCTTTCGCGCGCGATCGGGCTCGGCAGCGTCGGCGACATGGGCGTGATGCGGTGCACGACGTCAAACTGCCCTGCCTTGAGGGCAGAACCGAAGCGACGCCACACCTCCCACTCGAACGCCAGGTATGAAGGGTAGTTCAGCGCGATGTTCGTCGTCCAGCCGACTTCATTGCCGCCGCGCAGCCAGGTGTTGAGCTTGTACAGGCCCCGCGCCACGTATTCGTTGTCGACGTACTCCACCTTGGCGCGACCAAAGCCGACTTTCTCGATGTTGGGCTGGTTACGCACGTGCGTCGCAACCGTCACCTCTGCGTGATCGGCGATAGCGCGGGCGGCCTTGTATCCCACGACCGGCAGAGAGGGCCACTCGGGGTTACAGTCGTCGGCGAGGATCAATGCGCGAATAGGTCGATTCATGAGCGTCTGCGAGTGCCTCGAGCGGGAGGGTATGCCCTTTGAGCACCTGCCCTCCCGAACACGGTTAGTCCGGCGTTTCGATCACCGTGATGTTGCACCTAATACGGGCCAGCGGCAAGTTGGCGTATCGCCCCACGACGTTCAGCAGGCCCGACCTGAGCAGAAGCTGGACGCGGCATCCCGCGGGGCCCCGGAGCCTGAGGCGGTTCTAGTGGGATGGGGGGAGCGCCGAGGAGCGGCCTCAGCCGGCGAGGGCGTCGACGGCAGGACCGTGCAGCATCAGCAGGCTGCGCAGGGCGCCGACCAGAAACGTGGAGGTGCGAACGGGAGAGCTTGCATAAAAAGCTGCCCAGGCGTCCGCCTTGTATTCGCTATAAGTGCTCTCGCGGTCGCCGTGTTGCTCGAGGTAAGCGAGCCGAACGGCGTGGCCGATCAAGGCGTCGAGCGCGCACGCGTCCTCGATCTTTAGCGTCGGGTTCTGGCGAAAGAAGCTCGCCAGCACGCGCAGGCACTCGATGTTGAGCTGGCGGTATTCAGCCGCGAGGATCTTGTTGAGCAGGTGTTCGAGCCAGAGCGCAAACGACTTTTCGCCCGGGGTCATGTCGCTGAGCACGACGCTGCTATCGACGCGGTTACGCCGTTCCAGCTTCTCCCCAATCACGAGCGCAGGGGTATGCCTGAAGATGTTCCATACATCGGCGTAGAAGTTGTGCGGCCGACGATCGATGATGCCGCCGTGTTGGCGCCACGCGAGCCAGCCGTCCGCGCCGGCGCGCAGCTTCTCCAACCCCAGGTCTTGCTTCCAATCCAGGGCGCCCGGCGTGGCCTGCGCGTGGAGCTGCTCGAGCTGCTGGGGCAATGCCTCGATGGCGTGGTACTGAACCAGCACCGTCTCCAGCCGTTGCTGGATCTCCGAGGGCGGCAGGGCCATCAGAGCTTCGTAGCCCTCGCCAGGCGTCAGCGCGCGCTCACGGGCTAGTTGGCTGCTGAGCAGCAGGATCAAGTGGCTCACCCGGATCGTGAGCAACTCCCCGAACAGCTCTGGCCGTGCTTTGATGAGCAGGCTCACGTAGAGTAGCAGCTCCTGCGTCAGCACCCGATCGCGCACGTCATCGCGGCAAAATGTATTTATCTTGGCGAGCAGGTCTTGATCCGGAATCGGATGCGCGATCAAGGAGTCGTCGCTGTAGGCGCGACCCACCTGGATGTTCTTCTGCCGCACCAGGATGGCGCCTACGGCGAGATTTAGGTCACCGTCCACCTTGCCCAGGAGCCCCGCCGCCCGGCGCACGATGGCCCACAGGCGGCGCCGCCCCGCTTGCTCGTACACTTCTTCAATCAGCGCGCCGAGGGGCTGCTGGCTGCCACGCATACTAATGACCGAGTCGAGCGACTGCATGCGGGCGAGCGCCCCCAACAGCTCGATTTGTTCGTACATGTTGTCTGTCTCAGCGAGCCGGACGATGAGCGGCGTCGCGCTTGCCGCGATGTCGATGGCGAGCTCGGCGGTGGGATCTAGAGGCCGTTGGCTGCCGGGCGCCGACAGCACCGTGGGGCGGGTCATGCGCATCGAGAGCGGCGCCTGAGAGAGCTCGAGGTTGCGGAGGTCGTCGATGCGCTCGAAACAGGCCGTGGGCATCAGCTCTGCCATGCGGCCGCGCTTGACGGGCACCTCTCCCACGCTGCCCGACGCGATTTGCTGCATCAAGCCGTAGAAGGCCGTGCGGTCCGCGTCCATGATGTTGCGCGTCAAGAGCACCGTGACGGTGGGGCGCCCCGCCTGGGTCCAGTTCTTGTAGAGGTAAGCGAGCTCGCTTTCGAAGCGGCGCACCACGAAGTCCAGGTCGTAGGGCAGAAAGAACTCTTGCTGCATGAAGAAGGACGCCAGGCACACCACCGTCCGCCCCCGGAGCTTGTAGAAGCGGCTCGTCGTGAGGCTCTTCAGCGCTCTCGCAGAGCGACCCGTCAGCCCGAGCCGCGCGTTGCTGCCCACCTCGCCATAGGCCACCGCGATGTCATGGGGTAAGTACACGGCGACCGGGGCGATGTCGGCAGGCGTTTCGGTGAGCACGCCGTGGGCGGCGAGCTCGGCTTGCAAGGCCTCGTCCTCTGCCAAAAACACGAGCTGTACCACCGGCTGATGCGCGGGCCTGTGGCGCCTCCGGCCGAGCGGATCGATGTCACTCGGCTGGAGCACGCCGTCTCGCATCATGCGCCCGAGCAGGTACAGGCTCTGTGCCCAGACCAAGGGCACGTTGTCGTTGGGCAAGCGCTCCTGCGATCCGGGGCTCTGACGCTCGGCGGTGATGGCAGCCTTGGGAACGTAGTAGAGCTCGGGCAAGAGCGAGTAGCCGCCCTTCTGTATCAAGACGGACTTGAGCCGCTGCTCGTAGTCGAGCGTGCCGTGCGCGTCTCCTCGCAAGATGCAGTCCAGGTACAGGTAGGCGTAGAAGAGCGGCCATTCGGACTCGATGTGCTCGAATTGCTTGAGCTCCTGAGGCTCGTAGTGAAGGCGGCCCTCATCTTCGAGCACGGTCTGGTGCCCGTCGCGCAGAAAGCGCCGGAGACCATACCGCCCCTGCAGCTTGGCCACGACCTCGAGGCGCACGCGCTCGGCGAGATCTGCGTCGTGGATGGCAAACGCAGGGTAGCCGACCACGCTGAGCAGCGCCGCGTCCGTCTCCTTCGTGTTGGACTCGCGCGGCAACATGGATAGTAACGTGATGTTGGCCTGCGCGATGTTGTCCGGCGCCACGTGCAGCACTGACTCCTGCGAACCCTTGGCGCCGAACAGGTCGAAGCCGGACAGTGCTTCCAACGCAGCCTTGGCCATGCCCACGGAGCTGGCGTTGATCTCGACGCTGCCGTGGTTCAGCTTGTCACCGCGCTCCCAAATACCGTAGTCCGGCGTCCGATAAGCGCGTTCGATGTAGTAGATCAGGTTCTGGACGAAGTTGACCTCGTCACGGGTCCAGATGATCGATAGGCCCGAGCTGACCATCTGCGCCAGCATCAACAGATACAGCGACGTGGCGTCGATCTGCAGGTGGCCCCAGCCCGCGTCGCTCACGACGAGCCCGCCGGTCTCCGTGTCGTATTTGGCATGGAGCGCGTCCTTGGGGTGGCGACTATATTTGAACGCCTCCACCTTCGCCGCTTGCGACATCATCGAGCGCAGCAGGCCCCGCATCAGGTGCACGGTGCGGTGCTCGAGCTCATAGCCTCGGCCACCGTCGTCGTCGAGCGCCCGATAGGCAAGCGACAGGCCCCAGACGGCCAGTATGCTGTACACGTTGTCGCGAACCCAGGCGTCGCGGTAGTCGCCGTGAATGGTGACGGCTGTGCTGGCGGGGAGGAGCCCCGTTACGGGGTGTTGCTTGTCGAGAATGAGCGCGTCTACTTCCTTGAAGTAGGCGTGCAACGTCGCTCGCAGCCGGATGGCGTCCATGGGGACCCCTCCGTTACAATGAGGGTCGCGACCTGCGCAAGGCCCTTAACGGCCAAAGGGCCTGCCGCCTACCCGATCTGCGCGGTTTAGCTCGCGAGTGTTTCATCTGGTAGGCGCCGAGCTGGGCCGAAACGAAGAGGCTACGTCCGCAGGAGCGAGTTGCGGAAATGCTCCTGAACAGCTTTGTTCTCTAGCTTGCCCCAGAAGGCGCTGATGGCCATCCAGATCGAGAGCCCGTTTAAATCGCGGAACATCGGCGGGACGTAACGCGGTGGGCGGACGAGGCCCTCATGCGCATGCTCCGCGATGGTGTGCAGGTCTTCGAGCGCCACTTTACCGACGTATAACCAACGGATGAGATCCGCACGCCCGACGGCGATCGCCGAAGTCAGAAAGTTCAGGGTCGATACGATGCCAAATGTGTAGACGATGTCCTTCGTAAAGGGCGCGCCGCCGGTCGTCATCCCGCCACGAAACACGCGCTGGGTGTTCCAGAAGCAGGTCTCTTCGTCATAACCTTCGGTCCGAAACCACTCGAAGACCTCGAGAAAGTTGGCGCCGTCTTCAGCCTTGTCCACGGCCAACACGCGGTCATTCAACCGGCGGGCGCGGTGGGGGTGGCTGGTCAAGGTCAGCACCTCGAGCAATGCAGCAAGCCCTTCCTGAGTGGACGCCACGCGTGGCGGGCCGATGCTGAGCCAGCGCGCCACCGGCTGCGCCTGACCGTTCATGCTCGTCGCGACGTGGACCCAGCCCTCGTGGACTTCGAGCAGCTTGAGATCGCGCTCGCTGAACATGGCACCGCGCCGAATCTTGATGTAGTCGCTGCCGGCCGCGGCGTCCGCCACGATACCGTCGTCCAGGATGACCCGCACGGTGTGCTCGCCAAAGTACTCCCCGAGGCGCGCGTTGAGCACCTCGACCGCGCCCTCCGCCGGGATATCGCGCGGCAGCTCTACCCCGAGCACCGAGTCGTCGAGGCCGGTGAGGATCTCGTACATCTGCTGCGCGACGTCTCGCACCTGGGTGTCACCGCCGTGGAAAACGTCCTTCGGCGAGCCATATAGCGCCCGGCTCAGCTCGTAAAATCGGTGCGTGCCGCGCGCTTGCAACATCGCCACGACGTCGATGTACTGCTCGGCGGTGTGCGCCAGGATGCGGCCAATACCATCAGCCCCGAGGTCCGCCTGTATGTCCTGGATGATGGCGGCGAACTCGGCCTGCTTGCTCGTCGGGTCAAATCCGAGGCTGAGCCGCGCGTAGTCCTCGCGCGTGACGTTGGGCAACTTGCGCCAGTTCGAGTCGCGAAACCCCTCAAACACGCTCGCATCCCATTTTACGGCGTTGAGCACCCGTATCGGTCGCTGGGCATCCACGAGCCGCTGGGCTAACCGCGAGACCCGCTCCTTATAGGACAGCCAAGGGCGCGTCACTCGCGGAAGATCGGGCATGTACGAGATTTTTAGCTCGAACGGCAAACCGGAGCAAGGAGCGTGGGAACGAGGGCCGCAAAGGCCGCGCAAAGTCAACGTTCTCGAGATCCGCGAGGGCCAGGGCGTTGCTCCCACGTTTCATCAGAGGGTGGCACGCGGGGGCCCCCGCCGCTCGCCGCGACCGACAGGCGCTCGCCTTCGCACCGGGGCAGTTATGTTGTGGACCGCTCGCGGCGCACGGGGCGCTCGGCAGGCTCCTCCTCGCGGGGGCCTGCGCTGCAGGGCGCCCGACTAGGGAGTGTTTTCAAACCCCTCTTTCGTTCGATCAGGCCAGCCACACCAAGGCGGAGGCCAGGTGAAGGAACGCGAGGAAATTCCGCGCGAGTTTC
>JAYTOL010000072.1:0-1488 GCA_043747815.1 Deltaproteobacteria bacterium
ATCGCGTGCTTCTACGTGGAGACATTGCGACGGCCCGCCGTGGTGGCTCGTCTGCGACGGGTACGGGTCACGCATCCTCTGCCGACGCTGCTGAGCGGCAGCGAAGTCATGAAGCTGCTCGAGGCCACCCGCTCGGCGAAGTATCGAGCGATCTTCAGCCTGCTGTACGGCGCCGGGCTGCGGCTCGACGAAGCGCTGCACTTGCGTATCGAAGACATCGACAGTCGGCGCATGGTGCTGCGCATCCCGCACACCAAAAGTCAACCGCGCGAGGTGCCGATGAGTGAGCGGGTGCTCAAAGCTCTCCGCGCCTACTGGCGCGAGGAGCGCCCGCAAGGTCCGCTGCTCTTTCCCGGGCGCGGCACGGGTAGGCCATTGACGCAGAACGCGGTCAAGTTGGCCCTCAATGCGATCGAGAAGCAAGCGGGGCTCGACAAGCACGTCAATCCGCATTGCCTGCGCCATAGTTATGCGACCCACCTGCTCGACACCGGCGCAGATCTGCGTACCGTGCAAATGCTGCTCGGCCATTCGTCGCTCTCGAGCACGGCGCACTACACGCGGCTCAGTCGCGCACGGCTGACCGCCGTGCCGAGCCCCATCGAGCTGCTCGGCACAGCAAGGGGGCGGGTCCTCGGCTGAACCATGGGAGCCGAGCCGCGGTGCCTGCCGGGCACCGCTCGCGAGCCACCGCGCCTGGAGGTGGCCGACATTCTGCGTGCTCACGGCGAGGCATACGCGAGCCGACACGCTGTGAGCATCGAACAGCGCCGCGCGATGCGCGATATCCTGCGCTGTCGAACGGCCGCGCTCGGCGGGCACCTCGATGTGTGCACGACGTGCGGTGAAGAGCGCCCGGCGTATAACTCGTGCCGGAACCGCCACTGCCCCAAGTGCCAGGCCTTGCCGCAGGCGCGCTGGGTCGAGCAGCAGATGGAACGCGTCCTGCCGGTGAAGTGCTTCCATGTCGTTTTCACTCTGCCAGCGGAGCTGCGTCCATTCGCTCGCCGCCACGGACGCGACCTCTACGAGTTGTTGCTCCACTCGGCGTCGAGCACGCTGCTCACGCTGGGGCGTGATCCCAAGTGGCTCGGCGCGCAGCTCGGGATCACCACCGTGCTCCACACCTGGGCCCGCGATCTCACGCTGCATCCACACGCCCATTGCATCGTCACCGCCGGCGGATTGTCGCTCGACGGCGCGCGCTGGGTAGATACAGAACGCGACTTTCTCTTCCCTCTCGCGGTGCTGGCAAAGCTATTTCGCGGGAAGTTTCTGGCCGGGCTCACCCGGTCGCGTCGGACGCACGCTGTCGGCCGCCACCTGAGCTCCGACGCTTTCGAAACGCTCGTCGACAACCTGTACAAGACTGACTGGAACGTTTACGCCAAGGCGCCCTTCGCGGGGCCCACGCAGGTCTTTCGCTATCTCGGCCAGTACACCCATCGTGTCGGGATCAGCAACCACCGGCTGCAGCGTCTCGATGCG
>JAYTOL010000073.1:0-1958 GCA_043747815.1 Deltaproteobacteria bacterium
CCGCACATCCCCCAACGTCATCGGCCCCCGCAAAAAAGACATCGCCCACCTCGGCTGCACGAGCAACGTATTGGGCGTCGCGTGCACGTTCCTCACCAAGAACCAGCGCGGCCCAAGCCGCCGGATGACGTTGTCGATCTCCGCCGCCGTACTACCCGCTTCGTTGGCGTTGGCGAGGCTGTCGACGACGCGCTCCCTGTCGGCGTCGGTCTGTAGCCTGCCGACAGCCCAGAAGCCCGCGTTCGAGAGCGCGCGGTAGTCGAGGTCCATGGGGTTCTGGGTGGCGACGACGACGCCCATGCCGAAGGCGCCGATGCGCTCGATCGGCGGGTTGAGCACGTCGTCCAGCAGCGAGCCGAGCTCGGCGGTCTGGCCCTGCTCGAGCCGGCGCTCGGCGAGCACCGCCAGGAGCACGTGCTCGCGGCTCTTGGCGGGGTCCGGGTCCTTGCCGAGCAAGCGCAGCACGAGCGAGATGGCGGCGCTCAGAGCGGCGCGCCCCGCGTCGCGATCGCCGGTCCAGCCCTGAGAGCGGCGCTCGAGCGAGGACAGGATGTGCAAGGGCTCCCCCGCGCTGGAGCCCGGAGTCAGGACGCGCAGCTCCGTCTGGCTGCGGGACTGCGCCAGGTGGTCGGCGTCGATCTTCCACGAGCTGAGCTGCCGGCGCCGCTCCTCCGCGAGCTGCGCGGCGAGGTCGGCCGGAGGCGGCTCGTCGGGCGCACCGTGCCCGTCCACCCAGTGAGTAAATCAACCCATAGAGAGACAATGCCTGCGGCGGCGTCGCCGGGGACTGTGATCTGGGTCCGGCTGGAAGCGGGCGTTATGCGGAGCCTTCAGCGACCAAGTGGGTTGACCACATAGGGATCGATCGGCGGGCTCGGACGCGGCGGAAGGGGTAGGGTGTGCGAGCTCGTGAAGCCCAGTCGCCTCAGCGCGTCGGCAGGTCTCACTTTCCGATTTCACCAGCGATCCGCAGCACGACGTCGCGCAGCGGCGCCGAAACAAACATTCCGAGTGCCTCCATACTCATGATGATTGGGCCCACCTCGCGGACCAAGCCCTTCTTCTTTGCCACCAGCAGAACACCGAACGTTCCCACGACAAGCAGCCCTCGCTGTTTCGCGACTTCACGAGCACGCGCGTCGTCGGCTAATAGCTCGGCTCCGAGTCGCTCAGCCAATGGGATTGCTGCCGCTTCACCAGGATCCAGAACGGAGAGAAGCGAGGGCTCTACCGGTGCGTCTTCTATGCGCAGCCAGCTCGCGTGCTTCACCTCCTCAGCACCGGTCAGTCCGGCGCCCGCAATGACGATCTCCTCGAACACGATGCGGGGAACGACGACTTCCGAGTACAGCATGGGCAAGATGTCGAGGTGCCCTGCACCGGCCAAATAGATGAGGGGGCCAGCATCGGGCACGACGATCACGGGATACCCAGTCGGCGCAGCTCGTGCTCCAGATCTGCCGTTGGATAGTCGATGACCGGCACGCCATGCGCGCCGAGCTGCTGCATGAACGCCGCGACGGGCATGCGGGCGAGCTCAGCTCCTTTTCCAAGACCGATGCGGTGGTGCCGAACCTGCTCGATGATCCACAGCAAGCGGAGCTGATCCCCGACCTCGATGGGATCCGGCGCGCTACCACCTGCGGCCGACCAGGGCAGGTCCACACGAACTGTCAGGGTGCCAGCGGGTAGCGACATCGCTACTGTTTAGCACCCGAGCGCGCCGAGGGCCACGGCCGTGCTCTTCCGAGCAGCGCTCGAGGACGGCCACGAGTCGAAATTACGCGCATTCCGGGCCAGGGGCTCAGGAGCGGAAGAGCCGTGACGACCGACCTTTGCCCCAAGCCTCACCCGCGGCTCCCCGCGGCCCTCCGCACATCCCCCAACGTCATCGGCCCCCGCAAAAAAGACATCGCCCACCTCGGCTGCACGAGCAACGTATTGGGCGTCGCGTGCAC
>JAYTOL010000074.1:0-3647 GCA_043747815.1 Deltaproteobacteria bacterium
CCCCCCCCCCCCCCCCCCCCCCCCCCCCCCCCCCCCCCCCCCCCCCCCCCCCCCCCCCCCCCCCCCCCCCCCCCCCCCGCGCCGGGGCGCCACTTCGGCCTATTCGGGGGGACATGCTCGGGAAGATTTTGGGCGGTGGAGAGCTCGGTCAGTGGGCGAGCTTTGTCACGCCGGCATTTTTCGAAGTCATGCCGAGAAGAGCGCTGTGGCGTCAGGTGAAGGCACTGGCCGGAGCGGCGCGCGATCATCACCTGCATGCCCGGGTCGTCGCCGAGCAGCAGGAGCTCTTGGCTCGGTCTCGGCTCGATGTCGTCCTGCTGGGGCCGGGCGACGCGGCCAACGCCAAGCCAGCGAGCCAGCTGGAGGCGGTGAGCCCGGACGCCCGCGCCGCTCGAGTCGTGGAATTGTACTTTCTTCAGCTCGCACACGGCGAGCACGCTCTGCTCGACCTGCGGCACCAGGCGTTCTCGGTGGAGCCTGCGCTCTGCTGGCGGCCCGCGTCTTGGATCGTGCGCTGGGACCCGAGCTTCATCGCCGCCCTCAGGCAGCTCTACTCAGGGTTCTATCGTGACGATGCGACCACGTTTCGCGCGGGGCTGGACGCCTTGCACCTCAGCCACGCCGAGGCCGTTTTCAGGCGTCATTTCGGTGAAGGGCAGCGGCAGGTTCGCTTCGAGGTCAAGCATTTCGTCGCCACATTTCACGAGGTCTTCGTTCGTTGTCGGGATGCGGGAACCCGCCTACATCCCGACTTTCTGCCTCTCGGGCTCTACCTCGCGTCGCTTTATGATCACCTGGAGCGGCTCGGTGTGGCGGTCGACGTGGCAGCAGCCTTCGACAAGGCGAGTGTGCTGGCCCAACCCCTCACGGCGTGAACGCGCAGATTTTGAGACCCGAGTAGAGGAGCACAGATACGTGTCTACATCTCAATCGAATTGGGAAAAGTAGATAACCGGTGGCCCTGTGCTCGGGGGCAAGGTTACGCGCAGCCGCGAGAATGCGCACCCTGCCCTACGTGGTCGGCGCCGTAGTGGACCAATCCTTCATCGCTTGATCGCCGGTGCGATCGATATGCACCTTGTCATCGACCGATTTTACCCAGCTGAGCGGGATGAAGTGGTGGTGCCCCGACTTATCCTTCTTGAGCTTGATGGTTTCTCTGCCCTGCATGTGGTCGACGAGCGCGAACTGGCCGTTCTCGGAACACACGACGGGCATATCGGCTTTGATATTTTTGATTTCAATCATGAGATCAGCGACACGTGCACTCCGCGTACCAACACGCAGAATCCTCGCATCTCGGCGCAAAACGGCGTGCACTCATCCCTGGCAGCTCCGGCCAGACATTTCCGCCACGTCCTATCCTCCTCATGTGTCAGGAAAAGAGTGGCTCGCCACTTCGCGCACGCTCTGATCTCAGGTGCTCCACGGCGCTGAATGATGCAAACCTCGAGTCATCTAGCGGCTTGTTGAGACGACGTCCCGCGCAGGAGAGGTAGCGGTGGCTCGAACCGCCCGCGTTCAGCTGCGCTGCCGAGAAGATTGCCATTGAAGAGCCCCGGGCGCGTTCTAAAGCGTCAGCGGAGCAAACCGCCGACCGTCCCTTCACGCCGGGGGTCGGCGCCGCCGATCAGGCCCGCTTCGGTTACCTGAATGATGCCGGTGCCGCTGGTGACTGCGTTCGTGACGACGGTATGGCCGAACGCCGTGAGTTCTGGAATGAGCAAGGTGAGATCGACGGGACCGGTGACGCTCGGTAGGGGCGCCTCGAGCACCGTCGACCCGTTGTTGTTGAAGAAGTGAGGAAACGCGGCGGCGCGCTGGGGAGGCAGCTTCCAGTCGATCAGCGCGATCAAGGTCTGGGCGGTGACAGGGATGATCGTCGCCCCGCCGGGGCTACCCGCCGTGTAAGCGACCTTGCCGTCGCGGTCGAAGACGATGGTCGGGGACATGGAGCTGCGCGGGCGCTTGTTGGGCTCCACCCGGTTCGCGACGGGGCTGCCGTTGACCACCGGAGTAAAGGCGAAATCAGTGAGCTCGTTGTTGAGCAGGAAGCCGCCCACCAAACGATTGTTCCCGAACGGGCTCTCCACAGTGGTCGTGGCCGAGACCACGTTGCCGCAGGCATCGCGGATCGTGGAGTGGCTCGTGCCCCCAAACCGTGGCGCCGAGCCGTCCGCGGCGCCGCTGCTGGCCCCGGGAGGAACGCCGGGGCTGGCCGTGCCGAGGTCCTGATCCTCCGAGATCAACGCGGAGCGGCTCGCGATGTAACCGGGCTCGAGCAGCCCAGAGACGGGCACGTCGACGAAATCTGGGTCGCCCACGTAGCGAGCGCGGTCGGCGAAGGCGAGGCGGTTGGCCTGAGTGAAGAGCTGCACGGCGCGCAGCGTGCCTGGGCCCGCCGCTGCCAGGTCGAAGCGCTCGAGCATGCCGAGGATCTGCGCCACCGCGATCCCGCCCGACGAGGGAGGGCCCATGCCGCAGACCTCGAAGTCGCGATAGCCCCCGCACACCGGCGTACGCAACACGACCCGGTAGTTCGCCAGATCCGTGGTGGTCAGCGTGCCGGGCGCGCTCGGGTCCTGCTGGACGGTGCGCGCGATGTCTCGCGCGATCTTGCCGGTGTAGAAGCCTTTCGCGCCGTCAAGACGGAGGGTCTCGAGCGTTTCGGCGTAGCTCGGGTTCTCGAGCAGCGTTCCGGACGCCTTGGCCGTGCCATCGGGGTTCAAGAAGTAGGCGGAGGCGGCCGGATCACGGGCGAGATTGAGGGCATTCGCGGCGATCTGGGCATTCAAGCGGGGCGAGATCACAAACCCGTCTCTCGCGAGCTCGAGAGCGCTGTCGAACAGCGACTCCCAGCGCTTTTTTCCGTGGCTGCGGTGGGCGACCTCCAGGAGCAGCGGCACCCCCGGTACGCCGACGGAGCGTCCGCTGAGGACGGCTTCGGAGAAGCCGAGCGCCGTACCATCCGGTTTCGAGAACAGCTCCTCCGTCACCCCGGCGGGGGCTCTCTCGCGCGCGTCGTAGGTCTCCAGCTTTTCATGCGCCGAGTCGTAGTAGACGAGAAAGCCGCCGCCACCCAAACCGGTGGATTGGGGCTCGACGAGGCCGAGAACGAGCTGGCTGGCCACGAAGGCATCGATGGCGCTGCCACCTCCCCTCAGCACCTCCAGCGCTGCGTCGGTGGCCAGGGGATTCGCCGTGACGACCATCGCCCCCTTGCCATCGGCCCTGCACTGCTCAGCGGCTGCCGCGGCACTCGGGCAGAGCGCAGCGACGGCCAACACTGCCCAGCAACGTAGCTTTGTTTCGAGACGACCTGCGATGTCGAGCATTCCTGACCCCTCTGGCAGCGAGTGATGGGGCGTCCAGCTGCCTCTCCTAAGACGGGCCTCCTCAGCGCAGTCGCGACGGTCGATGCTGATGCGGCCCACGAGGAGCATTTAAACTGGCCCGGGCTGGATTCGGACCGAGCGGCACGACTTCAAGCACATCAACGTGCCGGGCACGATCAGCCTCAACACCAACGCACTCGGCGTTGAGATCATCTAGAGCACCGAACAGGTTGAGATCATAGTAAATCTCATTGCTTAGGCAGCTTGATGGATCACTCGTTGAATGCCCTCGAGGTTCTGAATCGTCGCTGC
>JAYTOL010000075.1:0-1282 GCA_043747815.1 Deltaproteobacteria bacterium
TCACCTACGCCAACACCGGCATGACCCGCCTGACCGGCTATGACGCATTGGAGCTGGTTGGCCGCCCGCTCTCGATGCTGCGTGCCCCTGAGACGGACCCAGCCGTGACCGCGGAACTCGAGACGATCCTCGAGGGCCCGAGACGTTTCGATGGCGACCTGCGGTTTCGTCGCAAGGATGGCTCGTCGTTCTGGGGCGCCCTACTGGTCTGGCCGGCATCCGACCGCCGGGAGGATGGGGGAGGCTTCCTCGCGATCATTCGCAATGCCGACGGGAGGAAGGCCGCACAGGCAGCGCTGGAGGAAAGCCGCACCCGCCTCGAGACGCTCATTCAGCATGTGCCCGGCATGGCCTACCGCTGCGCCAACGACGAGGCCTGGACCATGACGGTCGTGAGCCCCGGCTGCGAAGCGCTCACCGGCTACCGGCGCGATGAACTCGAGGGCAACCGCCTCGTCGCCTACGGCGCCCTGGTCCACCCCGACGACCGCGAATGGCTGTGGGCCAAGTGCCAGGTGAGTCTCGACGCGCATCGGGTCTGTCAGAACGAGTACCGCATTCTCAATCGAAACGGGCGCGAGCGCTGGGTCTCCGAACACGCGTCGGGCACCTACGACGACAGCGGACGACTGCTGTACATCGACGGCTTCATCCAGGACATCACCGCGGCCCGCGAGGCCAGAACCGAGCAAGAGCGGCTCGAGCGCAAGATGCTGGACGCACAGAAGCTCGAAGGGCTCGGCGTGCTCGCCGGCGGCATCGCGCACGACTTCAACAACATCCTGACCAGCATCCTCGGCAATGCCAGTCTTGGCCTCATGAAGGTCGCGCCCGGGGCGCCGGAGGCAGACCACTTCCAGCGCATCGCCGACTCGTCGCAGCGGGCGGCAGAGCTATGCAGCCAGTTACTCGCCTACTCCGGTAAGAGCCGGTTCGTGATTCAGCGGCTCGAGTTCAGCGAACTCGTACGGGCCACGACGCAGATGCTGCAGCTGTCGATCAGCAAGAACGCGGTCCTCAGGTTCCACCTGTCCGAGGGCCTGCCGCCCGTGAGCGCCGATGCCACGCAACTGCGGCAGGTGGTGATGAACCTCGTGATGAATGCGTCAGAAGCGGTGCACGAGACGAGCGGCGTCATCAGCATCAGCACCGGCCTGATGCATGCGGACCGCGCCTCCCTGGCCGGCGCAATCGCTGGTCCCGACGTCGTCGAGGGAGCCTACGTGTTCCTCGAGGTGGCCGACACCGGCGTCGGCATGGACCAGGATACGCAGGCCAGGAT
>JAYTOL010000076.1:0-37049 GCA_043747815.1 Deltaproteobacteria bacterium
GCGCCGGGTTTCTCCAAATGTAGAGGAAGTACCGAATGCAGAGTGCCCCATCGGGCCGGGTTCGACACGCCCCTCACCCGCGCAGCGGGGCGGGGCGAACCCGCCACGAACTTGGGGCATGAGGTACTAGAGCGTGATGTTGAGCCCGAAGTAGCCGCTCAGGTACAGATCGATCGCGCCGCCGGCGACTTCTGACACGCCGTCGCGCGCATCTTCTGGCCGCGAGTTCATCTGCAGCACGAAGCGCCGCATCGAGCCGGAGACGTCGAACGACACCTCGTTCGTGAACCGATATTCGAGACCAGCAACGGCCTCGATACCGTAGCCCTGCATGCGTGGGAAAAAATCGACCTCGCTGACCTCGCCGTAGCCACCGATCGGCAGCCGATAGCCGAGCGATCCCCGCATCGAGAGCGCACCGAAGTGTAGGCCGAGATCTGCAGAGCCACGCAACAACGTGTAGCTGTACTCGGGCACTCCGGAGGTAGCGTCCGGATCATCCAACCCCGCTTGCATCGCGCCGACGCTGCCTTCCAGGCCGAGCTCGTGTTTCCCGAGCGGCTGACGGAAGCGCACGCCGCCGAACAACTCGGAGAACGTCACGCCAAAGTCAGTACCCGCCGTGTTATCCCGCACGACTCCAGAGAAGGCCGATTCGTAGCTGGCGATCAGACCGAGCCGATTCTTGATTGGCTTCGCGAATGGATAGACGGCGGCCTTGAGCTGATACACCCAGGCGTTGGCGTTGGGGGCGCGCAGCCGCCCGTAAAGGTCGTCGACGTACTCCAGCGTGCGACGCACCAACCCGGCATTGACCCCGAGCACGACGGTCGGATCCGCACCCGCCACCGCCGCCGAGTCTGCGCTGGAGCCGCCGTCATCGGCGCCCACTTCTTCTGCATCGGATCCCGCCGAATCCCCCGAAAGAAAAGCCGCGCTACCGTCATCGTCGCTGGGCGCGCTGTCGGACGTCGACCAACCGGTGGCGTCAGCGCTCGCGGCCTCCTTGGGGGTCTCGACCTCTGTCGTCGAGCCTTGCTCGGCCTCGCGGGGCTCGTCCTCGGCGGGCGCCTCCTCGCGCACGGCGGGCTCTTCCGGCGCTGGATCTTCATCGAGGTCCACCGGCTCGACCGCCCGTTTGCTCTTCTTCGAGGCGAGGCTCTTCGAGACGACGCTCGCTTTCGTCTTCTTCTTCGAGCGGGCTCTTAGCTCGCGCGCGAGATCGCCCTCGCTGCCGTCGGCCACCGGCGTTTCATCCAGATCGATATCATTGCTCGAGCTCGAGTCATCCGACCTCGACTTGCTCGACCTCGACTTGCTCGACCTCGACCCGCTATCAGCACCGCCTCGCACGACGCGATCGAGACGCCCCTGCCCGTCCGACTTGAGCTCCTTCACCAGCCCGCCCAGCGTCGGCGCCGTGAACGTCAAGCCGCTACCGAGTGGCGAGCCCTCCGAGTCGCGCACGGTCAGCGAAAGCTCCCAACCGTCGCCGCCTTCGACAGCGGACCCCGCCACGAAGACGTCCACGCGACGGCGCGTCGCATAGGCGCTGAGGGCGGATGCGGAGTCGCTGCGCGGCGGTGCAAAGCCAACCACCGTGTGCCCAGCGCGCTTCAGGATCTGCGCCACTCGCCAGCGAAGCGGCGTGGCGCTGTCCCCCTCGAACCCGAGCAACGAGACTCGCTCCGCAAGAGCTTCTGAAGCGAGCAAAGAGACGAGCGCGAGCGCGCATGCGCCGGCCGCCAGCGGCAAGCCCCGAGGCCTACGACGCAGCGGGCGCGAGCTTGCCGTCGGCTTCACCGCAGCCATTGCAGCATCGAGCTTGACGAGCTTTGAAATGACAGCCTCCGAGTTGACGATCTCAGAGATCGCGGTTCAGCGTGGGGTGTTGGAGTTGCCTCGGGGTTGACCCACACCGCGCGGCTCTGTTCCACAACACGGGCTGTGATTACCTCCAAGCGCCTCGCCCGACAAGTTGAAACGAGACGCGGACCTCGCCCAAGCGGTAGAGTGGGCTCTCCGCCCCACGCTCGGCGCGTGTCAACTCGGGACGAGCTTCACGATTCGGCAGGCCTCAGGCCGATCGTACGCGAAGCAGCGAGCGTAGCGAACCGAGCCAGCACAACAGCACGAGAGGGCCGGCGCCAACCAAAACGCCAGCCAAATAACTACCACCGGAGCGCGCCACCCATTGCCCGATGAGCCCAACGCCGGGCCCCAGGACGAGCCCCAAACCAATCAGCCCTTCGTGCGTTCCGCCTGCGTCTACCGACGCGTTGTCGACCACGAGCGCGTAATAGAGCGCGGCGTAGTAGGCCACCCCAGCGAACACTCCGAACGCGATCTCGCCGCCGACGACGATCGGCAGAGAGGGCCCAAACACGATCGCTGCGAAACCGAGCGGCAACCCGAGCGCGCTCAGTAGCAGCGGAGTCGGCCGACCGTGCCAGCCCGGCAGCACCGCCAAGATCGCAAAAGTGAGCACCCGCACGGCATCCATACACGACGCCCATAACGTCGCCTCCGCCACCGGCCTGTCGAGACGCCGGAACACCTCGGGCAACAGCGGCGCGAGGAGGAACATGAGGGAATACCCGGAAAGCATCGTCCAACGGCTGGAAGCGAGCAGCCACTTGTACTGCTCGAGCGCCACCGCGATCGGACGCGACGGATGTGACGCTTCGAGATGTGTCACCGCCGCAGGTAAGCCAAAGAGCAGCACCAATGCCACGACGTTCGCGAGCGCAGCCACGGCAAACAAGCTCGCGGGCTGCCCGGACGCGATCAGAGGCCCGGACAGCGCCAGCGCCAGCGGCACCGCCAGCGCCCAGCTGACATTGAACCGGCCTACTGCAGCGAGTTGCTCAGCGGGCTCCAGACCCGCCGCGACATAGCTCTCGACGATGGGCCATTTGGCTCCCTCGAATAATCCGACGGCGGCGAAACCTAGCACAAAGACCGCCCCCGCCGGTGCAGCAGAGATAGCCACGTGTAACGCGAGCAGCGAGAGCACGATGAAGAAAAGCGCCCGGCGCTCGCCTAGGCGACCCGAGAGCTTGTGGCTGAAGAAGGCGCCGAGCGTATAGGTGACGCCGAAGCACAGGGCCAGGGCCAGGTTCTGCGCTTCGGTGTAGCCCAACCGTTCGTGACTGAAGAAGTAGATGGCGCGTTCGAGCAGGATGGTCGCGAAACTTTCCACAAAGCTCAGAATCAGAATGCGCTGACGCCAGCTGCCGCGGCTCCGAGCTATCCAGTTCAACACGCGCCCGCGTGATAGTCGCGAGCGTCGCGGCCGTGAACCCCCTTCAAGGCTTTAACACGTCGATCAAAAAATCGAGCCCGTCCGTCAGGCACGCTGGCCCTGGCTGAAGGATGATCGGCGCAGGCACCTCGTACACGCGGCCTGCCCGCACCGCCGCGAGCCCGGCAAAACCGGGCCGACCTTCGAACGCTTTTCGGTCGAACGCCTTGCCACACCAGGACGCGAGCACGACCTCGGGAGCTTCACGGATCACCTCTTCTCGACTCACGAATCGCTCTTTGGCGAGCTTGCCTCGAGCTCGCTCCTCGAACACGTTCCGCCCGCCAGCGATCCAAATGAGCTCGCTCACCCACTCGATGGCCGTGATCATCGGCTCGTCCCACTCCTCGAAGTATACGCGGGGCCGAACGGAGCGCTTTTCGCCGAGGGCCGCCGCCCGCGTCAAGCGCTCGACGAGGCGCGCCACCCAAGCCTCGGCCAACGCCTTTTGGTCTACGAGTCGCCCCAGGTCGACAATCACGTCCAGGATCTCCTGCACGCTCCGCTGGTTGAAAATCACGACCTGCAGGTTGGCAAGGATGAGCTCCCTGGCGAGCTCCGCCTGAATGTCGGAGAAGCCAATGACCAGGTCGGGCGAAAGGGCGCAAATCTTCTTTACGCTGCCGCCGATGAAGGCCGACACAACGGGCTTGTCCCGCCGCGCGGCAGGCGGGCGAACCGTGTAAGCGCTGATACCGACGATCCGATCCTGCTCGCCCAGACCATACAAGATTTCGGTTGGCTCTTCAGTGAGGCACACGATGCGCCGGGGACCGCGCGAAATCGTGAACGGCATGCCTGACCCGAAGCCTGGCAAGGCCGCACTGGCGCGGCAAGCACCGGCTGCCGAAACGTCCGGGAGCGCGCGCAGACCCACGCTACACCCCGACGCCGCGAGCCCCGGCCGGGGCACTCGTGTTAGGCTCGCGACGTGGCTCCGCCATTACCCAAAAAAACCAATGCCTGCCGAGCCCTCGACGCTCTCGGTGTGAGCTACGAGCTCAAGGCGTACGACTTCGACGAGGACGACCTGTCCGCTGAAACTGTGGCGCGTAAAGTCGGGTTGCCCGCCGAGAGGGTCTTCAAGACCCTGTGCGTCCGCGCCGACGATCAGGCGGTCTTGCTCGGTGTATTGCCGGGCGATCAGATCCTCGATCTGAAGGCCCTCGCGCGCGCCGCCGGTAAGAAATCGGTCGAGCCCGTGGCCCAGAAGGAGCTGGTGGGGCTCACCGGCTACGTGCGCGGCGGGGTGACCGCTCTGGCGAGCAAGAAGCCTTATCCGGTCTTCGTGGACGAAAGCGCACAGCTCTTCCCTGTCATTTCAGTCTCTGCTGGCCAACGTGGCCTGCAGATTTTCGTCGACCCGGACAGCTACCTTGCGGCCGTGTCCGGCAGCTACGCGCCCATCGCCAGGCCCAAGGAGTAGGGTCGAAGCGGCGGAGATCGTGATACACGGGCCCCAACATGGCGTTCGAATTCAAGTCGGAGTCGTTTCGCAGCGAGCTTGGCGCGCCGACGCCGCTCGAGCAGGTGCTGCGCCAGCGGTACCCTGGGGCCAGCTGGAACGTCATCCGGCGACTGGTGAGCACGGGCAAGATAAAGGTCGAGGGACAATCCACCACCGAACCTCGCCAGCTCATCGCGCCGGGGGCAGCCCTTCAGATCCTGATGACCGCTCCGCGACCCAAGCCAGGTTTCCAGGGCGCCGCAGACTACGTTCTTTTCTGCGACGCGCACGTGGTGGTCGTAAAGAAGCCGGTGGGCATCAGCTCCGTAGACCACGAGGACGAGCCCACCAGCCTGCAGACGGTGCTTCACGACTGGCTGTGTCTGAAGGAGCGGCGCACCTGCCCGCCGATCAAGGTCGTGCACCGGCTGGATAAGGTCACGAGCGGCGTGATGGTGTTTGCTCGCACCCAAGCGGCGCAGCTGGGGCTCAAGGAGCAATTTCGTGCGCATACTACCGGCCGGCATTACATCGCCGTGGCCCATGGCACCGTGCACGACAGCACGCTGAGTTTTCGGCTCGTGCGCAATCGGGGCGATGGCCTGCGCGGCGTGACGAACGACCCGAATCTGGGCAGCCACAGCGTCACGCACGTGGCCGCAACGGAGCACTTGAGCCGCTGCAGCGTCGTCGCCTGCCGATTGGAGACCGGGCGTACGCACCAAATCCGCATCCACCTCGCGCAGATTGGCCACCCCGTGGTGGGGGACACGCTCTACGGGCGCGATCACGCAGGACCCGCGATCGAGAGCCCGCGTACGCTGCTGCATGCGGCCTCCCTGAGCTTTTCCCACCCGCTCGAACGCCGGCGACTGGAGTTCGAAGAGCCGCTACCGGAGGATTTTCAGGCCGTCATTCGTCGGGAGCGTGCCGTTTCGGCCACCAAGAGCCGGTCCCGGATTTGAACGGCGTGCGAGCAAAATCCAATCCGCCGTACCTGAGCGTGATGGGATCAGGCAGCCCGTGCATAGAGCCCAGGGGAATTCCTCGATGGGTGGTTTAAATGCATACAAACGCTAGCTCGCTGGTTCGGAATTTTTCGCTCGTGCTCGCAGGCGCGGCCGCGCTTTCGTGCTCGGCGGCGAGCGGCGGCAATAGTCCGTCCGACCGGGTCGACGCCCCCCCTGCTGGTAGCGTGCCGGCAGTTCCTGTCTCCGACGCGCTGACCCCAGGAGCAGGCAGTGGCTCCGGCTTCGAAGACTTTGGGCCCATCGGTGGCATCCCCGCCGCCGGTACGACCGGGTCGGGCTGCCCGACGACCCTGAGCGGCATCGCGCGTGACCCCGCCGGTCAGCTGCCGCTCTACAACGTGGTGCTCTACGTGCCGAGTGAACCGCTCTCGCCCATCGCGCGGGGCGCCAGCTGCGAGACTTGCGACGGAGACTTCTCGGGGCGGCCGATCGCTGCAGCCGTTTCAGACGCCTCCGGCGCGTTCACGCTCGACATCAGCAAGGTGCCCGCGCGGAGCAACATTCCGCTGGTGATCCAAGCCGGCAAGTGGCGCCGCGAAGTGGTCGTGCCCGCAGCTGCCGATTGTGCCAACACCCCGCTCGACGCCGAGCTATCGCGGCTCCCGAGGAGCCGAGCCGAGGGCAGCTTGCCACACGTCGCGGTGATGCGCGGAGGCTCGGACGCGCTGGAATGCCTGTTTTCCAAGATTGGGGTCGACCCCGGCGAGTTTTCCCCCGGAGCGGGCGGCGGGAGCGTCGAGCTGTTCTATAGCGACCTGGCCAACGCCGAACAGGGGACGGGACAGATGGTGAGCGCCGCGGGGACGGTCGCGCTGCCCAACGTCGACACGCTGTTTTCCGATCTGACCGCGCTGCGCAGCTACGACATGATCTTGCTCTCCTGTGAAGGCGGCGATGAGCGGTACGACCCGCCCAACCTGGCTCACCGGGAGAACCTGCATCAATACGCCAACGAAGGCGGTCGTTTGTTTGGCGGGCACTTTCACAACAGCGTCATCGCCAATAACGAATTGCCCGACGATTATCCGCCCTTCCCCGAGGTCATCCAGTTCGCTGAAGGGCGCCAAGACATCACGCCCAAGGTGTTCACCGCGAACGTCAACACCGGCTTTGAAAAAGGCGCGGCGCTCGCAGAGTGGCTGGTCAACGTTGGCGGGTCGACCACTTACGGGCAAATCGAGATCAATGACAGTGAACGCACCGTCACGGGCATGTTGGACCCAACGGCGGTCTCCTGGATCGACACGGCCGCGTCGGCAGGGAACGCAGCGCTTTACTACGGCTTCCCGACTCCCGTGAACGGCCCGGCGTGTGGGCGCATGGTGTTCACGGACGTGCACTTGGCTTCCGGCAGTGGTGATTCGGGTAAAGAAGCCTTTCCGAGTTGCTCGGGTGAGCTCTCGGCGCAGCAAAAAGCGCTCGCCTTCTTGATCTTCGATTTGGCCAACTGCGTGGCCACCACTGACGAAGAACCTCGGCCCCCCGTCATCATCTATTAGAGCCTATCCCCCGCTCGGAGGGGCGTATCTCTCAGTCGCTCAGTTGGCCCCGCCCCCTCACGGCCGTGGGTAGGGCTTGCCCGCGGAAGGGCAGGCCCGTATACCCAAGCGATGCGCTGGCCCCCCGGTATAGGCTGCCTGGTCGCGCTGCTGGCCTCCGTGCGCGGTGCTGCCGCGGCCGAGCCCGATGACGCGCCCTTCGAGGTGGCACCCGCCGAACGGCGCTCGGGCTTCAGCTTTGGCATTGCCGGAGGGCTGAGCCTGTCCAGGATCAGCGGGTTCCCCAACGACGTCACCAAGATCGGTTTCGCGGAGTTCGAGGCCGACACCGGCCTCGGCGTGAGCACCGGAGGCGCGCTTTGGCTCGGCGGTGCTCTAACGGACTGGCTCACGATCGGCGTCGGCCTGTTGGGCGGGAGCATGGAGGGGAATGGCTTGACGGCGAGCGGCGGTAGCTTTCACGCGCGTATCGAATCCTTCCCGCTATTTTATCGCGGTGGCCCGTGGCGAGATCTGGGGGTCCTGTTCACCGCAGGTACCGGGGGGTACGAGGTCAAGCGGGGCGACGAAACCGTGGCTGAAGGCCAAGGCACCTCGGCCGTCGGCACCGGCGTGTTCTTCGAACCCTGGCGTTTTTGGCAGTTCTCGGCGGGCCCGCAGCTCGAATACAGCCATCACTTCTCGCGTAGCTTGTCGGCTCACACGCTGCTGCTCGGCTGGCGCATGGCGCTCTACGCTGGGCCCTGACAGGGCCAGTCTCGGAGCCGCCGCCCGCGGCACTCCGCGAGTCACGTGGCGCCGCTGGAGAGCCACTTGGGGATCGTGGGCAGCTCATGCGAGCCGAGGCGCTCGATCAACGTGCCCGCGTCCGTATCGACCAGCAGCATCTCGCGATGCTCAGACCTCAGGTATTCTTCGGTCACGCTGTGGTCGAGGAAGCCGATCAATCCGTCGTAGTAGCCCGCGACGTTGAGCAAGCCGCACGGTTTACGATGCACGCCGAGCTGCGCCCAGGTCCAGGCTTCGAAGAGCTCCTCCAACGTGCCGATCCCGCCCGGTAACGCGATGAACGCATCTGCTCGCTCTGCCATCTCGCGTTTACGAGCGTGCATCGACTCGGTGACGATGAGCTCCGTCAGACCCTCATGCGCCACCTCCTTGACCGCCAGGGCGCGCGGGAGCACGCCCGTCACACGACCCCCAGCACCGAGCACCGCATCGGCCAGCACACCCATCAAACCAACACGACCGCCGCCATAGACCAAGCCAATCCCTCGCTCGACGAGGGCCACGGCGAGCGCTCGGGCCGCCGCTGAATATGAGTGTTGGCGACCGGTGCTAGAGCCGCAATACACGCAGATCTTGGAAATTGTCACCCTACCACCGTACCTGGTCGTGCCGTGCCGTCACATGAGAGATCAGACTAGCGCAGCGTGTCAATCTCATGCCACGCTCGAATCATGTTACCGGTGCTGGTCTCCAGCAAGACATGTCCTTTCGTGCAGCGCGCGGTCATCCTGCTCCTGGAGAAGCGGGTGGAGCATGAGGTCACGTACATCGACCTCGCCAACAAGCCGCGGTGGTTTCTGGAGAAATCTCCGCGCGGGAAGGTCCCTCTCCTGATCATCGAGGGAGCTACCCTGTTCGAGTCACAGGCCATCTGTGAGTACCTGGACGAAACACGCGGGGAGGCGCGCCTCATGCCGAGCGATCCTATCGCGCGCGCCAGGGACCGGGCCTGGTTCCCTTTCGCTGGAGAGGACCTCTTTGGTGGGCTCTTCCGCGTGATGACGAGCCCGACGGAGGAGCAGTTCTTGGAACAGCAGCGAGATCTGTTGGCCCGGCTCGGTCGGCTCGCACAGGAAAAGACCGGGGCTTGGCTCTCAGGAGACGGCAGCGCCTTCGGCCTCGCAGACGTCGCTGTCGCCCCCGTGTTCACACGCCTCGAGCTGCTCGGGCGGCTGACGAACACGGATTGGCTCGCGCGATTGGACGGCCTCGGGGACTACGCGCGCCGCCTGCTCGGGCGCCCTGCCATTGCCGGATCGGTGCCCCAGGACTTCGAAACCGTGTTGCTCGAGTTCATGCGGCAGAAAAAATCCTGGCTCTCGGCTCTGGGCTCCTGAGCGAGCCGCGTGCAGGTGTCGAGGCAGCCTGCACGTGGCACACTCGACCGTTCATGGCCCAGCCCCCGAGTGCCGCGTTCATCGACGACCTGAGCCGCCGTTTCGATCCGCACACCGTCAGCACCGACGCCGCGGATCTCGAAGTCTATGGCCGCGACGGGACGCGCGTGTATCCATCACGGCCCAGCGCGGTGGTTCGGCCTCGCCGCGAGGAGGAAGTGAGCGAATTACTGGCCGCGTGCCACGAGCGAGGCGTCGCCGTCGTGCCCTCGGGTGGCCGCACCGGGTTGGCGGGCGGCGCCGTGGCGATGAAGGGCGAGGTCGTGCTTTCGCTGGAGCGCATGCGAGGGCTAGCGGACGTCGACGTGCTGGGCCAGTCGTTGGTCGTTGGCGCCGGAGCGACCACCCAGAGCGTCCATGAGCACGCGCAAAGGCAGGGGCTGACCTGGCCGATCGATCTGGCCTCCAAGGGCTCCTGTCAGATCGGCGGGAACGTTGGCACCAACGCCGGCGGCGTGCGTGTCATTCGCTACGGTCACGTCCGCAACTGGATCCTCGGGCTGCGCGCGGTGCTCGCGGATGGCACTTGCCTGAGCGTCAACCGGCGCCTGTCCAAGGACAACACGGGCTTCGATCTCAAGCAACTCCTGATCGGGAGCGAGGGGACTCTGGGCGTGGTCACCGAGGCCACTTTGAAGCTCACGGCGACGGCCCCGCCGGAGACCGTCATGTTGTTTGCGGTTGCCGGGCTCGACGCGGCGCTCGAGTTGCTCCAGGCAGCCAGGCGCGGCCCGTTCGTGATCACGGCCTTCGAGTGTTTCTCCGACCAATGCCTCGAATATGTCGTGCGCCGGCAAACGGTCGGGGCACCTTTCGCCAACATGAGCGAGTTTTACGTGCTTCTGGCGGTCGAGGCGGATACGGAATCGCTCCACGGCTGGCTCACGACGGTGCTCCTTTGCCCATGGCTCGTGGACGCCACGCTGGCGCTCGACGCGACCCAGGCGCGGCGCCTCTGGTCATATCGAGAGGCGATCAGCGAGAGCCTCGGCGTGCTGGGCTTTCCTCACAAAAATGACGTGGCGTTGCCCGTTGACCGCCTCGGCGAATTTTATCGAGACTTGAAGCAGCTGTTCAGCTCACGCTACGCAGATTGGCAGATCTGTGTCTTCGGGCACCTCGCTGACGGTAACCTGCACATCAACACGATGAAGCCGGAGTCGATGAGCGTAGAAGACTTCCGCGCGCGTGCGATGCTCGCCGACCACGAGGTGTTCGAGCTGGTGCGGCGCTTCGGCGGTAGCATCTCCGCGGAGCACGGCATCGGCCTGGTGAAGCGGCCGTACCTCGAATATGCGCGCGCTCCGTCCGAGCTCGAGCTGCTGCGTCGAATCAAGGCAACGCTCGACCCGCACGGCATTCTCAATCCTGGCAAAATTTTTCCGTGAAGCAGGTCCCACCGTTCCCAACGCCGTGATCTCGACGCGTAGCGGCGTGATCCGTCGGATCGCAGCTTCGTACCCATCCTTCGGGGAGTGAGCCATCGCGGGTCGTGGTGGGCACACGCTCGCTCGGCGCGCGCGCGCGCTGGGGACGTCGACCGTGCTCTCGCGGTCGATCTGGTGTAACACTGTCAGCGTATGGGTACGCAATCGAAGACTTGGAAGCGCCTGGCGCTCGGCACTGGCCTCTCGCTGGCGCTTGCATGTGGCGCCGCGGGTGAAGAGCAACAAACGCTGACCGTGCAGCCCACTGCAACACCATCGAGCAACTCGAACGGCGGGGCGCCACCGCCTGCGCAGACCGCCCCGGGCACGGGCACGGGCATGCCTGGCTTTGACCTGGGTGATGACGTCGGGGACCAAGTGGCGCCCATGGGCTGCCAGCAAGCGCAACGCAGCTTTATCCCCAAGATCCCGACGGTGTTTCTGCTCGTGGATCGCTCGGGCACCATGTTCGACGACATTTCGCCGGGGGTGAATGCGTGGGGCGCGCTCCGCGGCGGCGTGCTCCAGGTCATGCGGGAGCTCGAGAGCAGCGTACGCTTCGGATTTGCCGCCTTCTCGGGTCAGAGCTTGGGCGCGCAGATGTGCCAGCTCGACGTGCCCGCGGTGTCGCCCGCGCTCGGCAACTACGCGGCGATCGCGGGCCTGTATGAGCCGCTCGGGAGGCCCGCCAACTCCAAAGAAACGCCGACCGTCCTTGCCCTGGCGGAGGTCGCGGCGCAGCTCCGGAATGACTCGGTCGAGGGCGACAAATACATCTTGTTCGTGACCGATGGCGAGCCCGACTATTGCGGCGACGGCAACGCGCTTTGCCCGCCCGACTCGGTCGTCGGCTTGTTGCAGAATTTGGCAGCGGGCGTGGACGAGGTGGGTGCGCCGAGCCCTCCGATCCAGACGCTGGTGTTCGGTGTCACGTCGCCCAACGCCTCCATCTTGCCGTCCGTGTTGCAGGGGTTTGCTAACGCGGGTGCGGGGCTACCCGTGGCGCCGCTCGTGCGCGACCCAAACCAACCCTACGATCCGAATGCCATCTACGACCAATGCAACAGCATCATCGACTGGTCGACGGACTTCCGCAAGACGGGTAAGCCGGCAGCGCGAGGGCAAACCATTGCGACGTACGCCACGGACCCAACGCTAGCCGGCGCGGCACCCGTGTATCGACCCGACCCCAACGACCAGGCCGCGCTCACGGAACAAATTCGTACGGCGCTGGCCGGGGTGAAGAGCTGCACGTTTGATCTGAGCGCAGACGGCGTGCAGGTGGACCTCGCGCGGCAAGATCTCGGTGAGCGAGCGCACGTGCTGGTCAACGGTGCTGCGGTGCCCTTTGATCCCGCCAACGGCTGGTCCATGCTGTCGGAGACGACGGTGGCCCTAGCGGGCCAGGCCTGCTCTGCCTGGCGAGCCCCCACCATCGAGACGTCGATCAGCTTCGACTTCCCCTGCGACATCTTCATCCCACGCTGATTCACCCCGCGGGGAGCATCCGCGGGGAGCATCCGCGGGGAGCATCGAGCGGCAGCAGCTGGCGCGGTGCCGTTACGAAACGGCGCCTCAGAAGGCGAGGTTATCGCAGAAGTCTCCGCCCGGGACTAACGTCATGTGCCCCGCCAACCGAGACCGGCAATACAGCGTCCACTTGCCGCTGAAGGCTCCTGAGACCGCCGTCGCGTCGTCAGTGCGCTCGAATACCGCCGGCTCACCCATAGCCTCTAAGGCGTCGAGCGCGAGCGAAAGGTCGAAATGACCGCTGATGGAACCATCGGCACTCAGGGTCACTTCGATTTCCCCGCCCTGCGAGTAGTACCAAGCTCCGTCGAAGCTCGCGTTGGCGACGTAGTTGCCGGCCTCAGGCAGGCCGAAAGGCACGAGGTGTGGGCCCATGCTGTCCGCCACGCCGTCAAACCCCAGATTGATCAGGACCACGTTACTACCGTCGTCACCACCGGTGATTTCCAGGTGGACGAGCGGCTCGCCCTCGATGACGCGCAGTTGCGCTTGGGCCCCCATCGGGCCGTCACGCCCGTCGATTGAGAAAGCGAGCATCGACTCCGAATTGGCGGCGACAGGCTCGCTGCTCTCGACGGGCGGGGTCGGAGGCTCGTCGGGAGGAGCGCTGGGTGAGGGATCCGCCGAACCGCAGGCAAATACCACCCAATTTGCCGCAACGACCACGCTGGCACGGAACCGAGACATGTGCGCCACTGTCCTACCTGCCTTTCGCACCCCACGAAGATAGGGCCTGATGATGAATGGTACCGCAGCGCAGGCACCCGGCAAAGCACATCCCGAGGATTTTGCCCAGGCTTCTATTGCTTGCAAAAAGTTCTGCGTCGATTGGGCGTGGATTTTAAGGCCTGTTCGGCCTGCGTTCAGACGCTCCCGGCGCTCGGCGGCCGCCCTTCGGGTCAAGTGTAAGGGCGCAGATCATCGACGTAAACGCCGCGCGCGCTGCGCGAGCTCGGCGCCAGAGCTGCCCTGCTCGGGGTTGCCTTGCGTTAAACAGCTGGCAGGTCCGAGACCGTGTCGCCGCCTATTTACCCGAACCGAGGCTCCCCTCCGCATGGCTAACAAAGGACGCCCTTACCGCACGCTGCTCGTCGAAGGATTTGAGGTGCTGATCGGACGCGGCGCGCGGGAAAATGACCAGCTCACTTTCGGCGTGGCCGACGCGACGGATAGCTGGCTTCACGTCGCGGGTGGAACACCGGGCAGCCATGTGGTGATCAAGAACCCCGAGCGCGTGGCGATTCCCAAGTCGGTGATTGAACGAGCTGCCAGCTACGCCGCTTGGTATTCGAAGGCACGCGCCGGCGGTAGCGTCGAGGTGCACTACTGCAGAGTGTCCGACATCAGGAAGCCGCGGGGCGCCCCTGCCGGGCTCGTGCACCTCCAGCGCTATGATCGCGTGCGGGTCAGGCCCCGAGCTCCGGAAGAGGACACCGAGGACGAAGGGTCCGAGCCTTGAATGGGAGGGGCCGACGCGCCCGCGCCTTCGCTCGCGTGGAACGCACGGCGTACGGCTTCGGTGAAGCCACCCTCGTCGTTCGACGGCACCGTGGCATAACGAGCGCGGAGCTCCGCGGGGGCGCCATTCACCACGAACGCTAAATCTGCCCAGTCGAGCAGCTCGACGTCGTTGTAGTCGTTGCCCACCGCCATGCTCAGCGCAGCGCCACCTCGCTGTCGTTCGTGAATCCAGGCGGAGGCCGCTGCCTTGTTCACCCCGAGCGGGTAGATTTCTATCCATGTCGACCGACCATCGAGCGGTGAGGTGGCGCGGATGACCTGGAACTCGGGCAGCGCATCCAAGAGCTCGCGGTGCCGACCCGGTGCTGGTGGGGGTTCGATCACCACCGCATGAGACATCGGCTCGTCCGCGGGGAGCGCGGAGGGGAGAGCGCTCGCGAACGCCAGATACCGCTGCAGCCGGCGCTCGAAGTCGTGGTTGTCGGCGCGCACGCGCCGCGTGTAGAAGTGATGATTTTGCGGGAGCGCTCGGTGCAGCATGAAGTCTAGCCCGCGGCTCAGCAGCTGGCGCGTGAGCTCTATCGCGGCTCGGGGTGGCATGTGCACTACGCGCACGGCCCTCTGCTCGGGCCAGCTCAGGATCCCAGCGCCCGACGAGTGCACGAGGAAATCGATGGGCACGTCGGGCGTGAGCACCGACAGCGCCGAGTACAGCGAGCGACCCGTGGCTGCGATGCGCGTGATGCCGCGCCGTCCGAGGTCCTCCAGCGTTCTCTTGTCCGCTAGGCCCACGCGATGCTCGGAATCGAGCAAGGTACCATCCAAGTCCGTGACGACCGTGCACAGCGGCATGCATCACACCATCCCCTAGCCTCCCCAATCACGCAAGGCCGAGGCCTCGCCGCACGAGACCTCTCCTGCTCGACAATTTCGATTCTGGACGGGCAGCGCTCCCGCCGCGCCTCCGGCCACGTCGGAAGGCTGCAGGCCAAGCTCGAGCGTGGCTTGGCGCAAGGCCTCGGGACGCAGGGCGCGCACCGCCGCATCCGCGACTTGCCCCTGCAGGTCAGTCACCTTTCCCGTTCCGTAGGGGTGGTTGCGATTGCTCAGAAAGATCACGAACACGTCGAGCACGGGATCAATCCATAAGGAGGTCCCCGTGTAACCGCCGTGGCCTACGGCGCGCGCCGAGAGCTCGTGGCCCCGGGCCAAAGAGAAGCCGCTCAGGACGTCCCAGCCCAGCGCTCGCGTCGCGAGCGGAACCTGGCGCGGTAGCATCAGCTGAGCGACGCTCTCAGCGGAGAGGAGGCGCGCGCCGTCGAGCTCCCCCTCCCGAAGCAGCATGCGCGCGAACCTTGCCAGGTCGTCCGCCGTGGAGAACACCCCTGCGTTGCCGGCGATACCTCCCAGCCGATGAGCCCTCGGGTCCTGCACTTCACCGAGGATGGGTGACTTTCTCCAGCCGTGGGCTAGCTCAGTGGGCGCTATCCGAGCGTCCCGGCACATGCTCGGACAATAGCGCGTGTCCGACATGCGGAGCGGCTTCCAGATCACGCGCGCCGCGCTTCGGTCGAGCCGCTCGCCCATCACTCGCTCGATCAGCTCACCGAGCGCGATATACCCGACGTCGCTGTAGATGAACTGCCGCCCGGGCAGCGCGAACAGCCATGAGCCCAAGGTCGAGCGCCGGGCGTTCTCCGGTCCACCCTTGTAGTCGCGGAGCGGATTTGTCGGCGGCAGCCCAGACGTATGCAGCAAGAGCTGCTCGACCGTGATGCCCGCTTTACCGCGTGCGCCAAATTCCGGGAGGTACGTCGAGACCCGATCCGCGAGGCGCAACTCGCCGCGCTCCACGAGCCATTGCGCGAGCGTACCGACGACGAGCGGCTTGGTCAAAGACGCCAGATCGAAGACGGTATCGACCGTCATCTCCGTACGCCGGGGCAGGATTGCGCGGTGACCGTAAGCGCGTCGAAAGACCACCCCATCACGGCGCCCCACGACCACGACCGCGCCGGGCGTCCTGGCGCGACGAATGGCTCCCGTCATGATTTCGTCGATCTCGGGAATCTCCACGCTTGCCGCAGCGGGAACCGGCTGGGGCACCGGGGCAGCCGTCAGGGCGCCCGCCGGTAGCTGGAGCGGGGCTGCCGGCGGTAGAAACCGGGAGGGCTGTGTCAGCGAAACGTTGGCGACGTCGGCGCTCGGCCGCCGCGCGCGCCTCGTTTGGAGGGCGAGGCTGGCGAGCAGACAGCACAGTACCAAACACAGAGCCGCCGCCCATTGCCCGGCCCTGGACCACCGCGGCTTCAATTCGGCGCCACCCGAGCGACCCTGACCTTCATATCGGTGCTCACCCAAGCATATACGGCATTTGTGGAGCTTCGGCGTGTCGCGCAGTGGAACGGATCGCGAGGAAAATGCGCGGCTCGCGCCTGCTGATTGTCAGGAAATGTACCCGCGGCGCGGCAGCCCGGCGTAGGCGACCAGCCAAGGGCGCCGCGCTCCAGAAATCAGACCGAGCGTCGCCCGAGCGAGCAAACGTAGCCGAACCGAGGCCGCTGCTTTAGGATCGGCGGCATGGATATCTACAGCGCGACACGTCGCCTGAACCGGCCATTTTCGTTTGATGCGGAAACCAAGGCTGACGATCTCCCGCTAGGCGCGCATGGCTTGATTGGAGACGGCACGACCTGCGCGCTGGTGCGAATGGACGGCGCCATCGACTGGCTGTGCTTGCCTCGCTTCGACAGCCCGAGCGTCTTTGCTGCCATCCTGGATGACGAGCGAGGCGGCCTCACCGCCATCACCCCCGTGGCCAGGCCGTACAAAAGCTTTCAACGTTACGACCCCGATACCAACGTGCTCGAGACATTGTTCGAGGTCCTGGGGCAAGGTTCCGTGCGGCTCACCGACTACATGCCCTGGACCAACGATCCTCGAGCGAGCATCCACGAGGTGCATCGGCGCATCGAGTGCCGCGAGGGTGACGTCGACCTCGAGGTGATTTTCGATCCGCGCTTTGGGTACGCGGAGCACGCACCTCGTTTCGAGGTCTCGGCAGAGGGCGCGCTGGCGATTGGCCCTGGCGGTGAGCGCTTGGTCGCCGCGGTGTCGCGGCCGTGCACCTGGCAGGAGCGCGCCGAGGGGGGCGTCAAAGCAAGGCTCAACCTGCACAGCGGAGAGCGCGTCTGGATGGTGCTCTCGTGGGACGCCCCGCGTGCGGCCCCCATCAGCGCCTACCGGCCCTTTGAGCACTTGCGCAGCACGCGCCACCATTGGCGCGAGTGGGCCCACAGCCTAAAATACGACGGCCCGTGGCGTCACCACGTGATGCGCTCCGCCCTGCTCTTGAAGCTGCTCCAATACGCGCCGAGCGGTGGCATGGTCGCGGCCCCCACCACGTCGCTGCCCGAAGGCCTCGGCGGGGAACGCAACTGGGACTACCGCTACGTGTGGATGCGTGACGCAGCCTTGTGCATCCGCGCCATGAACTTGATCGGCTACAGCCAAGAATCGCGAGACTTCTTTCATTTCGTCCGAAATGCGCTGACCCGGCACGAAGATCTGCACATCTTCTACTCCGTGGAGGGCGGCATGGTGCCGGACGAGCAGAGCATACCCTGGCTCAAGGGCTATCGTGGCTCGTCGCCGGTTCGCATCGGCAACGGCGCAAAGGACCAGCTGCAGCTGGATAACGCAGGGTACCTCCTGGACGCGGCGTTCGTGTACGAGCGCTTTGGCAACTCGCTCACGCTGCGCTTTTGGCGGCACCTCGTGCGCTTGATGGACCGCATGCGAACGGAGTGGCACAAACCGGATCACGGCATCTGGGAGCCGCGCGGCGGCATGCACCACAACGTGCACTCCAAGACCATGCTGTGGGTGGCCTTCGATCGGGGCGCGCGCATCGCGCAGTTGTTTGGTGAGGAGGACCTCGCCGTAAGCTGGCGCAACGAATCAGAGCGCATCCGAACCGAAGTCTTGTCGCGGGGCCTGGACCCCTCTCGCCGCCATTTCGTCAGCCACTACGACGGCACCGAGCCCGACGCGACGCTGCTTTTATTGCCTGCCTACGGCATCATTCCGCCGGACGATCCGCGCACGATCGCGACCATCGATTTCGTGCAGGAGCGGCTGAGCACCCGCGGCTTCATGTATCGCTACCACTACGACGATGGCCTGTCTGGACCCGAGGGCGCATTCATCCTGTGCGGCTTTTGGCTGAGTGAAGCGTTGGCGATGGCGGGCAGGCTAGAAGAGGCGATGCAGGTCTTCGAGCGCCACGCCGAAGCCGCCAACCACGTGGGGCTGCTCTCCGAGCAGATCGACCCGCATTCTGGCATGCTGCTCGGCAATTTTCCCCAGGGCTTTAGCCACATGGGCCTGATCCACGCGGCGGCGCGCATCGACCTCGGGCTCAGGCAGCGGGACGAGCGCGCCCAGCGGCACCCGCTGCTAGACCTGGAAACTTGAGCTAGCTCGAGAGGCTCGAGCTCGGCCTAAAGCAGCTCTGCTGGTAATTTCACGACGCGTCAGCGGGGTCGCCCGCGCGCGTCGAGCTCCACGAGAACGAAGCCGATGTCTTGCAGAGTCGGGGCGACTTTCGCCTTGTCCCCAGCCACCACGATCGAAAACTCCGAACGCTCACAATAGGCTCGTGCGGCCTCGTTGGCTTGGACCACGCTGACCGCCGCCACCCGCTCGGGCCAGCGCTCAAACCAATCGAGCGGACGATCGTAGATCGGCAATTGCGCAAACCGCGCGCCCACGAGCCCGATGCTCTCGAACGTGCCCGGATAGCCGAGCAGTAGCCCACCTACGGAGGAGTCGCGCTCCTCCGTGCTGATCGGGCGCGGGCCACACAGACCGGAGAGCTCGTTCAGCATTTCATCCAGGCTCGCCCGCGTGACGTCGGTGCGCACGTCACTCAGCACAGCGAAGAAGCCGCCCTCGCGAAAACGCTGAAACAGACTGACTGCGCCGTAGGTGTAGCCCTTGTCCTCTCGCAGGTTGAGGTTGATGCGACTGGTGAACGCCTCACCAAAGCTGCGATTGAAGACCGTGGCGGGGAACAGATCCTGGGCGCCCGCACCCGGCGCGCGCCGCACCACACCGACCACGCTCTGCGCGGCTCCGGGATAATCGACGAAGTAGAGCTTCCCGCGGGCGGCCGCGGCCGTGAGCGGGCGCGCCTTGACCTTCGCCTGACCGCCCCAGTCGCCGAACGCGCGCCGCAGATGCTCGGCCGCCACTGCTCTGTCGATGCCTCCGGTGACCACGAACGCGGCCCCCTCCGCGACCATCAGGCGGGCATATTGAGCCTTGACGTCAGCCAGGGTGATCGACTCCAGCGTGTCACGCGTGCCCGTCGGCAACGCCCCCGCATAGCCCGCGCCGAACATGGCCTGGTACATGGCGACGCGGCGCCCCGTGTGCGGATCGGCTTCGTTCGCCAGCGCCTGGCTGACGAGCTGCGCCTTACGCCGTTTGAATTCTTGCTGGTCGAATTTAGGCCGCCGCACGATGTCCGCGAGGAGATCTACGGAAGGACCGAAGTTTTCCGCGATCAGGTTCATCGACAGGAGGACATAGTCGACGTTGGTGGTCACGCTGAAGTCGGTGGCGAGCGACTGCAGACGATCGCCGAGCTCGATGGCGTTCAACGCACCCGCGCCTTCGTCCAGCAGATCACCCATCAAGTAAGTGAGCCCTGCCTGGCTCGCCGGATCGGTCTCGGACCCTCTGGGAATGACCAGCAGCACGGACACGAGCGGCACGTTGCCCTGCGTTCGATGCAGCACCCGCACGCCGCTCTCCAACTTCCACGCCTCGGGGGCGGGCGGCGCCCAGATCGCCTGCGGCCCGGGCTCGGGCAGAGCCGAACGATCGGGACCGGACTCCGCCGGGGGCGCAGCCGTGGCGGGAGCTTTGGGCGGATTCGATGCGGGCGATGCCCCGCACGCGAACAGCAAAAGCGAACCCCAAAGACCCCATGCGCGAGCCATTAGCGTGCTCCTCCCGCGCTGGGGGCGCCGCCGCTGGAGGGGGCCGCGCCCTTGCTCTTCGCCTCCTCTACCGGAGAGCCGCTGTCTTTTTTGCCGGGGATGATGTCGAGGCGCACGAAGGCCTTCAGGTTCAAATACTGCTGTGCCGCTCGGTGCACGGCCTCGGGGGACGCTTCGACATAGCGCTTCAAGTCTTCGTCGAGATAGTCGGCCCGACCAGTATGTTGGTAATACGTGGTCAGCGTGCTGGCGCGGGACTGGACGGCCTCGATGCGGCCGTAGAAGCTCTTCTTATAGGCGCTGATGGCCCGACCGAGCTCCGCCTGAGTCGGTGGCAGGGCGAGCGATTTGGCCAAGTCAGCCATGAGCTCGTTGTACAAGGCGTCGATGCTTTGGCCAGGAGCGGCGGTCGCTTCGATGACGTAGTAGCTCGAGAGCTGCTGCGACACCTGATACGCATCGACGTCTTTGGCAATCTTCTTGTCGTAGACGAGCGGGTAGTACAGGCGGCTGCTCTTGCCGCCCGAGAGCACGCTCGAGAGCAGGTCGAGCTCGGCGTCCCCGGGCGCAAAGAGGGCGGGCGTGTGCCAGGCGAGGTAGACGCGCGGCAGCGGCACGTCATCGGTCTTTTGCCAGTGCACCATTGTCGGCGGGGGCACGTCGGCATTCGGGCGAGGAGCGCGCTCTCCCCCCGGGATCGGCCCGAAGTACTGCGCGATCAGCTGCTTGGTCTCGGCGCTCGGGAAGTCCCCGACCACTGCCAGAGCCGCGTTCGCCGGCACGTAATACTGACGGAAGAAGCCCTTGACGTCATCCAACGTCGCCGCCGTCAGGTCCTCATGGGACCCGATCGGGGTATGCCGATACGGGTGCCCCGGGGGATACAGCGCCTCCGCCAGGTACCAAGACGCCATCCCGTAGGGCGCATTTTCGTAACGCTGGCGACGCTCGTTCTTTACGACCTCGCGCTGGTTGTCGAGCTTCTCCTGAGTCAACGCGGGCAGCAGGTCCCGCATGCGATCTGACTCCAGCCATAGGGGCGTCGCGAGATAGTTGCTCGGGACCACCTCGAAGAAGTTGGTGCGGTCACGGCTGGTCGTGCCGTTGACGATGCCGCCGATGGGCTCGTACGGCTTGAAGTACTCCTGATTGAAATGCTCGGAGCCTTGAAACATCAAGTGCTCGAACAGGTGCGCAAACCCCGTGCGACCTTGCCGCTCGTGCCCGGACCCTACGAGGTAGAGGACCTCCACGGAGACCACGGGCAAGGCGTGATCTTCGCTCAGCAAGACCGTGAGGCCGTTGTCGAGCTGATACTGCTCTACGGCGATCTTGGGCGCCCCAACCGAGGCCTCCAGAGCCACACTGAGCATGAGCGGGAGCAAATTCATGGCCGAACCTTGGTTCGCGCCCCGTCGGTTGTCAATCGCGCGACAGAGCTCGACGGCGCGCGCGAGACCGATCGAGAGCGTGTTGCATGCGGGACCCGAGCACCCTTCGGATCGGGCTCGTCCAGAAGAAGGGCTGCGTGGAATGTGCTCCCGTCCAAGTCGTATCGGGCGCTGATGCGAGCAGCTGCGGATGAGGGAACGACGTGGTCCCTGGACGTTACTGCGTGGCGATTTACCGCAGCTCGCTCGGCGCGAGCTCGTCGGGCACAGGTCAGCTTGCGCCAGCGGGCGAGGGTCCTACAAACTCACAATGACACTACAATTCAGCCCTCGGACGTGCTTCGTGGCACTCACTCTGCTTGGTTCGTCGTTCGGCTGCGCTGGAGTCGTCAGGCTCGAGCCAGCACCGAACGCCCAGCGCGACCCAGCCTCCCAGGACGTGGCGGTCGCCAAAGCGGAGGGGATCACGGTGGAAGCGAGCGCTCGAGGCTGGCCCGGCGCTGCTCGAGTCATGCAAAAGCTGACGCCTATTCGTGTCGAGATCATCAACCAAGGTGCGCGGCCCGTCCACGGCGCCCTCGCCGACGTCCGGTTGATCACCGGGGGTAAGCAGCTGGCGGCGCTCGCCCCCGCCAGCATTGAAATCGATCCGCAACGGACGACCGTGGGTAAAACCGCTGCCGCCGTCGACTCCGAGGCGGGGACCTATGATTTTCCGCAGAAAGGTCCAGCGACAGTGGCTCTGGAGAACGACATTCGTTCGCTTTCGTTGCCGGAGGGCCCGATCGGCAGCGGGGAGCGAGTGACCGGCTTTGTCTACTTCGACCCGTTGCCGTCCGGCACCGAGCTCGCGACGTTGCACGTGGTCTTACGCGAACGGCCCGGCGGGCCCGTGCGCGCCGCTCTCGACCTGCCCTTCGCTGCTCGAGACTGATACGGCAGGCCATCGCCTCCGGGGCCGGTCCCGGTTTCGTGATCGTCTCATCAGCTCTGCGCATTCATTGCGTGAGCCGGATGGGCGTTCGCGCCGCCTGGCACTTCGGAGGTTTGTCTTGGTTCGACACGCTATCTCTTCGTGGCAATTCATGTCTGCGTGGCAATTGCCGGCTGGCTCTGCTTTTTTCTGTGCGGCTCTCTGCGGAGCCACGCTTTCATGCGCCGAAGTCACGGTCGACGAGCCGCCTTCCCGTGGCATGCCTGCTCCTGCGACGACAGGCGGCACCGGCTCGGGTAATCCGCCCCCCAGCGTGCCTCCCGGACCGGCAGGGGCTGGGCAAGGCAGTCAACCCACGTCGCCGCCTTCAACGGCTCCCGTCGGTTCCCGACCGATGAGCGGCACGCCCAGCGCTAACTCCGGCGCCAACCCACCGCCGACGCCCGCCACTCCTCCGATCACGCCGGCCCCGGCCGGCCCGGCTGGGAGCGTGCTGCTCTTCGACGACTTTGAGGACGGCGACGCGGCGGGCTGGATCGCCGACGCCGACGACGGCGACGACTTGTTGGGGAGCTGGGCCGTGGTCGAGACGCCCGAGGGCCGCGCTTACGCGCAGCAGGACGCCTCCTTCAGCGACGACAGCTGGACCGTCGGAGGCAACGTCACCTGGACGGACGTCGCGCTCGAAGCACGGTTTCGTTTCACGTCCGTGAGCGACATCGAAGACGCCATCGTCATGCTGGCGCTGCGCTTCCAAAGCAAAGACAACTACTACTACGTCCAATACGCGGGTGATGGGTCACTGAAGATCCGCAAGCGAGTGGACGGCAGCGAGCCCGACCTCTTCAGCCTGGATCTCGATCGCGTCGCGGCGCTGGGGGAATGGATCACGCTCGGCTTGTCCGTGCGCGGCACTGCGCTCGAAGCTAGCGTGGATGGCATGGTCGTGAGCAGCGCCGTCGTCGATACGGATCTCGGCTCCGGCGGCATCGCCCTCGGCGTGCGCGAAAATTCAGCGGTGGAGTTCGACGACGTGCGTGTCACGGTGCCACAATGAATGGCCTCAATCTTTTGCAGCCCGAGGGGTGAACGTCATGAAGCTCGTTTTCGCAATGTTAACGTCGCTCTCCGTGGCTGCGTGTTCCGCAGCTGACGACTCTGGGACGGGCGTTACGCGCCCGCCGGCGCCCGGCTCCATAGCCCCTGACGCGCCCGGCACCGCCGGGACCACGGGCACGCCATCGGGGCCCAATTCGCCGCCCTCGGGGCAGTTCGCGGCGCCTGATGACGTCAGCAACAACGGGGAGGACCCCAACTGTGGCCTGCAGTACTTCGACGTGGTGCGGCGTCCAACCGACGTGCTGCTGGTGCTCGACCGTTCGGCGTCGATGCAGGATGCGCCGGATGGGGCCACCGTTGCGGGCTCTAAGTGGGACCTGACCGTACCCGCGCTGAACCAGGTCATCCTGGAGACGGATGCGGGCGTCTCTTGGGGCATGAAGGTGTTCCCCGAGGGGCAGGACAACGGTTCGTGCTCCCCAGCGACCATCAACGATTTGATCCACGTGCCGATCGCTTCAGCCAACGGCACCACCGTGGTGAATGCGATTGCAGCCACCACGCCCGAAGGCGACGGCACGCCCACCGGCGACGCGATTCGAGCAGCAGTGGGTTATCTCTCGAACCTCGTCACGCCCGACCGCAAGTACATCGTGCTGGCCACGGACGGCGAGCCTTCCTGTAGCCCATCGGGCGAGGGCCAAGAAAACGCGCGGCCCTACGCCGTCACTGCGGTGCGCGAGTCTCTGGCGGCGGGCATCCCCGTGTTCGTCGTCGGCGTCGCCACGACCAAGGACACCGCCACCCAAGCTCTGAACGACATGGCCCTGGCAGGCGGAGCGGCGAGGCCCGACCCGAACCCGCTCGCGACGCGTTACTACCTGGCCAACACCCAGGCGGAGCTGGTCAATGCCTTGCGATCCATCACGGGCGAGATCGCCAGCTGCGTGTTTCCGCTGAGCGCGCCTCCACCCGTACCCAACAACATCGGAGTCAAGCTGGACGGCATGCTGCTGCCGCGCGACCCCAGCCGCGCTAACGGCTGGGAGTATACGAGCGAGGCGCTCACCGAGGTCGAGGTGCACGGACCGTGGTGTGACCAAATCAAAGGTGCAGGGGCCAGCGCCGTGCAGGTCATCTATGCCTGTGAAGGCGTGGTCATCTACTGAGCGAGAGCCCCCGTCGTCGGGGCGATTGATCACAGGTACGGCCACGTAGGGCGCACGCCGTCAAGAGGCTGCAATAGCGGGTAGCCGGCGCCGAGCGTCGCACCAAAATTAACGCGACGCCTTTACGAGCGCGTTAAGTGTTCGTTTTAGGTGCTGTGGACACTGACAAATCACAGTACGAGTGGCGCCCGCTCGTGGTTGATGCCCAAGAGGCGCACACGTCGGGCCGTGTCGTTTACGACGCGGCCGGCAATGTCCGCTTCTCCCACGAGAGGTTGCGAGAGCCTGCTCACATCTCGCCGGAGCAGCAGTACCCCTGTGTTCTTCCGACGCTGCTGGCGCTCGACAAGGCGCTCTCGAGTCGCTCCAACTCGCCGAGGTTGCGCTCGGGCCTGACGCTTCGCGAGGCCTTTGACGCCGAGTATAGGGCCTACCTCGAGCAACTCTCCTTGGTGCGAGAGACGCCGGGCGCCTGGGAGCCTGACTACGGCAGTTATGTCTATGATCAAAAGACCGGCGACTTGTACCTGCTCGCTCCCGAGCTCTGGCATCGCTTAGCCCTGCTCTCGAGCAACGCCAAGTTGCTGACCGACCCCGCGGGCGAAATGACGTCGGAAGAGATTCGCGACAAGCTCACCGGGACTGTCGTCGGGTTCGTCGGGGCAAGCCTGGGCAGCAACGTGATCGAAGGCGTGGTGCGCGAAATGCGTCCGCGCTTCGCCAAGCTCGCCGACCCTGACTATCTGGAGGCCACCAACCTGAACCGGCTGCAACATGGCTCGATTCGCTACCTGTCCCAGCCCCGAGCCCGGCGCACTGACCCGAGAAACGGATACGAGACGCGCTTCGTCAGCAAAGTCGACCTCGTCGCGTACGAAAATCATCTGATCGATCCGTACATGGATCTGTACCTGTATCGGGATGGCGTGACATCGGCCAACCTGGATCGCTTCCTGCTCGGAAACGGTCAGGAGCCAAGGCTCCACTACGTGGTGGAAGAGGCCGACGACATGCGCATCAAGATCGAGGTGCGGAGGCGGGCCCGACAACACGGCATCCCGGTGTTCATGGCGAGCGACCTTGGCCACCGCTCTCAAGCTCAGATGCAAGACTATGCGAAGAACCCAAGCGCGACGCTCGGTTATCAAATCGCGGATGAGGAGCTGATGGAGCGCCTGGAGCGCTGCATGCAGAGCGGTGATCGCAAGGATATTTTCGGCGTCGCTCGCGCACTGATCGGCAACGACTTCGCCGTGGACGAGTACGCGAAATGGATGGACCAGTCCGGCGAGCAGCCCACCAGCAGCGTGCCGCAGTCTGGTAGCGTCGCGCAGCTCTCGGGCGCCTTGGGAGGCAAGCTGCTTGCGCTCCACCGGCTCGGGCATCAATTGAGTGAACGCATTATCATCGACACCCGTCACATGCGCATGTTCGTCGACTGAGCGGCCCAAGCGAATTGGGCATCGTGCGGAGGATTGGAGATTTGACCCAGCCGAACGCCTTCTCCGCCTGGCAGCTAGAGCCACTCGAGCTCGCCGCGTTCCAGGCGCAAAACCCTGCGCGCGAGCGGCCGCTGAGCGTTGCCCAGGCGCGCTACCTGCTCAGCTTTTCGTTGCTCGCGCCCTCCGCGCACAACACTTTGCCACAAGCCTATGGCCTCGAGCTCGAGCAAGGGCGGATAGCCTTATTTCTACGCCGGGAGCACGTCCTCGACGCCTCCGACCCCACGGGACGAGAGGCGGTCATTAGCGTGGGCTGCGCCGTGGAGAACCTGCTAACCGCCGCGGCCGCCTACGGCGTGACCGCGACGTGGCAGCCCAGGGCGGACCTCTCGTGGCCGGAATTGGGGCCGTCCAAAGCGCCTGACCGGGTGCGGCTCGGCCATGTACAGCTCTCGGACCCAGGCACTCCGCCTGACGAGGGGCGTCGGCGCTCGGCGCTCGTCTCCATGCTCGAGCGCAAGGTCGTTCGCGCGGAGTTCGACGCCTCTCCGCTGCCACGATCGCTCGCGGCCGAGCTCGCCGCGGTCACACACCCGGACGAGGCGGTGAGCCTGCATGTCTTCGAGACGGAGAGCGATAGGTTCGCTTGGGGCAAGCTCGACGAGCTCGCGATGAAGCACAAGCTCGAGCAGCCCAACTTTCGGGTGGAGCTCGGTCGCTGGCTGTTACCCAACGACGATGACTGGAGCTCCCGCGGCATGCGCGGCCGGGAGTTTGGGCTCGATGACCCGGTCACGCTCTCACTATCGGAGCAGCTGCGCGGTGAGGCACCGATGGCGAGCGACCAAACGGCCTTCATGGCGCGAGCGGGGCGCATCGGCTTGACCAGCTCGAGCGCCGTGTGTGTGCTGTCCTGCCTCGACCAGAGCCCGGAGGCCGCCGTGGCGGCGGGCCGCGTCTATCAGCGGTGTGCGCTCTTGGCCTGGAACGAGGGCGTCGTGCATGCCGTTCACACGGCTGTCTGTAAGGTCTCGCACACGAGCGCCATGGCGCAGGCCACACTGCTCCGCGGCGCAGCCCCACCGAGCGTGATCTTTCGCCTGGGGCGGCCCCGACACCCGAGCGATCTCTCGCGCGCGCATTCGAGCCGCGCGGCGCTTTCGGAGCTGCTGGTCGACGCTCGAGGCGAAGTATTTAGCCGCTCGCATCGACCGAGCGACGCTTACTCGACACACTCGACACACTCGACACACTCGACTCCCGAGCTCGGGCAGGAGCGTGGGCCGTGAGCCTGCGCCTCGTGCAGCAGCTCGGTCACGCACGGAGTAGCCATGTAATAGCCCTCTCGATTCGCTACCCGTAACAGCCAAACACGGCGCCTGATCACGGCGCCCCGACGTTCGAGCCCGCCTCTGCGCGGCCGGAGGACAGCCTCGCTCCTCACGTCACGAGCGGGCGGTCGATGCGTCGAGCGCTCGACGAGAGCTGTCTTGGATCGCTCACAGCGGCCCGACGCACACTCACGCCTCGCCAACGTCGACAGTCTAGCGCCCCTCCGCCCAACTCCGGCCTCTCGTGTGGTTGGCGGACGCGCTTCTACGCTTGCAGGCCGCTCGACTGCACGCTGCGGAATGGAAAAGCCCGAGTCGCCCGCAAGGCGATGCCTTTTCGAAGATGCCACACAAGGAGAAATGCCATGAACTCATTGAGCCATGTAAAAGAACAGATCGCGCTGGATAGGCCCGTCACTCAGCTGACGTTGCTCCGGGGTAGATCACAGGAGCAACGGTCCGTCAGCGTGGACTCCGTGTCGTATCACTTGTTCAAGCCGCGCTCCGCGCGCCACCCCTTACTCGCGGCCGCTTACGAGCTGTGGCGCGACGGCTGGCAAGCGGCGTTGGCCGAGCTCGAGGGAGCGGTGAAGATGCACTCCGACGAGTTTGGTCGACAAGATGAGATCGGCGTCCTGTGCGTCGACGGATGCTGCGTATCAATCACTGGCCTGCGTTGGTTCGACCTGGGCCTCGCGATGGCGCGTGAGGACTCCTATTTTTCCAACTGGCCCCGTGACTCCCTCAGCCAGCTCGGCCCGCGCCTGGTCGGTATCCCGAGCAACCTGATCGTGCATTCGGAGTGGCGGCGCACGCTCATCGAGCCCCGGAGCGAGAACGTTGGCACCCCCGTCACGCTGGCTTTCGCTAGCCTCGCCTTGGCGATTCGGCGCTTCGTCGATTCACCCGCAGAACGCTTCATTGGTGTGGCGCGCAACGACCGCTCGATGAATCGGGTCGCGGCGGCAATCGGCGGGACCAAGATTGGCCAGACTACGGTCCACGGTATCGACAGCGATCTGATTTGCATCACGCGCGATGACGCCAGGCCCGAGGGGGCGATCGCTGACACGTTGTGGGAGCGACGCCATCACCAGCAGTGAGCGCTGAGCGCGCCACCCTCGACCCGCCTCTGATCCTTCAACGCGGGCGCAGCAGCGGGCCCGGCAATGGCGCGGTCCCCGGAACCCACGGAACGAAGCCGCTCGTGATGGGGCGGCGGCGTGCCTCGTTCGCCATCCGGATCACCAGGTGCGGCGCCGGCAAACCCGTCTTGCCACCTGCCAAGAAGCGCGCTGCACCGCCCACGCTGTTGAACACTCGATGCGGATAAGCGGGCCGCGAAAATAGAGACGCGCCCGCCACCACGGCGCGGATGCTCGCTGCGCGGAACCCTTCGCCCTCAAAGACGAGCGCAGAGCGCTCCACCTTGTCATTGGCGCGCTTCAAGAACGCGACCAGCTCCAGCCGTGCGTCCAGCGGGGGCAAGGGCGCGGTGGCCTCGATCAGCGTCAGCAGCAGGAGCCGCTCACCGCGCCGAGAGAAGTACTGATCCATCAGGTGCTCCCCCCGCCGCAGCGCGGCCACCGTCGTCTTACCGCGCCAGATGTTGAGCGCGACGCGATCCCAGAGGGCAAAGACCACGTCGGAGCTAGATTCCTCGATGCATAGGTCCATAGCGCGAGCAGAATACCGAGCATTGAGGCGTCTAGCCAGCGCAGGCTCGATCGGGGCGCGAGGTATCTTCGAAAAGTCAGCGCACGGTGACCCGCGACGTTCGCGGCACTCGCGAGCCTCGGCCAAAAGGCCTGCGGGACGCACCAGCGCGGTTTGGAGGCAGCCAGCTCGCGCGGCTGCGGTATTTCGAGCCCGTTACGAGGAGCCGGGGGAAGCGCCCACACGGGGTTTGGGCAGGATTAACGGGGGCTGGCCTGCTCGCCGCCGCAGCCGATTGATGGCAGCGAAGACTCGCGGCAGCCTCATCAAACGCTGCTCCAGTCGGCGCTTGCCTCGAAAATCCATCACAGAAAATGCTGTCAGGATGGTAAGGACGCCCTGCCCCGGCAATACCAGCATAGCCACCCCGAGGACTAGCAAGACCAGGCCCAGTCCATTGCGCAGAACGAGGCCGACCCGACCCAGGCGCCGAGCCGGTAGCTTAGTGCCACGGGTGAGCAGGTAGTCCGCGGGCAGGCGTTGCACGGCCCAAGAGGCACCAAGGACGCTGGTCAGGAGAAGCACCGCGGAGAAGAGGCTCGCGAGCAGCAACCACTTGGGGGAAAGCAGGCGCTCGAGCAGGTGGATCCAAGGCTCGGGCAGCCACGCGGGCAACCCGCCGAGGCGCGTCATCGCCGACACCGCAGGCAGGATCGTTGCAGCGGAAAGGGCATGGCCGAGGTGCTCAGCTCTGAGGTGGCCTCGCCGGGCTCACCCTAGCTGACGCTGCCCGCCTGGCGAGGCGCGCGCCTGCCCTTGGGCAGCTCGATCTTCGGCTTTTCGTCGTGGCGGCGATACAGCACGAGGACCCTGCCCGCGCGCTGCACGATTTGGCTCTTTGTGCGTGACGCGAGGTCGTCGGCAACGTCGGCGGGTTCGACCGAGCTCTCGGTGTTGAAGCGAATCTTGATCAGCTCGTGTGCGAGCAGCTGCTCTCGGATCTGTTCGATCAGGGAATCTTGAATGCCCTTTGATCCGACCTGCACGAGCGCGCTCTGCGGATGAGCCAAGCCCCTGAGATACTGCTTTTGTTTCGCCGTGAGCTCCACGGCCGCGTCGGTACCCCAGCTGAGGGACCAAAGCCAGCCTGAACATCCAGGGCCCAGGGCCGAGTCAGAGCGCGCGAGCCTGAACCACGAAACGCAGCCGCCCGCCGGGCAGCGCTGCGTCGAAAGGAAAACACGTCACGAGCGTGATCAGGTCACCCTCTCTGCTCAAGCTCGACGTGTCGCTCTGATCGACCACGAGCGCCTCCTCTACCGCGAAGGCGCGCGCCTGCCCGTCGGGGAGCTCGAGCCACAGAAGCTCGCCCTTTTCGATGCTCTCGAGGAAGGCAAAGTGCGTATCCCGATGCGCCGCCAGGCCCACGTTGCCGAGCTGCCCCGGCGGCGCAGTACCCGTGATGTGGCCCGGACCGAACGCTGTCGTCGAGCCTGTGGCACCAGAGAGCACGATCAGGTCGACGTCATGGGCGGGGCTCAGCAAACGCGCGACCGGCCAGGTGTCGGCCCACGGCCAAGGGCGCGGCTCGGCGTGGCCCTGCCGGGCGTGTTGCCAGGCGCTGCGCAGGAGCACCTGGCTGAACAGCGCCTTGGCGTAGATCCAGCCGCCCTGAGCGCACAGCAGCGCTCCGATCGAAGCGAGCAGGAGAGGCAGCGCTCGCTTCAAGAACCGACCCGGCGCTGAACGACACAAGCCGCAGCCAAGGACAGCGCTCCCAGCAACAGACAGATTGGCCCGGGCGTCGCCGTCTGAGGCAGGTTGCCGAACATGGCGTTCCCCGCGGGCAACGCCGACCCTACCTCGCGGCGGACCGCCGGCCCTGACGCGGAGGCGACGGAATCGATCGCGACGAGGCTGGTAAACTTCGACACCAGGTGGTGTTTAAGGGCGATGGGCACGACCGTGGCGCGCAGGCTTGCGGGGTCGCTGCCATCCAAGGACGAGTCCATCAAGGCCTCGATCTTGCGCCGCGCCCACAGCCGATGAATGCCGCGCTCCGTAGCGCCACCCACCACGTTCACCTCTTCTTTGAACGTTTGCCCCGCTCGGCGCCCCGAGACCGTGACTCCGCGCGTTTGCGCAGCGAGCTTGGCCAAGATCATGAGCGGCTCCCCCTGATACAGGTCTGGTGAGCGCGCGGGCCACGCTTCCGGCTCGCCACCACCATGCCAGCTCAGACGCAGGTCGTGCAGCACCGGTGCCTCTAGCTTTGACCACAGCGCGTTCATCTTCGCTGAGACCTCCGTGAGCGAGCTCACCTCCGTAAAGGTGCCGCGGCCAAAGCGGGCCGCGCCGCGCATGAAGTGACGGTTCGGAGCGGAGCCGATGCCCACGGTGAACATACGTTGATCACCGAGCTGGGCCTTGATGAACTGAAACAGCTCGTCTTCGTTGCCAACGCTGCCGTCGGTGATGAACACCAACTGGCGAACCCGCTCCGGATCGGGAGCAGTGCCCAGCGCGAGCGTGAGCGCGGACAGCATCTCGGTTCCGCCATCTGCGTCGAGCCCGTCCAGCCACGCCAACGCTGCGTCGATGTTGGGGCGCGCCGCTGGCCGCGAGCTTTCGAACAGCTGCCGCGCCGTGGAATCAAACTCGATGACGTTGAAGTGGTCTTTTGGCCCGAGCGCTTCGAGCCCGATGCGCAAGGAGGCCACCGCCTGAGCGATGGATGAGCCCGCCATCGACCCCGAGGTGTCGATCACGAACAACGTTTCGCGCGCCAGACGCGCCGTTGGGTCCGGAGCTACCTCCGGGGGTAACAGCATCAGCAGGGCATAGCGCTCACCGGCGAAGTCTTCGGTGAGCAAGGCTGAGGTCGGGGCCGTTCCGAGCTTCGGTTGCCACTCCAGCCGAAAGTCGCGATCGGCGAGCACAGGGCCGTCCTCGAGACGGACGCTCACGGGCATCCCCGGCGCTCGTTGCACGTCGAGAGCGTGTGACGAGCTCTCGACCCTGAGCAGCGGTACGCCGGCGTCCAAGGCGACGCGAACGTCGAAGAGCGGGCCGGAGCCGTCGACCAGCAGGTGCGGGGTGATTTGGTCCGCGTCCGGCACGCGGGAGGTGTTGGCGGCAAAGCCCAGGCCCTGGGTCTTCCCCGCCTCCGGGCTGCCCGGATTGTAGCGAGGTGTCAGCGTGGAGGGGAACATGAGTGAAAACACGCCGTGGTCATACCGCACGTCCTCCTGGTAGCTGATCTGGACGCGGACCAGCTCCCCTGGCGCGACGTTCGCCACGCGGGTCGTAAATAGATTCGGGCGCTGCTGCTCGACCAGGGACGCCACTTTTCCGGCGCGCGCGGCGCGTTCGAAGCGGCGCGCAGCGTCCTCTCGCTCCTGGATCTCGCCCCTGATGGTCCGCTCGCCCACCTGCATGACGAGGCCGTCCACGGCGGCCGTGTCGGGCAGTGGAAACACGTACACGGCGTCGACCAGTTGCTCGCTCGGGTTCTCGAACACCTGCGTGAGGTGCGTCCGGGCGATCATGCCCGTCACGTTGATCGAGGCCTCCGTCGAGACCTGCGGAAAGAGCCACGGCTCCTCCCCGTCGCGCTCCAGAAGCAACATGCCTGCCCCAGCCTCCACAGTATCGATTCGGGACGGCTGAAAGCCGGGGTCAGCATTCGCCTGCGCCGCCCACAGCCCAATCACACTCAAAAAGAATATGGAAACTTTGGTCACGCGGACCTCCTCTTCCACTCAATCTAGGCGGCGGAGATGCCAATACCGCGGAGGGGCTGCGCCAGTGTTCGGGAGATCTGGTGCAAAACTGGTGCAGCGCCGCGCGCCCGCGCCGCTCTAGATCAGCAGGCGGAAGGTGGTGCCCGCCTCCGACGTCTCGAAATCCACGCGGCCGCGGCGCGCTTTGGCGATCGCCGCGACTATCGCCAGCCCCAGACCGGTGCCGCCGCTGTCGCGTTCCGTCGTAAAGAACCGGTCCCAGACCTTGCCTTGATTTGCCGGTGTGATGCCCGGCCCCTGGTCGCGCACCCGCACGAGCAAGCGGCCTGCTTCGGAGCTCAAGCTCAACGAGACAGGCTTACCTGCCGAGTGCCGGACCGCGTTGTCGACGAGGTTTTCGATGGCGATGCCCAGATGCTCTTCGGAGATGTCGACGCGCTCCGGCGGGTGGAGGAGCTCGAGCTGCACGCGATCCCCCCAATGCGCGAGCAGTTGCCGGCAGAAGGGCTCGACCGCCACGGGTACCGAAGGCAGCTCTGCCGCGCTCTCGATTTTCGCCAATTCCAAGAGCCGCGCCACGAGCCGCTGCATGCGAGCGGCGTCCTCGTCGATGTTGTGGAGGAAGCGCGTGCGCTGACGGGGGTCCATCCGGTCCCAATCCAGGAGCAGCTCCGTGGCTCCGCGAATCGCGGCGATGGGCGTCTTCAGCTCGTGGCTCACGGTGGTCGCGAATTCGGAGACGTACTCGCCCTGGGAACGCAGCTTCTTCGTCATGACGTCCAGGGCTTCGCTCAAGGTCCGCACCTCTTTCGGCGTAAAACCCCGCAGCACGAAGTCGAGCGTCGGGTCTCCGCGCGCGATGGCCTGTGCCTTGCGCGTGATGGAGTGCATCGGGCGGGCAATGGCTCGGGCAAAGACCACGCTGATCAAGCCCAACATGGCGATCACCGAGAGCACCGACCAGAGCAGGGTGCGTCGAATTTGCCAGAGCGAGGACAGCGCATCGAGCCCGGTGCGGGAGGCGGTCACGATGCCGATGACCTCGCCGCTCGAGAAAATTGGCAACGCGGTGAAGACCCGAAGCTTGCCGCGCCGCTGAATGTCCCCCAGGGGCGGCAGCGGATTGGACGGTGAGCGATAGCGCGCCTTGGAGGCGTATTGACCGGTGAGCGCCTGCTGCACCTCCGCGAGCGGGCTGAGGCAGCGATCGCTTTGATCGCCGGTGGTGGCCACGACGCAGCCGTGGCGATCGAGCACGCGGATGCCGCTCAGGTTGAAGATCTGGGCTCGGCGCAGCATGCCTTCGATGTGAGCGCCCGCGCGCTTCTCCGGTGAGTCTCGAGCCTCTGCTTCGGGCAAATGGAGCAGCTCTTCATGCGGGCCGATCTTGGTGCCCAGGTCGATCAAGGGCTCCAGCGGCACATACGCCTCCGACTCGGTCCCGGGCGGCCGCGGCTCGTCCGCCGAGATACCCATTTCAGCCCACCAGGCGGCGCGAAAAGCTTCGCCGACCACCACGGATTGGGCGATCAGCTGGCGTTCCGTCTGACGCAATAGGTACAGATCGTAGATGCGGTAGAGCGCGATGGCGGCGATCGGGAGCAGCAGGACGAAGACGTTCACGCCCAAGAGCAAGACCGCGATGCTCGGGCCCTTGCGCGTCATTCTGCGAGCCGGTAGCCGACGCCGTATACGGTCTCGACGAGCTCGGCCGCGCCACCGAGCTTGGCTCGCAGGCGCCGGATGTGGCTGTCGACGGTCCGATCGCTGATGCTGTGCCCTACACCGTAAGCCTGATCGACCAGCTGTGTTCTCGAGAACACCCGGCCCGGCGCCTCGAGCAAGGCACGCAGCAGCGCGAACTCCGTCACGGTCAAGCTCAGCTCCCGACCGCCCACGCTGCACCAATGCCGCGCCACATCCAGCTCCACCCCTCGGTACGTGAGCTTGGCCGCGCTCCCGCCCGCTGGGGCCCCCGGCCGCGTACGGCGCAAGACGGCGGCGACGCGAGCGGAGAGCTCCCGCGGGCTGAACGGCTTGGTGAGGTAGTCGTCCGCGCCGAGCTCGAGCCCCAGGACGCGATCGATCTCCTCGTCTCGACTGGAGACAAAGATGATGGGCAGCTGGCTCTCCTTGCGGATGCGCCGACACAAGGTCAGGCCATCGTCCTCCGGCATCACGATGTCGACGACCAAGAGGTCGAGCTCTTGCCGCCTGAAGAGCTCGAACGCGACGCTGCCATTCGACGCCTCGCTGACCTCGTGCCCGGCCTTTTCCAGGGCGAAGCGCATGACTTCGCGAATGTGCGCATCATCGTCGACGACGAGCAATTTGGCCATCGCTGCTTCCGCTTCGTCGCAGGACCTGTTCTAGGACGAGCCGCTGCCGCTCACATCACCGTGACCGATTTCGCCAGGTTGCGCGGCTTGTCGATGTCATAGCCGAGCTTGAGCGCCGAGAAATAGGCGTACAGCTGCAACGGCACCACCGTCAGGATGGGGGACACCGCAGGATGATGCGGCGGTAGCGCGATGACCTCATCGACGATGCCCGCCACTTCGCTGTCTTTCGCGTCCGCCACCGCGGCGATGAACGCCCCGCGCGCCTTCAGCTCGCGCAGATTGCCCAACATGCGTTCACGGGTTTCGTCGGGAGGGACGAGGGCCCAGACCGGCAACCCAGGCTCGATCAGGGCGAGAGGACCGTGCTTCATGGCGGCTCCGGACAGGCCCTCCGCCGGCACGTACGCGATCTCCTTCAGCTTGAGCGCGCCCTCTTGCGCGACCGCCACGTTGGCCCCGCGCCCAATGAACATCGTAAAGCGCGACCCCCCGAAACGCTCGGCGATGGACCTACATTTGGCGGCCTGGTCCAGCATCATGCGAACCTGACCCGGCAACTGCTCGATGGCCTTGACCCAGATGCGCCCGTCCGTGGCGCTCAGATCTCGCATGCGCGCAAACTGCAACGCCAGGAGCTCGGTCGCCAGAACCTGCGCCGTAAAGGCCTTGGTGGAACAGACGCTGATCTCGGGCCCGGCGTGCACGTAGGTGCCGAAATCCGTCTCCCGAGCCAGCGAGCTGCCCACCACGTTCGTCACCCCCGCGATCATCCCGCCCTTGAGCTTCACCTCGCGCAGCGCGGCGAGCGTATCGGCTGTCTCTCCGCTCTGCGAGATCGCCACGTACAACGTCTTATTGTCCACGATTGGATTTTGTACCGCCAGCTCGGCGGCGTCCTGCGCCTGCGCCGGCACGCGAGCGTAGAGCGACATCAGGTAAGCGCCGACCTCCGCGCTGTACAGGCTGGTGCCGCAGCCGAAGAACACGACGCGCTGCACATCGAACAAACGCGCGCGATGCGACGCCAGACCGCCGAGGTGGGACGACCCCATCGCCGCATCCAGCCGCCCGCGCATGGATCGATCAATGGCGTCCGGCTGCTCATAGATCTCCTTGAGCATGTAGTGGGCGTAGTCCCCGAGCTCGGCCGCCTCGGCCTGATGCAGGATCTTTTCGACGCGTTTCTCCCGATCCCGATTGTCGAGATCCACCGTCTTGAAACCCCGAGCCGTGAGCTCCGCGACCTCACCGTCCTCGAGCACGACCATGCGATCCGTGTACGGGCTCAGCGCCAGCGCATCGGACGCGACCCAGGTCTCGCCGTCGCCGATGCCGAGCACCACGGGGCTGCCAATGCGCGCGGCCACGAGCCGATCCGGCTTCTCCCGATCGATGACCACGATGCCGGCGGTGCCTTCGACGCGATTCAAGGCAGTGATCACGGCCTCGAGCAGCGTCCCGCCGCGGGCGAGCGCGGCGCCGACGAGCTCCGCCAGGACCTCCGTGTCCGTCTCGGAGCGAAACACGACCCCCGCCGCCGTGAGCTCGCGGCGTAGCGCTTCGACGTTGTCGACGATGCCGTTGTGCACCAGCGCGATGCGGTTCTGCGAGTCCCGATGCGGATGGCAATTGGCTTCGGTCACGCCGCCGTGTGTGGCCCATCGCGTGTGGCCGATGCCCACATGCCCCGGCAGCCCGTTGGGCGTGGCGTCTTCCAGCGCACGGATGTGGCCGACCTGACGGGAGATGCGCATCTCGCCATCGGCGACCGTGACGATGCCGGCTGAATCATAACCTCGGTACTCGAGGCGCTTGAGCCCGCCAAGCACCATCTCCCACGCCGAACGTTGACCGATATAGCCAGTAATGCCGCACATGATGTATGGTTTCCCTCGTTAATGGGTGGCGCGAGCCCGCGGCTCAGGCCAGTTGAAGAAAAGCAGGGCGAAAGCGATCGCGCAGGAGCCGTGGATGCGACGTCGGGCGCAGGCGCGTAGCCGTCCGCAAGCCGTCAGCCATAGATGCGCCGCCTGATCTGCCGGGCCGTGAGCGGCGGTGCGGCGAAGCGCAAGGTGGTGAGCTCGTGCGC
>JAYTOL010000077.1:0-58072 GCA_043747815.1 Deltaproteobacteria bacterium
GACGCGACCGCGTGGCGAGGCCTCGCTCCGGCGCGTGCCGCGACGAGCTTCACGCGGCGAGCGTGGGACAAACTCACGCGACCAGCGCGGGGCGGTACAACGGGTTCTGCATCAACAACGTGCCGGAATGCGCCCTGGGGTGCTCCGCTATGTACCGCTTCGACGAGCTCACTCAGAACTGCGGGACGCCACGGGGCACGCAACCCAACGCGGCGAGCTTGCAGGCGCTCGAGTGGCAGATCGTGACCAAAGCGGGCACGCCGACACCCTTTGACTATTGCATCGAAAACATCCAGGTGGTGATCGAGCCCGCGACGCCCGCCGAGAGCTCATCGGAGTCTCCATACTAATCCAAATCCCCTGCCCAGCGTGACCCAGGGTGCATCCGGCGGATATCTCGTTGGCGTGAGACCCGTTCGTCGTCGTGTCGTCCGCTCGTCGCTGGCGACCCCTTCTCGAGCTCCGAATGCAAGTCAACGCGTATACTTGGTCTCTACGATCGAAATACGGCGTCCGGTGGTCGTCTCCAAATGCTCGGCCCCACCCAGGGTCGTCGCCGTTGCCTTGCGTACTGACAGCAAGCGCGCGTCCGCCACTTGAAGAGGGCAGCAAAGGAAGCCCAGCTCCTGCCCTTTAGGCATTTGCTGAACGCACCGCGCATCTGCTGCGCAATGAGCATCCGAAAGGCAGGACTCGCACAAAGCCTCCAAGCCATGCTCCTCCGGGGAGTTTGGCGCGCACACTCCGCACGAACGTCGCCGTATTGTGCTCGCAGCGTGAAGCGCTCGCGCTCTTGCAACGGGCGTTGGGCAGGCATTCACACAGGTGTTGGCGGAGGCAGAACCATCAGCGTTGGCAATGCCGTTGGGCGTGCAGAGTTCGCTGTTCGTGGACTGGGAGTTGTTGACGCACTCGAAGCAGCGTTACGTGCCTCAGAGCTGGCAGACTCCGCCCAGGCAGCTGCCCGGCACCGGGTCGAAGCAGTCGCTTCCCGTTTGACAGGGCAGGCTGCAGACGTCGCCTTCGCACCGCCCGTCATCGAGACCGGTGGCTCCGCAATCCGCAGATGCGGTGCAAGCCGTTCGATTGACGTCCAATAAGCCTGGGCACGTCGTGCGTCTCAATAGGCAGACATCGGCCGATAGCCCGTCGACGGTCGTCGCCGTCTTCAGATCGGAAAAGGGGGCGAGCGCACATTCTTGATCCGCGACGCGGAGCGGAAAGCAAAAAGCACCCACGTCACTCCCAGCAAATGTTTGTTGAACGCAGCGTGCGGCGGCCTCGCATTGAGCATCTGAGACGCACGGTTCGCATAATCCGCTGCTTCCCACGGGCGAACTCGCTGAGCATTCCGCCGTCTTGAAGTCACATACGTCGGCTCCGCAGGCTTGCCGCTCCGAGCCCGTGCACTGCACACACTGCGGCCCGTTCGGATTGGATAGGTCGCAAATGCCGAGCAGCGTTCCAGCAGCCAATCCGGGTGTGTTATCTATATGGCTGCAATCGGCGTTAGCTTCGCATCGCACGCACTGGTTGTTACTGCAGCGCGAGGCGCTCGGGCTCGCGCAGTCAGCGTTGCTTCCGCATTGGGGAGATGAGGGGCTTGTGGCCGCGTCCGAATTCCCGTCCTCCACGGATAAGCGTGCGGTTGGCGTACCGGCACCTTCGGCGTCTGGCCCTGGCGGCTCTTCTCGAGCGGTGGAGTCCGAGTCGCCGACCGACAAGGGAGTATTGGGGTGAACGCCAGAATCGAGATCAACAGCGCCTGACCCGAAGTTCCGGTGTTTGCCGCAACCAAGCACCGTGATCAGAGAGATCCCGATAATGCGAAGCAAGAGTGGTCGTCGTAGCCGATTCATGGACCTCCGATTGGTGGCCAAGTCTCCGTCGGCCGAAAATCATTTCGAGTTGCTTACGAACCCATCGGAGCTCGCCCAGAGGGCATGACCGGCGTCGCACGCCACGACGGCGTACTATGGGCTCCTTACAGCGGGCATAGGTCATCCTGACAAGTGCCGCTCAGGCAATCGTTCGCGCTGATGCACGAAATGGTGCATTGGAACCCCAATGGGCCCGACTCACAGGAGCCGGGTAATCCGCACGATGCGTCGTCATTGATGCCGTTGCAGGCGCGGGTTTCGCTATAGGCCTCAAAGGCGGGGCAAGTCGTTTCGCGTTGGAGGCAAACTAAAGCAGACGGCGCTTCGATGGTTCCGATGCCGCTAGTTACTTCCGCAAAGCCACGGGTACAAAGGCCCGACGCTTGGAGTGGGAAGCAGAAAAACCCCACGTTAACGGCGGCGAACGTTTGTTGCACACATCGGGCGTTCGACGCGCATTGCGCATCCGATACGCAGGGTTCGCAAAGAGCACTGCTGCCCACCGGCGTGTCCTCCTCGCATTCCCTGTTTAGGTGATCGCAGACGTTGTTCATGCACGCGGTGCGTTTCGGGCCCGTGCATTGCACGCACGTGCCCGCGTCGCACACCCCGAGGCCCGCGATGTCGCAGTCTCCGTCCGCAGTGCAGGGGACGCAGGCGTTATCCACGCATTTCGACGCGCCGGGGCTCGTGCACTGGGCGTTGCTGGTGCATTGGACGCAGGTGTTGGGCAGGGCCGGGCCCGCCGCGGCGCCCATGTTGTTGACCTTGCAGACTTCCCCGCCCGTGCAGTGGGTGTCGTTGACGCACTCCACGCAGCCCACGCCCGCGCGGCACGCCTGTTGGTTGGGGGGGAAGGGGTCGCAGTCTGTATCGACGGCGCAGGGGCCGCAATTGCCGTTATTGCCGCAGCGGGAGGCCGTTGGGCCATCGTCGATACAGTCGGCGGGCTCGAGGCAGTTGACGCAAAAGTGATCTGCCGTCCGGCAGAGGTCGCCGATCCCTGGCTTGCCTGCGCAGTCGGGGTTCCCGATGCACCCGACACAACGGTGAAGGCTCGCAGCGGCAACCGTTTCACAACGCGCGAGGTCTGCCGTGGGGCACTGGCTGCCGTCGAGGCACTCGACGCATTCTCCGCTCACGGTTTCGCACTTGGTTTCGGCGCCGGTGCAATTCTGATCAGCCAGGCACTCGACGCACTTGCCTTGCGACGGGTTCTGTGGCGAGACGCTGCAGAGCGTGCCGTTCTCGCACTGCGCGCTGGCGTTGCAGCCCACGCAGACATGTTCCACCGTGTTGCAGCGCGAGTTGCCGGGAGCCGTGCATTGCGTGTCGTTCAGACACGCCACGCATGTCTTGCTCTCCACGTCGCACAGGGGTTTGCCCGGGACGGTGGCGCATTGATTGTCGTCGCGGCACTGGACGCAGGTGTTGGAGGGCACGTCGCAGACCTGTTGGGTCGCGCTACACGGCCCGTCTTGGATGCATTCGACGCACTCGTTGGTCGTCGTGTTGCACTGGGACGTCGCCCCGGTGCACGCGGACGTGGCCCCGTCCCTGCACTCCACGCACACGCGCCGCGTGACGTTGCACACGGGCTTCTCCGTGCTGCCGCTACACTCGGCGTCGGCGTTGCAGCGGACGGTGCACTCGTTGGTGGTCAGGTCGCACACGGGCGCGGAGTCGCCGCAATCGGCGTCTCGGCCGCACTGAACGCACTCGTTCTGGCTGCTGTCACTCGGGTCTGCCTTGCAGATGGGCGTCGCGTCGGGGCAGTCTGCACGTACCAGGCACTTGACGCACTCCCGCCGGGGGAAGTCGCAGACCGCGTCCGCTCCCGCGTCGCCCACGCCCACGTTCCCGGCGCATTGCGCGCTCGTCAGGCACTCCACGCAGCGCCGCAAAGCCGTGTCGCACACCTGCAGCCCATCACAGGTCACGCCGGGTCGGGTACAGTCCGGCGCCCCACTGCCGGCGTCCGCAAGGCCGCCGTCACTCACGGGCCCTACGCACTTGAAGTCCTGGGTCGCCGTGGGTTTCCCGTCCGGCCAGGTCCAGAGCATGCTGACTGGATCTCGCTGAGGGCCGCCTTCCCACACGCCGCCGTCCGGGAAGCGCCACACGCAGTTCCCGTCCAAGGTGACCTTGGGCTCGTCACCGCAGGTCAGCGTCTTGGCGCAATCATCCGAGAGGGAGTCCAAGCACTGCGTGCTGAGGAGCCCGATAGCCAAGGCGAGCCAGCGGAGCGGGTGAAAACGATACATCGTCGAGTTTCCTAAGAACTAAGAACAGAGCTCTTAAAATCGAGCGTGCAAATGGACCGAGGCAGCGCCGCGACCTATCGATAGCGAAGGCTGTATGCCCGTCGTGGCGGTATGCGACTCCGCTTCCTCACCGTCCACGGCCAACCATAATGCGTACCCGAGAGTCGCCGCAGAAGCCACCCCGAAACCAATAAAACCGACGAGCGCGCGTCGCCGGTCCGTATCGCTATCCTCGCGTTCTCGCCGTAGGATCGCGCACTCTTCGGGGAGCAGCGTACCGGCATCGCAAGGGGGGCCCCCCACGAGGCGATCTGACATCCCCTCGGCGTTCGAATCATGGCTGTTGGCGCTCAACGTGAAGACGATGCCAGCGGCCAGGCCTGCCGCCGCGAGCGTGCTCGTGGTAACGAGCGCGACCGTCGAGGCGGTGCTCACTCCGTCGCTGTCTCCCGGTCTCAACGGAGCCTGACCCTCGCTCGTGCCCATCAGCAGCGCCGCCTTGGCGTCGGCGGCCTGCTCGCGGCGTAGCGTCTCGAGCGAGACGTCCACCGGGATCGATACGCCAGCGAGGGCGAAGATCTGCCGCGCCTCCGCCGGGTAGCCCGCCTTCGAGATCGTCACGTCGTGTTGGCCGGGCTCGATGTACCAGCTGCCCTCGAGCGGCGAGCGCCCCACCACGGTGCCATCGACGGCGATCTCGGCGCCCGAGACGTCCACGACGATCTTCAGCTGACCAATCTGCGCTTCCGCTTGGGCTAGCCTACTGGTGGCTTCCTCACGCACGTTGTTTGGCAGATCACCCGGGGCTGCTAGCAGCTGCGTCAGGTGGCGGGCCGCCGAGACGTAGTGGCCACTCTGGATTTCCGAGATGCTCAAATTCCGGAGCACGTCGGATTTGGGCATGAGCTGATAGCACTCGGAAAAGGCCAGCCGCGCCGCTTCGTAGTTGCCGTTACGAAACGCCTCGACCCCTCGGTACCAAAGGTCGCGCGCCTTCTTGACCTGAGCTTGGGGAGGCTCCTCGCCCTTACCGCCAGGCTTCTTGTTGGAGGGCGTCGAAGGCCGCGCGCCAGGCGGTGCCGCCCTCAACGATGTCGTCGCCATGCCCGTCGCCGGCGGCTTGATGGGCGGGGTCGAGGTGTAGCCCAAGGTGGGTCTTGCTGTGCCCAAAGCGGGAGTGCTCTTCGGGGACGGGGCCTGATTCGCGAATGCGCTGCAAGGAGCGACACCCAGGGCCATGCTGAGCGCGAGGCTTGGAAGTTTCCGGGGGGGCAAGGGACGACGCGCTTTCTCCGCTGGGAGCGCTCCCGCGTCAGCAGGAGCCGCTGCAGAGCAGACTAAAAAGACGGGGTTTCTACCAGCAGAGATCCCTTAGCCGATGATCCGTTCTCGGGCTCCTTTCTGGCAGGCGCGCTCCCAGAGGCGTTGGGCGCTGCTGTGACCGGGCCCGGATTGACGGGCGCGGAGTTGGGGGCCGGAGGTCCCGCGGGCGCGCCACCAGCACTGGATGCCGCGGGCGGCGACGCGGGGGTACTCTCCGGGAACTCGCTGCTGGCCGCGCGAGCCGCGAGCAACGCGCCGATCGCCTCCTTGAGCGCGCCCGAGGCGGGCTCCTCCGTGATTCCGAAGGTGTCCTCACTGGAGACGGCGGGCGACGCCGCGACGGGCGCGGGGGGTTGAGTCGGCGGGGCCTTCGGTAACCTGGACTCGACGCCACCGGCGCTCGAGACAGGGGTTACGCTGGCAGCCGGGGGCGCGCTCGACACCGCCTCGCTGGCAGCGGCAGGAGTCGGGGCGGCCTCGACGTCTGAGCTGGGCGTGCTGGCGCCCTCTTCGGGTGAAGGTTGCAGCGCCATGCGCTCGACCTCTAGTGGGTTTTCGACGAGCTCGGGGGGCGCCTCCGTGCTCGCGAACGGAGCCGGCACGAGGGCGTCTCGCCCGTCGGACGCCGGCGCGCCAAACTTCGCCACCAACGACCAAGCGATCAATCCGGTGACTACCGCCGCGCTGGCTCCCAACCCCAGCTGCAAGCTAAAAGCTTTGCGTGAGGCGCTGCGTCGATCTGATGGCTCCCATGGGAAGGTCGGGTTGGGCTCGGCGAGGATCTGGCCTTCGTACGGCGGCAACTCTTCCCCCCGAGCGATTCGCTCCGCGTAGCGCTTGAAGTCGTCAGAGACGTCGAGACCTTTCCAGCGTAGCCGGCCGTTAGATTTCCCTTTCGGGATCCGAACCGCCAAGGCGTTCTTCTGCTCACTGTCGCGTGACGCCTGGTGCTCACGCGCGATTCGATCAATCGCCGCGTCGACCATCTGCTCTACGGGATGGATCCCGCTGGTCCCTTCACCCTGCTTGGCCGGGCCCGGGCCCGGTATGGTCTCGTGCTGCGGCGCGTCCGAGTTATTACGCTTTGCCATGCTCTTCCCGCCAATCCTCGCAGTGTAATGCCCTCGCCCGGCAAAACCACGGCCCACACGGGCATACACCAGAACTGACAACTAGCGAATGCAAAGTAATGACCACAATTTGGGTGGTGATGTGTGAGCGCCGTTCTAGATAACCCCATGCATCGGCCAGAAAAGCCTACCAGCCCTCGAGCACCAGGGCTATCTCTGCATGATTGAACGGGTTTTAGTGCAACATGGCGTTGCGGAGAGCTCGCCTCGACAACCAGCACCTCGGAGCCTCCGCGCGTCAGCACCGGCCTGAATCGCAAACCTAGCGGCACCGCCGTGACATTAACGGGTGCCAGTCCGCCTCAGCCGCGGACGTGAAATGCCGCAAGGATCGCCGGTGCGCCGCGCGACACCGACCACCGCCCCCAACCCCTCCGCTGGCCTGCCACCTCTCCACCACTTCCAGGATGGTGGAGCAACCCCCCGAAAGAAACGCAGCTTAACGCTTCACAAGCCTTTGGGGACTCGATCCAGATCCACCTCACCGAGCGCATAACGAATCAGCGCGCTCCGATTCGCCTTGGTCAAGCCTCGCGCCTTCAGCGCCTCCACCATGCTGTCGAGCCTTTTGAGATCGTCAGTGTACATGGAGATGCAAATCACTTTGTAGTGGGACGGCTTTGCATCGCGCTTGCTGGCAGGCTCCTGGATCGGCTCGGTCGTCGACGGAGCGTTTCCAGCGTAGAAACCGTTCTGCAAAACGCGTCCGACGTCTTGCTGCACGCCTTGCGGCCTAGGGTCTGCTCGTTCGCTCACCGGTCAACGCCTCCTGCTCGTGGTTGGAATACCGAAATGAGGTGCCCGAAAGGTAAAAGCACGCCCACCGGATGGCATGGCGTCGGTCGAGAGGACAACTTTGGGGCTCATAAATCTCTGATCGCGCTTACGTTTCCCGGACTTCCGTCAGGGCCACCCGCGGCCTCTGCGAGCCAACGGGCAATGGCGGTGTCATACGCCGCCGTGTGGGCGAATGCTTTTGCTGCGAGCCGCCGCCGAGTCCCGATAGGAACCTCCCCGCCGCTCGCATCCATCTCCACAATGACGGGCTCGTAGTCCCGTTGGTCGCATAGGACGCTGACGCGCGCGTGATTCTTCGCGGCAGAGCGCAACATGCTCGGACCGCCGATGTCGATGTTCTCGATCAACTCGTCGAAGCTCGCGCCCGGCAAAGCCAGGGTTTTTTCGAACGGGTATAAATTGACGACCACGAGGTCGATGGGCTTGGCCCCGAGCCGCGCGAGGTCCGCGTCGTCGACGCCAGCACGTGCGAGTAACGCCCCGTGAACGCGCGGATGTAAGGTCTTGACCCTGCCATTCATCACTTCGGGTGAGCCGGTGTAGCTCTCCACCGTCTGCACGTCGATGCCGGCGCCGCGCAGAGAAAGGAAGGTGCCCCCCGTGGAGAGCAGCTCGACGCCCCGCGCTGCCAACGCTTTTGCAAGGCCGAGCAGACCCGTCTTGTCGGAGACAGAAAGCAAAGCGCGGCGGATCTTCATGCGTACGAATCCGCGTATCGTCTTGATCTCACTTCGTCAAGCGGTTGGGGGTCCAGACCCCGAGACGAATTTCCAGAATGCTACCAGATCGGCCGACAACGGAGCCACCAGATCGAGCGGTTGTGCGGTGACCGCGTGCGCCAGCCGGTAGCGGAAGGCGTGCAGAGCATGGCGCGGCAACTCCAGCCGACGCAGATCCTCGGCGGTGAGCACGCCGTCGGCGCCCCGGGCTAGTAGGCGGTCATCCGGCCCGTAGAGCTTGTCGCCCACCACTGGGCAGCCCTGGGCGGCGAGGTGGACGCGGATCTGATGTTGCCTTCCGGTGAACAAGGAACACTTGACCAACGAGTAACCCGGGCATTGCGCCAATGTTTCGAGCTGGGTGCGCGCGTCGAGGCCGGTGCCTGGCTTTGCGACCCGCATTTTTACCCTCAGCGAGTTGTCGGGATCGGGCTCGAGCGGCAGGCTCATCAGGCCATCGCGCGGGGCGCCCCAGCAGATGGCGAGATATTGCTTCTCCACCAGACGCTGGCGAGACGGGTTGATGCGCGGCGGCCTAGGCCTGCGCTTGCCGCGCGGCACGTAGCTGGGGTCGGGGGGCGCCGGCACGATGCCTTCGAACATCATCTTGAAGGCGCGGTCTGCCTCGGGCCCGCGGGAGATCAAGAGAACCCCGCTGGTCTCCTTGTCCAGGCGGTGAACCAGCTGCAGCTTCTCCGCCGGGTAGCGCTGGGCCAGGATCTTGGTCACGGTGGCGTGGTGATGGCGTGCGGTCGGGTGCACCGTGAGATTGGCGGGTTTGTCGAGCACGAGCAGGTGTGCGTCGCTGTAAATCACCGGTAGCTCGATGTCCGGCTCTGCATCGTCGACGGGGCTGCGCCAGAGCACGATGCGATCTTCGGCGCGCAGCCGCTCGCTGGCTTTGCGGTGGCGACCGAGGGGGCAGTACGCGCTGTGCTCGGCGATGAGCTTGGCGCGGGTCCGACTCGTGTTGCGGAGGGCGCCACTCAAAAACACGTCGAGCCGCGTGCCGGCGCCTTCGGGCGGCACGCGCAGCACGCGCACGATCGCGTCTGCAGCAACGCCGCCAGGTCGGGTCACCTCGGCGTCGACGATCCAGCGTGGAGCGCTCACGGTGAAACGCGCGTCAGGGGCCCCCAGGGGTTGGCCGCAATTCAGCGCGGTCGCCCTTGGTGCGTGGTTGAGCCCGGATCTCCGTGCCCACGCCGTGATCGGTGAAGATCTCGAGCAACAGCGCGTGGCGCTTCCGCCCGTCGATGATGTGCACCTGGCGCACCGCTTGGTCGATCGCCCCGAGGGCGCATTCGACCTTGGGGATCATGCCGCCGGAGATGACGCCGGACGCGATGTAACGGCGGGCGGTGGGCGCGTCGAGGAAGCTCAGGATCTGGCCTTTGTCGTCTTTTACGCCCTCCACGTCCGTCATCAGCACCAGTTTCTGAGCGTGTAAGGCCACTGCGATTTCCCCGGCAGCGGTGTCGGCGTTCACGTTCAGGGGATTCCCGTCGGCGTCGATCGCGATCGGCGCGATAACGGGGATGAGGCCATTTGAGACCAGATTTTCGAGCAACTCGGGTTTGACGCGCGTTATTTTTCCGACGCGCCCCAGGTCCACTTTGGGATCATCGGCGCCCTGGCCGGGGTGGTGTACCTCCCCGAGCCTTTCGGCGAGCAGCAACGAGTCGTCCCGACCGGAAAGCCCAATGGCACGGCCACCTTGCGCTCCGAGCAGGCCGACGATCTGCGAGTTCACCCGGCCGGCAAGCACCATCTCCACGACATCCATTGTGGCCTCGTCGGTGATGCGCAGCCCCGCGCTGAAGCTCGACTGAATGCCGAGCCGCGACAACGTCTCGTTGATCTGAGGGCCGCCGCCGTGCACGACCAGCACGCGGATGCCCACGTAGCGTAACAGGCAAACATCGCGAGCGAAACTCGCCTGCAGGTCGGGGTCGACCATGGCGTGCCCGCCGTACTTGACGACCACCGTTTGATTGTGAAAGCGCCGGATGTACGGCAGCGCCTCTTGCAAGATGGCCGCTTTGGCAACCAGAGAATCCATCGGGCGGCAGCCTACAGCGCTTTGGCCCAATTGCACCGCCGAAATCCGTCGCTGCGCTACTTCTACGAAGCGCCGGGGGGACAGGGCGGCCCGGCCGTGATACACGCCCCCGCGATGGAAATTCTGATGGTAGCCGCGGAGCTGAGTCCGTATGCGAGAGCGGGGGAAACAGCCGACTCGGTCGCCGCCCTGAGCCGAATGTTGGTGCAACTGGGCCACGAAGTGACCGTTGCCTTGCCCCGATACACGAATTTCGAAGACCAAGGTCTACTCGTGGCGCGCCGGCTGACGCCGCTGCGCTTGCCCTCGGGTGACTCCGTCACGGTGTTCGATGGGCAGCTCGGCTCAGGCGTGAAGATCGCGCTCTTCGACGCACCCGATTTCTTCGGCAGGCCCGGCGTGTATGGCGACGCTGAGGCAGACTACCCGGACAACGCGAAGCGCTTCGCCTTGTTGGCCCAAGCGGCCGCGGCCTTGGCGGTCCAGCGCGCGGGTCAGGGGCAGGCCTTCGACGTAGCGCACTTGCACGACTGGCCCGGCGCGCTCGCGGCCATCGCGCTGGCCCAGACGGATATTCCGCTACCCAAGGTGTTGACGCTGCACGACCTGAGCCGCGACGGGAGCTTTTCCGTACGAGACCTGCCGAGCCTTGGCATCGCCGACGCCCTAAATACGGAGGCAGGGGTGAAGCTCGGCGCGCAGATCAGCGTGCTCAAGGGCGGCATCCAAGTCGCCGACGCGGTGACGACGGTGTCTCCGACCTATGCGCGCGATCTGGCAGGCCCCGAGCATGGAGGCCTGCTCGCCGCGGTCTTCGAGGCGCGCGGGGAGGAGCTGCAAGGCATCTTGCCCGGGCTCGACTACGCCGTCCACAACCCGACGGTCGACACCGCGCTGCCGAGCCGCTTCAACGCGGAGAACCCCGGGAACAAGGGCACCTGCAAGACGGCGCTGATTCGGCGCCTGGAGCTCGACCTGGATCTGGACCGCCCGCTGCTCGTTTTACTCGGTCCACTCACGAAAGAGCGCGGCGCCGATCTCGTCGCGCAGATCGCCAGCCGCATCGTCGCAGAGGACGCGACGTTGGTCGTGGCGGGCACGGGCAGCCCGGCGATTGTCAAGGCCTTGTCGGCAAAGAGCCTCACCGAGCGTGACAACTACGCCTTTCTGGCCGACGCCGAGGGCGAAGCGGAACGCCGTCTGCTCGCGGCCGCAGATCTGCTGATCGCGCCCAGTCGCTACGACCGCAGCGGCTCGCTGGTGCGCAAAGCTCAGCGCTACGGCGCAGCTCCCGTAGCGCTTGCCCGCGGGGCCGTCTGCGACGCCGTCGTCGACTGTGACGCCGACATGGAAACCGGCACCGGCTTTCTGTACGACGAGGCCTCGCCCGAGGCGCTGCTAGGCGCGGTGACGCGCGCGCTGGCGGCGTTTCGCAGCGCCGGCTGGCCGCGGCTCACACGCCGCGTCTTGCGCCTGGATCTGAGCTGGGAAGCCCCCGCGCGCCGCTACTTGAAGGTCTACAAAAACGCTTCGGCGTGAGCTTCGCGCGCGCTTTGCGTGAGGGCTGAGAGGGCGCGCCGGGCGCGCGCCAACCACCACACGCGCAAGAGCAGGCTCGCCACCACCGCGAGCTGGTGCGCACCGAAGCTCAGCCACGTGCGCCAAGTCCCCGTTCGGGCGACGTCGAGCGCAGACACGGCCACGGCGCAGGCGGCGAGCAGGGTGAGGCTCGCTAACCCGGCAATGGCGTAGCGCCCCAGCAACGACAGCCCGCACCTCTGCAACGTGCGTAGGGCCAGGCCACTGGCGCGACCGAGCCCGACGTGGGCCGCCACCAGCGCCGTGCCGATCAGGTCGTGCAGCAAGGAGAGCCCCAGTTGAAGCGCCCCACCGCCGAGCACGACGCCGACAAACACCAGATCAGGCAGGCGTTCGTCGAGAGCGGACGTGAAGTAGGATCGGACCGTCAGCGCCAGGCTGAGGGTCGACAGCGCCAGGATCGCGCGCACGACCCAGGTCGCCGCTCCAAGCAAAGCGAGCCGGGGGATGGCACGCGCGCCCTGGCTCGACAGGTCTTCACCCGGTGGACGCGAGCCGAGGGCGCTCAGCACGTAGAACTGCGGGACGCTGCTGGCAAACGACGCGAGCAGTAGCAAGAGGGCGGTGGGGAACACGGCTGCAGCGAGCGCGGACTGCTGGCGTTGCAGCGTCTCCAGCAGGTAGAGCCCGCCGCTCGCGAAGAGCTCGCTGTCGCCGTTTGGGAAATCGAGGAGGCCGCTGGCGCTTACCGCGTTCACAATCGGGAGCGACAGGAGCCACGCCCACGCCAAGCGGAACGCATAGCTGAGGACGATAGCCAGCGTGAGGCCTTCTCCCCCGTGCCCTGGCGCGTGGCGGCTGGCGCTCATGGCTCGAGCAGCCCCAGCAGCCACTGAAAGCCGAAGAGCGAGCGTTCCGAGGTATTGCTCGGGGAGCGCGGGTCCCGACTCGTGGCGTTGTCGAGCAAGTCTTCGTCGAGCCAGATGGCGTTGCTCGGGTCGACGAGCGCGGTGACTACAGGCTCCGGGCCCTCATGCGTGACGAGCTCGACGCGACCTTCACCGTCCCAGTGTTTACTGATACGCTCTCCGCTGGCCGTCAGCAGGACGACCTCGACTGGGAAGCGCAGCTCGCCCTGGCGATACACCGCCACCCGGCTCTCGTAGCGGGCCGCTCCGGTCGAGCTCGCCACGGATCGCAGATCCCGCACCGAGTAGTTGACGCTCTGGCCTTCGAAGAGCGCGCCTCGGATGTTGGCGACGGGGGCCGGGCCCAGCGTCTCCGTCAAAACACGAAGCAGCTCCTCGGGCCCGGGGTGGCCAAAGCGATAGCGCTCGGCGTAGCGCCTGAGCGCCGTCTCCAGCTCGGCCGCACCGTAGACGTTGGCGATGGTGCGAAACAACAGGGCCGTCCGTGAATACACGAGGCTCCCGAGCTCGTTGAAGTCGACGAAGCCGCTCGCCGGTTGCGCGATGGGGCCGTCGTGCGGGGCCAGCAACATCCCCGCGCGACGCAAAGGCTCCACCGACAGCTGCAAGCCGGGCAGCTTGCTCGCCGACCCGGAGCCGAACAGCGCCTCGGCAGCGACGCTCTCAGCGTACGAGTTCAAGCCCTCGTCGAGGAACGGCCAGGCGTGCTCGTTCGAGGCGATCAGACCATAAAACCACTGGTGCCCGAGCTCGTGCAGCGTGACGAGCTCCACGGCGCGCGACCAAAGGCTCGCGTGCCAGGGGCCGCCGGTCGTGATCAGGGTCGGATACTCCATGCCCCCGGCGGCAGCCGCATGTGCCGGCGGGTGCACGACGGTCAGATCGGGGTAGGGGTATTTGCCATAGCGCCCTTCGAAGTGAGGCAAGGCGAAACGCAGCGTCTCGAGGGTGCGCTCGGCGTTTCGCGCGTGCCCGGTCGGGTAGAGCAGATGCACGTCGATATCGCCCATGCGCTCGTGCTGCTCTCGAAAACCCGACCAGGCCGTCCAGGCGAAGTCATGCACGCCGTCCGCGCGCTGCTCCACGACGCGGCGGCCATGGGCTACGACCTCGGAGCTGCGATGGCCGGTCGCACCAACGACCATAGCCTCGGGCACGTCCAGCGTCACCGTGTAGCTGCCGAAGTCGGAGTAGAACTCGGCGTGCGGGTGGAACGTAAAATGCGCCCAGGAGCCGTCTCTCTCGAGCCGCGCCAACTTTGGGAACCACTGCCCCACGAAGTAGAAGTCCCGGCTAAACCCCGTGCGCTCGAGGATCTCGGGCAACACCGACTCCCAGCTGATGTCCAGCGTGAGCGACTCGCCGGGCAACAGCGCTCTCGGCAGCTTCACTCGCCGATCCGTCGCATCCTCTGGGTCATCGGGGCTGTGGGCCTCCAGGCTGAGCAGCAAATCGAGGTCGCCCAGCTCTCGCGCACGGAGCCGCTGCAGGCTGATGTGGCCCCATTGCTTGGACCTTCTACCACTGCGCGCTCGGGTAAATGGCGAGCGGTTGAAGACCGTCTCGGCGCTCGCAAAGGCGTTGAGGTAGAGGTGAAAATACAGCTCGTCGGTGCTCGCGAGCGAGGTGTTCACCCAGTTGATCGTGCCGTCCCCGTGCACGGTGTGGGTGTCGGGATCCAGGCGCGCCCGGAGCGTGTACGAGGCGACCGGCGGCGGCAAGCTCGTCTCTCTGGGGCCGGTGCTGGCGCCCGCGCTGCCGCTCTGCTGGCTCGACAGCTGTAGCGCGGGGCTCGCGAGCACGGCGCTGAGGCTCAGGGCCAGGACGGCGAGAGCAGCGCCGGACCAGTGGCGTGGGGAAGGCATCGCGAGACGCTATAGCGCGGCTCTGGAGCGCGGGTCTCCCGGTTTTTCGCCTCCGGCTGGAGCGCTACCCCGAGCTTACGCCAGGCTCACGACTTGCCGCTCGACCAGGTCGAAGATGATCTTGAGCGCGTCGAGCCGCGTCATGCCGCTGATGTCCAAAATCTCGTCGACCGTGGATTGGCCGTCCACGAGGGCGAGCAAAAAACCCGCGCGGTGGTCCAGCGCTAGCCACTGGACCTCCTCGGGGCTCACCGTCACAGTCATCACTTGATCCAGCGGGCCGATGCGTGCCGCGTACATCTGCGTCAGCACGTCGCGACAGTTCTGCGCGCAGCGGCGCGCCGAGATGTCGTCGGGGCTGCGCGCCAATAGCTCTTCCGCGATGTGCAGCGCCTGAGTGAAATCGCCGAGGGCGTAGCACTCGTGCATCTCCTTTGCGCCGGCTCGCGTCGCGCTGGCCGGAGGCGCCGGTGCCTTCAGCCCTGACTTGGGGGCGGGCGGTAGCGACTCGAGCAGAGGGTCGAGACCATCCACGAAATCCAACGCAGACTCTTTGCTGGGCTGGGACCCGTAGGAGCCAGCGCCGCCGCGGCGGGAACCGGAGCGGCTCGTGCTCGCCGGGGCGGTCGCGCGCGCGAGCAGCTGCGGGTCGATCGGGCGATTGCGCCGCGTCTCGGCTAGAAACGCGGGCCGCTGAGCGCGCTGCGGCGCAGGGCTGGAGCGCTTGGATTGGTCGAGCAGACCCTTGGCAGCCGCGGGCGGCGCGGTCGGCATTTGGGACTGACCGAAGTTGGGTCGTTGGGCTCCCTCGGCAGGACGCGTCCCGGGCAGCTGCTGACCGAAGACGTCGATGGGCGCGTCAAAGCCATCGAACTCGAGATCGGCCGAGGGCGGCTCGAGCGTTATCGGAGTGAGCTGCTGGGCCCGCATCGGCGGGGGCGGCGGTATACGAGGGTTGTTTCTGCCGTTCGGCAGGCGCACGTCCGCGTCGAACTTGTGCATCCTCTCGGCAGCCAGCTCATCCGACGGCGACGCAGGAATGGCAGTGTCGCGAGCGAAGACGTCATTCAACGTATCTTCGCCCGCGACCTCGTCGACCTCGTCGATCAGATCGAACACCACGTCGCCGACCAGGTCGTCCTGTACGCTGGCGAGCTTTTGCTTGCCGGCGGCAGTCGTCTGCCGCGGGTCAGCCCTCGCCGGTTTGCCTTCATCGTCCAGACCCATGAGATGCGCCTTAAATCGGGAAGTCTCGAGCTATTGGGCTCGGGAGACGACTCCTTTGAACATGCGCTGCGTGCGAGCCAGACCATCGACATGCTGGCGGATCTGGGCGGCGCCGCGCGCGTCGATAGCCTCGCGTGCGTGCTCGAGGACGGTGCGCGCCTTGCCGAGCGCGTCCTGCCCGAAGTCGCTCGACCCGACCACACCCTCGACCTCGGGGAAGAGCCGCTCGATCTCGGCGATCAACGTCTCGGCCTCCTGCTTGGCGGCTTCGAAATCCTCGTCCGTGCGCCGCTCAACGAGGTAGTCCTTGGCGGTCTCGATCATGTTGTCGATCTCGTCCTGCGTGAGGCCGCTGGTCGCGGTCACTTGGATGGATTGGGCCTGGCCCGTCTCCAGATCCTTGGCGAACACGCTGACGATGCCGTCGGTGTTGATCTCGAACGCCACCTCGATCTCGATCTCACCTTTGGCCGCGCGCCGTAGGCCGGTAAGGATGAACTCGCCGAGCAGCTCGTTCTTCTCGGCGTTGTCGTTTTCGCCCTGCATGACCAGGATTTTGACGGCCGTCTGGTTGTCGCGGCTGGTCGTGAAGACCTTGGTGCGGCTGGTAGGCACGGTGGTGTTTTGCGGGATGAGCTCCTCGAAATGGCTGCCGAACGTCATGATGCCGAGCGCATGCGGGGTGACGTCGAGCAAGATCATGTCGTTCTTGTCCTCGATCAAGGCGTGGCCCTGAATGGCCGCTCCGAGCGCTACGACCTCGTCGGGGTGAACGCCTTTGTTCGGGGTCCGGGCAAAGTACTCGCCGGCGGCCTTTTGGATAGCGGGCATGCGCGTCATGCCACCCACCAAGATCACGTCTTCGAGGTCCTTGGGGTCCAGCCGCGCGTCCCCGAGCGCGTCACGACAAATCTCGATGGTGCGCTCGATCAAATCTTCGGTCAGCCCCTCGAGCGTCTCTCGGGTGAGTGTACGCTGTAGATGTAGGGCTTCGTTGCGCCCTGTCGAGATGATGAACGGTAGGTTGATGTCGGTCTCGCGCACGCTCGATAGCTCACACTTCGCCTTCTCGGCGGCGTCGCGTAGCCGCTGCAGCGCCATGCGATCTTGTCGCAGGTCGATGTCGTGCTCTTGCTGAAAGCCATGGACCAGCCAATCGACGATGCGCGCATCGAAGTCTTCGCCGCCGAGGAACGTATCGCCGGTCGTCGCGATCACCTTGAAGACGCCGGTCGAGCTGAGCTCCAGGATTGAGATGTCAAAGGTCCCGCCGCCTAGATCATACACGGCGATGACGCGATCGATCTCCTTGCCGAGGCCATAAGCCAGAGCCGCCGCCGTGGGCTCGTTGATGATGCGTATGACGTCGAGGCCGGCGATCGTCCCCGCGTCCTTGGTGGCTTGGCGCTGATTATCGTTGAAATAGGCCGGCACGGTCACCACCGCCTTGGTCACCGGCTGGCCCAGGTAGTCTTCCGCTATGATCTTCATCTCCTGCAAGATCATCGAGCTGATCTCGGGCACCGAGTAGCTCTTGTCGCGCAGCACGATGCGCACGTCGTCGTGCGGGCCCTCGGCGATGTTGTAGCTCGAGGTCAGCAGCGCATTCTTGATCTGCGGCGAGTTCCACTTGCGGCCGATCAGGCGCTTGGCGGCATAGACGGTGTTCTCGGCGTTGGTGATGGCCTGGCGTTTGGCGATGTGACCGACCAGGCGTTTGCCCGCCTCGGTCACGGCCACCATGCTCGGCGTGGTCTTGTACCCCCCGCGGTTGGGGATCACCGTCGGGGCCGAATTATTGTCCATGACCGCGACGCAAGAGTTGGTCGTCCCCAGATCGATACCAATGACGGTTTCCATAATATGCTTAGACGCCACCGCGCTTGATGCGCTTTAGCCATTGCTTGATCCTGTCGCTGTCTGGGGTGATCTCTAGCGCTCTTTCCAGCTCGCGCAGGGCGTTCTGCTGCATGCCGGCAGCTTCGTAGATCTTGGCCAGTGTCAGCCTTAAATCCGCACGATCCGGCGCCATTTGCACGGCTTCGCGCGCCAATTCACCCGCCAGCCTCAGCTCCACTCCGGCTTTTAGGTAGCACTCGGCCGCACTTCTGAGCACGTCGGAGCTAGGCCGCCCACGAGCGGCGCGCGTGTACGAGCGGGCCGCCTCTTCATAATGGCCATTGGTCTCCTCGTAGCGCGCCCGTTCGAGGTAGCTGTCCGCTACCGTCGAGCCGAGTTGCTTCTCCAATTCTCCCAGCCGCTCGACCGTCGTGATGTCACCCCCGGACAACGTGCGCGCGATCTTCAGCGTGTTCAACGCTGAAACGGTGTTGCCCGCGGCCAGCGCCTCTTCGGCCGCCGCGGCGAAGCGCTCGACGCGTTGGTCACGGATCGCTCCCTTGCGATGCTTGTAGCGCAAATGCAAATCTTTGACGGCGGCCGTGCGACGCGCGGCTTGCTCGCTAGCGCTGGGTTCGGGCGGCGCCGCGGGCGGCGTGCTCGCTCCCGCTAGCCCGAACTTGCGCGCCAACGCCTGCCGACGCGCCACGGGGTCATCCACCATCTCCACCGGACGACGGCTCTCTAGCTTCTGGGGCAAGGGTGGGGGTTGCATGGCGGGTCGGGTCGGCGAGGCCGGCGGGGGGGTGCTCGCTCGGTTCGGTCTCTTAGCGGCGCGCTCTGCCTGGATGAGAAGCTGCTCGAGGTCCTCCATGTTCGGCGGCGGCGCAGCGCTCGACTCCTCGAGGCCACGCGTGCGGCCCAGGGCGGCCAGATAGGCTTCGTATTCCTCGCGCGCCTGCGGGTTGCTCAGCACGTCGTGGGCCTCCGTCAGGCGCTGGAAGATCTTCTCCATACGTTTGGTGAAGCCGCCGAGCTCTTTGCCGAAGTAAGTATCCGGGTGAAAGGCGCCGATCATCGAGAAGTACGCGCGCTTGATCGCTGCGCGCTCGGCGCCCATCGACACGCCCAGGAGTTGGAAGTGGTCGAGCTCCGACAGCCGCGCGGAGATATCCAGGATGCGCGTCTGCAACTCGACGCCGAGCCCCAATGAGTGATCGATGTCCGCTGCCCAGCGTCCGCTCGAAGGGCCCGGCGCGCCAGAGGAGTCCCGGATGCCGCCGAGCGCCTGGAGCCGCAGCAGATGCATGCTGACCCGACCGGGCTCGAGCCCGGTCGCCATCGCGATCGCCTGCGTCTCGCTCTTGCCGTCGACCCGAGACAGCACGAACGCCTCTTCAGGAGTCAGCGGGAGCGTACGAACGTCCACCGTCTCGATGCGTTCATAGACGGCTACCGCAGGCTTCGATGCGGCGCTCAACCGACGGCCTCCGAAAAATCGCTCACACCTGATCTGGATCTGACATCAAACGCCGTTGATCTCAAATCGGCGCCCCGTGAGGCCTGATAGCTACATCGGGGCACTTCTCCCACTGAACAATCAACGGTGCGAAGGGCGCGCCGCTAAACGGGGGAAGCGTTTTTCTGGCGGTATGCCGCGCACTGGCGCTGTTTCGTCGAACTTCTTTACTCAGATAGCGAGGCCGGGGATAAGGGGCGGCACAATGACTCGGTCTCGAATCTGTCCGGCGTGCGGCAAACTCAACGCGGGGGACGCCGCGCGCTGCCTGCACTGCGGCGAGCGCCTGCCTGCCGCTTGGGAAAGCGAGGCCCGCCGCGGCTGGGCCAGAATTTTGGGCAGCCGCGCCAGCTTGGCCACCTACTTTTTTATGGTCCTGAGCCTGGGCGTCTACGTGGCGCTGCTCATGGGCGGAGGTGAGCTACTGAGCTCCGTTAGGCGCTCTCAGGCGCTGCGCTGGGGCGCGCTCGCCGGCTCCTTGGGCCTGGCCGAGCCCTGGCGCTACCTCTCCGCGATGTTCGTCCACTTTAGCCTGCTGCACGTCGGCTTCAACACGCTCTCCTTGCACTCCCTCGGCAAGAGCCTGGAGGAGGCGGTTGGCTCCGCGCGTTTCATTTTGGTGTTTCTAGGTACGGGCATCGTCGGCTTTGTGCTGAGCCAGGTCGTCTACACGGCGGATCCGCTGACCGGCGGCATCAGCGGTGGTGTGTTCGGCTTATTGGGAGCGTCGGTCGGGTTGCGCTTTGCTCAGCGAGACCCTGAGTGGAAGCGTCTGGCGGTGACCGGGGTGGGTTATGCGGTGGCGATGTATCTACTGCTCGGCAGCGCCGTGAATCATGCCGCGCACGTGGGTGGGCTGCTTTCAGGCATCGGGCTCGGCTGGGTCGCAGTTCGAGCTGGCCACCGGCGCAGCGTGGACACGTTCTTTCGCGTGCTGGCGGGCCTCTTGATCGCGGCGACGCTGGCGTCGATTGCGCTGTCGCTCGCGTCGCCGGTGGCGCGTCGCGCCCCGCTCTGGATTGGTTAGCCCGGCAGGCCTGCTGCGCCCCTCAATCGCCGGACTGGCCCGAGAACGGGCCTTGAATCGGCGTGACACCGAAATCGACGACGTTCAAGCTGCCGACCCAGTTGCCGTCGACCCGCGTAGGCCGCGCGTTTTCGTCAATCTGGGCGCGCGCAGCCCCCGAGATCTGCCATGGCACGGCGGGCAGGTCCGAGCCCTCCACGCGCGACCAGAGCTCGGCCATGGCGGTGCGGCATAAGCCGAGCGTGCACGCCTCGTCGCAGCCCGCAAAAGCGGCCCCCGGAACGCTGCCCACGTCGACCAGGATGCTCGCCACGTCGTCGCACCCGAACTGCGTGGCCATGGCGTCGGCTGCCGTCGACCGGTCAGGATCCTGTAACAAGGCCGCGAGGTTCGCGGCCGCTGCCAACAAGGGCGAGGGGCGCCACGAAAGGGTCGCGCCCACGCGCAGAAAGTCCTCTGTCTCGGCCACCGCCGACGCCGTACTCTCACGCTCGAAACCCGTGGTAGCGGGTGAGAGCCCAATCACCGATGAAAGCTCGAGGGACGCCATGCCGTCCGGGTTCAACGAAGTCAGGGTTCCCCTGAAAGCGTCCGCGCGCTGCAAGCGCGAAAGGCCCGTGCGCATCCAGTTTTGAACTAACGTTCTGAGCCCGCTGCCGGGCAGATCCGGCGCTAGACCATTGAGCAGCGCGACGCGCCAAGCCTGCGCAGCGCGGGCTTGCTCAAAGGCCGCTGCGTCGCTGGATGCTGCGGACATTGCATCCAAGAGCGCGGCCAGGTCGTCATTGGCCCCGCCCGCCAATGGGCGCACGGCGCGAAACGCGAGCTCGTCGAGAGCGGGGTTGGGCATGCTCGTTTCTTCCACCCCGAAAGACAGCAGCATCGACAGCCCGGCGGTCTGCATCGGCCGCTCCATCACGTCCACCTCGATGAAGGTGTCCGTATTCGCGCGCAGCGACGTGATGCTGCGGCAGCCACCGGCAAACTGCCCGGCTCGGATCACGACAGCCAACGGTGTATCGGCGGGGATGCCGTCGATGCGGACGTCGCCCAAGGACTCGGACAAAAGCAACCCGTCGGGAAAAGGGACGCCCTGGAGCGCCGCGCAGCTCTGATCGAGGTGGACGCTGGCGACCCAACCCGCGACCGTACGCTTGCCGTCGTAGTTGGGTGTGACGACCAGGCTAGCTTGACTGGCTTCCAGCGTCACTACGCGCAGCATGCGGCTGGCGCGGCCCGCGGCGGCCCGAACCGCGAAGCTCGACGACGGAGCCAGCACAGTGAGCAGCGTGTCCGCCGAGCCCTGAGGCTGGGTATCCACCACGTTCTCCGTCAAGAACGCGTCCTGCGCCTGGCCGAGCAGCGCGAAGCGCACCGTGTGCCGCCCCGGGGGCTGCACCTGCACGCGCAGCCTGGCCGTCTGCCCCGCGACCAGCCTGAGCTCGCCGCCCGCGTCCTCGACGCCGACCGGAGTGACGAGCTCGAATTGGATCGACTCGGCGCCCGTGTTGGGAAATAGGTCGTCGACCATTCCCGCCGTGATGGGAGGCAGCCCGGCGCCCTCCTCCGACGAGCCACCACACCCCAGCGCCCACGCCCCGAGCATCGCGGAAGCGAGAAAGACCCTGCGTGCGACAACTGTCAAAAGATAAGCCTCGGGCCTGATCCTAGGAAAATCGGCCGCCCGCGCAAGCCGTAACCGCATCTGACCCTCGGGGGCGTAAACCCACAAGCCGGTCCGTGCCGTAGACCGACGTGCGAAGCCTCCGAAGCCACCCCAAATTGCCGCACCCAAGCAGCGAGGACGAGCGGTCCGAGAGTCTTCGCAGATTCCCAGGGAAAGATAGCGCATGGCATCGATCGTTCCGCCGATGATTAGGCTGCTGGTGGTCGATGACGAACCGGCGCTCCGCGAGATGCTGGAGATCATGCTGGGCCGTGAGGGCTACGCGGTAGTGAGCGCACCGGGTTACCAGGTAGCCATCGAGGCCATCTCCCAAGCGCCGCAGCCGTTCCCAGTGATATTGACCGACCTGGCCATGCCAGATGGATCCGGCCTGGACGTGCTCACCGCCGCCAAGCAGCGCTCCAGCGCGAGCGAGGTCATCCTGTTTACCGCCCACAACTCGGTGGAGAACGCCATCGCGGCGATGAGCGCCGGAGCGTTCAACTTCATCACCAAGCCCTTCGAGCCCTCCGCCTTGCTCGCGCTCGTACAGAAGGCTCTAGAGAAGCACGCGCTGGTCGAAGAGAACTCGCGCCTCAAAGCCCAGGTGCAGAAGGCCAGCGCCGGCGGCGCCGAGCTGGTGGGGAAGAGCCGGGCCATGTGTGCAGTTTTGGACATGATCAACCGCGTGGCGCCCATGCGCACCACCGTGCTCATCACGGGCGAGAGCGGCACCGGCAAGGAGTGCGTGGCGCGCGCCATTCACCAGCGCTCGGACCGGGCGAACAAGCCGTGCCTGGTCGTCAACTGCGGCGCGCTCCCGGAGGCGCTGATGGAGAGCGAGCTCTTCGGGCACGAAAAAGGCGCCTTCACCGGCGCCACGGGGCGCCACGTCGGCATCTTTCGAGAGGCCGAGGGGGGCACCGTGATGCTGGACGAGGTCGGGGAGCTGAGCCTGCCCTTGCAGGTCAAGTTGCTGCGCGTGTTGCAGGAGCGAAAAGTCAAACCGGTCGGGGCCAGCCAGGAGGTCCCGATCGACGTCCGCGTGCTGGCGGCGACCAACCGCGACGTCGAAGTCGAGGTGGCGCAAGGTCGGTTCCGCCAGGACCTCTATTATCGCCTCAACGTCATCCGCGTCGAGCTGCCCCCGCTCCGCGATCGAGTCCAGGACATCCCGCTCTTGACGGAGCGCTTCGTTCAGCGCTTCGCCAGGGAAATGGGCAAAGACGTGCGTGGCCTGACCCCCGACGCCCTGCGAGCGCTCGAACGCTACAACTTCCCCGGCAACGTCCGTGAGCTAGAAAATGTGATCGAACGCGCCGTGGCCCTGGCCGGCTCGCGAGCGATCGGGCTCGGTGACATGCCGCGCGAAGTGAGCGGCATGTCGTCCGCCACCGGCCCCAGCCTGGTGAGCTTGCCCGACGAAGGCTGTAACCTCGACGAAGTCATGGGCGAGATCGAGCGCCGCCTCATGCTCGAAGCCCTCGAGCGCACCGGCGGCGTCCGCAAAGCCGCGGCCCAGCTGCTCGGCATCACCTTCAGGTCGCTCAGGTACCGGCTGCAAAAACACAACTTGGACCTCGGCGACTCGCCAGAGTCGGCGCTGGAGCTGTGAGGGGCGGGGCGGGGCCACGTGTCGCCGAGTATCGACGAACGGAGACACTAGTAGGAGAACCCGCAAGTCCGCGCCGGGTTTTCGAAGCCCACTGGTGCGCACGCGGGGTGGCAACACTCGTTGCTCCGAGCCGGGTTCGAATGAATACTCGTAGCGTGGGCGTCAGGTTCGCGCGCAGAGGTGGGGTCGGTTACCGTCTTACATTGGCGGCGGCGCGGGGTTTTACCCTAGTCGAGCTGATGATGGTCGTCGTGATCACAGGCGTGCTGGCGAGCCTGGGCTTTGCGGCGCTGAATAAGCACGTGAGCGCGGCCTGGGGCGCCGAGGCGCTGAACATGGTGCAGAGCATCCGCGCGGCGGAGGAGCGTTGGCGTTCCGAGCACATGATGTACCTGGACGTGAGCAGCAGCGACGACGCCTGGTACCCTCGGGACCCGACCGCGGCCGACAAGAAGAACACCGAGCAGTCGTTCTTCTCTGCTCCTGGCAGTGACGCTGTGGATAACGAGGCTTGGCTCCTCTTACGCCCCACGGTCAGCGGCGCGGTTCGCTTTGGCTACATGGTCAACGCTGGTCCGGCGGGTGCGACGATGACGCCGGCGGCGCGCGGCCCTGTCATGGCCTGGCCCTCGCCGCCCCTCGATAACTGGTACGTGATCCAGGCGATGGGCGACACCGATTGGGACGGGACGATCTCGTTCTACGTCGCGTCGAGCCTGAGCGGCGAAGTGTTCTCGCAAAACCACGGCGAATAGCCCGCGCGCTCACTGGCCGCCGCGCTCGCCAGCGTCCGAGCTTCGCCTGAACGCTCCCGGTTGCACGGGGTCGCTCACACCCAGGGTGTTTGTGCGACCAGGCGTGCTTTCGCGCACAGCGCAGCACTCGAGCCTGGGTGTATCACCGGTGACTCACGCGACGCCTGCTCCTGAAGACAGCGCGCCCAAGGCCGTAATTTGTCACTGAGAGCATTGCCAGATGACCAAAAACGTCCATGCCGTTTCAGAATGTTGCACGGCATCAGAGCTGCTTGTTTCGCGTGCGTTCCTAGCTTCGCCGAGGAAACGCCGAAAAATCGCGCGTGGCACGGACCCTGCTTTGGTGAAGGACGTGATGTTGGTCAAGGCCCCTCGCTCCACCAAGCTTCGCTCGGACGTTCGAGCGTCGAGCCTCGCTAGCGTTCGCGCCTTCACGCTGATGGAGATGATGATCGTGGTGGCCATCATGGGTGTGCTGGCCGCGCTCGCGACCTACGGAGTGCGCAAGTACGTCCTCGAAGCGAAGAAGGCGGAAGCGGCGTCGATGATCACGCAGATCCGCGCTGCCGAAGAGGCCTACCGCGACGAGACCTTCGTCTACCTTGGTCATGACGAGTTCGACTCCTGGCACCCCACCGATACGCCGGGCACGGGGAAGACGGATTGGGGCACCACCACCAGCATGGGCACCGACGTCTTCAATCCCCTGGGCGTCTTGCCCACCGGCCCTGTCGTTTACTCGTACGGCGTCGTGGCGGGTGCTGCCGGCGCCTCACTGCCCACCATCCCCACCACCCGGAGCTTCAATTTTCCCGCTCCAGCGGGGCCCTTTTACATCGTGATGGCCCGGGCGGACCTCAATGGCGATGGCACGTACACGTATGCGCTGTCGCATAGCGACACCTCGGAAATCTACCTCGACTCGACCTACTAACCCAATGACTTGCGGCTGGCTGCATGCGCACCTTGCCGTAGACAATCGAACAGAAAAGAAGGAGAAACCCATGCGGATTCAGGACAAACTCAGCAAGATCAGAAGCAAGCGCGGCTTTACGTTGGTGGAGCTCATGATCGTGGTTGCGATCATCGGCGTGCTCGCCGCGCTCGCCATCTACGGCGTGCGCAAGTACCTCACCAACGCCAAGACGGCGGAAGCGCGCTCGGCGCTGGGCCGCATCTCGAAGGACGCGCAGACGGCGTGGGAGCGGGAGTCGATGGACTCTACCCCACTTGGCCTGGGATTGACTGCCGCTAACGCGCGAGCGCTTTGCCCCACTGGCGCCCCGGTTCCGGCCACGGTCGCCGACATCGCGAACAAGAAATACCAATCGTCCCCCGCTGACTGGAATGGCACGGGCTGGAGTTGCTTGAAATTCACGATGGATGGCCCGCAGTACTTTCAGTACGTGTACACGCGCGCCGGCGCAGGTACGACCGCGGGTGACTCGTTCCTTGCTGAAGCGCACGGCAACTTCGATGGCGATAGCGACGTATCGACTTTCGGCCTCACGGGGTTGCTCGCTAGTGCCAGCGGTGAGACTGTGCTCGCGATTTCTCCCCAGATTTCAGAGGACGCCGTAGAAGAATAAGTCTCCGCCCGGAGCGGGGATTGGCCGCTGTCGCGAACGCGACGGCGGCCTTGCTGATTTTGTGTTCGCGACACCTTTGACAGTCGCGATTTGCGTTCATAGCTCCCCGCCTTTGGGCTGCAGGAGCGCTACGAGTCGACCGTATTGACGAGCATGGAAGGAGCGCCGTCGGTCGCACCGACGCTCACTCACCGCACGAGCTCTATCGCGCGGGCGAGCCTCGCCTCGGCGCCAGCTAGCCATTGGGGCTTTCCCGCGGCGTTGCTCGCCACGACGACTCTGACGGCGACGCTGTACCTGGGCGTGCAACGCGCCGGCTTCGAGGAGTTGCTCGGGCTCGCGCGGATGCGCTTCGCCGGCGAGGAGTCCTGGCTAGTCCCGGCCTGCATCCTGTCGACCACGTTGATCGTGCTCTTGCCAGGTCTGTGTGTGGCCGGCGGGCTCTCGTTCCTCGGCTTTCGCCGCGCCAGCCGCCGGAGCTTTGTCGCGTTCTCGAGCGTGGCGTTGTTTTTGTTGCTGCTCGATCTCGACGTATTGCGCTCCATCGGTCGCCACCTGAGCGAGATCGTCCAGGTGGCGTTGCGCCCGCAAGGGCACGTGGCGGGTGGCGAGCTCGTCGGTTGGGCCTGGATGCTTGCCGGGTGGAGCGTGCTGGCCTTTGTCAGTACCGCGGGCGTCACCTTCGTCGCCGAGCGGGTCGTCGCGGCGGCCTCGGCTCGCCTGACGGTGTTGGTCAAGCGGACCCTGCTCGTGGCGGCTTGCGCCAGCCTGACGGCGTTTACGCCCGCCCCGCGCCTGATGCACCAGGGCTGGCGCAACACGGCGCTGTATGAGCGCACGTTTGGCGTTCTATTTGTGGACCTGAGGCTCGGTGACACGGCTCTCGACGATAACGTGCATCCGGACCCGCAGCTGCAGGCCCTGTATCCGCGTTTGCGCCGCGCGTACAAGGCGGCGTTTCCGACGTTGAGCGCGGGCAAGCCCGCGTCCGAGTCGAAGATCGAGCTGCCGGCGCGTCCGCCCAACGTGGTGCTGATTGTCACCGAGAGCCTGCGCCACGATGTCTTCTCGGAGGAGCTCATGCCGCGCCTGACGCGTTGGGCTCGAGCAGGCGTCGTCGCCGCCGCGCACGACTCAGGTACGATTTTGTCGGAGTCCGGGATGTTCTCGCTCCTCTACGGGAGGAGCCCAGCGGTGTTTCATCAGACCCTCGACGCTCGGGTTCCGCCACAGCTGTGCGTGACCTTGCGCGCCAGCGGCTACGAGTGCGCTTACTTCAGCGGGCATCCGAAGATCTGGATGCGGCGTGAAGAGTTCCTCAACGCACAGACCATGGACCATTTCGTTCACGATGACCGCGGCACGTGGCCCGAGTGGGACCAACGCGCGCTCGACGGCATGGTCCAGATGCTCGCGTCGAGCGACAAGCCCATCTTCGCCATCGTGCTCCTGATGTCGTCGCATTTTGGCTACGAATACCCTGCCCAATATGAGATCGATCGGCCGGTGTCGAACACGGCATGGCACGTGACGCCGGTTCGTAGCTTGGGGCCGGAGGACGAGGTCCCACATCGCAACCGCTATCGAAACAGCATCCGCTTCATCGACGACATCGTCGCGGACGCGGTGGGCAAGCTCGATCCGCAACGCAACCTCGTCGTGTTCACGGGCGACCACGGGGAATCGATCAATGACGATGGCCGCTACACCCATGGTCACTCCTTCGCGGAGATCGTCACGCGGACGCCGCTGGCCATGGTGGGGCCGGGGGTAGCGCCCGCGACACTCGACCGGGCGACGTCACACGTCGATCTGCTCCCCAGCCTGCTCCACGCGCTCAGCGGCAAACCTCAGCTGGTGCAGCATACACATGGCCTCGATTGGTTCGGCGACGTGCGCCGGCAGTCCGCCCTGGAGGCGCATTCTTCCTTGAATCGAGACATCGTCAAAACGCAGCTGCGCACGGAGGGCGTGCGTTTGCGCATGGATCTCGACCTGCGAGCACCGCGGCTCACGCTGCTCGGGTTTGAGGACGAGCTGGGGCACCTGGCGGCGGCGCCGGACCTTTCGAAGGCACAGGCGGATGCTCTGGAGATCTCTCTCGAAGAACACTTCCTGCTCTTGCGCCGCTAGGACACTGCTACGCGAGGAGCCGCGTTGCCCGAGGACGCCACCTGCGTTTCGCGGGATTGGGCGGCGGCCGAGGTGGTTGTTTAACGCCTTATATCGTCTCTCCTCGCACCCCTTCCTGGTGTGTGAGGGGTACGCTGAGCGCGTGGTTGCTCAGCATCTCGAGCAGGTTTGAGAGGCCGGCCCAAGCCCAGACCCTGCGTGATAGTTCGTGTTCGAGCCGACCCCGGCTCAGCATATGATGTCCTCCGGGACGCATGCCCGAAGCTACATCCCATGTCGCAGGCACAAGTCACGTCGCGACAGGAGAGCCGTATGCACACGAACCGGGGAGCGTTCGCGTAAGCGCAATTCCGGTTACGTTTTGGTTAAGGGCTCGGAACTGTTCCTCCATATAATTGCATCGATGAAACAATGTTGAAGCGGCTTCGTAGAGGCTGATGGCTGCATTCACCATTCAGGGTGGCTGGGGTCACGCTCTTCTCTCGGGTGCCAGGGTCTGGTCTGAGAAGAGCGGGGTTTGAGAGGCGAGAGATATGGAAGAGTCGAGTCGACGGGGTTTTTGCGGTTTAGGGTTGGGTGGCCGTCGGGGCGTTAGGTCGGCGACCGCGTTCCCGCTCTTCATCACGTCGGGCGTGCTGCTGCTGGCCTGTGGCTCGCGTGAGCTCGAGCAGAGCCAGCCCGAGTCGCCTCCGAGCGAACCCATCGGGACGGCTCGCGCCGCGCTCGTCACCGCGACCGTGCTCAACGCTGTGGGAGATACCTTTGTCCGAAGCGGGATCCCGAACCAGAATGAGGGCAGCACGCCGCGCCTGTCGGTGCAGATCGGTAGCACGCATCGCTCGCTCCTCTACTTCGACACGGCGGCCATTCGAGCCGCGGCGCTCGGTCAGACGTTGCTTTCGGCGCAGGTCGAGCTCACGATCCGGGTCACCGCCGCCGATTGGGGCCCGGGTCGCCTCATCGCAATCCATCCCATGCGGCAGGCGAGCACCGAGGGCCGAGCCACGTGGTCGTGTGCCTCAGATTCCATCATCGGCAACCAGACGGCGAACTGTAGCGGTGCGACGGCGTGGAACATGGCCGCCGCGAACGCAACTCTCCCCTTCGCCCTGCAGCCGACGGCCACGTCGCTGATCAATAACAACCAGACAGGGCTGGTCAGCTTCGACGTCACGAGCGACGTCTCCGCTATCGTCGCGGGCACGGACGCGGGCCTTGGCTGGATCGTGAAGAAGGTCAACGAGACTCTGGCCGGCACGATGGACTTTGCGTCCAGGGAGGTCGGTCCCGCGCCGCGCTTGCGCCTGCAATTGGAAACGATCTCCACCTGCACGCCGACGGCGCAGGCTGACGAGCTTTGCGACGGCGTGGACGAAGACTGTAGCGGCGCGGCGGACGAAGACTTCGTACCAGTGGCGACCAGCTGCGGCGTGGGCGCGTGCGGGGCCACTGGCGCGACGAGCTGCGTCGAGGGACAGGTCACAAATAGCTGCCAGCCGGGCTTGCCCGCGAGCGCCGACACGACGTGCGACGGCCTGGACGAAGACTGTAGCGGAGCGGCGGACGAAGACTTCGTAGCAGTGGCGACCAGCTGCGGGGTCGGGGTCTGCGGCGCGTCCGGTGCGACGAGCTGCGTCGGGGGACAAGTCACGAATAGCTGTCAACCCGGCGTGCCCGCTAGTCTGGACGCGAGCTGCGACGGTCTGGACGAGGACTGTGATGGAGCGGTCGACGAGGACTACGCTTCGCTTCAGACGAGCTGCGGCGTGGGCGCGTGCGGGGCTTCTGGCGCGACGAGCTGCGTCGGGGGACAAGTGACCGATAGCTGCCAGCCGGGCGTGCCCGCGAGCGTCGACGCGACGTGCAACGGCCTGGACGAAGACTGTAGCGGAGCGGCGGACGAAGACTTCGTACCAGTGGCGACGAGCTGCGGGGTCGGGGTGTGCGGCGCGTCCGGCGCGACGAGCTGCGTCGAGGGACAAGGAATCGATAGCTGTCAACCCGGGGCGCCTGCCAGCCTCGACGCGAGCTGCGACGGTCTGGACGAGGATTGCGATGGCGTGGTCGACGAGGACTACGCTTCGCTCCCGACGAGCTGCGGGGTCGGCGCGTGCGGCGCCACGGGGGCAACGAGCTGTGTGCTCGGAGAGGCGCTCGACAGTTGCGAGCCGGGATTGCCCGCTGCTTCAGATACCACCTGCGACGCGGTCGATGACGACTGCGACGCGCTGGCCGACGAAGACTACGTCGCGCTAGAGACGAGCTGCGGCACGGGTGCCTGCTCTTCTTCAGGCGCGACGAGCTGCGCGGGTGGCTCGGTCGTCGATAGTTGCGCTCCAGGTTCTCCAGCGCCCGTCGACGCGAGCTGCGACGGCGTGGACGACGACTGCGACGGCTCGGTCGACGAAGAGTTCGTTCTCACTTGTGTGGGGACGAGCGCCCGTAGCTGTGTCGGCGGAGCGTTCCACGATGTGGAGTGCTCGGACGCCAACGCCTGTAATGGCGGGGAGACCTGCAGCGGCCTCGCCGAGTGCCAGCCCGGCGTGCCGCCGGAGCTCGACGACGGCGACCCGTGTACGGTGAACGGTTGCGAGCCCGCAGTGGGTGTCGTGCATCCTCTCGTCGCCGCCGGCACGGCGTGCGGCGCTTACCGAGAGTGCAATTCGAGCGGGCAGTGCCTGAGCCTGTTGCCTCCGGATCCCGCCGACGTTGCCCCCCCGCTGCCGGCGAGCTCGGTCTCGTTGCTCGAGAGCGTACGCTTCATCTTCGAGGGCCCGGCCCCGATTCAGACGCAGGTCGCCCCGGGCACCCTTCAGACCCGAAGCGCCGCGTTGCTCCGCGGACGCCTGCTCGATGAGGCGGGTCAGCCGCTGCCCGGAGCGGTCGTGCGAGTGCATGACCATCCCGAGTTGGGTCAAACGCTCACGCGCTTTGACGGCGAGTACGACCTGGTGGTCAACGGCGGGCGGCTCTTGACCCTCGAGTTCAGCCACACCGGCTACATCGGCGCGCAGCGCACGTTGGGCGTGCCCTGGCAAGATTACGCCTTCGTCGATGATCTGAAGCTGCTCCCACCGGACCTGGCCAGCTCCGAGCTCGAATTTCCCGCGATCACGGCGCAGGTGCATAGCGGCGTGACCAGTGAAGACGCGCGCGGCGTCCGCACGGCGACGTTGTACGTACCCTCGGGGACCGACGCCGAGCTCGTCCTGCCCGATGGATCGAGCGTATCCACGCCGAGCCTGACGATCCGAGTGACGGAGTTTTCGGTCGGCCCGGACGGAGCGTTGGCGATTCCCGCCGAGCTCGTGCAGACGGCTGCCTTCAGCTACTCCGTCGAGCTGTCTTCGGATGAAGCGATGGCCGTGAACGCGGATCGGGTCGAGCTCAGTCAACCCGCGGCGCTGTATGTCGAAAACTTCCTCGACTTCCCTGTCGGCAGCGAACTACCCATTGCGGCCTACGATCGCGACTCGGCGGCTTGGATCGGGATCGACAACGGGCGCATCATCGAGATTCTCGGCGTGGTCAGCGGGAGGGCAGAGCTCGACGTGGACGGCAGCGGCAGCGCGGCCAGCTCGGCCGCACTGAGCGCGCTCGGCATCAGCGTAGAAGAGAGCCAGGCGCTCGCAGAGCTGTACCTGCCGGGTGAAGCCTTCTGGCGAGCTCGGGTCCAGCACCTCGCCCCCTTTGACTTCAGCTTGCCTTACCATACGGACCGAGGTGTCGGCGGAACCGTTGCCGCCGCGCCGACCTCACCCACGGCGCAAGCCAGCCAGGTGCTCGCCGCGAGCCTGCCCGTGTCAGGTACGCCGTTTACGTTACGGTATCGCTCGGACCGCGTGCCCGGCTATCGGCTCGGTCAGATCATCGATGTCCCGACCACTGGCACCAGTGCCAGCAGTACTCTGCTCGGCAGCGTCGTGGACATTCAGGTGGCCGGGCAGCGGCGCGCTTTCACGTCAGGCCCCAGCGCGGGCCAGCTGACGCGCTTCATCTGGGATGGAACGGATGGAGAAGGCCGTGCAGTGCAGGGTGAGCGCCACGCGCAGATCCGCGTCGGCTGGATGTTCCCGCGGGTCTACGTCGCCGCGAGCGACTCCCAGAGCAGCTACGGCCACTTCTCGCCGACCGGCGATCTCCTCGGCTCCGAGCAGGACGTAGATATCCGCTGGCTGACATATCAGCGCAACCTGCGTCGCTTTGACGGGCGTGAGCTCGGCCTCGGCGCCTGGTCACTCGACAAGCAGCACCGCCTCGATCCGGTGGGCCGCGTGCTCTATCGCGGCGATGGGACGCTCTCCACTCTCGGTTCGAGCCTCATCATCGATCGCTTCGCTGGCATCGCCGGAGGGGACACGGACGTGGGCGATGGTGGCCCCGCCCTCGCCGCGCGCTTGAGCGGCGTGACCTCGCTCGCCGTGGGCCCCGATGGCGCGCTTTACATCGGCACGCGCCTGGGCATCCGGCGCGTGGATCCGGGCACGGGCGTCATCACGACCGTGGCAGGGGGGGAAGACGCCAGCCGCTGCAACGCCACGCTCGAGAATGGCCCGGCGCTCGACGTTTGCCTGTTCCCCCGCAAGCTCGACTTCGGACGTGACGGGGCGCTCTACATCTCCGATAACCCGACCGGCAGCGGCACCATCGATCGGATTCGGCGCCTCGATCTCACCACCGGCCTCATCAGCCAGGTCGCTGGCGGCCCCGGCAGCTGCACGAGCAGCGGCCCTGCAGAGCACGCCCGCATCTGCAACCTGATCTCGCATGCGTCCAGCCCCGACGGCTCGATCTACCTGCTCGATCGAGGTACCGCCACCGGTACTCGGGCGCTGCGCAAGATCTCGCCCAACGGCATCATCGAAACCATTGGCACGGGCGACTGGCCCGTCAACGACGACTCCGCGGACATCGCCGTGGGCCCTGACAGCAGCCTGTACGTGACGCAGTTCCGTGGCATTCAGCGCATCCTCCCGACCGGTGAGGTTCAGCGCTTTGCTGGCGACGCCGCCGGCGTCGGTTCTACGGGCGAAGGTGGCCTCGCGACGCTGGCTCGCTTCGGCAATGGTGGCCCGAATGGCGTCATGGTGGGCGCCGACGGCCGCGTCTACGTGGGCGACAACGGCAACGGGCAGGTCCGCGTCGTCGATCAACTCGGCATCATTCGTCGCCTGGTGGGCACGACCGCCAACATCGCGAACGGCGACGGCGGGTCGCCGCTCCTCGCCAACCTCGGTACCGGTGTGCTCCGCACGGCGCTCGCCCCGGACGGCACGCTCTACCTCAGCTCGCGCTCTAACAACACGGTGCGCGTCGTGCGTCCGACGGTTCGCGGCAACTTCGCGGGTGAGATGCGAGTGGCCTCCGACGACGGCACGGAGACGTATCGCTTCGACGCGAACGGCCGCCACCTCGACACCGTGCAGACGGCGACGGGCAATGTTCTTCTCTCTTTTGCCTATGACGCGGCGGGGCGCCTCTCGAGCGTCAGCAGCGCCGGGCAGGCCACGCTGATCCAACGTGATGCAGCAGGTCGCCCCACAGGCCTCTTAGCCCCATCCGGTCAGCTGACACAGCTCGATACGGACCAGAACGGGTACCTCAGCCAGGTCATCGACCCGTCGGGCAACGAAACCGATCTCGGTTACGACCTCGGGGGGCTGCTCATGAACCGCGCGGATACGAGTGGCGCTTCGCAGTACGCGTACGACGCGGACGGGCGCTTGATCGCACAGTGATCCGCGCCCTGATCACGGCCTACGTCTTGGCGGTGCGTTTGAGTGTGCCCGAGCCAGGTCACACGCGCGCCGCCCTGCGGGGCCAGGACGGGTGTCGAGGGGAGCTGTTCGTCCTACGACCCTAGTCCGCTCGAGCCGTGGGCTTGCTTCCGAGGCGGTCTTGGAGAGCGTGCAATGCCCGGGGCTGGAAGGCGTGATACATGCCTGTCACGCGCATTTGCTCGGCGAACCCATCGCAGGACAGCTGCACGAGTTCCAGAGGGTCGGTGGCGAGGTTGAACGCGCGGCACGTCCCCGCCGCGTACTCTAGCTGCAATTTGATGCCCGATACGTGGATGGAACTGAGCGTATCTTCGTTGCCGTACAGAAACACGTAGGGGCGAGATGGAGGCTGGGCGAGCATGTTCTGGCCCTGAAATTGGGACGCTCCAAACGGGATGCCCAGGCCTGCGAGTATCGTGGGTAGCAGGTCCACGTGCAGTGTTTGGTGGGTGATGACGCGCTCGGGAAACACATCAGCGAAGTTCACTAGGGCGAATGTCTCGAAGTTCTCCTGATAACTACCGCGTGAGTGCGTATGGTTTCCCTTGTGTTGACCGAAAGCCTCTCCGTGATCACCGAGCACTACGAGGAGCGTAGGCTCCGGTCGGGCGCGCACAGCGCTAACGATCCGCTCGAGCTGCACGTCCAGGAGCCGGAGGTTATTGTAATAACGATGCAGCTTCTGGCTTAGGTCGGGTAGCACGCGGAACTCGGGCCCGTGGTCGTAGTAAGCAAAGTGAGCCGCGTAACTGTAGTAGGCGCCAAAGAATGGCGATTCGGCCCGCCCGAGTCTCAGGAGGAAAGCGTCTACCCCATCGCGTTCGTCGCCCGAGCCCCAATCCGCGGCGGGCCGGAGTTGGTTCAAGCCCAGGTTGTACAAGTCACGCAGCTCGACCCCAGCGTGGCTGAGCAGGCTGCGCGGGAAGTAGCTGGTGAGCCGCCCCGGCGTGACGAGAAAGGCGTCGCCGATCCAGGGCAGGTAGTTGTGAAAAATTGGGATCGTCAGATCGCCACGAGTCGAGAAGACCGCTGGACTCGGTTCGGGGTAGAGACCCGTGAAGAACGAAAATAGAGAGTTTGCACTGCTGTTGCTCGGCGACAGGTGGTTCGAGAAATAGAGGCTGCGCTCCCGCAGGTGCGTGAGGAATGGCATGACAGGCTCCAAGTTGGCGAGCCGCTCGAATGCGTAGCGACGGCCGACGCTCTCGAGCACGACCACCACGACGTTCGGAGCTTTCGCAGCTAGACTGCTGCCCGTCGCTGACGCTAGCAACGGGGAGGGGACGTCAGACCGTGACACGTCGACCAAAGACAGGGCGGCGAGTTGCTCGGGGGTCGGCAACGTGTCGAGCTCGCCAAATTTCCGAGTAGCCAGCCAATCGCTCACGAAGCTCTCCAAGACCCAGGCAGATGGGTTGACGCGGAGAGGTGGCTTGACGTACCGGGACGGCTGAGGAAGGGCGAGGAGCACTGCGCCGATGCCGAGCACCGCTGCGCCCTGAATGGCGCGACCGCCGGGCGTGGTCGCTGCTAGTGCCAGGTAAATGAGCGCTGGGGCCACGACGAGGAGCGGGTAGGGCCAGGAGAGCTGCTCGAAAAAGTCTCTCAGGTCAAATCCGTTCTCCAGGCCCTCGGTGATGAGGGACGCTCCAAGCTGCCCATGGAATACAAACGCGACCTTGTAGTATCCGCCGTGGAGCAGGCCGATAACGAGCAGCGCAGCGACGGCCAACAGGTGGGATAGCGGTCCTCTGCCGCCGACGCTACGCCCGCGGCGCAGCACGAGCAGGCTGCCTGCGGCGAACACGAGGCAGACGAGAGTGCACCACAGCGCGAATTGGACGTCGGCTCTGGTCCAGTAGGCAAGCTGGAAGCGGGAACAGCAGCGCGGATCAAACGAAAACGGCGGTCCTTCCACGTGGCCGAGCTCCCAATATAGCCAAGAGCGCGCGGCGATCGCGTACAGGAGCACCGCGCCACCAAAGCGAAAGGGCGCTAACAACCGATTTAACGTTTGCGGCTTCACGGCGCGAACGGCGCTCCAGATCTTGCGCAGCTGGAGCATCAAGGCAGCAGAATGGCGCGCCGCGCCGCGGCTTCGTCCGGGGGAAGAAGGTCGAGCAGAGCGCGGACGTTCTCACGCTTATTGCCGGACGCGATTTGGTAGCGCGGCGTCGTGTACTCGAGAAACCTGTTCATGTCCGTATTTCTGACGTGGTCCGGGAAGCGGTCGCGAAGGGAATCGATGGCGCGTTCATCGTAGAGGCGCCAACGCGGCAAGTCGTCGATGCGACCGAAGCTGCGACGCTCGAGCACCGCCATATGCTCTGCCATGGTCGGTAGTGCCTGGAGGCGTGCGATGGCGGCCTCGCGAACCTCCAGACCCTGCTTCGAAGCCAGCAAGATGCCTTGCCCGCCCACCATGTATAGCTCAACGTGCTCGAACACGTCGCGTAGAGTCAGAATCGTTGCGAGGAGCTCCGTCGTGGAAATGTGGTGGAGCTGCACCCACTGCTGGAGCACTCCATCCACAGCGATCTTGTCGTGCACCGCCTGGTAGAATTCGCGAGCGTAAAGATTGGTCGCGCCGGCGAACCAGACCGAGGAGATCTCAATGGTCACGAGATCGTAGCTCTTGGCCGTGCGCAGGACGAAATTCCGGCCGTCATCGAGGTGCAGCGACACGTTTGGCTTGTCGAGGACGTGGCCGTTCAAGTCGCCCAGGATTTCCCGCGCCGCCTTGACGATGCCGGGGGCAATCTCAGCAATATCCACCTGCGTGAAGCCGGCGTCAGCCACCACCTCCGCGGAGTGGCCCGTTCCCAGCCCGATGACGAGGGCTTGGCCCGTTCTCGGTAAGTGGATCAACGGAACTAGTGCAAAGCCGACCTGCGCCGGCATCTGCCCCCCGTCGTCTCCCTGGAATTTGCCGTTCGTCAGGAGCACACGCGGCTTGCCGGGATTCTTGACAACGCTGGTGACACCACCGTGCACATCCTCATGCACGAAGAGTAGGTCGGTGCCGGGTAGGGTGTAGCTCGCGTTGAAATGAACGTTTGCCCCGCTGGTGATTCCCCTCCATTCCCAGCGCGGTTGCGCGACGGCGCACACGACACTGAGCGCTGCAGCGATGACCAAGGCACGGCGCGTACCGCGTGTTGACGAACCGACAAACGCGAACAGGGCGGTTCCCAGGCCGAGCAGAACCGCCAATCCCAACAGTGTGGCCTGGCTTCCGAAGCGCGGGATGAGAATGAACGCAGACGCAAGCGCTCCTGTGAAGCAACCCAGAGCGTTGGCCGCGACCAGCAGTCCCGCCAGCGCTTCGCGGCGCTCTTCGTCGAACCAAGCCAGGCGAAATAGCAGAGGGTAGATGCCGCCCAGCGCAATCGCGGGGGGGATGAGGAGCGCCCCCGAGAACAAGAAGCGGTAGGCTTCGGCGGTCGCGAACGAATCGGGTTCGACCAGAAGAAACAGTTGCGGCAGGTCGTCCCAGGCCATGGTCGTGATCGCCAGGGCTAGCGCTCCTGCCGCGAGCACAGCGCCGAGTGCGACCTCGGAAAACACGGCGGTGCGCCTTCCGACCAGCCCCACCAGCAGCCCGCTCACGAGCATCCCAACCAAGATCGCGGCCAGCATGTCGGCAAAGGCGTAGGCAGACGTCCCGACCGTGGCGCCTATCAAATGCACGGCCGCTACCTCGAAAGCGAAGAAGACGAACCCTGAGAGTGCGCCGAGCGCGAGCACCACGGCCGTGCGCGAGTCAACGATGGATGGGACGTCTCGGCCCTCAGCGGATGGGCGCGCAGCGGGGCCCGGTGGGATGGCGGAGCCTGCGAGCCCATCGAGTCGAAGTGCTATGGTGCACACGAAGACCTCGAGAAAGCAGCAGCACAGCAGAGCGGCGCCGGGCCCCCCCAGCGGTAATAGCCAATACGCGCCGCCCAGCGTCCCTACAATGGCCCCTACCAGGTTTAGCGTGTAAAAAATAGCGAGGGTGGTTCGTGCCTCACGGGCCCCCGGCAATCGCGAAAGGCCGCCGACAATGGCTGGAAAGGAGGCGCCCATGGCGACCGTTGGCGGGATGATCCAGAGGCACGCGATCAGGAAGCGAACGACCAGGAGAGCCGACGCAGAATCCCCAGCGCTCTGAACCACGGCTGCCGACCACGCTTGAATGCCATCGAAGAAGACACGCATGAACAGCGCCCATGCCCCGACCAGGCCTTCCAGGACGCCATAGACGGCTAGCGGGCGCCCGATACGGGTGCCGAACCGCGCGTACAACGCTCCGCCGGCAGCGAGGCCCGAAAAATAGACGGCGAGCACTACGGCGGCAGCAGGCGTGGACGCGCCTATCACCGTGGCCACGAGCTTCTCCAATGCCTGTTCGAGAAGCAGACCGACCGCGCCGGTGGCTATGAAGACTGCACCCAGTAGGACAACCCACGACCGCTGCGAGTGGTTAGCCTGCACCGTGGGCCGCGTCGTCGTCCGCTGCGCAACTGTCTGTATCAGCATCGTGATGGCCCCGCGAACCTTGGTTCGTCCAATTCCCGCTTTTTCCTTAGGGTCTAGGCGGCGGACGGCCCTTCAGGCCAGTGGTTCCAGCGCGCAAAGCGTCGTCGTCCGAGTCGGCCTTCAGAGCGTGGGACGAACGGGCGCGGCACTCTGAGGCTCCAGGGCACTCCCGGCCGCACACTATGACCCACCCCAGCTCCATGCTAAGCGCGCCCCATGCGCTCTCTCAGCCCCGTAGAAGCCGCCCTCTGCGTCGCGGTGTGCGGATCCGTGCTGGCCGTGGGCATCCCCGCGTTCGTTCGGGACCTGCACGCGTCGCGTCTGGTCGAGCCGATCGAGGGGCTGAATCGCATCGCTACGGCTGCTGCGGTGCAGGCCAGCGAAAACCCGGCGCGGCAGGCGTACCCAGAGGATGCGCCGCAAACGCCGCGTGTCGTGCCGTCGGGCAAGCCGATGCAGGACCCGCCCGGCACTTGGGACCATCCGACGTGGGTGCGGCTGGGGCTCGGCTTTTCGCGCCCTCATTCCTATAGCTTCGAGTTCGACAGCGACGCCCGCGGGGGGCGCGCGCGTTACCTCGCCGTGGCGCGGGGTGACCTCGATGGCGATGGCCAGCTGAGCGAGTTCAGCATCAAGGGGGAGGTCGTCGAAGGGCGCCCGCCCGAGACCCTGCCCATGGAAATGCATCGAGAAATCGAGTGAGCTGCGTGGGGGGGGGCCAGTGGGCCGCTCTGGTGCCGGCGCCAGGCGCGTGCGGATTCAAAATCAGAATTCGAATCGACACTCGGGGCGCATTGTGTAATCTTTTCGAAGATGTACAGTCGCGAGCTCGCCACGGAAGTCCGAGCCGCGGCATTGAAATACCGCGCCGTCGTGCTCCTCGGGCCCAGGCAGTCCGGCAAGACGACCCTGGCCCGCAGCCTTTTTTCAAACTTTCGTTACCTCTCGCTGGAGGACCCGGATCTGCGTCAACGCGCATTGATGGATCCGAGAGGGCTGTTGAGCGAGACAACGAGCTCGCTCATCCTCGACGAAGTGCAGCGCGCACCGGATTTGATCTCATATCTGCAAGGGATGCTCGATGACCCCCTTTCGGAGCGGCGCTTCATTCTGACCGGTTCGCAGAACCTGCTGCTGGCGGAGAAGGTGTCCCAGACCCTGGCAGGGAGGACCCGGATCTTTACGCTCTTGCCGCTGTCACAGCGCGAGCTCGTAATGAATGGAGTGCGCCCTGACGATCGGCTGGAGGAGAGGCTGTACCGTGGCGCTTACCCGCGCATCTACGATCAGGAGCTAGATCCCACGGAGTGGCTTGCGCAGTACTACGTCACGTATGTCGAACGGGATGTGCGGAGCCTCTCTGCGATCACTAACCTCGACCTTTTCGATCGTTACTTGCGCCTCCTCGCCGGACGCACGGGCCAGCTCCTCAACCTGTCGTCCCTCGGCAACGACGCCGGCGTGTCGCAACCCACCGCCCTGGCATGGCTCTCGATCTTGAAGGCCAGTTATATCTGCCTGACACTCGAACCCCACTTCAGAAACTTCGGCAAGCGGCTGATCAAGAGCCCGAAGCCCTATTTTTACGACACGGGTCTCCTCTGTTACCTGCTCCGCATCACTGCGCCCGAGCAGCTCTTCTCCCATCCGCTGCGCGGCGCGATCTTCGAGAATTGGGTGGTCACCGAGCGTTGCAAGGCGTTTTTGAACGCGGGCAAGGAGGCGCCCCTCTACTTTTGGCGCGACAGTAAGGGCCATGAGATCGACCTCGTGGTCGACCGCGGCACTCTGCTCGAGCCCATCGAAATCAAATCCGGAGCGACTTTTGACCCGAGCTTCGTCGACGGGCTCCGCTACTTTGCGTCACTGCAGGACCGCTCGGCGGGGGAGGTTATCTACGGTGGGGATCACTCCTTCCGGCATGACGGGGTCGCCGTCACTTCGTGGAAAGACCTGTGATTGGAACCCGAGGACCCTGGAGGCAAACGTCGTTGGTGACAATGCATCGACAAATCGGGTGACCTCTGCATCTCCGTGGCATACTTTCGAGCATGCGGCGTCTGCGCATCGACGTTCTCGTTCACTGGGGCATCGCTGCGCTCGGCGTGCTGCTCATCTCGCTCGTGCGGGCGCCGCTGGTGGAGCGCTATCGGGCCCAACCTATCGACACGGGGCAGGTGTCCTTGTTGCTCTCTCCGGAGCACACGGTGGTGCTCAGCCTGGGCCATCGCGAGGCGCTCGCGGACTACCTGTTCGCTACCACCCTGGTGCAATACGGCGCGAGCTTCCAGGAGAAGCAGCGCTTCGAGGAGGCGTACAGGTACCTCGATACCATCACCACGCTCGCGCCCAAGTTCGATCGGCCCTATCTGTACGCCGACACGTTGCTCACGATGCGGCCCTCGCCCGCCGTGCTCGAGGACTATCTGCAGGCGCGCAAGCTGCACGAGCGCGGGCTCGCGGAGCTGCCTTTCCATACAGAGCTGTGGTCCGTCGCGGGGCAATTCGCAGCCTACCTTGCGCCGCAGTTTTTGCCTCCACAGTACCGAGAGGAGTTCAAGCTCGCGGGCGCGCGCGACATGGCTCGCGCTTGTGAGCTCGCCAGCAACAACGCCAATATTCCCTATCACTGCATAACGGCGGCGCGGATCTTGAATCGCGCCGGGCAGCGTGAAGCGTTGATTCGCATGTTGTCGCGCACGCTGGCGGTGAACGATGACCCGGAGGTGCGGAAGATGGCGCTCAACTACCTCGAGCACGCCGTCAGCGAGCGAGATAGAGAGCGTTACGCGCGCCGCCTGCACGCCATCGACGCCGAGTGGAAGGCCGATCTTCCTCACGCTTCACGCGTCATGATGTCCCTCTTGGGTCCGGGGCCGGACGCTTGGAAGTGTGCCGGTGCGAGCGCGTCAAATATTCCGGGGTGCTATACGACGTGGCGCGATTGGGGTGACGTTCAGGATCGCAGTGAGGGATGAGTTTTGAACGTACCGCGGCGGGGCGGATGATTTTGCGGGCTGCGAAACATCTCTGATCTGTGATTCGGGAGCGGGCGGGCTAGACTCGGCGTGTGAGACTACTGACCACACTTCGTATTGGGCTGCTCGTTACCTTGCCCGCCGCGGCGGCGCCGTTCCTTCTGTCCGCTTGCGGAGGGGAAGAAGCCTGCACGACGATCGGCTGTGACAGCGCCGCGCCCGCTACGATGACGGGCGGCATGGGAGGTAGCGGCGGCGGCGCGTCGTCGTTCATCGATCCGAGCGAGGCGCCCAGCAGCTCGGCGGCGGGCAACGGCAGCCTGATGGGCGAGGCTTGCCAAGAGGTGACGTTCAGCGCGCAGTCGAGCCCGGTGAACGTGCTCATCTTGTTGGACCGTTCGACCTCTATGTTGGAGCTCGCCGATCGCACGGTGCCGGGCGTCACCCGCTGGGACGCCGTGACGGGCGCGCTGCGTGCTTTCGTGAACAGCGCCCAAGCGGCTGACGCTCGCGTCGGTCTACAGTTTTTTGGCCTTCAGAACGGCAACGACGATTGTACGGTCCCCAAGTATTCGACGCCGGCCGTTCCCGTCGCTCCCTTGGCCCAAAATCGGGCGGCGTTGCTCGCGGCCATTGATGGCACCCGTCCGGGCTCCTTGACGCCGACCGCTCCCGCCGTGGCAGGAGCGCTCGAGTACGCGTTGCGAGTGGCGCAGTTGCCGGAGAACGCGGCGGTGCCCACGGTGATGATCCTCGCCTCCGATGGTATCCCGAGCGAGTGCGGCCCTACGGACCCCGCTTCGGGTCAGATGATCGTCTCCTTCCGCGAGATCATCGACACCTTGAAGAGCTATTCGGCGCCGCCGCAGGACGCGCTCGGCAACCCGATGAGGCCTTCGGTTCGTACCTACATCGTGGGGACCGAGGAGTTGGAGAACAACGCCGACGCGCTCGCGGCGGCGGGCGGCGGCGAGGCCTTTTTGGTCGGTGGCGGCGTCACTGGAGGTGGCGACCTCGAGGCGCGCTTCTTGGACGCCCTGCTCAGCATCGTGGTCAAGCCCCTCAGTTGCATCATCGACGTGCCGCAGGCTGCCGCCGATGGGGGGCCCGTCGATTTCGAGAAGGTGCGCGTGCGCTTTACGGGGTCCTCGAGCGGTCTGACGACGGAGTTCCCGAGGGCGAGCGGTCCAGGCGCTTGTGGGGTGGACCGAGCATGGTTTTACGAGCCGGCCACTCCCCCGCAGAAGATGTTCTTTTGTCGGGCCGCATGCGACAGCCTGGGCGCGGGTGACCTGAAGCTCGAGCTGGGTTGCTCGCCGCAGCTGATCCTGCGCTAGGTAGCTCTCCGGCGCTGATGAGCCTCCGGGCTCCGGGCGCCCACGGGCGCTCGGCTCACTCGTTACCGCCGCCCTGTTTGCGCATCAGTTGTTGGCGCACGGCGGTCTGAATCGCCCCCGGGACGTTCTTGCTCTTGCTGAGCGATCGCAGATCGTTATCACGCAAGAGCGGGATGATCCGCGAGGAGAACGTGAAGGGGGTGCGAGGGTTACTGACCAGGTTGAGCTTGACCTGGTAGTTGCGCGTAAAGTCGCGGTTCTGCGCGATGATGCGCAGCACGTCGTCGATCACGTTGCGGCTCGCGGCAATGCGCGCGGCCTCGCCGTCCTTCATGAGAGGGCTGGTCGCCGCGGCCGTCGCCACCAGGCGGTTGCTGTCCCGCACGAGCAGCAAGCGTTCGGCGGACGTCCCGAGGGTGGCGCGCCGGATCTTCTGAGTGATGCTCATCATGGCGATCTGGGCGTAGATGGGCAGAAACTTCTCTTTCACGGCCTCTTCGCCCTCGTCGTTCACCTCGTGCGTGTCTTCTTCGACGGCGTCGGGCAAGTCCTTGGCGATCTCCTCGACCTTTTGGAACAGCTCGTCGTCAAACGTCGGCTCCTCGGTGGCCTCGGGGATGAGTTGATTTTGGATGGCGGCGGCCGCCTGCTTGAAGGCGGGGATATCCAGCACGAGGTTGTTCCTCACCGCCAAGTCGACGAGGCGATCGGCCGTTGACATGCGCACCCGCCGGTTCATGTAGAGCTTCTCGATCACGCGCGGAAATCGCAGCAGCACGCTGTCGCTGGCGGCCACCACCTCCCCGATGCTTTCGCTGGCTCGTTCCGCGATGATCTCCAGCGCCGCGCTCGTAATGTGGCGAGCCGCGAGCAAGCGAATCACGAGCGCAATATCGGTGGACTGCGCTTCTGCAAGCATTTCCAGAACGGTGGGCTGCAGATCCGTGGCCAGCGCGCTCACGAGGACGTGGCTCGGTAGGGTCTCGAGGGTGTCCCGCGCGGTCTGCGAGAGCAGAGCGTCGGCGTTATCGACGAAAGCGCAGACGAGCGTGACGACCGCATCGGGCTTGAGCCCTGGCGCGATCCCACGCGCGCCCATCATCTGCAGCGGCGCCGGGGCGTTTGGCCCCAAGATGCGCTGCGCAGGTCCCGGTAGGTCCTGGATATCGACGGTTCGAGTCTGGCTCGGGCTGGTGGGATTCACGTCGCGCTACCTGCGGGCAATGCCCAGAGGCTCCAACGGGTCAATCAGGCTAGCGCAATACCCGAAACCGGGCGCCTGGGCTTTGGCGGTCGGGCCGTGGCTCGCCGAGCATGCCGCCGGGCCCTTGCTTAGCCATCTGCGGCAGCGTAAGGAATTACTGTGGCACCGCTGCGGCCGAGGCGGAAAGATAGCGCCGTCGATTGGCACCGGCGACCGGGGCCTCTGTGCGTGGGCCAGGTCATCGACGGCCGTTACGAGGTGTCGGAGGTGATCTCCAACGGCGCGACCGCGGACGTCTGCAAGGTGCGGCACCTCGTGCTCTCGCGCTCGTTCGCGTTGAAGGTGCTACGCACCGAGCTCAGCCGAGACGTGGAGTTTTCAGAGCGCCTGCTGCGCGAAGCTCGTGCACTCGCCGCGATGAACCATCCCAACATCGTGACCATCACGGACTCGGGGCGCCTGGCGAGCGGGGAGCCCTTCTTCGTAATGGAATACATAGAGGGCATCTCGCTCGAGCGGCTGCTCCGGGAGGAGGGGCCGCTCGACGCTGGCCTCGCGTTGGAAATCGCCGCGGGCGTATGTGATGCGTTGGAGGCGGCGCACCGGCTCGGGATCATTCATCGCGATCTAAAGCCCGACAATATCTACGTGGTCCAGCCCGCCGGTGTCAGCTGCGTCAAGGTCCTGGATTTCGGCTTGGCCCGGGTGGCGGGGCAGGGCAGGCTCACGCGCCCGAACACCACCCACGGCACGCCGGAGTACATGAGCCCCGAGCAGAACATGGGGCTCGAGGTCGACGGGCGCACCGACATCTATTCGCTCGGCGTCACGCTGTACGAGATGCTGTGTGGGCGTTTGCCCTTCGTCGCTGACTCGTACGTGGCCCTGGCACATCAACACATGTACGCGCCGCTGCCCGCCTTTCGGCGTTGGTTGACGGAGGAGAGCCCAGCCTTACGCGTCGAGCCCGTGGTGAGCCGCTGCGTCGAGAAAGATCGAGAGCATCGCTACGCTTCCGCCGGGGAGCTCGCTCGCGCGCTGACGCCCTATCGCATCCCCGATAGGACGTTGCGCTTGCCACGCACGGTGGATGTATCAGCGCGCCGAGCCGCACACGCGGGTCAGCCCGGGGGTGTTTCACCGGAACGAGATATCGCTGCGACGGAGGGGGTGCCACACGCTCACTCCCATGTGCGCGCCTTCCGGTACTCGAGCCTGCTGTCATGGGCGCTCGTGGGCTGTTGCCTCGGAACCCTGATGCTCGCGCTCGCCTATTGGCTAGGAATTGGGCACGGTTGAAGCGTCCAGTTCGACCATGAGTCGGTGGGCCGGTATTGGTATTTTCTTGGTTCAGACGCGGCGACGTTGCCTCGGGGTGCGCCTGGGCGATACTTCTGGTGGGTCGCGTCACCTGCGCTATGAGCTGGTGAGCCAAGGACTCGGGTGAATGGCCAAACAGCAGATCTTATTGGTTGACGCAGACTCCAGCAGCGCGCGCGTCCTGGAGGTCAGCCTGCGCAGCGCTGGTTTTACGGTAACGACTGCTGATAGCGCCGAGAACGCGCTCACCAAGCTGGAGCACGGGGCGCCTGATCTGATCCTGACCGACACTCGGCTGCCCGGCGCGGACGGGTTCTCCCTCGTGCGGGAGATTCGCGCTCGACCGGACCTGAAGGAGGTGCCGATCGTATTTTTGACCGAGCAAGGCGCGCTAGAGGACAAGCTGCGCGGGCTGGAGCTCGGGGTGGACGACTACCTGGCCAAGCCGATCTTCGTGCGGGAGGTCGTGACGCGCGTGCACATGCTCCTGGCGCGCAAGAACCAACATCGAATCGCCAGCGAGTCACTCGCGAGGACCCGCTTCTCCGGATCGCTCGAGGACGTCGCTGTCGTCGACTTGCTGCAGACCATCGCGGTCAGCGGTAAGAGCGGCGTCGCCGCCGTGCATCACGGCAATCGCGAAGCGCAGCTTTACTTCCGCAAGGGGCAGCTGATCGACGCGGAGGTGGGCGATCTGCGCGGCGAGGAAGCCGTGTATCGGACGATCACCTGGGCCACGGGTAGCTTCGATCTGGAGTTTCGTCCCGTGGATCGTCCGGCGGTCATCGAGGCGCCCACCCACGCGTTGCTGATGGAGGGCATGCGCCGCGTCGACGAGCTCGGGCGTCTCGCGGAGCAACTGCCACCCGAAGACACGGTGGTGGACATCGATCACGAGGCGCTGCGGTTACGTCTCAACGAGATCCCCGACGAGCTCAACGGCGTGCTGCGGTTGATCGACGGTAAGCGAACGCTGCTCGACTTGATCGATGGGTCGCCCTTCGATGATCTCTCGACCTTGACCGTGTTGTCCAAGTTCTACTTCGAGGGCTTGCTGGTGGCGGTCACTAGAGCTGCTATCGAGCGGGTGCCGAGCTCGCATCCGGCGTTAGGCATTGGACAGCGGGGGAGCGCAAACGGCTCGTTGCTCGGCGCGGGTGGCAAGCTGCTCGCTGGCTCGGTGCTTGCGCCAGACAAGCCGTTTGAGCTCGGCGCTTCGCTGGCCCCTCACGCGGGCGCGCTCGATCTGGATGAGGCTGCGAAGCGGGCCGGCGCCGCCCCGGTGTCCCCGGGGGATTACGAGCTCACGGGCTCGCGCACGCCGGCTCCGACGCCCACATCCCCCAGCGCGGTACCGGTAAAGCCGGTGATCCCAATGCCGGCACGCTCGGTACGTGTCGAGCCACCCGGCGAGCTGCGCAAACCCACGCCGGCCCCCGTCACGGTGCGCGCGGCCACGCCGCCAGCGCCGGCGGAGGCGCTCAAGGTGACCCCGAAGGTCATCCTCAACATCGGCGACAACACGCCGGCTCCGCCCAAGGTCGTGCCGCCGCGGTCGCCCTTTCGCGCCGCCACTGACAACAACGTGCGAGCTGCGGAGCCCGCGCGTGCGGGCGCTCCGGCCAGCAACGGCGCGCACAGCAATGGGGGTGTGGCGCGATCGGGGCTGGGCTTCGCCGTGGCAGGTAGCGGCTTCGAATCGGGGCGAGGCTCGGCGGCGAGCGTTCGACCGCACGCCCCTCTGCGGACGCCCGTTCCACCAGCGGCTCCCGAACCCAGGCGTAATTCGCCCGCGTCGCCCGTCACCCCTGCGCCCAAGACAAACACGCTGCCGCCGCCGCCTCCAGCGCTCTCGCCGGCCGCTGAGAAGCGCCCAGGCCCCGACTCGACCGCCCAGGCGGTGGCGTCTCCCCCGCCGCCGATGTCAGCGCCAATCTCGAGCAAACCCGAGCCGAGCTCGGGTCCGAAGTCGGAGAACGATTTCTTCGCCGCAGGTGATGAGGGCACTTACGAAGGCGGTCCCAAGAGCAGCATTCCTGCGACGTACGTGGCGCCTGAAGACGTTTCCCTGCTGCGCGTCCCGCCCTCGGCAGTGCCCTCGCGTCGGAAGCGTTCCCGGCACACCACCGCGGTCGTGGCCGGTGTGCTGATTTTGGCGATGATCCCGCTGTCCGTCGCGCTGTGGCGTCTCGTCGGCTCGCCCGCTGAGGCAGATGTCTCGGAAGAGCTCGCGAGTGACCGACTCGAGGCGGCCTCTAGAGCGCCGAGTGACAGCCCGAGCGCCCTGGCTCCCGCCTTGGCGCAAGCAGAAAGCACGGCCCCCTCCGACGTGCCGAGCGACCCAAACCCCGCTGCCGCCGCTCCGGACGCCGCTGCCGCCGCCGCCCTGGCTGAGCCTGTTGCACCAATTGATCCGCTAGACGCACCGGAGACATTCGCGCGCAGCGGGGTCGTCACGCCAGCTCTGCCCGCCCTGCCCCGTGCAAGGGCCGCGACGCGCGTCGCAGCTGCAGTTGCGTCGAAGGCTCCGGCGGCAGCGCCGGCGTCACGTCCGAGCGCCAAGCCTGTGTCCGCGACCAAACCGGAATCGGCGGCGGGCTTCGTGCCGCGCCGGCCCCCGGTAGAGAAGCCGCCGACGGCCTCCTTTCCGATGCGCTGAGCGTCGCACGCTCGAGCAGCGCCGGCGCGCGCGCCCGAGTGTCATGGGGCGCCGGCCTAAGCCTGAGGCTCAGCGCGGTCGCGGCGGGCGGCAGAACCGCTGGATGGCGGCCACCACCTCGGCGGGCTGTTCTTCTTGCGGGGCATGCCCGGCACCGACGAGCTGGAAGCCCGCCTCCGGGATCTCCCGAGACATGCGGTGGCCGAGCGCCGCGGGATACAGCGTGTCTTCGCTGCCCCAGATGACGAGTGTGGGCGTGGTGATGCGCGCGATGTGGGCAACGACCGCCCGCGTGTCGCGGGTGGCGCGCAAGGTGGAGAGTGCGCTCGCCCGCGCCGCGGGAGTGTTGAAGGACTCGTAGTAGTGGTCGAGGCGCGGGCTTGGAATTCTTCCATCACGGGATAGATAGGATTCCTTAAAGTAAGCCTTGAAGGCTGACTTGCCCCACAGTTGCTTGAAAGCAAAGCCTCCAACCATTGGCAGCAGCGCAACGCGAGTGGCCAGGTCGAGGCTCGCTGGATAACATAGCGCATCGACCAAGATCAGCCGCGAGATCAGCTCTGGATGGCGCGCGGCGAGGGTGATCGCGATGGCGCCGCCCAGCGCGTGTCCCACCAGAATGGCGCGCCCCAGCTCGAGGCCCGCGTACAGGTCCACGACCGCATCCGCAAAGGCGTTGATACCGTAAGGAAAGCGGCTTTCGGGAGGCTTCTCGCTCTGACCGAAGCCCGGTAAATCGGGCGCCACCACCCGATACTGCTGACCTAACGCGTCGCCAACGGGGTCCCACGTCGTGTGATCCATGAATAGCCCATGTAGGAGCACCAGGCTCGGGCCCTGGCCTACTTCCGAGACGCGCAGGCGAACGCCATTGGCTTTGATGTCGCGGTGGATGCGGGCGGTCGACACTTGGAGCACCCTATCCTCGTTCTCGCCTGTGGAACAACCCGGTAGCTGTCTACTCGGACGCGCCGGTCAGCCTGCGTGACGATTCCCGAGGTGGCCAAATAGCCACGCTCCTCGAGGCGAAGCTCGTGGGCACGCGAGGAGCAGCTCTCCAAACGATTCGAGGAGGCGAGTGGCGGCTCGGCCGAGGTATGACAAAATATGTCACATCTTCGAGCTGAACCAGCCTGGTTGATCTCGCACTGCGAGCTGCACAAAACTTCGGGAGGAAAGATGTTTCCATGCTTCCACTCAGTAGATTATATTCATCTCTAGTTGATGGGCAGCCAGCAGAGCTGGCGCCGAAGGGCTCGGTAAATGGCTTCAGGCTATGTGCAAGCAGTCATGAGTCGGATCGACGACAGCACCCTCGCGAATCTCGAGCAGCAGTATGCTTCGGGCCTAACTTCGGGCGACCTGATCGACGTTTGTGCAGCACACGGGATTGGGCTCTCGGAGGCCACGCTGAGGAAATACGTACAACTCGGGCTGCTGCCTCGCAGTGTTCGAGTTGGGCGTAAGGGCAAGCACAAGGGCTCGCTTGGCTTGTACCCGGCCAGGGCCATTCGACAGCTGGTCCGAATCAAAGAAATGATGGCGGACGATTATACGATCGAGGAAATCCGCCGTGACTTCCTGTTTGTTCGCACGGACCTCGATCAGCTCGAGCAAACCCTCGGCTGTATCTTTCAAACCTTGGCGCGGGTGCTCAAGCAGAAGCGGCAAGAGACGAACACCGTGCGCGCGGCGCGCGAGGTCAATCAGGCTAAAAAGCAGGGTCGGGAGCTCGTCACGCAGCTGACGTCGATCGAGTCGCTGCTCTCACCACGTGCCCGAGCGGCGGGCGGAAACGTGGGGGCAGCGGAGCTCAATCGTGCGAATGCCTCGTGAAGCTGAGGATGTGGGCAGTGTTCCTGTCAGGTGATGTAACGGCGGTGCGAACCGAGGCGGCCATGAAGATGTCTTACGGTAACGCGGGCACATGTGGAGCAGGGGTCGGAGGCGGCTTATGAGTTCTAGGAAAGTTGAGGCGTGTTTGATCCCAGCGATTGAGGAGGGCGAGGGCGTCCTGTTGGAGCTCGAGGGGGCACAGGTGGAGCTCCCGAACGGTGACGGGATCACTCGCGAGCAACGCCGTTCACGTCGCAAGCGCGCCGTGCGGGCGCGCACGATCAGCGTGAAGCGCATGACCAAGCGGGAGCTGGAGATCGGGCGGCTCCTCTACCCGGAGGACGACTACGCCAAGCCGAGGGCCCGCGAGGCGTGCGTGGGGGGCATGAGGCCCTGCCCGTACGTCTCTTGCAAGCATCACCTATACGTTGATGTATCTCCCCGCACCGGTGCGATAAAGCTGAACTTTCCCGATCTCGAGGTTTGGGAGATGGGGGACTCTTGTGCGCTCGACGTGGCCGATCGAGGCGGGACTACTCTGGAGGACGTAGGGGCCATCATGAACCTCACGCGGGAACGCATCCGGCAGGTGGAAGTCAAGGCGCTCGCCAAGCTCGAGGCCTTGCGCGACATGCTGGCGCTGCGAGACTTTATCGACGAGGGTCCGGTGGGCAAGCGGCGTCTGCCCGTTCTGTCCAAGGCAGAGCTGCGCGGCATCGAAGGTGACGCGGCGCCGGTCGCACTGCGCGAGGCGGAGGATTGGGAGGCCGACGAGAGCGAGTTCGATCAAGAACGCCCGGTCGATTTGACGCTGTTCGATGGTTGAGGGTTCGCCCAGGGTCGCAGGGTGTGCGCGAGCAGCGCGCAGCGGCAACATCCAGTTAAGAGTTTAAAACCCGAGTCGAGGGTGCGGAGGGGGAGCGCTGCGCTAACATGTGAGCGTGAGCAGCGCGCTGACGCAGGCCTGTCATCTGCCGAGTGATGCGCGCCGCTCTTCAACGCTCGTAGCGGATGCGCGAGCCGTGATCAGGAGGCGAGCCGAGTGTCGAGCGTAGACCGGGTGAGGGATGAGGGCGCGGAGAAGCCAGAAGATGCCGTTCGCAAGCTGCAGCGGCTGAAAAAGGCGCTTTCGCGAGCCCGGCTGGGGCTGGAGAGCGATGACTCCGTGCCGGGCTCGACGTCGCTGGCAAAGCGCGTGGGGGCCCTGGTCGACGAGATGAAGCTCTGGGAGGACTGTTTCGAAGAGATACGCTGCGAGCTCGCGGAGCTGATCGCGGAGCGAGACAGCTGGCGAATCTCGCACGACAAGCTGCGTGAGCGGCTGGATAGGCACACCCTCCAACCGCGCTCCGAGCCCGACAAAAAGCCTCAGAGCGGCCGCATGCCGACGACTCGAGTCCGAACCGCGGACGAATCGCAGGATTTCACGGCGATCGACAAGGAGCTGGAGCTGCTCAACGCCAGCATGCTGCGCGCCTTCTCTTCCTCTTCGGAATGAGCTGGGGACGGGCGTCGCCGCGGGCGCTGGCAGGCGTAGGGCATGAGCCCGTCACGCCTGCACGACGCTGCATTCCCCCGAGAACTGGACGCCTTTGTCCATGAAGATCTCGGGGGCACGCAGCTGACCTGTCACCTGAGCAGGCACGTGGAGCTCAATCGATTGGAGCGCCTGAACGTTGCCCGCCAGCGTGCCGCCTTTGACGATCAACGTGCCCACGACGATCTCGGCCTGCACGTGCGCGCCCTCTCCGATGATCAGAACCCCGTCGCTCCTGATCTCACCGTGGAACGTGCCATCGATACGCACTCGGCCGTCAAAGTGGAGCTTGCCTTCGAATCGCGTACCGCGGCCGAGCAGGGCGGTGAGCTCGATATCGGGAACCAGTGCTTGCATCGGCCTGCATCCTAAAGCAGGCCGTCGAATTGAGCCAGGTGAGCCGTCGCGGGTATCGGCGTGCGGCGTTGGGCTTTAGACTCAGCCGTCGCTCTTGCAGCTTGCGCTCCGTCCCACCCGCGACAGGTCCTGCTCGCGGGGCGCTGACCGCGTCGCTTCGGGCGTGACATCCCGCCGGCGGGGCTGCGCACCCCGCCCGAGTCGCTTACCCGCGAGCGGCTCCGGGCGTCACCGCGCGGCGCCCCCATTGACCCACACGGTGGGCGACGTAGGTGCTGCTCCGGAGAAAGGGTCTGGTCGACGGTTTAAGCCCCGAGGCGTGTCCGCGTCGAGCTCGGTAGCCGCCCCTTCGCGAGGACTCCAAATGCGAAGGATACGAGGCTCTTATGGCTCGCCGAACGCACGCGGATGAGCGGCGAGATCGAGCTCGGGCAGGGCGGACACTACTCTGCGGGAATCCTATGGTGATGTTCGGCCTTCGGAAAAATTACGAGCAAGTTCTCCAAGAAGGTTTCACGAGAGACCATGGATTGCTTTACACTGATGAGGTTTCTTCTTTGCCTATCCGAGGGAAGCCATGATGAACCTGGCAAATGCGCCCACTGATGCGCCTGCAGTGCGCCTCGCCAAAGCCGGCGCTACTCGAGTTTTGGTCGTAGATGATGAACCCACACTCCGGCGCAGCGTCGTACGGATGTTGGTGGCGAGCGGAATGGAAGCCATTCCCGCGGAGGACGGCTCCGCAGCTCTGGCGCTGCTCGAACGAGAGCGCGTCCACGTGGCGCTCGTCGACCTGATGATGCCGAAGATGAATGGCCTCGAGCTGCTTCAAAAGCTGCGCACCACTCACCCCGGAGTAGAGGTCATCATGATGACCGCCTTCGGTGACGTGGAGGTCGCAGTGAAGTCGGTTCGAGCCGGCGCCTATGATTTCCTGGAAAAGCCGTTCAGATCGAACGACGAGGTGGTGCTCACCGTCTCGAAGGCTGCTGAGCGGCGGCACCTGGTCAATCACGCCGCGATGCTCAAGCGCCAGTTGGAGCAAAAGGAGACGTTTGGGGAGCTGATCGGCAACACCTCGAGCATGCAGGAGGTCTACCGGCTTGCGGTCGGCGTGGCCCCTACCTCATCGACGGTGTTGATTCTAGGAGAGAGCGGGACCGGAAAGGAGCTCACGGCACGCGCCATTCACGAGCATTCGTCACGTTCGACCAAGCCGTTCGTGGCCGTCAACTGCTCGGCCATCCCGGTCGACCTGGTGGAGAGCGAGCTGTTCGGTCATGTGCGTGGCGCGTTCACCGGAGCCGTCACCACGCGTGAAGGTCTGTTCAAGAGCGCTGACGGCGGGACCATCTTCCTCGACGAGGTGGGCGACCTGCCGGCGCTGGCCCAGGTCAAGCTGCTGCGCGCCCTGCAAGAGGGCGAAATCAAGCCGGTCGGCACGAACGAGACCAAACGCGTCGACGTTCGCGTCTTGGCAGCAACGAACGTAGACCTACGCACGAAGATCGCCGCGGGTCGGTTCCGGGAAGACTTGTTCTACCGCCTGAACGTGATTTGTATCGAGCTTCCACCGCTTCGCAAGCGTCGTGACGACATCGCGATCCTCGCCCACCACTTCCTGCGCAAGTACGCGGCTCGGCAGGGGAGGGAAGTGATGAAGATCAGCGATGAGGCGATGCGCGTGTTGCGCAGCCAGAACTGGCCGGGCAACGTTCGCGAGCTAGAAAACGCTATGGAACACGCCCTCGTGTACTGTCGCGAGGACACCATCTTGCCGCATCACTTGCCCTCGGGCAGGCACTCGCTCGCGCCGATCACCATCGAGGAAAACCCTGGCGAGGTCGGCGTCGCCCTGGCCGACAACCTGGCGGATCTTCCGTACCGCGACGCCAAGCAGCGAGCGCTCAACATGTTCGACGACCAGTATTTCTCGGCGCTGCTGCGTCGCACGGGTGGCAACATCTCCGAGGCAGCGCGCCAAGCAGGGCTCGACCGCTCGAATTTCCGCCGAGCCTCAAAGCGCACCGTCCAGAAGAACGGCTGAACCGTTCTAGAAAAACGGGGCCACCTTCGAAGCCTTTACTGCGGGGCCACTCCGCACCCCGAGCGGCCATCTGCTCTGTCGGCCGGCGCTTCCGGTCTCCTCACCGTAGCAACTACGGTTCCAGGCTGGCCCGGGGCGCGGGGTGGCCCCGCACCAAAAGCCGTCCGACTACGCGTCAGGTCCCTCGCCTTTCGGGGGTTCGAGCAGCTGCGACGGTTCTTCTGTAGCGGGGGCAGCTAGCGGCGATGTCGCGTCCTGGTCGGCGCAGGGTTTTTGAAAATCGTGAGACCCCGGTACCCGCTCCAGGATAGGAGCGCGGCGGCGTCGTCGGGAGCAGCGGAGACGGGTCCTCGGCGGTCTCCAGGGCCTGAGCTTGGTGGTCGGGGCTTTAGGAGACGATGGCGCGTAGGCGGGTGTCTTGAGTGCCGAGCTGCTTGTCGATGCTCTGAAGCGCGTTGAGGATGGCGCTCTCGAGCATGTTGCCGATCGTATTGGGGGACCCCTTGAGGGCCTCGTAGTAGCGCTGGCGTTCGGTCGAATGCAGGATCGCCGGAGGATAATCGGCGCGCAACAGCAGCATGTTCATGAACAACCGGGCGACCTTGCCGCTGTCCTTCGCGAACGGAAAGATGCGCAGCAGATCGTAGTGCACGCGCCCGGCGACTCGGAGCGGGCTCTTGAGCTTCTTCGGTTCAGGCCCATTGAGCCAATCAAACACCTGACGGACCTTATAGGGGATCTTGTCGGGCGCCGCGTACTCGTGGAAGTACATCCGGTGCTGCGGGATCTCTTTGCGATAGCGCACGGTCTTGAGATCGCCCTCCTCCGGATGCAGCGTGAGGAAGATGCGCTTCAGCTGGTCGAGCGTAGCGGGTTGCCGTTTGCGCTCACCCAGCTCGCGCACGACCTCGATGGCCAGTTTGTGCCGGCGAATCTCCTCACACACGGACTGCAGGCTCGAGTCCGGAACGACCGTGACGCTCGGATTGACTGCCGTCCGCAGCTCTTCGTACGTGTACACCACGCCCTCGAGCGCGCTGTCGTGATGGATCCACGACATGATGAAGTTTTCTTCGTAGCTATTCTTGAAATCTTCGCCGGTCTGCTGGAGCCGAGCCAAGAGCTTCGCGTAGCGATCCTCGATGCTCGCGGGTGGCTCCGGCGGAGGCGGAGGGGGGATGGTTCGGGGCTTCGGCGCGAAGGCCATGCTGCGCTCGGGGCTCGACGGCGGCGGCTGACTGCCGCCCCCAGTGCCGAGGAAGTGTTGGATGCCGTCGCGGCGGGTCCCGGATTGATCCGGGATCGAGGCGGGGCTGTAGACCCGAGTGGTGGTCGAAGCACGTGCGCCACCCGCTGAGCGCCCGCTGTTGCGAGCCACGCGGCCCTCGAGCGCCCGGCGGGCAGCGGCTCGTTCGGTCCGAATCCTCGTCTGTTCGCTCTCTTTGGTCTTGCGATACGCTTCACGCTCGGCGTCGCGCTTGGCGCGTTCTTCCTCACGCTTGTTCCGCGCCTCTTCACGGGCACGGTCCCGCTCTGCCTCGCGCTCCGCTTTGACGCGCTGCCGCTCTTCCTCTCGCTCGACCTTGGCGCGGTTGCGCTCAGCCTCTCGTTCGACGCGCTGAGTTTCCTTTTCCGCGTCGCGCTCGGCCTTCAGACGTTGCTGCTCGGCTTCCCGCTCCAAGCGGACCGCCTCGCGCTCGCCCTCTTTATCCGCCAACAGCTTTTCTCGCAGGGCGACCTTGTCGGCGATTTGGCGATCTTTTTCGCGCTTCTTCTCATCGAGGACGGCGAGCCGCGCCGCTTCCAGCTCGGCGCGCTGCTGCTCTTTTTCGCGCTTCTTCTCGTCGAGCTCAGCCGCTTTCAGCCGCACCAGCTCGGCGCGCTGCTGCTCTTTTTCGCGCAGCGCTTGCTTACGCTCGAGCTCTTTTTCGCGCTGGAGCTTGGCGACTTCAGCTTGCTTCTCGCGAGCCAGCCTTTGCTTGTCGAGCTCCTTCTCACGCGCGGCCTTGGCTAGCTCCTTGTCGAGAGCGGCCTTGGCCTGAGCCTTTTCTTTGGCAGCTCTGAGGCGCTCTTTTTCCTTCTGCGCCGTCAGTAACTCTTTCTCGCGAGCGGCATGCTTCTTCTGCAGCTCCTTCTCGCGAGCGACCTTGGCCTGCTCCTTTTCGAGGGCAGCCTTGGCTCGAGCTTTTTCCTTGGCTGACTTTTCGCGATCGCGGAGCTTGTCGCGCTGCGGCGGCTTCTTCACGCTGCTCGGCTGAGCCGGGGCTTTGACGGGAGCCGCCTTGCGGGCCACGCCAGCGGCCTGCGGGCCGCGCTTGGTTTGAGGCAACTTTCGCGCAAGCTCGACCTTCGTCGCTGTTTTCTTCGAAGGCGTGGCCTTGCCAGAAACAGTACGAGCCGTACGCTTACTCGTCGCCCCCGAAGCCCCCGCCTTACCCGCTTTCTTTCCCGACGCTGGTGGTCGAGAGGGCGAGCGTTGCGCGGTCTTCTTGCGTATTTGTTTCTTAGCTTCGGCCGCCATCCAGATTTCGCCCGGGCGAATGCTTTCAAACACTGATGCGCCCAGCCCTGTTATACAGAACCCGCACCAACGGGCACCCAGCCCAAACTTTGGGAGTTCGCAAGCTAGTCAGCCGCCACTAGGTCCGTCAAGCGGACTTTTGACCGCGGACCCGCTTCATGAAAGCGGCTCGAGCACTGGCGATGCCATCGCACGCGAGTGACGAGCGCCACGCGGGGGCGGCAGAGCGAGCCAACCGCGACGCGCCGCTCGCCTCGAGCAGGGAGCTAGCGTTGTTCGATTCATGACCAGTAGCCCGGGAAAATCTCGCTGTTCTCTAGCGGCCCGGGTCGCTCCGTCAGGATCTCTACGCCGTCGTCGGTGACGAGCAACGTGTGCTCGAACTGAGCGGAGAGCGAGCCGTCCACCGTCACCGCGGTCCAGTCATCTTCCAGCACTTCGACTTCGTGGCTGCCGAGGTTGATCATCGGCTCGATGGTGAACGTCATCCCAGCGCGCAGCCGCTCGCCGCGCCCGCGCACCCCGACATGGCTCACCTTTGGCTCTTCGTGAAACTTGCGCCCGATGCCGTGCCCCACGAAGTCGGTCACCACACCACAACCGAGCCCTTCGGCAAACTCCTGAATGGCGGCCCCGATGTCACCGAGACGCGCGCCGGGCTTGACCTCGCGGATGCCGAGGTCGAGACAACGCCGGGCGATTTCGGTCACTTTTTTGGCGTCTTCGCTCGGCGTGCCTACGTAAAAGGTCGCCGAGGTGTCGCCGTGAAAGCCATGAAAGAGGTGGGTGACGTCGACATTGATGATGTCGCCGTCCAGCAGCTTTTGGGCTCCCGGAATCCCGTGGCATACGACGTGGTTTACGGACGTACACACGCTCTTCGGAAACCCGAGATAGTTGAGCGGCGCAGGCTTGGCGCCCTTGCGCAAGGTGTCCGCGTGGACGAACTCATTGATCTCGTCCGTCGTGATTCCGGGCCGAATCATCGCTCCTACGGCATGCAGCGTTTTGGCGGCCAATCGGCCGACTTCGCGCATGTGTTCAATCTCTCGAGCTGTTTTCACGTGCACGTTGCGGGTCCGAAAGAGCATGGGGTCCTTAGTGTGCCGTTCCTTCTCGGTCACGTCGAGAAGGAATGAGAGTTCGAAGCGGTACGGATGCGTGGCACTTTCGCCATCCACCGCCTACACTGTCGTCAACGTAGCGTGCGCTTCATTCTGGGGCGATGGATCGACTCAATCTAGCTCTGTTTCACTAGCTGTTCCCTAGCAGAGCGCGCTTTTCGCTGCAGCACTCAGAGTGGCTCATGTACGAGCGGGGCCCGGGCGGGAGGGTAGGGTCCAACCCCAACAAACGAAGGTCTGAATGAAACTACTGTCATCTTTCATCTTGGGCGTCGGGTTACTTACCCCCGCCGGTTTCGCCCTTGCAGCGGACGCTCCCCTGGCTGGTGCGACCAGCCCGTCCGCGCCGGCGCCGGTGTCGCTCGAGGCCGACGGAGTGACCTTCGGAATGAACGCCGAAAGCGTCGCGAAGCTCTACGACCGCTGGTGGGAAAAGCACTTCATCCCCAAGTACAGGAAGGCCAATCCAGGTCCGAGGACGCGGGAGCTCGATTTCGAGCTCGCGGAGAATAAGAAGGTGCTGCGGCGGGTTGCGATCTTCGACGGGAGGTCCACGTCTTTCGATAAGTCGGATTTCCGCGACGAATTCGCCCACGGCAACGGGGAAACGATGACGTCCACCAAGGTCGTGCGGCGCCTGCCCGGCACGGGAGAGGCCAAAGGGGTCAACTACACCCGGCGGTTCTTCTTTTTCCAGGACAAGCTGTGGAAGATCTACGACGAGTATCGGCTGGACCCGCAGGGCCCGTTCGGTGCTGATTTCAAGGAGGCGACGAGCCGAGTGGAGGCCAGCGTCGGTGCCGGAGCAAAACGCACGCGAGGTCCGGACTCTGGTAACGAAAACGTCGTGTTCGAGGCCGGTAACAGTCGTGTGCGGGTCGTGAAGCTGGCCGCCAACCGCATCGCCATCGTGCGCTCGGACAACGCGCTCGCCAAAGGGGTCCTCGACCGTCGCGCGCAGCAAGCCAAGGT
>JAYTOL010000078.1:0-8528 GCA_043747815.1 Deltaproteobacteria bacterium
GTCAGGATGAAGCCCATCACGACGCCGTTCGCCACGAACATCGGCAACACGTAGGCAAACAGGAACACGAGCGGCCCCAGGCTCACCGCCAAGACAGCCCACACCGCGAACGCGAACCCGCTCTCCAGGAGCGCGAAGGTGTGCTGCCGCCCCGACAAATAGCCGCGAGCGCGCGCGGCAAAGAGCATGTGGGCGCTCTGGACGGAGAAGCCGATGAACAGGCTGAAGAGGGCACCCTGCCGCTGGCGACCGATGCCCAAGTGATCGGTCACGATCCGCAGCACCCGGCTGCTCCGATACTCTTCGATCGTGGGAAATGCGTCGGGATCGACGCCAGGGTGGTTGGTATTGCCGTGGTGGACGCGGTTGTGCCAGGCGATCCACAGGCGAGGAGCGATCATGAACGGCAAAAAGCCAATCATGCCCACCAGGCGGCGCACCTGCAGCCCTCGGACCACGGCGCCGTGCAGCACCTCGTGCGCCAGAAAGGTCAAGCCGGCGAAGCTCAGGCCGATGAGGAGAGAAACCCCTGCGGCGAGCGACCAGGGTACCCAGCCCGCGCTCAGGACGGCGAAGCCCGCGGCGACCACTCCCACATGCACCGGTAGCCAAAGCAGCCGCGAACGAGCCGGCTGAAACGCCTCACGAGACAGCTCGGGCTTGAGGTCGCGTACGTAGGACGAGGTGGAGCGCAGTAGCATCGGGGTAGGAGAGTGACTCAGGCCTTCCCGTTTTGCCGTCACGGTTGGGTCACCCTCCGGCATGGGAAAGCACGGAGGGCGTCAAGGGGCCCGTCTGGATGTATGGGCCGGCCGTGCGCCGGATTCTGCGGAGAAGACCGCAGCTGCGGGCGGGCGCCCATCGGGCCGATGAGGGTGCCAGTAACCCCAGAAGCGCTGCGCTGCCGCGACAGGCTCGTTTGCCCCCCAAACAACGGATGCACTCACCGTGAGGGGTACTGCCGAACCTCTGGATCGCCTCCCAAGGTTCCGGCTTCACCCACCTGGCAGGCGCCCGCGCCGGCGTCAGTCTGCGGTCGCCAGCTCGAGGCCGACGTACGACGAGCAGACCCATGACCCTGCGGCGCGGCCGCCCGGGAGTGCACCAACGCTCGAACGTGGCAGCGTCCGAGCGAGGTGTCGTTGGCTCCCGAGGCTCAGCGGCTCCGCGAGCTACGCTTAGCGGTTGGAGCCCTGGCGGGCTTTACCCTCGAGCTCTTTGACTTTGCCTTCGGCTTGCATCTGCTCGTTGTCAATCACGGCACCGATGCGATTTTTTGCGGCACCGGCGATCTCTTGAACCTTGCCCTTGGTTCGTTCGGCGGCCTTCGCGGTCTCCTGCTTCGCCTTGCCTTTGAGCTCCTTGGCTTTACCTTCGGCCTCCATCTGCTCATTGCCGATCAGCTTGCCAACGCCGCCCTTGAGCTTGCCGCCGAGCTCTTCCGCCTTGCCTTCACCGCGCTTGCTTTCGTTGCTCATCATGTCTCCTGTTGGGACATTTTGCGCCGGCTGTGGGTGGCCGGCGCGCGCCCATTTCCAACCACTCGAAGCAAGCAACGTGCCGCTCCCTGACGCCGAGTTTCGGCAGCAAGCCCCGGCAGACTAACGCAATGGTGAGGCGATACGGCAAAGCGCTGCGGGGCGCCGAGGTGATCTGGCGCGCAGGGAAGAACGCGGGAGCTCCCCACCCGCGACGCAGCTGAACCGGAGCGCGGAGGCTACGGCCGTGACCTCCCGGCATGACGCAGGCCAGCGTGAGATCCAGCCGAGATGCACCCGCTGGCCCATGAATGTCAGACCCCCGCCGACCCGATTCGGGTCAATTGCCGCGTCGTCGAAATATCGCCGGCGCGTCACGGGTTTCTCTCTCCTCTCGCCGTGCAGGGCGAGCAGCAGAACGATGCTGCAGTTACGCGCGCTCGGGTGGCGACGGCGCTGCGCGAAGGACTCGCAGCCGCGGTGCTCCGTTGGCCGTGCGAGCGCAGCCTTGGCGTCGTCGCGGCACTTTGCTATTGCCGTTCTATGGCAAGGCGTCCGTCCGTTGGTGTCACGCAGCGCCTGCCATTCGTCGCTACGGCGCTCTCTGCGCTGGTTTTGGGCGGATGCGGCAACGGCGCCGATGAAGCTGCTGGGGGCGCGAACACGAGCGGCGAAGCAGGTTCGCCGGCGGGCACCTCGGGCGGAGGCGGCGCCGCATCGGCCGGGGGCGCGTCACCCGCTGGCGGCGGCACGAGCGGTTCGGGCGCGGGGGCGTCGGCGACGGGCGGTTCATCGGCGATGGAAGCCGCGACCAACGCTGGGCCGAGCAGCATGCCCGGCTTGCGCAGCCCGGGCTGTGGCGTGACGGAGCCGCTCGACAGCGGGCGCTTCACGATCGATATCAACGGAACCGAACGCGAGTACGTGCTCGACGTGCCGGGCTCGTACGATGAGAGCCAGCCGTATCGCCTGATCTTTGCGTGGCACTGGGTCGGGTCCTCCGCCGACGAGGTGGCCAGCGGGGAGCCGGGGGACTACGGAGGGCTCGGCCCCTACTACGGGCTCAAGGCGCTCGCGAACGAGTCGGCGATCTTCGTCGCACCGGAGGGCATCGAGACCGGTTGGGAGAATCCGGACGATCGCGATCTCGAGTTCGTGCGCGGGATGCTCGAGCACTTCAACTCCAGGCTGTGCATCGACCAAGGTCGCATCTTCTCGACGGGGTTCAGCTACGGCGCCATGATGTCGGTCGCCGTCGGTTGCGAAATGGGGGACGTGTTTCGCGCCATCGCGCCGATGTCCGGCTCGACGCGCAGCGGCTGCAACGAGAAGGACGCTCCGATCGCCTACTGGGGCGCGCATGGCGCCGACGACACCGACGTGCCGCCGGAATTCGGTAGCATGGCGCGCGACATCTTCGTGGAGCGCAACCACTGCCAGGAGCAGACGGCTGCCATCGAGCCGAGCCCTTGCGTCGCCTACGTGGGCTGCGACGCTGGGTATCCCGTCCACTGGTGCGAATTCGACGCCGACCATACGCAATGGCCAGGCGCGCCCGAGCCACTCTGGGCGTTCTTCACGCAGTTCTAAACACGGCGCTCGATCGGGTGGCCGTGCCGAGGCACAGGGCGATATCGCCGTCGGAGCCACGTTGCCATCGGAGCCAGATAGCCGCCTGTGCAAGGGCGTGATAATGGATCTCCAGAGCGCGCGTCGTTGGCCGCGATCGCGTGCCCCCCAATATGTGGTCGCTGCTCGTCTCAACCGTGTCACGGTATCATTGGTGCAATACCGGAGCGCGGCGGGCCGCTTCCCGTGCGTGGCGCGCTTTGCATCACCTGGGTGCGCTGGGCCTCGCGTGTGGCCAGGCGGAGAGCCCCTCAGCAGGACTCAGCCCGATGTCGGCTGGCGACGCCCGGGGGGAATCGCCCTCGGCGGCGGCCCTGACCTTCGATTGCAGCGCGCCCACTCTGCCCGCCGCGCCGGTACGCCGGTTGACGCGGGATGAGTACAGTCGCACGCTCGCGGACTTGCTGGGGGACGACTCGCGAGCGGGAGACTCGTTGCCGCCGGAGGAACGCGGCAACGGTTTCGGCAACGACGGCGCGTTTCAGAGCGTGTCCGTGCTCTTGGCGGAGAGCTACGCGCGCCTGGCGGAGGAGATCGTGGCGCGAGCGACGCGCGATCCCGAGCGCATCCTCGGGCTGCTCGCGTGTGACGTCGACGCGGAGGGAGAGCCCAACTGCCTGGGGCGCTTCATCGAGTCCTTCGGCGCACGCGCCTACCGCAGGCCCCTCGAGCTCGAAGAGCGCGCGCGTCTGGGCCGCGTCTTTAGCGAGGTGCGCAGCTACGACAGCTTCGAGTCCGCCTTCCGCGCCGTCCTCGAAGTGATGCTGCAGAGCCCGGCGTTCCTGTATCGCCTCGAGGCCACGCCGCCCGAGCCCGGCGCCACGGTAGCGCGGCTCGGGGCGTATGAGATCGCGTCTCGGCTCTCTTACTTGCTTACGGGGTCCATGCCGGACGCCGAGTTGCTCCGGGCCGCACGCGACGGTGGGCTCGAGTCAGCGGCGCAGCGGCGCGCGCAGGCCGAGCGCTTGCTGTCCCAGCCCGAAGGCAAGCGTTTGGTGCAACAGTTTCACGGCACCTTGTTCGGGCTCCAGGGTTTGCCCAACCAGCGGCGCAACCCCACCGAGTTCCCCGGGCTGCCCGACGCTCTCGGTAGCCTGCTCTCGGAGGAGACGCAGCGTTTCGTGGAAGACGTGGTGTTCGAGCGAGGGGGAGACCTGGCGACGCTGCTCACGTCGAGCGAAACATTTCTGAACCAGGAGCTCGCCGAGTTTTATGGAATGCCCGGTGTGTCAGGGCCCGAGTTTCGTCCCGTGAGCATGGATCCAGAGCGGCGTGCCGGCATCTTGACGCACGGGTCGGTCCTGAGCGCGCACACCCCGGGTCTAGCCAGCCACCCGGTGTTGCGCGGGCTCCTGGTGAGGCGTGTGCTGCTGTGCGATCCACCGCCGGATCCACCGGATGGCATCAATCTGTCGGTGCCGTCCGAGCCGGGCGGGAGCACGCGCGAGCGCTACCAGCTGCACCGCACGAGCGCTCTGTGTGCAGGCTGCCATCAATACATGGATCCGATCGGCTTTGGCTTTGAGAACTACGACGCGGTGGGCCGCTGGCGCGATTTGGATAACGGAGTGGCCGTCGACGCGAGCGGCGAGGTGGTGGGCACGGACGTCGCGGGGGCGTTCCTTGGCCCGCGCGAGCTCGCCGAGCGGCTCGCGGGCAGCGAGGACGTCGCGGACTGCTACGTCGGGCAGTGGTTTGCCTACGGCTATGGCCGCCGTGCGACGCCCGAGGACATGTGCTCGCGAGACCAATTGCGCGCGGCGTTTCGCGCTGGAGATCACCGGGTGAAGGACCTCGTGATCGCCCTGACCGAGACCGACGCCTTCCTTTACCGTCGCGTGGAGCCTTGACCGAGATGCTCAAAATCATGGGTCGGCGCCAGTTCTTGGTGGGCGGCAGCAGCGTGATCGCGCTGCCCTGGCTCGCGAGCGCCCTGCCGCGTTCGGCGCGCGCGGCAGTGACACAGGACAGCTGCTTTATCGTGTTTTTCTCACCTGGGGGCCGCGTCGAGGAGCGCTGGCACCCGGCCGGTGGCGAGACAAATTTCGAGCTGCCCGAGTCGCTGGCGCCGCTCGCGCCGTTTCAGAACGAGCTCGTTGTGCTGTCCGGCCTGGCGCTGAAATCGGCGTCGGATCCTCGTAATCACGGCCATGCCCACAGCCGCGGCATGGGCACGCTGCTGACCGGAACGTACGTGCCGTACGGGCCCTATGAGACCTGCTGCAATGACACCACCTCTGGCTTTGCCGCTGGCCCCTCGCTCGATCAGGTGATCGCGCGGCAGATCGGCCAGAGCTCGCGCTTCGCGTCCCTCGAGCTCGCCGTTCGCTGGCCCACGGACGAGCGCGACCGCGGCACGGTGGCGCCCACCAACTGCATCAACTTCAGCAGCGCGGAGACGCCAGTCCCGTGCGAGACAGATCCGTTTCGCGCCTACACGCGCCTGTTCGGGGACCTGACGCGCTCCGATGCGCCGGGAGAGAGCGCGGATCGGCTGCGCCGCCGCCGCTCCGTGCTAGACGCGGTGCAACGCGAATACGCTGCAGTCGGTCCGCGGCTCGGCGCTCAGGATCGGGCCAAGCTAGACGCGCACCTCACGCAGATCCGCGAGGTCGAGCTGCGCCTGGCGAGCGGTTCCCCTGGCTACACCTGCGCCCCGCGCCACCCGGGGGCTGCGTTCGATCACACGCGCGACGAGGCCATCCCCCAGGCGGGCCGCTTGATGATGGACCTGCTCGTGATGGCGCTCGAGTGTGGGTTGACGCGCGTGGGCACTCTCCAGTTTAGCGATTCACAAGCCTACAACACCTTCCCGTGGCTCGGCCTGAACGAGAACCACCACTACTACCAGCACGACAGCGGCTTCGATCTCTCCGAGCAGCTGGCGTTGATTTCCCGCTGGTACATGGGCGAGCTCGGCTACCTGCTCGGTCGGCTCGGCGTCGCGCGTGAAGACGGCAGCCGCCTGCTGGATCAGACGCTCGTTCTCTCTTGCTCGGAGCTCAGCCAGGCGAGCAACCACGGGCAGGCCAACATGCCGTTCCTGTTGGCGGGCAAGGTCGGGGGTCTAAAGGGCGGCCGCCATCTGCGTTACCCGGACACGGCGCACAACGATCTCTTGGTCTCCGTCGCCAACGCCTTCGGCGTCTCCACCAACACGTTCGGCTTGCCAGAGTACTCGAGCGGCCCGCTGCCACGCCTGTTTGGCTGAGGTCGCCGCTCAGAGCGCGTGGCGCTCGAGCCAAGCGGCAATGGCCGCGCCGATTTCGTGCGGGACATCCTCAGGGGCGTGATGACCCGCAGGGCCAAGCGCGGCGACCTCGAGCGCAGCGACGTTGGTGCGCGCCCACTCGATCATCGCGTCGGAACCGGTCGGCGAGGGCTGGAGCTCGGCAGGCCGATCGAACCTGAGCAGTAGCTTGGGCACGCCGGGTGTCGAGGCGAGCCAGGCGTCGTAGCGGGTGACCACTTCCTCGACGTCGCGCGGCTCGCCGCCGATCGGGATTTCGCGCGGCCACTGCAGCAGCGGGCGGCGGGACGCGGGCTCTGGGTATGGGGCGTAGTAGGCAGCCCGCTCGTCGTCGCTGATGCGGCGCTTGATGCCGTTGTCGAGCGAGCGAGCGAGAAAAGCGTTCGCTTCCAGGACCAGCTTCTCGCCGACGCCGGGCGTGCGTAGGGCGCGGAACAACTCTGCGCCCCGCGGCGACCACTCGTTCCACTCCATGGGACGCAAGAAGGTCTCGAAGACGACCAGGCCGCGTATCCGCTCGGGGTGTCGCGCCGCCCAATCCATGGCGAGGGAGCCGCCCCAGTCGTAGCCGACCAAGACCACGCCTCCGAGGGCGAGGACCTCGAGCCATGCGTCGAGGTAGCGGGCGTGATCGGCGAAGCGGTAGGCGATCTCGGGCTTTCCCGAGCCGCCCATGCCGATCAGATCTGGCGCCAAGCAGCGCGCGCGCTCGGCGAGGTGGGGCAGGACGTCGCGCCACACTCGGGAGGACATCGGATTGCCGTGCAGGAAAACGATGGGAGAGCCGTCGCCCAGCTCGCGATGGGTCATGAACGAATTCAGGACCGGCTGTCGCTGCAGGCTCGGCTGCTGAGAAGCGAGAGTTGACATGCTGTTGCTCCGAAAAGGGGGGACCGTTGGGGTGCAAGCCGAAAGCACGCTCGTCAGAGAGAGAATCCAGGTGGTCAGCCGCATGCCAAGAGTCTGAGCTCGCAAAACAAACCTGGGTAGTGATGATTAATGAGGAGTAACCTCACGCTTTGTGAGCCTTGCATCGCTCGATCTCAACTTGCTCGTCGTCCTCGACACCGTGCTCTCCGAGCAGAGCGTCGCCCGCGCCGCGCAGCGGCTGCACGTCACTCCCTCCGCGATCAGCAACGCGCTGGCCAGGCTGCGGGTGGCGCTCGGCGATCCGCTCGTGACCCGCAAGGGGCGCGGCATCGTGGCCACGCCGCGCGCCGTCGAGCTCGCGCCCGCGCTGGCGCGCGCCCTCGTCGAGCTCGAACGCGTGGTCGCTCACGGGCCGTTCGATGCACCGAGCTGCACGCGCGCCTTCACGCTCGCCATGGCAGACGCCGGTCAAATTGCCTGGCTGCCGAGCATCGCGTCCGCGATGGCGCGAGAGATGCCGAACGCGCGCCTGCGCGTGCTGGACATCGCCTCGCTGTTGTCGCTGGGCGACCTCGGGTCCACCGAGGTCGACCTGCACGTGGGGGTGCGAGCCACCGGCCCCGGTATCCACGCCGAAGCGCTGCTCGAGGAGCGAACCGTTCTGGTTGCGCGCAAGGGCCACCCGGCGTGCGCTCGCAGGCTCTCGCGCCAACGCCTGGGCTCGCTCCGCCACGTCGCCGTGGAAATGGCGCCGGGCAGAGGCTTTCGCGATTCGGTCGCCACCGCCTACGCGCGCGCCAAAACCGACCGCAGCGTCAGCATGACGGTGCCCACCTTCGCGGCCGCGGCCGCGGTCGCCTCGGCCACTGACCTCGTCGCGACGCTGCCGGCATCGCTCCTCCAGCTACACGGCACCCCTCTGGGTCTGCGCAAGGTCCCGGGCCCCGTGCCCGTGCACTCGGTCACGCTGAGCCTGTGCTGGCATGAACGCACCCACGCGGATCCGGCCATGTCAGCGCTTCGGGGGCTAGGGAGTGTTTTCAAACCCCTTTCCATTCTCCGGAAAATGTGTTCCATCCTGGCTGATGGAACGCTTGGTTCGACTGACGGACGCGCAGTGGGCGCGATTGCAGCCGTGGCTGCCATCCGCGTCAAAGAAGGGCGGACGGCCAGGTAAACCCGACCGACCCATCGTGGAGGGTATGCTGTGGATCCTCCGCACCGGTGCGCCGTGGCGCGATTTGCCGAGCGCTTATGGCCCTTGGCAGTCGGTTTACACACGATTCTCGCGGTGGTCCTCG
>JAYTOL010000079.1:0-4521 GCA_043747815.1 Deltaproteobacteria bacterium
GCCCTGCCAGGGCATGAACGCGACGATCACGTTACGCCCGAGCGCGATCTCACCCATGTCGCACGCGGGGCCGTCCGCGAGCACGTCGCCCGCGGCCACCACCTCGCCGGGTCGAACGATCGGCTTCTGGTTATAGCAGGTGCTCTGGTTAGAGCGCTGGAACTTCATCATCGGATAGATGTCCGGCACCTCGGAGCCCTCGCCCGAGTCCGGCCGCACCACGATGCGCGTCGCGTCCACGCTAGCCACGATGCCGGCGCGCCGAGCCACGGCGCACACGCCCGAGTCCACCGCCACGCAGCGCTCCATGCCCGTGCCCACGAACGGAGCTTCCGTCGAGATCAGCGGCACGGCCTGGCGTTGCATGTTAGCGCCCATGAGCGCGCGGTTCGCGTCGTCGTGCTCCAGGAAGGGCACGAGCGCCGCCGCGACGCTCACCATCTGGTTGGGCGCGACGTCGATGAGCTCGATCTGGTCCGCGGGCGCCATCCGGTAGTCACCGTTGAAGCGGGCGCTGACGAGCGAGTCAGCCAGGGCGCCGCCTTCCTTCTGGTGGCTGGAGGCCTGGGCGATGAACTTACCCTCCTCCTCGAGCGCGCTGTACCAGGAGACCTTGGTCTGGACGATGCCGTCCTTGACGCTGCGGTACGGCGTCTCGACGAAACCGTATTCGTTCACGCGCGCATACGTCGACAAGGACGCGATGAGCCCGATGTTCGGACCTTCAGGCGTCTCGATCGGGCAGATGCGGCCATAGTGCGTCGCGTGCACGTCACGGACCTCGAAGCCCGCGCGTTCGCGGGTGAGGCCACCCGGGCCAAGCGCCGACAGGCGCCGTTTGTGGGTCACTTCGCTCAGTGGATTGGTTTGATCCATGAACTGCGACAGCTGCGACGAGCCGAAGTACTCCTTGACCACGGCGCCCACAGGCTTGGCGTTGATCAGGTCGTGGGGCATCAACGTGTCGATCTCTTGCGACACGCTCATGCGCTCCTTGATCGCGCGGGCCATGCGCACCAGGCCGATGCGGTATTGAACCTCCATGAGCTCGCCCACCGCGCGCACGCGCCGGTTGCCGAGGTGGTCGATGTCGTCCACCGAGCCACGACCGTTCTTCAGGTCGATCAGGTGCTCGATGGTGTTGAGGATGTCCTCGGTGCTGAGCGTGCCTTGCTCGAGCGGCGGGCGCTGCTCTTCGGGCAAATCCCGATAGAACTTGTAGTTGAGCTTCAGCCGGCCGACGGCCGACAGGTCGTAGCGCTCGGGGTTGAAGAACAGGTTCTGAAACAGCGTCTTCGCGGTCTCGAGCGTCGGCGGATCACCCGGGCGCAGGCGCCGGTAGATCTCCATGATCGCGTCCTCCGCCGTCGTGATCTTGTCGGCGATCAACGTGTCGCGCAGGTACGAGCCGACGTTCAGGCCGTCGATGAACAGGACCTTGAACTCGGTCACGCCCGCGGCGCGGATGCGCTCGAGGGTGGTCTCGGTGACCTCCTCGTTGCACTCCAGCAGGACCTCGCCCGTCTCTTTGTCGATGACGTCTTCGGCGCTGACCTTACCGATCAGCTCGATGGGCTCGATCACGAGGCGCTCGAGCTTGCTCGCCTTCAGCTTCTTGATCGCGGCGCGCGTGAACTTGGTGTTCTTGCGCACGATGACTTCTTCACCGATCTTGATGTCCTGCGTCGCGCGTTGCCCGGCGAGCAGATCGAAGTCGACGCTCTTCTCGACGTGGTCGCCCTCGCCCAGGTACACCGTCTCGTTGGCGTAGAAGCGGTCGAGGATCTCCTGTGTGCCAAAGCCGAGCGCGCGAATCAGCACCGTGGCGTGCATCTTCCGGCGGCGGTCGATGCGAACGTAGATGATGTCCTTATGGTCGAACTCGAGGTCGAGCCAGGAGCCGCTGTAGGGGATGACGCGCGCGGAGTAGAGCAGCTTGCCGCTCGAGTGCGTCTTGCCCTTGTCGTGATCAAAGAACACGCCCGGGCTGCGGTGCAGCTGGGAGACGACGACGCGCTCGGTGCCGTTGATGATAAACGTCGCCGTGTCCGTCATGAGCGGGATCTCTCCGAAGTAGACCTCCTGCTCCTTGATGTCGCGCACGACGCGCTGGCCGCCCTCGATGGTGTCGTAGACCATGAGCTGCGTGGTCACCTTGATCGGCGCCGCGAACGTCATGCCCCGCTGCCGGCACTCCTCGACGTCGTATTTCGGCTTATCCAGATGGTACGAGACGAAGACGAGCTCGCTCGTTCCGTCGAAATCGCGGATCGGGAAAACACTCTTGAACACGCCCTGCAGGCCGATGTCGGCGCGCTCTGCGGGGGGTATGTCCGATTGCAGGAACTTTTCGTAACTGCTCTTCTGAATGTCGATCAGATCGGGAATGCCTACTACGGCCGCGACCTGACCCAGGTTTGTTCGATGCCGGAAGTTCGACTGAACCTTTGACGCCATCTGAGCTCCTCTACAAAACAACCAAATGGGCTAACCCCGTAATACCGGCCGCAACACCGCTGCCCAGCTTACGACTGCCCAAAAACACAGTTCCGGCAACACTGCCGCGAACGACACGCCCGCGAACGACACGCCCACGAACGACACTGCCTACGAACGACGCTGCCTACGACACTGCCTCGAACGACACTGCCTACGACGCGCCGATTGACGCGCGCCGTAGGTACACCGCCTCGTGCCGCTACCCGAAAATCGACACACACCGTCCGTGGGCTCGAAAGCCCAAGAACCACCGCACACTCTTCACTCGCCCCCGGCTCGCGGATTGACACGCCCGCGAGCCAAGCGCCGAGATCGCGGGCTATAGCACCCGCGACCCCGAAGCGATAGGGACGGGCCAACCCAGCCTGCCGAAGCTCATTCACCATCACGGGATGGTTCACTTGACTTCGACGGTGGCTCCGACATCTTCGAGCTTCTTCTTCAGTTCGGCCGCCTGCTCCTTGGTCACACCCTCGCGGATGTTCTTGGGCACGCCTTCGACCAGATCCTTGGCCTCTTTCAGGCCCAGGCCGGTGATCTCGCGAACAACCTTGATGACCTGGATCTTCTGGGCGCCAGCGCCCGACAAGATCACGTCGAACTCGGTCTGCTCTTCGACCTCAGCAGCAGCCGCGGCGCCGCCTGCAGCGCCTCCCGCCATCGCAACCGGTGCGGCGCTCACGCCCCACTTGGTTTCCAGCTCCTTGACGAGATTGGCGATGTCCAGCACCGGAAGTGCGGAGAGATAGTCGACAACCTGTTCTTTCGTTAATTCAGCCATTTACTTGCTCCTTAAAACCTCACGCGGGAGGATAATTCAAAACTTTGGGGACAAATGCAGGGGAGAGCGCAGCGCCCATCTCGAGCTTCGGTCGTTCGACTTTCACTCTGAGCTACCAAACGCTGGCGAGCGGCGATTAGCCTTTGGCTTTCTTCGCCTCGAGCAGGCGGACGAAGTTGCCGGCCGGGGTGTTGAGCAGCATCAAGAAGCGCTGCGCCGGTGCATTGAACGTGGCGAGCAACATGGCGCGCGCCTCGTTCTTTCCGGGCAGCGTTGCCAGCTGGTTTTCGACGGTCTTGGCGTCGAGAACCTGACCATCGAGGAGACCGGCCTTGATCTTGAGCTTATCGTTATCCTTGGCAAATAGCTTCACCACGCGCGCCGCCGCGCCTGGCTCCTCGCCGCTGAACGCAATCGCCGTCATCCCCTTCAGTGCTGAGGACAGCTTGCTGACGTAAGGGGCGTCACCGAGAGCGCGCTTGACGAGCGAGTTTTTGAGGACTTTATAGGTGACGCCCTGCGCGCGGAACGCATTCCGAAGCTGCGACACTTCGGCGACCGTCATCCCTGAGTAATCGAGGAACACGGCGGCGGTGCCCCGGTCGAAGTGACCCTTGATCTCCTCGACGGCTTGAATCTTCTCTGCGCGCATCAGCTTTCCTCCTCGCTGCTCGTATCGACCGTGGCGGCATCAATCTTCACGCCTGGCCCCATGGTGCTGGAGATACCGACCGAGCGCACATAGATGCCTTTGGCGGACGCAGGCCTTTTAGCCAACAGGTCCTGAAGCAGCGCCTTGCCGTTATCCACGATCTTCTCTGCATCGAACGAAATGCGGCCGATGCGGCAATGCACGACGCCTGCCTTGTCGACGCGGTACTCCACCTTGCCCGCTTTGGCTTCTTGAACGGCGCGAGCGACGTCCATGGTTACCGTCCCGACCTTGGGGTTGGGCATCAAGCCACGCGGACCGAGCACTCGGCCCAGCTTACCGACGATGCCCATCATGTCCGGGGTCGCGATGACCCGATCGAACTCGATGTTGCCTTCGGTGATCTTCTGCGCGAGGTCCTCGCCACCGACGAGATCGGCGCCTGCGTCCCGCGCCGCTTTTTCCTTCTCGCCGCGTGCGAACACCGCCACGCGCACCGTTTTGCCGGTGCCGTGCGGGAGCACGAGCGCGCCGCGCACCATCTGGTCAGCGTGTTTGGGATTGACGCCCAAGCGCACCGCCAGGTCGA
>JAYTOL010000080.1:0-34720 GCA_043747815.1 Deltaproteobacteria bacterium
TCACCGCGTGATTCGAGCCGCTCTCACGTCAGCACCTCACGCAACGAGCGCGAAACGAACGCCGTCAGCACGTCGTGATCTATGCGAGGCGGAACACCAGGAATCGATGCGCAGCTGCTCGCGATCGGATCGGACGTGTCTCCGAACCAGCGCACACGCACGCCCGGGTCGGCTCGCACGTGCTCGAAGAGCTTCGCCGACTGGAGATACTCATAGAGCGCCTGCGGCGAGTTATCGAAACGAAGCCCCAGAGCCTCCAACTTGTAGACGGGGGAGACGGCGCCGCCATCGTAGGCGCCAAAATCGCTGACACAGGATTTTAGCTCGCTCCGCAAGGCATGGTCGGCGACCTCGGTCGTCAGCTGCACGGCCAGCTCGAATGCCTCGTCCGTCTTGTCGGGGTTCAGCTCGTGCTCGGCGTTGTATGCGTGCTCCGGATTCGTACGACCGCGGTGGGCGGCCAGGTCCTGAACGGAGTGCAAGGCAAACCCGAGCCAGTAGAGAGCCCGCTTGATGGCGTCGTCGCCAGCGCCTGGCTGCGTGCAAGCGTCGGCCGATTTGCGGAGGTTGCTGGCCAAAAAACGCATGAAGGCGAGCTTCGCGCCCTGGGTGTCGAGCGGACGCCCCCACGCATCTGCCTGCGTTTGGGCGTGAGCTGCCATGTCCGCCCACGAGAAAAAATCGGGGTCTTGCGCGGCGTCGGCGATGACCCGCCGCGCCTCGGAAGAAAAGGTGAATCCACGTGACGACAAGTCATCCAGGGCACGAAGGGTTGCCTCCGAGTGTCCTCGATTCGTCTCCCAAGGCACACACAGGCCTCGCCAGGCGCCCATTCCGAGTTGCGGCGCCGAGTAGGAAGCAAGGGCGGCGTGCCGTGCCTGATCGACGACGTAGACATCAACGAGCGCCGTCGGGACGCCACCGGTAGCCGCGTAGTCGCCTTTCAGGTCCGCCGGAAGATCGTATGCATAAATCGTGACGCGAGAACGCTCGGCCAATACCTGGAACTCGCGCACGCGCTCGACGAACTCCGCCTGGTCTTCCAGCGGCAGCCGGTGCAGCACGCAGTTTGCCGCCAGCCACAACTGTCCCCAGAGCGCCAAGCCCGTGCGCACGCGTTGCTCGGGCGTTCTGCACACGTCCTGCTGGGGCGGGCCGAGCTCCGCGGGCCAAGGAAACTCGCTGGCGCGGGTGTCGGCTCCACCCGCGACCGCGGGGTCACCTGAGCTGGGCGGGGCGACCTGCGCTCCGCCACAGCTGAAGAGCACGAGCCCCGCAATGAACGACAGCGTCAACGTGAGGTAGCGATGGGCACGGCATCGTTGCGTCGCTGGCTCGCCCTGCATCACGACATCACTCTCACTCATAGCAGTACCTGACACCCTCCATGGGGTCAGCGCACTTGCCAGGCTCGCATTCGGCATGGGACGAGAAAACCTGCGAGCATCGGCCGTCGATGCACCCGAGCACGACGTCGGGATTTTGGCATTCCCCCGTGCCCACGCCGTAGTCGGTGCATTCCGAGCCAATGGACCTGGGCGGCGCGCTTACCGTGAACGGGATCAGATCGCTATGCGCCAAGAGCTCCCCGCGCTGCAAGACTTGGACGAGGAAATAGAAGGTGCCCTCGCTCGGTGCCGAGCCCCCGGCCGCTTGCCATGACGAGCCCTCGATGGCGTACCCCTGCGACCAGGAGGTGTTGCGCGCCCCCGCGGGAAGCACGGCACCCCAGACGGCATCTTCGAGCAGCCGGGCGGCGACCGCCGTGGGATTTTTCAGGATGAGCGCGATGGCTGGACCGGGCGTGGGCGCAAACCGAAATTCATACGTTTCGAGCTCGGAAACGATGTCGCCTCTTCGAGGCCTGGACACGTCAAACTGCCGTGCTCCCACGAACGGCGGGGCGGGGGCGAGCAAGCGCTTCGGTTGCAGGCGACACGTGCGGTCGCAGGCGACGTCCGCGACGCTCCTCACGACGTTGGGCACGAAACAGTCCGCGTTGGTGCGGCAGACGCCGGCGGCAGGACGACAGGTGAGGCTGCTGGTCTCGCAGAACTCGTCCAGCCTGCATTCGCTCGAATTCTGACATCCGACCGAGCCACACGTGCCCGTCCTCGACACGCAGGCACGAGGGCTGCAGAGCGCGGGAACGCATTCCAAGCTGCACTCGCCCACTTCGTCCACCAGGGGGGCACCGCCAGCGCCCGCGACGACGCCCCCGCCGGCGCCGAAGACGATGCAGTCGTGACCCAAGAGGCAGTCCGCAGCCGATTTGCAGAAGATCAGCGCGGGACCCGAGCCGGCGACTCCTGCCCGCCCAGCAGTCGACCCGTCGCTCTCGACCGGGCCCGAGAAGGCTCCGTCGTCTCCACCGCAAGCCCCCCCCATACCGGCGCACGAAAGCAGCAGGGCTGCGCTCTTCCCTAGCCGCCGCGCCGACAGCCGCCGCGCCGACAGCCGCCGCCGGCACCGTGCCGTTCCTTCTCGCATTCCGTTCGCCGTTCCGCCGCGTTTCGCCATGCCAGACCTCGAGACACGCCGGTCTGCCGAGCCGAAGGTCCTGCCGAATCAAGTTCTAAGAGTGACGGGCCAAGATGGTCGTTGTCGCGTCGCCGTGCGCACGACATTCGAGCCGCGGCCATAGTCAGCGCCTTGCAACAGTGCCCGCCTCGTCAGGCCTCGACTTGAGGATTCCCCAATATTACCCAAAGGACGCCGTGCTCGCTCAGAGCCCATGGTGGCTCCGGAAACCGACACCGCACGCTCTGCCGAGCTTCGAATTCGATCGCGCAGCCGTCGCATTCCGTCCGGCGCACCCTCTGCAGCATCCTGTCCTTGCGCGGGGTATTCCCCGCCCCGAGCCAACCCTTTCTGTAGCACCCGAGAGCGCCGATTCCCGAACGGCAAGCTGCGTGCACCTATAAAAGTCGACGGCTGCGCATTGCAGCGAAGCAGCTGCGTGCTCACATCGATGCGGAGCTTACCTTCCGTACGTATTCGACATCGTCGTACTTCTCCCCGCGGATGGTGTCGTTGTCGGCGATGACCCGGGTCCTGACAAACCCCGCCTTGACCAACACACGCTCCGAAGCGTCATTGCCGAGCGTCACGAACGCGCGCTGCTCGGCGATGCCCAGGAGCTCGAGATGCGAGGCGACGGCCCGCACGGCTTCCGTCGCGTAGCCCTGATTCCAAAAGGGCAAGAAGAAGAGGTACCCGATATTCGTCGCCACGTCGTCGCCGTTGATCTCCGCGTCGAGCTGCAACGCTCGGCTTAGCGCTCCTCACACCGGTGCTGATCGCCCGCCTGTCGCCCCGACCCGCCTCGCCGCCGCAGCGTCGCAAGGCCTCCCTGGCGGAGCTTGGGCTTCAGCTTGCCTGCGGGCTGGGCGAGCGCGGCGTTCGTCAAGATCGAATTCAACGCCAACCTCCGCCACATCGACTTTACGCGCCAGAGCTACATCGACTACCTGTCGATCCGGAACAATGGCAGCTCGACAGCGTGAGTATCGGTGCGCTGGGCAAGGTCAACGTGCTCGATGTCGTCGACAATCCCCGGCTCGCGATGGCCACCTTCGACACCGTCCGCCGCCTCCACTTACCGCCTCCGGAAAAGTCGACACGCCTTGATGCGCTGCGCCAACTCCAGACAGCTCGCGGCGACAGGAGGGCCCCGCGTGCCGCCCTCCCACCTACGCGCGAGCCAGCCGCACATCACGCCGGGCTTCGAGGTGCTGGCCGCCCGTGTGGTGCTGCCTGGGCAGCCTTCTGCTAACGTCACGCACCGTGTATCACCACGCGCCGGCCGACTACGTTTGCCCCCTCTGCCTGCTGGTCGCGGGAGGCGACAGCCCCTCCCCGCACTGCGCCCAATCCGATCTGGTGTTCCGCACGACACACGTCACCGCCTTCATCGGCGCCCGCTTCTGGCCGAACAATCTCGCGCCCGTGATCGTGATACCGAACCGGCACGTCGAAAACATCTACGAGCTGGTTCCGGAGCTCGCGCTGCACGTCCACGAAGCCGCGCGCCAGGCCGCCCTGGCCTTAAAGCAAGTCTACGGCTGCGCCGGCATCACGACCTGGCAACACAACGAGCCCGCAGGCAGCCAGTCCGTCTGGCACTATCATCTGCACGTGCTCCCGCGCTACGAGGCCGACGGCCTGTACGAGCTCAGCCAGCAGAACCGCTATACGACTCCCGAGGAGCGAAGACCCTACGCGGAGCGCCTGCGAGCACACTTCGCAGTAGCCCTCGCGATTCAGTAGCCCTCGCGATTCAGAACTTCACGGCGAGACCCGCGGTCAGCTCGGTGTTGAGCCTTCGTGTTCACCGGGGGAGGAGCTAGCATCTAGTCTCTCGGCCCGGCCGAGTCGAGGCGGGCGCTCTCGATTGTTTCGCGAGCCACGTCGCAAGGCGGGTCGCGACCCACCTCGCACGCATGAACTCGGTGCTGGCGGTGCTGGAGTCGCGTTCCGAAAAATTGTCAAGAGCTGCGACCCGCTCGAATGTCACCGTCCAAGTGTGCGACAGTGCGAGCCGGGCTACGTCAAACGCAAGCAGGCCGCGACAGGCCTGACAGGGATTTTTCATGGCAAACGAGAAACAGCCGGTGCGGACAGGGCGTCTGGTGCTTCGCTCACTAGTTCTGGCGGGCGGAGGGCTCGTGGCGTTGGGGCTCCTGGGCGGCTGTCCGTCGACGCCAGCTCCGGTGACGCCGCCGACGACGCCGACGACGCCGACGACGCCGACGACGCCGACGACGGACGTAGAGGAGCTGGTGCTGCCGCCGCAATGCAAGCTCGAACGAGTGGCGCGGGATCTCTTCACCCCGCTAGGCCTGCAGGCGCTTTCGGCATTCGGGCGCCTCGATCCCCAGCTGTACCGGACGAGCGCGAACGCGCCGAACATCGAGGTGGTGGATACAGTGAAGGCGCTGCCGAGACGTTCCAGGGGAGATTTCGACGCGGCGCTCGCCGCGCTGAACGAGGTGGACCAGGCCAAAGAGCTGTTCAGTCGGCAGCTGGAATTGGCTCGTGCGAGCTGCACGACGGATAGCTGCGTGGGCTTCCCCCGCACGATCGATGTGCAGGAGCTGGATCCGAACAGCGACCTGCCGGAGCCGGACCGGAGCAAGGGCGCGGAGCTCTTCGGCAAATTCTCCCGCTTCACGGTCCTCGAGGGTGCGCCACCCACGCCGGTGGAGTGGGGCGTGTTTTTCTCCGTCTACAACGTCGACCTGCCCGGGTGCCCGCTGGACCCTGCGTTCGCACTGGACGGAAAGAAGTCAACATCGAGGCTGGATGGGAGCAGCAAGGAGCTGCTCGGTTTGATGCTGCAGGGCTCGTCGGGCTCGTCGGGCTACGCGCACTGGCTGACGGATTGCGAGGGCAGCTCGGCGTGCACGGGCTGCGGCCAGAGTCGAGACTATCGCAGGACCAACAGCGGACCTTTCTGCTGCGGAAGCCTATGCCCGTGACGGCGATTCTGGCGCCTGGGCTGGCCGCGCTGGCGCTGCTGCTCGGGTGCGCGTCAGACTCGGATGCCCCGCGCGTCCGGCCGCCGCCCGCCGCAAGCAGCGAGGAACTGGCGGCGGAGGACGAACCGGGGTCGGCCGCCAGCCGGACCAACGGCGAGAGCCCCGCAGCGGCGGAGGAAGCGCCGGAAACGCCGGTGGCCGAAGGCGCCGACGCCAGCGCCGCGGCGTCGTTTCCTCCGCCCTGGTGCGAACGCACGGGGCCCGAGGGTGGAGCTCGGATCGATACGGTGATCGGCATCGCCGACAACTACTGGTTCGATCTGTCGAACGACTGCGAAACGGCGGGCCTCACGGACGCCTTCAGCAGCGATCAGGGCATGGAGTGGCTGGGTTACCTGACCGAATACACGTACCTGCTCACGGGTTGCCCGCTGGAAGGCGCGCAACCCACCGGCGGTGGCCTGGCCGTGTTCGGGCTTGCCAACACGCCGGTTGTGGGCGGGACGCGCGGGCCCCTGGGACGGGGCGACGCGAATCTCTTGATCGACAAGTACGTGGTCAGCTTCGGGGACGGCTTGCAGCTGACGCCGGCAGAGCGCGAGACTCTGCGCGCGTACCTCCAGAGCAGCGCGGAGCCGGAGATCGATCCGCTGGCTTCGGCCACTCTGTCGACCTGCGGGCAGCTGCCATGAGCCCGTCCTGAGGAGCTGCTCCGGTGCTCGCTCGCTGGACGACAGTGCTGTGCCTAGCTGCCACGACAGCCTGCACCGCCATCTCGGATTTTCGAATTCACCAGTGCAACACGAACGCCGACTGTGACCCGCTGAGCGGGCCGCCGCTGCGCTGCGAGCAGGCGCAATGCACGCCCGGCTGTGCCGACAACGCACACTGCGCGTCGATCGACCCACGCTTTCCGATCTGCGAGTTCCGGGGCGGCGGGTGCGTCGCGCTGGAGAGCGGCGACGGCGAGTGCTACGTCAACACCGGATACGACGCGGTGGCCGCGGGCGGTTCGACCGCCGAGGACCTGGTAACGGTGGGGGCGTTCGCCGCGACCGCGAGGTCGTCGGTCTGGCTCACGCTGCAGCTGGCGGTGGACGAGCTGAACGCCGGCGGGGGTGTGCCCGGCGCTACCGGAACACGGCCGCTCGTGGGCGTGCTGTGCGAGGACTCGGGGCTCGCCGTGGCGCCGGGGCTCGAGCACGTCATCGGCGGGCTGGGGGCGCGCGGCCTGGTGGCGTCGCTCGAGGAGTCGGCGCTGAGCGTGGCGCTGCCCAGCACGCGCGGGCGCGCGCTGCTGCTGAGCCCGTTCGGGTATGATACGGAACGCGCGAGGGGTGACTCCGAGCGCTTCGCCTGGCACCTCGGCTCGGGCTACGCGGAGACGGTCGCGGGTTATGCTCCGCTCGTGCGTCGCGCTGTGGCGGCGTTTGAGTCGAGTGGCGGCCTCGCCGCAGAGCTCAAGCTCGCGATCGTCGTGAGCCCGGCGCTGGAGGACCGCGATCTGTGGGCGGCCATCGCTCGCACGCTGGTCGTCGGCGGGGACGGCGTCGAGTCGCTCACGCGGCTGGGTCGCGCGCGCGAGTTCATGATCGTCAGCGCCTCTCCAGAGGAGGTGGGGGAAATCGCGACGTATCGCCCGAACCTGGTCCTGGTCTTTGCGAGCGGGCTGTTCACGCTAGCACCGCATGCGCCACGCTCGGTTTTGATCGAGCGCCTGGAAGAAGCGACCGTCGCCGACCCCGCCTGGCAACCCCTCTACGTCTTCGGCCCTCGCAACGCCAGCGACCCGACCCTGGACGACCTGATCGCGAGCTCCGAGTCGCTGCGCGCTCGGAGCGTCGGTGTGCGCGCCGATGCGCCGGTCGACGCGGCGGCGCTCGCGGCGCTCACGGCGCGCTTCCATCAGGCGTTTCCGCTGGCCACGGCTCAGCCCGGACATCCCGGCGCGGCGCCCGGCGTCTACGACGCGCTGTACCTGCTCGCGTACTCGATCGCGGCGGCACCTCGCTCCGCCGTAGCGTCGCCGGCCGACGTCGCCCGCGGCCTGCGTCTCGTCACGCAATCGAACGCCGAAGTCGTCGACGTCGGGCCCGACGCTGTCGGACGCGCCCTGGAGCTCATCCGACAGGGCGTCCCGTTCAACTTGCGCGGCGTCGCCGGCATCGGCGAATTCGATGCCATCACTCGCGCGCGCTCCGGGGCGCTGCGCGCGTATTGCTGGACCAGCGCAGGCGCGGCGGGCTTCGCCGCGTACGACCCGGGTGCAGCGGACTTCGTGACGCCCGCGCCCAGCTGCGCCCAGGCGTTCTTCGCGCCGGGGAGCAACTGATGGCCGCCGCGACCGCCGTGCGAGCGATTCTCATCGCGGCGAGCTGCTGGGTAAGCGCCTGCGTGTCGACGAACACCGATCCGATCGGCGTCAGAGCCCAGTGCGGCCCCGCAAGGCCGCGCAGACCCGAGGACGCGATCGTGCGCGTTGACGCGGAGCTCGCTCCCGGGCGCATCATCTGCAGCGGCGTCGCGATCGCGAAGACGCTCGTCGTCACCGCACTCGGGTGCGTGTCGCGGCCGTCGCGCTGGCCCGATCCCAATCCCGGCTCGGATCCGCTGTTCGGCAACCCAGCGCCGCTCGAGACCGTGGACGGCACCTCGACGTTCGCGGATGCCTGCCGGCGCGATGGGACCTGGGACGCGCTGGAAGACGGCAGCCTGTCCGGCCGCTACGGAAAGGCGATCGATGCCACGGCTCTGTCAGTGTTCCGGCTGGATGGCGATAGCATCAGGCCCGTGAGCGTTGTCACGTCGCGCGCAGCCTCGCGTTGCTCGGACGGCGTGGCCCTACTCGTGTTCGATCGCGAGCTGGACGTCATGCCGCTGCCGGTCAGACTCGATGACGACAGCGCGCTCGACGAAGCCGCGTCCCTCATCGGCTATTGCCGCGCGGATCCCGACCCGCTCCTCGAAGCGCTGAGCTCGAGTGTCCAGGCAGAGACCCGCGCCGCCGGAACCGACCAGCTGCCGCCGCGCAGCCTCTTGCTGAGCCAGGGAACGTCGGCGCTCGAGGTCGGCGGCGCCGTCACCTCGAGCACCACCAGCGCGCTCCTGGGCATCATGATGTCCGGCACCGCTCGCACCTGTGCCGGCCGAGATCCCGGCGGCACCACCATCGCCGTGCGCCTCGCGCCCTTCCGCCGCATGTTGCTCGAGACCGCCGCGGACGAACAGGTCGAGCTCGAGCTCGAGCGCCTCGTCGAGCCCGTCAGCGCCGAGCGTGTGGATTGCCAGTAACTTCGCACCCGCGGGGGTGCCGGCCCACGAGCGCACGCGTTCGGATGCGGTGCCGCCGGCTTGGTTTCGGACCTCGCCGACGCCGGCTGGCATGAAGCCATGAAGCGCGGAGGGCACGTTCAAGGGCCTTCGCGCGTCCGGCAGGAGCCGTCGGAGCAATGCGCGATGTACGCGATATTGCGGCAGCGGAACCGACACTCGTTGCACGCCGCCTTGTAGCTTCGAATCTCGGCAAAGAGCCCTTGGAGGTCAGCCGAGTGATGCACTGCTCGAGTGCACCCAAACGGACACTCGAGGCCGGTCAAGATACAATCCGCATCGACATTGCACCGACTCACTTGGGATAGCTTGGCCTCGACCCGTGCTTGTAGAGCCTCGCATTCGGCCACAGTGGGCGGGGCCTTTCGAGCGTCCGCCAACAACCCACCTGGCCGAGCCGCGACCGGTGCCGGCGGGTGCCGTCGACGCGGCTCACTGTCGCCCAGCGTCCCACTCAGCGCAAGCAAGCACGGCCATACAGCAGCGTTCGCGAAGCGACTCTGGCTCACGGAATCAGAAAGGTTCCGTCCCATCGAGCCGATGCAACCCGATAGATGGATGCCCGGTTGATGTTGGATGCCCGTGCCTTGCACACAGCTTGCGAAAGCGGCATCCGCGATCGATGACCGAGGACGGCCTGTGGGTGCCGCACGCGCGGCGTCGCGACCGCGTGCGAGCTGATTCAGATTGATGCTTGCGACCACGAGTGGTTCGAAGGGCGCGCGGAGCGGTGCACGGTTAGCCTCGGGTTGGGCTGGGCGGACTTCGCGGCGTGCGGGCTCGCAGTATCAATTGCCAGCGTCAGCTCTTCCTGCTGCCCGACACGGAGGACGCCCGACGGCTCACCGGGCAGCGAAGCACATTGTGTGCCGTTGCCGCGCATTGCTCGGGACGCCACTCGACATGCAACGGCGCTCATGGCTAGATGGCTCGCAGTAGCGCTAGACGGAGTCACCCCGGCTCGGTCGATCAGCGCGAGGAGGCCTTCATGCGAAACTTTCACACCCTGCTCAGCGGATTGGTTCTCGTCTCGACTGCTTGCGGCAGTGATGATGGCGCGGAGACCGCGACAGCGCAGTTGCTGAGTGACGAGCCGTCGGTGCTAGTCGACCTGGACCCCAGCAGCACCGGGACGACGCTGACCGTCGAGAGCATCGCCGCAAATGCCGCGGGTCAACTCTTCATCTCAGATCGCGAGAGCGGCAACGTGCTGCGCATCGACCCCTCCAACCCAACGCCAGTGGTCGTCGCCAAGCTCCAGGGCCGCAGCGACGCGAACGGAGGTATGGAGGTGAAAGCGAACGGAGCCGGTCTCGTGTTTACTCCAGCCGGCGACTTGTTGATTGCATCGGGGGCCTTCAACGAAGTGCTCCGGCTCACGGCCAGCGACCTGCAAGCGGCCACTCCGGCGGCCGCGCAGACGTTCATCACCGGCGTGCAAGGAGCAAACAGCGTGTTGCTCGTTGGCAACGACCTGTATGTCACGGGTGGAGCGACGGGGAATATCTATGTAGCGGATGTGAGCGGCGCGCCAGGCGCGGCCCAGGTGTGGTCCAAGATCGAGCCGAGCACGCGCAGCGTAGCGCCCGACGGTTTCATGCAATCGGTCGTGGCCAATGGCATCGCTCGAGATCCGAGCGGAGACTTGTTGGTGGCCGATACGGCGCGCGCGGCGATCTGGAAGATTCCGGTCGATGCGGCAGGCAACGCGGGTACGCCCGAGACCCTAGTGCAGAGCTCCTTGCTCGAAGGAGTGGATGGGTTGACCTTCGATCCAGAGGGTCGGCTCTGGGCCGCTGTCAACGAACGCAACGCGCTGGTGGTCGTAGAGGGCGGGCAAGCGCGAGAGGCCTACAAGAACGGCAATGCCGGCCCACTCGAGTTCCCTGCCGCCATCGTCTTCGTCGATGATGCAGGCTACGTGGCAAACTTTGACCGCCCACGTGGGCAAAATTTCGCCGCCGACGGGGTAACGTCCTCAGCTGGCGTGGGCTCTTCCATCGCTCGCTTTCAGCTCTGAGCTGCCTTGGTGCTGCTCGAGATACTCGACGTGCAGCAACTGACGCGTCACGCCCATGCGCCGCAGCTCGACATCGAGGCACGCTCGCGTCGTCGGCGACATGCCCCAACCGCATTAGTGGTTGGCCGCCGAGAACCGGGGTTCTATCGAACCTCGGCGCTTGCCTGCAGCTGTCGCACCTTGTTGCGACGCAAGGTGTAGGCGTAGTGAAGGGGAATCCCCACGGTTTGCCAGGTCCACATGCGCTGCTGGTCGTTGGCAGCCGAGCCCTCGTACGGAGCGAATGGAACCAAGCCCTCGCGCTGACGCAGCTTGCGCCTGATGGGGGGGCGTCGGCTTCTGGCCTCCCGAATAGCCACCTGGTACGCCAGATCGACATAGCCCGCCTCAGTTGTCAGCACGCGCCGGTGTCGCTCAAATAGCTGCTGGAGGCCCGGGTGCTCGGCAAAGAAGGGCACAATGGTCAGCGGACGGAGCAAAGCGGCCAGCGTCAAGTCGGCCGCAGAAAACGTATCCCCGACCACAAACGAGCGCCGCTCGAGGGAGGCGCCCAGGTTGAGCAGGTAGCGCTCGAGCGCCTCATACATGCCAAGCCCTTCGGAACGGTGAAACGCAAAGCGTTGCGTCAACAGCATGCCCATACATGCGCCCGCAATACCGCGCACGCCGGGCGCGCAGTACACGCCGCCAGCCCGCTGCCTGAGGAACAGCTGCGGCAGGAAAGCGGGGCACTCGAGGATCAGCTGCGTATACGCAAATCGCCTCGCCAAAATCCCAAGCCGACTGTCCAGATCGAGCAACATGGCGTCCACCGCGGCTCGGTTGGCAGCGTCCCCCGGAAACAACTTGGGGCCGTCGGGATACTGTTCTGCCAGGTAACGCAGGATGGGCGTCGAGTCCATCACGTACGCCTGCGTCCGAGCATCCGCGATGGCGGGCACCGTGTAGCTCGGCAAGTGCGCTGGGCGGGGCAGTGCCCTGAGTGGCTCCTTCCTGAAGGCATCGATTGAGACAGCTCGCCACGGCAACTGCATGTAGTCGAGAGCGAGCCGCACTTTCTCGCAGTAGTGAGACCAGGTCAGTTCGTACAGAGTGATCATGATGTCGGCTTCCTCACTACGCCGCGAATCGCTCGCTGCTCTTGCTCCCAGCTCCCGGTCGAGTAGCGACTCCCCGTGGCGCGCCTCGGTGAAGCATATCGGCGCGGGATCTGGGGCATGCTCCGGAGCTCCTCGAGGGCTTTGACGCTCATCGTGTAGCTCCAGAAGGCTGCAAACGAGAAGTTAATCCCACGCATGCTGGTCATGCGCTAACATGCATGCTCATGGAGTGGTCCAGCCTACGAGATTTTTTGACACTCGCCGAGCAGGGCAGCGTGTCGAGCGCGTCCAAATTGTTGGGGCTAAGCCAGCCTGCCTTGAGCCGTCGGCTGCTTCGGCTGGAAGAGGCGCTGGACGTGCCGTTGTTCTTGCGCAGCCCACGCGGGCTGCGGCTGACCGCTGCGGGCGAGCGAGTGCTCACCGTCGCGAAGCGAATGCAGGAAGTGGCCGATGAAGTAGAGGTTGCAGCGGGCCCAGGGCACGATCCGGTGAGCGGCGTGGTTCGTATCAGCGCGCCAGAAGCGGGGCTCGGTACCGACTGGTTGCCTCGCGTGTTGCTACCGTTGCGCCGGGAGCACCCTGACCTGCTGCTGGAAATTCATATCGAGAACCAGGTCGTCGATCTCGCGCGAGGAGCCTCCGACATCGCGATCCGCGGTCTTCGCCCCGTCGATCCGGTGCTCACGGCTCGACGTGTGGCAAAGATCGGGTGGGCGCTCTTTGCGGCGCGCTCCTACCTCGAACGGTCACCGAGCCCGGGTACCCCACGCGAACTAGCCGAGCACGACCTATTGATCTACGAGCAGACCTTCAACGTGCGCCAGGCCGCGTGGTTCGAGCGCCTGGGCTTATCGGAGCGAGTCGTGTTGCGCTCGACGAGCGTGGATGCCCTTATCAGCGCAACGCGCGCGGGCTGGGGCATTGCGCTCTTACCCGGTATGATCGGCGACGCCGACCCGTCGATGCGGCGCGTACTGCCGTCGCTCGAGGTGGGGAGCCTGCAGCTCTGGCTGGCCACGCACGCAGACCTGCGGAAGAGCCCGCGGATCCGGCGTGTGTTTCAGTTCCTCGTGGGCTGCTTCGAGCGCGACCGCCAGACCTTTGCGGCCCGGGGCAGTGCCTGCGGAGCGTGAGCACTCCACCCCAGCGCTATCCGGCACGCGTCTCCTGGTTGGGAGCCGGGCTCGATCTCGGCAAGGCGCGCCTGCAGATTCATCGCTGGCTCGAGCGCTACGGCTCCACCTGCAGAACTATCGCGGCTGAGCGCTGCGCGGGCGCCTCGCCTGCCCGGCGCGCTCGAATGGTCCAGGTCGCGCCTCGAGCAGGGCGCGGAAGCGCTCCCAGCGGTTTGCGCGGGTCGCCGTGAGCTGTCACAACGTTGAAGGGTACCATTGCCGCAACAGCGAATGAGGAGCATCGCCGGCCTGGTGGTGATGGCGTCGTGGCTGTTCGCTCAGGCCTCGGGCAGGGCGGTGGCGGCCGAGCTCGCGCTCGACGAGCCAGCAGCTTGCTTCACGCTCGACGAGCTGTCGTTTCGCGTCGAGCGCTTGCTGGGTCAGCCTCTCGCGAACGCGGAAGCCATGCAGCTTTCGCTACGAGTCGACGCGGAGGGCACGGGCTTCGTCGCGCGGCTCGAAGTCGGGCGACCCGGGGTCGCCGAGCGCGGCGTGCGCTCGCTGCGCGCGGCCTCCTGCGCAACGCTGGTGGAATCGCTGGCGATCGCCATCGTCGTCGCCCTGGCTGACGGGGATATCCCCGAGGAGCCCGCTTCAGCCCTGGAGGCCAGCGTGGCGCCGCGAGCAACGGACCGCGAACTCTCTCCCAGCACGGCGCCGGCTGTCGGCGCGGGCACTGCCGAAAGCGCCGGTCACGGCCCGAAGCTCGGGGGCTCGGTCTGGGCCATGGGCGATTCCGGCACCTTGCCGGCGAGCACGCTCGGGGCAGGGCTCGGTATCAGGCTCTCCTGGAACAGCCTGGAGCTGCGCGCCATCGGCACATTTCTGCCCCCGCGAGAGGGGACGCTGGTCGCAGCGAATCCGAGCTCCCCCGGCGTGCGCATCGGGCTGCTCGCTGGCGGCGCGCTGGGCTGCGCTCCAGTGGCGCTTCGGACCCCGAGCATCGGCCTGGCGGTGTGCGCCGGCGCCGAGCTCGGGCAGCTATCGGGCACCGGCACCCACGTCATCGTCCCGTATCGGCGGCGCGCCCTGTGGGCCTCCGCACGCCTCGAGCTAGCGGCTCGCCTGGCGCTGGCTGAAACACCGCTGGCGCTCGAGCTGCTGGTCACGGCCCTGGCCCCCCTCACGCGGGATGAGTTTATACTGAAGGATCTCGGAACGGTACATCGCCCGGCCAGCGTGGTCGCGCGGCTCGGGCTGGGCCTCTCGGTGGATCTCAATTGATCTCGTCCGCTCAATAATAGGCCGTTACTCGGACACCAAGGGACAGTGAGCGGACGGAGCGCGAGCAAGAGGGGCTGCATGCGGGGACGCTTTGTCTGAGCCCGCGGGCAAGGCTCGCCACGTGCGCTCCGTTCCGGAACATCCGCCTGCACCGGTCCTGGGGCCCTGCGTCGATGCGGCGCAGGGCGTACCCGCGCCGTTGCCGGGGGCGTCGCTCAATTTCGAGCTCATCTACCGCGAGCACTTCAGCTTTGCGTGCCGCTCGTTGCGCCTGCTCGGCGTGGAACCGGACGGGCTCGAAGATGCCGCGCAAGACGTGTTCGGGATCGCCTCTCGCCGGCTCGCCGAGTTCGAGGGGACGTCCACCGTCAAGACCTGGATCTTCGCCATCGTCCAGCGTGTCGCCGCCAATCATCGCAGAAGCCATCGCCGCAAGCGCGCGCCGCTGGAGGCGCTGACACCGGACATTGCGGCGGGTGAGGGCCCGAGCCCCGAGAGCGAAGTGCAAGCGGCACAGTCCGCGGCGTTGATTCGTGCCTTCTCGGACAGCCTGGATGAGAGCCGCCGGGCGCTCCTCGTGCTCGGGCTGATCGAGGGTGTCCCTATGCGCGAGCTGGCCAGCATGCTGGGCATTCCGCTGCAAACCGCCTACTCGCGCGTGCGCGCGTTGCGCCGCTCGCTGGAGCTTCACTTGCTGGAACACGAGGCAGATCATGGCTGAGCAATCTCCGCCGGAGAAGGACATCGTCGATCGCCATCTCGGGCGCGCCTGGCGCTCCTTTTCTCCGGACGTGAGCCTTCAGGATCGGGTGCGGGCACGGCTCACCAGCTCCACGGCGGCCACCATGGGGGCCATTGGGAGCGGCGCCGCGCTGAGGGCTCGACCGCAGAGCACCTGGGCGTCGTTGCCGACCCGCAGCAAGCTCGGCACGGCCCTGGTCGGCGCGGGTCTGCTCGGCATGGGGCTGCTCTCCGGTTATCTGATCCGAGATGCTCGCGACGAGCCCGCTCGCTCGGCGCTGCCGCCCACCGCCAGCAGCGCTGCGGCGGCAGAGCTCCCGCCGCGCCCCGACGTGCCAGCAGAACTGAGCGTGGCGCCGAGCCCACCGCCTCCGCCAGCGCTCGGGGCAAGCGCAGCAGTCCACGCACAACGAGCGGCGCCGCCCCGAGAGCGGCGAGCCAAGAGCCCTGCGCCTCAGCCGCAGGCGCCAAGCCCCATGCTCGCGACCGCCGAGCCCAGCGAGGAACTGGCGCTGCTGCGCCGCGCCGAACGCGCCGTGCGCGGCACGGACTCTCCATTGGCGCTGGCACTGATTGCCGAGCTGGAGGAGCGCTACCCGCGCTCGAACCTGCTGGAGGAGCGCCGTGCCGTCGAGTTGCTGGCCTATTGCATTGCCGGCGCCAGCGACGCCCCGCCTCGTGCGCAGCGCTTTCTCCGCGAGCACCCGCGCAGCGTGTACGCGGGACGCATCGCCGAGAAGTGTGCCGATGCTGGCGAGCTTTCGACGACGGGGCACTGATAAACGGCTCGCGCCCTGGACACGAAGTGGATGAAGGAGCCAACATGATGCAATCAAGTCTAATCCTCCCCTCTGCGGCCTCGCCTTTCGTGCGTAGGACGAGCGCGGCCGCCGTCGGTCTGTGCGCGGCGCTGCTGGGCTGCTCGGATGAACGCCTCAACATGGGCGAGGGTGTACCTGTGCCCATGGAGCCAGCGGCGCTGCCATTGACTTCGCGCTGCCTGGAGAGCCCCAGCCTCGAGGGCGAAATCAGCGTCCACAACCAAAGAGAGCTGGACGCACTCGAGGGCTGCGAGAGGATCGATGGCGATCTGTACGTCGAGGCGTTTGCAGGCGCGCAGTTGCACGCGCTGCATGCGCTCACCGCGGTGAGCGGCGTATTCAACGTCGGGCACACGCCGGATCAATATGCTGACACCCAGCCAGAAGATGCGGCGGCGCAACAAGAGCTACAGGAGAGTGGCTGGCTGGCTTCACTGGAGGGCCTCGAGGCTCTGGAGAGCGCCGGCAGCCTCTCCCTGCTGGGGTTTGCCTCGGAGGACGTCAAGCCTCTCGCCAATCTCCGGACGTTGACGGATGGCCTGTCGATCGGTTTTGCCACGAACCTGAAGAACTTCGATGGGCTTCAGAACCTGACGGGGCTGCAGAGCCTGAGCATCAACGCTGCCCTCAAGCTCGAGAGCTTCGATGGCCTCACGCTGCCGGAGTACATGCTCAGCATGCATCTCACCGATGTCGACCTTCGCCAGCTGAAGCCAATCGGGGTCAAATACCTCGATGGCCTGTATGTCGACGACACCCAGCTGCACGACCTCGCGCCATTCGCCAGCCTCGCCTATGCAGGCCACATCTCGATCGTCGCCAACTTCCAGCTCACCTCGCTCGCGGGCCTGGAGAACCTCCAGCGCCTCAAGGGCTTGGACCTCGACTACAATCGCGCCCTCCGAGACGTGCCCGACTTCGAACAGGTGGGCGGGCTCAGGAGCCTTCGCATCACGGGCAGCCCCGAGCTCGCCAGGTTTCCCGCATTCCAGACCATGCAGTTCGTCTACCCGTCCACCACTCCCCTCAGCCCGGAGGACTTCATCACCACTAGGCCGGACGTGCTCGAGATCGTGGAGCTGGGGCTGACGGAGCTCAGCTTGCCTGCGGGTTGGTCGAGCGCGGCGTTCGTCAGGATCGAATTCAACGCCAACCTCCGCCACATCGACTTTACGCGCCAGAGCTACATCGACTACCTGTCGATCCGGAACAATGCGCAGCTCGAGAGCGTGAGTATCGGTGCGCTGGGCAAGGTCAACGTGCTCGATGTCGTCGACAATCCCCGGCTCTCGATGGCTGCCTTCGACGCCGTGCGCCGCCTCGACCTGACCGCCTCCGGAAACGCCGACACGCCTTGATGCGCTGCGCCAACTCCAGACAGCTCGCGGCGACAGGAGGGCCCCGCGTGCCACCCTCCCACCTACGCGCGAGCCAGCCGCACATCACGCCGGGCTTCGAGGTGCTGGCCGCCCGTGTGGTGCTGCCTGGGCAGCCTTCTGCTAACGTCGCGCACCGGGTATCACCACGCGCCGGCCGACTACGTTTGCCCCCTCTGCTTGCTGGTCGCGGGAGGCGACAGCCCCTCCCCGCACTGCGCCCAACGATGAGCCGCAACTCGGCGTCGTGGAGCGCCTGGAGCACCAGCGACGCAGAGCGCGGGTGGCAAGAACAGGCGCCGGCGTGGTCCGGGCCGCGAAGGCCGGTCGCAGCGTAGGGTCCACACCGGGGCCGCGCACGGTGGCCGTCGACCTCGAGCGGCGGTCTTGTGACTAGCGCTCAGTGCTTGGAGCGCCACTCGGCCACCTTGGGGTGTGCGAGCACGGCGTCGTGCACCGCTTCCAGCTTGGGGAAGGCGCTGAACACGGTCGTGGGGATGTGGTCGAGCACGCCCTTCTTGAACGAGCTCAGGATCTGATACAGCTTGATGTCCGCGACCTGAATCTTCGCCCCCGCCACGAACGGACCCTGGATCTGCCGCTCGATGTTGGCGCCCCAGCTCTGCAGATAGCCGCTCGCCAGGTCCTCCCGGGCCTTCTTCTTCTCGGCGGCGTCCGTGAGCTTGCCGGACGGTCCGATCGCGACTCGCACCTCTTCGACAGACTCGAGAATGGCCTCATGGCGAGCCGCCTCCCAGGCATCCTTCGGATGCAGATCGTAGCGCCGTCCGACGTACGCGAGGATCGGGTTGGACTGCGCCAACATCGCCTTGCCCGGCGTCTCCAGAATCGGCAGAGCGCCGTAGGGAGAGGAGGGCTTGAGCGCCGCCCATTGCTCCTGGGTGATGCGGTTGTCCTGAAACTCCACGCCAGCGACGTGAAGAGCCAACCGACACTCTTCCCCGCGACTGCCCGAGAAATCGAAATAGGTGAGTTTGTATTGGTTCATGCTGCGCGCGAGTCTCGCTCGCGCCCGAGGGGTGTCAAGCGCGGTCTGCCCGGCTCGGGCCTTCTTCAATAGATCCGCGAAGGGATTGTTTGCAAAGCCCTGCGCGCGCCCCTGTTGGTTCGGCTTCGGCGAACCGCCCCTGCCCGGACCACCAGGGCCCGGGGGTCCCTTGCGGGGAACCGGCAGTGCGCTGGTCAACACATGCGGGCTGGATCTCGACGCTCCGACCCCCGTGCTCGCGGGGGCTAATTTGCTAGTACACGTCGAAGTCGGACGAGCTCAGCCTGGGACCGAACGGACTATTGTCTCGGTAGATCACGCCGCGGCCATACTCGTAGATGGAGACTAGCTTCGCCACCGAATTGATGGCGTAGTCGAAGATGAAAAGTGGTTCTTCTAGCGTGTCCGATCGAGCGACGAGGGATTCGAGCGCCTCGTGCGTGACGACCTCGTAGTGGCCCGGATACTCACTTAACAGCTCTTTGGGGTCGAGACGCTTCGATCCGTCACTGCCATCGTCGAAATCGACGAGCAAGTGTTCGGGGACGTAGAGGGTGGCCTCTCGAAGCCGCTGCATCCGCTCCTCGTCTTTGAACTCTTCGAGCATCTCGCGGCGCCGGCCCCGCTCCAGATCGGCCTGGACCGACTGCAGGTACATCGCGAGCAAAGACGGTGACCAGTTGAGGAACTCCTCCTGACGATAGACCTCTGCCAGCGCAGCCCTTCCTCCGTTTTCCAGGCCGCGTTTCATGGACGGAATCGTCGATTGGAGTTCGATCCGGCAATAGCCGATGCTCTCGGGCTCCTCGTCCTCGTCCTCGTTTGGGGACACGACGACCAACGACAGATGGTAGAAGGGGATGGGGTAACTCGAAAGCGCTTCGCCCTCGATGACCAGGTAGGAATACTTCGTCGAGTCGGCGTACTCGCTGAATTGCGCGAAGGGCACGACCTCGATCTCGGTGAGGTGCCAGGCGCGCTCCAGCGCCTCCTCGAACTCATCCCGCCGGGGCTCATCCGCGCTGCGCAGGAAGAAGACGGTCGTCGTCCGCGACAAAAGCGCCATTTCTTCTTCGGTGAAGTCCCTTTCGCCGGTTCGTAGGCGATCCCAAGACCCTTTCATAAAGGTGCTGCAACCGGTGCCGAGCAGCGATACGAGCAGGGCGATGCGCCCTGCGACCAAAACGAATCGACGACGCGGCCCCTGATCTAGGTGAGTTTCCATCCTATGCCTCTGGGCGCAGAACGACACTGGGCGATGCCCGCGTAACTCCCAGCGGGAAAATGTTCGAACGCGCCTCCGGCCAGATCTTCAATTGCAGACAGGTATCAATATCTGTACATTCGGTCGGTGACGAACTGAGGCTGCGGCGGATTCGCCAGCTTGTCATCGATGCCATCGATGCGCAGCACGCGTCCGATGAGAACAGGGGATCCAGATCGGGGCAACTCCATCCTGGCACTTGCCGGGCCTGTTACTCATCGCGGCGTCGGAGCCCGCGGAGTGTGTCGCGCTGTATTCGGCACAGCTGTTTGCGCTGTCCGACTCATCAGCGCGGGACTTTGCCGCGTGTCCCCCGGCGCAGGAGGTTTTCCAACGGGTGCTCCTCGACGTACGCCGCCAGCATGTCGAGAAATCCGCGCGTCTTCGTCGCGAGCTTGCCGGGGAGGAAAAGCGCCACGATGGGCACCTCGGGTGGCGTCCATTCGTCGACGATCGTCGTGAGTTCGCCGGCGTCGAGCGCCTGCTGCACGAAGAAGCGGGGCAGGCGTGCGACGCCGATTCCGGCACGCACGGCCTCCCGCGCGATGCCAAAGCTCGGCGTCTTCAGGCTCACGGTCGGCGTGACGGTCAGGCTACGGCCGCGCGCTACGAAGCTCCACGTGGGCGGTCCGCCGGTGATCACTACGGCGCGCTGCCGCACCATGTCCGCAGGCGTAGCCGGCGTACCCATGCGAGCGAGGTAGCCTGGACTGGCAACGTACACGCTTCTGCCCCTGCCGAGGCGCCTCACACGCAGCGAAGACGGCGGGGGCGCCCCCACGCGCAAGGCCAGATCGAACCTGTCACCCACCACGTCGACCGTGTGGACCCCGACATCCAATTCGACAGCGACGTTCGGGTACCGGTTCAAATAGGCGACGATGATGGGCGCGAGCAGATGGTCCGCCAAGAGCGGAGTCGTGCTGACCCGAAGCGTGCCCCACGGCTCCCCACGCGCCTCGTCGACGGAGGCCATGGCTTGCCGCCCGATGGTGACGGCCTGCACGGCGCGCTCGTAGAACGCTCGCCCGATCTCTGTCACGCGCACCGTTCGCGTCGTACGTTCGAGAAGGCGTGCTCCCAGGCGCGCCTCCAGCTCCTGGATACGGCGACTGAGCAGCGCCTTCCGTAACCCCGTTGCGCGGGACGCGGCCGTAAACCCGCTCGCCTCGACGACAGCAACGAACATCTCCAGATCGTCCAGTCGGGCGGATTGGGTCGGCATTCGAGACAGTATGTTACGATTCGGCCCCCTACTCAAGCTGCGGCCCCGACGCAGAATGGACCCAGTTCAAGCAAGCCGACACCGAGCGCGAGGTTCGATCTCGGAGCTCGGTCCGAACTGGAGAGCAAGCATGTCCATTCAGCTCACTCATGCCGATATCCTGGAGATACACAACCTGGTGGTCGAGTACTGCCTGGCGACCGATAACGCAGATGCCGATGCGTTCATGCGCACGTGGGTGCCGCCCGCTGACTTCGGCGGCTACGAAAGTGGCCCATTCGGCAGCATGAAGACTTGGAACGAGCTGTACGAGTTCGAGAAACACCACGTCGGCCCTGGCGGCATGGCCAACGGTAAGCGTCATCAGGCTACCAACATCAAGATCGAGCCGATCTCCTCAAATGAGGTGTACGTGACCAACGACATGATCGTCCTCGAGGTCGCTGAGACGCCCAAACTCGTCGCCACCGGTCGCTACGACCGGAGCGTCGTCGTCAAGACGAAGGATGGCTGGAGGTTCAAGAGCCGTCACTTGCACGTGGACCCTGGATTCTTCAAGAGTGTCAGCGGGAGCAAGAGCTGAGCGGTCCAGCTAGCGGCATTGAGCACGCCGAACAGGGCTTGCCGCTCGAGCCGGTTCGCTCCTGGCCGCACTCGAGACACACGTCGAGGTGCCCACCGAGCACTGAGACGTCCACCGCAGACGCTCGGCCGCGCAGACAAGAAGTCGGGCTCGACGGTCGGCTCTTCGACTCCTCGAGCCGCGATTGGCGCTCACCTCCGTGAGCCGAAGTGCGACCGGGCTGCGCTCGTGGCGCACGCTCCGTGCCGCGCCTTCCTGTCCCCCGTAACGGGCGTCGCGCGAAACCTTCAGTGCAGCGGAACCCGGGAGCTGCCGATCGCCCAGTGTCGCCACGGGTCCGAGCTCGCTTCGAAGTCTTCCCGAAAGAGCTTCACATCTTTGAACCATTCGTAGAGGCCGAGGGCCCGGTGTTCGTCGTCCGTCAACGTCGGCCGGTCGTGGGTGTAGTCCGCGAAGGCCGCCCAGCGAACGTCACGACCGAAATGAATGCCACCCGAGTGCGCCAGACGCCCGTGCCAGAAGATGACCGACCCCCGCGCGGCGATGAGCTCGAGCGGTTCGACCGTGGCGCCCACCTTGGCGAGGGTGCTCTCGTAGCTTGGGAGCGGTGACCAGTTGGCTTCGTAGCGGTGCTCCGAAAACAGCCGCAGGTGGCTGCCGGGGTAAACCGTGAAACCACCGCTGCGCGGCGCGACGTCACCGAGGTAGGCGCAGACGTTGACTTGCTGGCACACGCGGTCGGTGTGCGGCGCGACGGTCCGACGTTCGAGCTCCACCCGATCGTCCGCGCTCTCGCGAGTGGGAAAGATGGGGTAGACGCCGCGGAAGAAGCTCGTCTCGCGCAGCTCACCACCGAGCAGCCCTCGGACGATGTCACGCACCCGCGGGTGGTTGGCGAAGGACTCGAGCAGCGACTCTTCGCGGCCGAGCAGGTGCAGCTTGACCACCCCACCGTGGTATTCGACGGGGGCTCGCCCCTCGTGCTCTCCGGACGTGGGGTGAGGCGGCATGGGTGCCCAGCGGGGGTTTTGCCAGGTGCCCGGGTCGTGCGGGTTCAGGCGCCAGCCGCTCGCCTGATCCTGCGGCACGACGTCGAGCAGGTACTCCCAGGTGCGCGCGACGGCAGCGGTCATCGCATCGCGATCCAAGAGGGCGTGCTTCACCAGAAAGCCGTGTTCCTGGAAGAAGCGCACCTCGGCCGGGCTTAGCAGTGCGCCCGGCGCCGATAGATCGGGTGCCAAAAACACGCGGCTCGCTCGTCGCTCGGCCGGGGGTTCACGCATCAACATGCACATATCGTGAGCCGAGACCGATCTCCACTCCATCGACAAGGGTGCCACGGCGACGGAGAGCGGCACGCTGTGAGGCGGTGCGTCGGCGCTGAGCACGCCAAACAATTCCACCGGCAGCGCACGCCGGGCCTTGGAAATCCAGTGCGCGTGCCAGCACCCGCCCGAAGTCGAGCGCGACGCGGCGACTCGGACCGGCAAGAGGTGAGCTCGGTGGCGCACGTCGCTTGCCATCGTCAGGGGGCATCCTGGCGTCGAGCGGCTCTGCGCGGCTCGAGCCCCTCGCCGCTTTCGATTTTGGTATCAAGGTGAGGATGAAACCGATCACCGATTCGCAGCGCGGTGGAGCGAGTACCCTGCTGCTGCGCCCGTCCGAGTCTGGCATCCCAGAGGTTTCGCCCGCCCGGCTCGACCCTGCAGACCGCCCAGGCATCCGGGCGCACCTCGAGCAGCATGGCTTCGCGTGCGTACGAGGCGGCATGAGCCCGCCCGAGCTCGAGCGCGCCGAGGACCTGCTGTGGAGGCACTTGGAGGGCGTAGAAGAGGCCTCGCAGCGCATGACGCAGCGGCGCCCCATCGGATGGCGGCGGGGTCAGCCGACGACGTGGCGGGAGGGGCACGGCGACGGTCTGATGACGAGCACGACACACTGCGATTCGATGTGGTACGCGCGCTCGAGGCGCGGGGTCCTCGAGGCTTTCCACGCCGCCTACGGCACGCATGACGATTCCGAGCTGGTGGCGGTGTACGACCGCATGTCCGTGAACTTGCCGGTCTCCAGCGGCAACCCTGAAACGCTGCGCGTGGCGGCGGCGACCTCGCAACACGGCAAGTTTGGGGTGGCGCAGCGCATGCACACGCACGTCGGCCAGTTCTATGGTCCCGAGTTCAAGGGCCCCGAGTACTACGCCATCGTGCCGCTCTTCGACATGAACCGGAACACGGGGGCGACGGCGCTGGTTCCGGGCTCGCACCGCCGGGTCCAGGAGATCGAGGAGCGCTGGCACCAGAAGTGGGGTCGCGAGGGCCAAGGCCAGCGCAGCGCCGCTGAGAAGCTCCTGGCGGCCGCTGACCTCGAGCCCTTCGAGCGCTGCGGGCTTACACCCTGCGTCAGCAACATCCAGGCGGGCGACTGCGTCTTATTCGACACTGCTCTCTTCCACGGCGCCTACGCAGCCGAAGATCCGACGGGGGAGAGTGGCAACGGCCCCAACCAGCTGCTGCGAGCCATCTACATCCTGAGCATGTCTTTCTCGAGGCTGCAGACGAGAGCCATCCTGGACGCACGGCGCAAGGCCTATGAGCTAGACCTGTTCTGGTCGCCCACCGTATTCCACGCTGCCTTTGCTCAGCAGATCCTCGCCGGAACGCTGGATGGTCAGAACGAGTCAACGGGCGAGCTGCCTCGGATCCGGGAGTTTGCCGCGGCGGACCCGGAGGTGCAGAGGCTGATCGACCCGACCTATGCTCGAGCGCCAAGCTCTAGCTTGGCCTGAAGCTAAGCGACGGCTGAACGGACCATGCCGTCCCGCTCTGCGCCGCTTCCAAGCGGCGCTGCCCAGCCGATGCCCGTATCGCTGACCAACGTCGTGCCGGTGAGCTCCGCGGGCGACGGCGCTCTGGGGAGTTGTGCTTCTTTGACCAGAGGCTCGGGCTCGGGCGGCTTGTCTTCGGGCGGAGGCAGCGGCCTCAGTTTTGGTGTTGGGTTTTCAGGCTCTGGGGGTTGGGGCGGCGGCGGGAGCTCAGGTTCGACCGGTTTGGTCTCCTGCGTCACTGTGAGTTGAACGAACACCGGGGGGAAGGGCAAGCGGGGCGCCGCGCTTTGTACGGTGATGCCTAGTAGGAGCCAGGCGTGAACGGCCAAGCTTCCCAGCAAGCAAGCGCCACGGGTAAACACAGGACTCATGGCGCAAGATCTTCTGGAGCGACGTTGATGGCGAACTGAGTCACGCCCTCGCCCCGCAGCAGATCGATCACGCCCACGACGGCTCGGTGCGGCGCCGAGCCGTCGGCGGCGATGAGCGCGCTCTTGTCTGGTCCACCCGGGTGCTGTCGCACGCGCAGGCGCAGCTCGGGCTTGGTGAGTGGAGCGCCCTCGAGGTAGAGCGCCCCATCAGCGTCGATACTGACCGCCAATGGGCTCCGTTTATGGAGTTCGCCGCTGCTCGCCTTGGGCAAGGCTAGGGGTAGCGCTTGGGACACCGCGTGACTCGCGCTCACCATCACGATGATGAGCAGCACCAACACGACATCGACCAGCGGCGTCACGTTGATGCCTTGGATCAATTCGCCTGGGCGTTGGACGGGGGCAGCCATCACTCACCTGCCTTTGCGGGCGTCTCCGCTAGCGGCCGCGGAGACACGCCTTGCGCAAGGGCGTGCAAGTGAGCCAGCAGCTCTCGCCCGAGGACATCCCCCAAGCTGAGGCGTACTTGGATCGCGCGTTGAAACGCATTGTACGCAGCCACCGCGGGCAGAGCGACCAAGATCCCAACGGCGGTCGCAACCAGCGCTTCGCCGATCGCCGCCATCAGTCCGGTCGTGAGCTGTCCACCGGAGGTGTTCAACTGCTTGAACGCCCCAATGATGCCAATGACGGTTCCAAGCAGTCCAATGAACGGCGCGTTGTTTCCGAGCGTGCCTAAGAACGCCAGATTTCGCTCCGAACGCAGCCGTTGCATCCCGGCTTCTGCGGCCATGCGTTCGGCGGCCTCTTCCGGGCAGCTCGCGCCGACGCCTGCACCCACAATCCGGGCCTCCACGCTGCGCGACTGACTCAAGCTGCGTTTCATGCGCGAGGGATCGCTTTGCGACAACCCCGCGTTTAGCTCTGCCCTGAGCCGCGCAGAATCCGCTCGGGTGCTGCAGAAAAACGCGATGCGTTCGATAATCACGGCGACCGCAAAGACGCTCAGCCCGACCAACAGCCACAACACCCACGTTGTGTCTAGGTTCAGCAAACCCTGAAATACGGCATCAATATTCATAAACAGCTACTCCGGTTCTCAACGAGCACAAAAGCTCCAACTCACCCAAGTCACCCCACCGCGACCATCACGCACGACCAGATACTGCTTCACCGCTTCTGGCATCGCGGGCGCTTGCCACTCCAAGGTCACGCGGGGCCTCTGCTCGGCGGTTACAAAGCTGTATTGGCGTTCAAACAGGCCAAGCGTCGAGAAGTGCGACAGCTGCAGCGCTTCGTCCGGCTCGTTCGCAGACTCGTTGCCCCGCTCTCGGGCGGCTTCGCCCAATTCGATCTCGACAGCGTGAGTCTCGCCGGCGAAAACTTCGGGCGCCTCCGTCCCGCAGGAAGGCGTCGCTTGCCGCTCGTCTAGGGGCAACTCTGTACCGCCAATCTGAACGCGCAGCTGGCTGAGATCCGGGTTCTGATTCGTAAACTCTGCGCTGCTCGGCCAGGCTTCGAAACTGAAGCGCAAGGGCGGCTCGCGGCCAGGGCAGCTCCAGTCGAGGGGAGCCTCGCCTAGTCGCGGCTCGCCCGCCAGGCAAGCGACTCCAAGCAGCGTGAGGTTCGCATCGCTGGGAAATGAGTCTGGCAGCTGAGCGACTACCGGACCCTGCGCTAAGTCAACGCGGCCTTGTGCGAACGCCGTGCCTTCACAGTACGGCACGCCGCGCACAGAGCTGGCTGCAGTGCACAACTTGAACGCGACCTGTGCCTGCACGGGACCAGCGCTATCTGCCAGCAGCAAGTCGAAGGTTGCGTCTTGTCCCGGTTCAAGGCTCGCTTGGTCGCCGAGGGTTCTAACCCTCACGCCCAAGACGCGGGGTTCGCGCAACTCTTGGGGGTTCTTCAAAGGATCTTCGCAGCCCGATAGTCCGATCAGCAGGGGGAGCGCCAGAGCGCAGTAGGTGCTTCGGGCCTTGCAGTGGATCGAGCTCACAGTTCACCTCGCAGGCCAATGTTGGGGAAGAAGGGCAAACCGACTACCGGCGCTGACTCTTGATAGTCAAAGCTGTAGCGCCGCCCTTCGGGGTTTTGCCGATTGTAGACGTTCATGATTTCAAGGTACACGGTCAGATCAACTGGCCCTGGTTCCCAGAGCTTTTCGACGCGCATGTCGAGTTGGTGAAAGGCGGGGTCGCGAGCGTCGTTGAGCTCGCCGTAGAGCGGGCGATAGGTGTCGTTGGATGCGTCGTATACGGAGCCTTGCACCGCGCTGTAGGGGTTACCCGTGACAATCCGAAAGCGAGCGCCCGCTTGCCAGCCCGCACCCAAGTCGACGCTAGTGGTTAGCGATAGATTGTGCGTCTGGTCGTCGTCGAATAGACGCGTTGCTCCGCCGGGGCTGTCTTCGCGCGTGCTGCGTGACAGCGTGTAGGCGACATAAGTTTGGCAGCGATCAGTAACGCGCAGGTCGAGCAACATTTCGGCGCCGTAGGCGTCTCCTGTGCCTGCGTTCGTAAAGCGCGGTGGAGCGCCGCCGGGGGTGTCCACAATGCGATCTTCCCAGTGCTTGTAGAAACCGTCGAGGTCGACTCTGGCTCGCTCGCCGAGCGCTTGCTCCACGCCCAGCGACGTTTGTAGGCTGCGAGAAGGTTTTGCGGCGGGATTGCCGAACTCGGGCATCGCCTCCCATAATTGAGGGGGCTGTGAGTAGTAACCCGCACCTGCTTTCAGTGTCGTGGTCGGGCCCAGCGCGAGCCGGCTCGACAAGCGTGGATCCAACGTTTGCGTTTTGGTCTCACTGAAGTGATCGAGGCGTACTCCTGGGTCGAGCAGCAGCGCTTCAGTGGGCCTGAACGAGGCTTCAAGGTAAACAGCGGAGCGAATCGAATTGATTTCAGAATCGACGCGGGTCTGCGAATCGCTGGCGAATGTACCCTGCGGGGGTACGCCTTCGCCGGTGGTGGGTGGGGGGCCCTCGTACCTGAACCCTGCGTGGAAAGCTTGAACATCGATACCTGTGTCAACGCGCAGCCAGGGAGCGAGCAACAGCGACCATTCGGCGCGTGCGGTCGCGTCGCGAGAAGCGAAGTCGTAGTTGAGGTTGCCGAGTTTCGCCCGGCCCGGGGACGGCCCTGCCGACAACATTAGGTTTTGCTCCACGACATTCGAGAGTCGGCTTTGCAGTTCGAGCTGAATGCGGTGCGCGCTGACGCTCGAGCCGAACTCGCCGCTGAGCGCGGGGTCACCTGCGAGCGCTTCCCCGAAGTGCAGCTCCAGAGCATCCGCCCCGCCGTAGACCAGGACGCGCAGCTTGTTCTCGTCGTCAAAGCGGTGTGCCAAGATCGCTTGGTAGTCCCAATAGACAGGCGCCGCGATCACAGCTACGGAATCGTCCGTGATCACCGCGTCGATGAACGGCTCGACATTGCTGCGCCTGGCCGCGAGCGCGAGCGAGGTCTGTCCACCGAGTGGCCCCTCAGCCAACACGAAGCTGTCAAGTGCGCTGAGCTCCAAGAGCAAGTGAAACGCATCCGACTTTGGGTCGCGCACTTTCGCTTCAATCACGCCGCCCGCTGCGCGACCGTAACGCGCCGAGTAGTTGCCCGGGTAGAGCGTTACACTTTCGAGCAAGTGCGAGTTGAAGGCGCTGGTGAGTCCGCCAAAATGATACAGCAAGGGGAGCGGACTGCCATCGAGCAGAACTAGGCTTTCGCTCGATGGGCTACCACGCAGCAGCGGCGGCCCGGGGTTGGTTCCGAACTGCGTGCGGCCGACGCCTGGCATAGCTTCGATGGCTCGCAATGCGTCACCACGGGTACCTGGCAACGTCGTGAGCTGCTCTTTCTCCAGCGTGCGCCGCGTGGTCTCACGCGGCGGCGCTTCCACCTGGGCGACGCCTTCGAACGCGAGCTCTGCCTCGTCTTCCGCCGGCGGCGGCATGGCCTCGGCGGGGGGTGCGGAGGCTGCAGGTGCGGAGGCTGCTCCCGGCGTAGGCTGCGGCGCTTCGCTCGCCCCGGTGTTCGGTGGCGCCGGGGTCTGAGCGTGCGTGGTGTGAGTGAACAATAGCGGGGAGCCCAACCCGCACCACATCAGAGCCAGCAGTGGCCACGGCGAAGTTCGCCGCACGAGGGGCCTGGAGACGTGGGCAGGAGGGCAAGTTGGATGGGGGACTTTCATAACCTTGATTCGAAGTAAGGCGCACAGGGGCGCTGGCAGTCCGTGTGGGACTGGGCGTGAGTGACTTGAAACAACGAAGACTGCTGCCAGTCTGCGGTTGTGGAGATGTGGTAGGTCAACGACACGGCCTCACGCCGTCGCGGTTTGCGAAGAGCTAAGACGCACCCGAGAGACTGAGAAACGCGCCTTCATCCGCGGCGACTTCGCTCCAGATCAAGCCCGCTGCGGAGCCAAAGAACACGATGGTGCCGAAGAAGCCCATACCCAAGCGCTCGTCTCCCGCTCCGAACGTAGGCGGCGCGTCGCCACGTCCGCTATCAGCATGCGCAACGCTGCAACTTGCTTCGCGCAGGCGCTGCACGTCTGTAAATGGGTTTCAATCCCCGCAGTTGCTCCGGCGTCCAGATACGCGACCGGTAGCCGCGCGCGCGTTACCAGCCTCAGATGTCGGTCACATCACGGGCGGATGGACTGAGGTCGTGTCGTCGATCGGCGCGTTCGCGATCGCGCGGCCGTGGACGAGCTGCGGCGGGTAGCGTTGCCATCCAACGAGCTTCAGCGCGACCTGGTACGTCAGCTTCTCTTCGGCCCCGTGCGGATTTCTGGCCGGGTACGGGCGCAAAACGTGTGAGCGAGCTTCATCTCGGACCTCCTTGTGCTTACGGTATAAGCTTACGTCGTAAGCTTGTCAAGCCACGTGCTCGCTTGTGGCTTGATCGGAAACGGCACACCGTGAGACAGGAGGTCAGTGGCCAACAAGACCAGGCGGAGCGCCAAGGCCCGAGCCCCGCTGACCCGGGAACGCGTCCTGCGTGCGGCCCTCACCATCGTCGACAATAGCGGCCTCGAGTCACTTTCGATGCGCAAGGTCGGCGAGGCGATGGGCGTCGAGGCGATGTCGCTCTACAGGCACGTGACCAACAGGGACGACATCCTCGACGGGATCGTCGACCTGGTCGTGAACGAGATAGAGGTGCCAGGCGAAGGCGCCGACTGGAAGGTCGCGATGCGGCGGCGGGCAATCTCGGCGCACCACGTCTTGTTGCGCCACCCCTGGGCGGCGGCGCTGATCGAATCGCGAGCCACCGTGAGCGCGGCGCGGTTGCGCTACGCGGACATGATTCTCGGGATCATGCGGCAGGCAGGTTTTTCGATCGCGTTCGCCTACCGCGCGTTCCTCTCCCTGGACAGCTACATCTACGGGTTCACCCTGCAGGAGGTGAACTGGCCATACCCGGCCGACGAGATACTCGCCGTGACCGAGCGGATGCGCCCTCACGTCACCGCCGAAACCTACCCCAACGTCAGCGAGGTCATGACTCACGTCGTGAAGGAGAGAGCCTCACGACCTGCCTCCAGACGCACCGACGCGTCGCCCTACTCCGTGGAGTTCGAGTTCGGGCTCGACATCATCCTCGACGGCTTCGAACGGCTGCTCTCGTCGTGACCACGGGACGTGGCAGGACCGCGCGTCTACCCGGATCCGCAGTCGTCCCGCAAGGCATCTCCAGCGCTTCACATTACCCAACGTCGTCGTGGTAGGCTCGAGGGCATGACCTTCGGTCGCATCACGCAGGAGAGTCGATGAGAGCCGCGGTCTATCGTCGCTACGGCCCGCCGGAGGTTGTCGAAATCACCGAGCTTGCCACGCCTACTCCTCGGGGCGACGAGGTGTTGGTCAAGGTGCGCGCGACCACCGTGACCTCGGGAGACTGGCGGCTGCGCGCCGCGAGTGTGCCCCCTGGCTTTGCAATTTTAATCCGTTTGGCCTTCGGCATCTTCAAGCCGCGGAAGGCAACGCTGGGAATGGAGCTCGCTGGCGATGTGGTCAGTGTCGGCAAGGCCGTCAGCCGCTTGAAAGTCGGAGACAAGGTATTCGCCATCTCCAGCGGGCTTGGGTGCCACGCGGAGTACCGGGTGATCCGTCAAGACGCTGCCGTGGCGCTGATGCCATCGAACCTGAGCTACGAAGAGGCAGCTCCTCTCTCCTTCGGCGGAACCACCGCGCTCTACTTCCTCCGCGACCAGGGTCAGATTCGGGCCGGCGAGAGGGTACTGATCAACGGAGCATCCGGTGGTGTCGGATCTGCGGCGATCCAGCTCGCTCGGCACTTCGGTGCCGAGGTGACGGCCGTCTGCAGCGCCGGAAACGAGCACATGGTCCGGTCTCTAGGCGCGAAATACGTGATCGACTACGCGCGGGAGGACTTCACTCGCGCTGGCAAGACCTACGACATCATCCTAGACGCCGTGGGCAATTGTTCGTTCGCGACCGTGAAGCCGGCGCTTGCCCCTGGGGGACGGCTTCTGTTGGTGGTGGCCAGCCTGGGGCAGGCCATCTCCGCCGTCGTTCGACCTTCGAGATCCGGACGAAAGGTGCTCGGCGGGGTTGTTCCTGAGCGCGCTCTGGACCTGCGCGTGCTCGCCGAGTTGGCTGAAGCGGGCACATTCAAGCCCGTGATCGATCACATCTACCCCTTCGAGCGCATCGTCGATGCTCATGCCCGGGTCGAGACCCACCGCAAACGGGGAAATGTGGTGGTCACGCTCGGCTGACCGCCATGCGATAGCTGTCGAACCCTCGGCTGGGCAAAAAAAAGACCCCGGCACCGCATCCTTTCGGTGGGCTCGAACGTGGTCAGGACATGACGACCGACTCAATCAGCCAGAAGAAGGCGTCGACCTTCCGCGTGGAGTGTCGCGTTTCGATTAACATCCACGCCACGCAGAAGAAACTCTGGACCCTGCTCACCAACGCTGCGGACTTCCCGCGCTGGAACTCAACGGTCACCTCGATCAAGGGGTCGATCGTGCAGGGTCAGAAGCTCGAGCTTCGCGTTCCTATTTCCGACCGCACCTTCTCGCCGAAGGTGACGGAGCTCGTGCCCGCGAGACGCATGGTATGGCGCGACGGCATGGCGCCCATGTTCAAAGGAGAGCGTACGTTCACGCTCACGCCACAGGCGGACGGCACCACCGACTTCGAGATGGTGGAGATCTTCTCCGGCGTGATGCTTCCGATGATCAAGGGCTCGCTGCCCGACTTCGGGCCGGTCTTTGATCGGTACGCGCGGGATCTCAAGAAGGAAGCCGAAGGGACGGCCTCGTGAAGCGCGTCGTCGTTCGCTACAAGGTCAAGGCCGATCGCCTCGCAGAGCACGAGGACCTCACTCGCAAGCTGTTCGCCGAGCTCGCGACCGTGCGCCCTGCGGGCCTCGCCTACCACGCACTGAAGCTCGAGGATGGAGTGAGCTTCGTCCACGTCGCCACCGTCTCCACCGCCGACGGACAGAATCCGCTCACCGCCCTCCCCACTTTCAAGGCCTTCGCCGCCGACATCGGCGACCGCTGCCAAGAAAAGCCCGTCAATTCCTCAGCGACGGCCATCGGTGGATATCGCGCGGACGACGCGCCAGCCTGAGTGTTAGGCTATTCCCAATGAGCGAGACACCCGCTACGCTGGCGCAGGCACGGGAGGAGTTCCTCCGGCTCGTGGCGGGCCTCCGCCCCGAACTGCATCGCTACTGCGCACGCCTGACCGGGTCCGTGATCGAGGGCGAGGACATCGTTCAAGACACGCTCGCCAGGGCCTTCTATGCTATGAGCCAGATGGTCGAGGTGCCTCCGCTTCGGCCCTGGCTGTTTCGCATCGCACACAACGCGGCCATTGATTTTATTCGCAGCCGCGGACGTCGGCAGACCGAGCCGAGCGACGAGATCGCCGAGATCGCCGCGTACGACGACGCACCGGATCTGCTCGTCGTGCGTGCGGCGCTAGCTCGCTTTCTCGCGCTACCGCTCACACAGCGGAGCGCCGTCATCTTAAAGGACGTGCTCGGCCACTCACTCGAGGAGACGGCGGAGACGATGGGGACGACGGTCATGGCAGTGAAGGCAGCGCTCGTTCGAGGGCGCAAGAGTCTGCTGGACGAAGCACGGGCTGAGCCGACGCCGACGCCGGACGCGCGACGTGATCTCGAACGTTACGCAGCCCTCTTCAATGCGCGCGATTGGGATGGCGTTCGCGCGCTCGTCGGCGACGACTGCCGCCTCGATCTCGTCGCAAAGTCTCAGCGGCGCGGCAAAGAGGTCGGGGTGTACTTTGGCAACTACGCGAAGGGGGACGTGCGACTTCGCGTCGTCCGGCTCGAGGGAAAGTTAGCGCTCGCCGCACACCTCGGCACCGCCGAAGCGCCGTCGCACTTCATTCTTCTCGCGTTCGAAGGCGGGAAGGTCAGCGCGATCCGCGACTACCGGTACGTGCCGTATATCGCGCTCGAGGCCGAGATTGAGCAGGCCTGATGTGCACCAGGCCGAGGCAGTCGGCTACGTCGACGGCACGATCGGAGCGGGTCAGGGCTTGCGTAAGTAACGTACGTAACGTAACGCCATTATGCGAAGCAGTGTGCGACCGTCAGGTCGCGCCAGAGCCGTCCTGGTCGAGTGGGCGACAGGTCGAATGTCGCGACGAAGGAGCGAAGTCGTGAAGGCAGTCGTGTGCGACCGATATGGTCCGCCGGAGGTGTTGGCCGTCGAGGAACTGCCGGTGCCGTCACCGAGCCCGAAACAAGTGCTCATCAAGATCAGGGCGACGTCGCTGAACCTGTCGGATTGGGAGTGTCTGGTCGGGTCGCCGATGTACGCCAGGATCGGCGGCTTGCGGACGCCCGCTTGTCCGGTGCTCGGCTCCGACATTGCTGGGACGGTCGAGGCCGTCGGCAGGGAGGTCACGAAGTTCGTTCCAGGCGATGAGGTGTACGGCGACAACCTGGAGCTCAAGGGCGGCTTCGCGGAGTACGCCGTTGCACCGGAGTCTGCGCTGAGCCTCAAACCGGTCGGGCTCACCTTCGTTCAGGCATCGGCCATTCCTCAGGCTGGTGCGATCGCCACGCAGGGCACCGCGTTGGCTGCTTCCGGGAAGCGGATGCTGATCAATGGTGCCGGCGGTGGCTCGGGTGCGTTCGCGATTCAACTCGCCAAGCAAGGGGGAGCACACGTGACCGGGGTCGACAACGCAGGCAAGTTGGACTTCATGCGGTCACTCGGAGCCGATGAGGTTGTCGACTATCGGACTCAGGACTACACCCGGCTGACGCCGTACGACGTGGTGCTCGATCTCGTCGCCCTCCGGTCGGTGTTCGCCTATCGGCGAGCACTGGCTCCAGGCGGGCGGTTCATGTGCGTTGGTGGAACCGTTCGGTCGCTGTTGCGGATCGCCACGGTCGGCAACGCTCTTGGTCGAATCACTGGACGACGCATCGGCGTACTCGCGGTGAAGGAGGGTCCCGCGCACTTCGAACCACTCGCCGAACGCTGCGCTACGGGAGAGGTGCAGATCCACATCGATCGAACGTTCACCCTGGACGAGGTACCCCAGGCGTTGGCGCACGTCGGCGAAGGGCGTGCCCTCGGCAAGGTAGTTGTCGAAGTTTCCTAGCCCGTGAGTCAGTCGGGTTGATGAGGGCATGACTCCAGCTCCGGCCGCTCCAGTCCTCGTCACCGGTGCCACCGGGAATGACGGTACGCAGGTTGTGGAACTGCTGCTCGCTGCCGGAAGCCCCGTTGCGCGCGGCGGCCTCAAGTGTCGAGGCCGTCCGGACCCCGTCGGTGACCGGGTGCCCCTTGAGCTGGACTTCACCGCCGGCGAGCACCCCTGTCAACGCATCCCGCCGTAGACAGCGCGTTCGCAACCCAACAAGCACAAAAGCCGGCTCCCCTGGCGCGCCGGTTGAAAACCGATCCATCCAAATCCCCTTACTGCAAGCGGAGTGACAGGGAGCCGATCCATGACCCGTCACCCCGCGCTGCCCCATGCCGTCCGTAGGAGGCGTATGACGCGCCGTATGACGTTCGCTCAACCAGCCCCATTTTATCGCCGTCGCTTAGCGGAGAGGGCGGGATTCGAACCCGCGGCAAGGTTTCCCCTGCGCCCGCTTTCTAGATGCCCCAACTCGCGTGCTCGGCGCTGCGCGCCTGCGCCGCGGTCTTCCCCAAA
>JAYTOL010000081.1:0-9280 GCA_043747815.1 Deltaproteobacteria bacterium
CCTCCGTCGGTAACGTGTCCGAAAGCCGTCAGCTGCTGTCTCTGGCTCAGCGCCTCGCCAAGGACAAGCGTTGGGGCGAGGCGACGCGGCTGTATCGCGAGGTGCTCGCGTCCTGGCCGCGCGACGTGGAGGCCCTGGAGGGGCTCGGTGTTGCAGCGTTGCACGACAACCGAGCTGCCGAGGGTCTGGAGCTCTTGGCGAGGGCGCGGCAGCAGGCACCCGACAACGCGCGAGTCGTCGGCCACCTCGGCATCGCCCAGAAGCGCAACGGCCGTCTGCTGGAAGCGATCGAGACCTTTCGAGAAGCCGTCGCGCTCGAGCCGACGCACAGTCACCTGATCAATCTCGCCCGCGCGCAGCGCGACGCCGGGCAGCTCGCGGAGGCCATCCAGGCGTTCCAGCGCGCGCTCGAGCTGCAGCGCGATGCGCCCGGAGCCTGGAGCATGTTGAGCAATGCGCTGCGCGAAGCAGGGCGGCTCTCGGAGTCGCTGGACGCGGCGCGCGAGGCCTCGTCGCGAAACCCCTGGTTCGCTGACGCGCACTTGAACGCAGGCGCGGCGCTGCACCGGCTAGGCCAGCTGGGAGACGCCGTCGCCAGTTACTGGGTCGCCACGACGCTCGGCTCGAGCCGGGACGCCGCCAGCGCCAACCTCGGCGCGGCCTTGGCGGACCCGCGCTGCCAGGGGGCCGCCGCGCCTCCGGAGGTCGGCCTCGTGCGCCGCTTGCTCGAGGCGCCCGACGACGCCAGCAGTATGCGCCGGCTCGGGCGCGCGCAACTACAGAGGCAGCGCTCGGCCACGGCCGTCGGTTGCCTGGAGCGCGCCGCCGAGCTCGCCCCCAGCGCGGCCGCCTTGCTCGAGCTCGGCGAGCTCTTGTGGGAGCTCGGCCATTTCGCGCACGCCCAGACGCGGCTGCTCCGCGCCTTCGACTGTGCCGACGCCGACACCGAGACGTATCGGCGCTTCGGCACGTGGCTGCGCACGCAGCCGGGCTTCAACCTGGGCGGGCCCGCCTGGCAGGCCATCCTCGAGCGTTGCCCGGACGACGCCGACGCGCTGCTCGAGCTGGGGGTTGCGCTGCAGGAGCGGGCGCTCGCGAGCCAGGCCACGGTGTTGCACCAACGTGCCATCGCGCTCGACCCGAGCATCTTCCAGACCTATCTCAACTGTGGCCTGGCGCTGGCGGCGCAGGGGCTCTTCGCAGAGGCCAACGCGATGTATCGCCGGGGCATGGACGTCGACCCGACGCGCCTCAGCATCGTCTCGAATCGGATCTTTTCTCTGCACTTTGACCCGCAGGTGAGCCCGGACGAGCTGCTGCGAGAGCACCAGCAATTCGGCGCACGCTTCGCAGCGCCGCACAGACGCCATCGGAGCTTCGGGGGCCGTCGCGATCCGGAGCGGCGCTTGCGCATCGGTTACGTGTCGCCCAACCTGTGCCAGCACCCGGTCGCGCATTTTCTGGAGCCCGTCCTCAGCGCGCACGACGCGCGAGCGGTCGAGGTGCATTGCTACTCGGACGTGCTCGCGCCCGACGCCGTGACGGCGCGGCTGGCGGGGCTAGTGCCCCATTTCGTCAGCTGCGCGGGTTGGTCCGATGACAAGCTCGAGCGGCGCATCGTGGCCGATGAAATCGACATCCTCGTCGATCTGGCCGGGCACACCGGTTACAATCGCTTGCCGCTCTTCGCGCGCAAGCCCAGCCCCATCCAGGTGTCCTGGCTAGGGTACTTCGACACCACGGGGCTCGCTGCCATCGACTATCGCATCGCGGACGAGCACTCGGTGCCCGAGGCCGTGGCGCGCTTCTTCGTCGAGCGCGTGGTGCGCCTGCCGCGCTCCGCCAATTGCTTCCTGCCGCCGCAGAGCCCCGACCCGGTCGGGCCGCCGTGCCTCGGCCGCGGCCACGTGACGTTCGGCTGCTTCAACAACCCGGCGAAGATCACGCGCCAGACGCTGGCCGTCTTTGCCCGCATTCTGCGGCAGGTCGCGGGCAGCCGCATCATTTTCAAGTTTGCTGGGTTCAACGACCCCGCGATGCGCGCGCGCTTTCTCGCCTGGTTGGGCGAAGAGGGCATCGGCGAGCAACGCATCGACCTGTGGGAGCACTCGTCGCTCGCGCATTTTCTGAAGTGCTTCAGCCAGATCGACATCGCGCTCGATCCGTTCCCGTACAGCGGGGAGACGACGGCGCTGCACACGTTGTGGATGGGGGTGCCGCTCGTCGCGCTCGAGGGCGTGACCCTGGTGCAACGGCTGGCGAGTCGTGTGCTGCGCGTCGCGGGGCTCTCCGAGTGGGTGGCGTGCTCGACGGACGAGTACGTGCGCATCGCCGTGTCGCTCGGTCGCAATCCAGAGCAGCTCTCGCCGCTGCGCGCCGGTTTGCGCGAGCGCTTGAAGGCGTCGCCGTTGCTCGACCACGCGGGGGTGACGCGCGAGCTGGAAGCGGCGTACCGAGAGATGTGGCAGCGCCATTGCGCGAGCTCGGAGCCTGAGCGCGCGGCGCGGGAGGCAGGGTGAGCGCAGAGCCCAGGCTCGCTCCCGACGGTAACGGGCGCGTCGAAGACGACCTGTTGTCCCAGGCGCAACGCTTCGCGGAGAGCCGGCGCTGGGACGAGGCGTCGCGACTGTATCGGGAGGTGCTCGCGCGAGCGCCCAGAGACGTGGACGCCCTCGAGGGCCTGGGCATCGCCGCCTTGCAGTGCAACCGCGCCGCCGAGGGCGTCGCGTGGCTGTCTCGGGCGCGGCAGCAGGCGCCGGACAATGCGCGCGTCATCGCGCATCTCGGTATCGCCCAGCGGCGTACGGGCCGCGCCAGCGAGGCGGTGGCGACGCTGCGGCGGGCGGTCGAGCTCGAGCGGGCGCCGAGCCACCTGATCAACCTGGCCCGCGCGCAGCGCGAGGCGGGCCAGCTCGGAGAGGCCATTCAGTCATTTCAGCAGGCGCTCGCGCTCGAGCAGGCCGCGCCCGAAGCCTGGAGCATGTTGAGCAACGCGCTGCGGGAGGCGGGGCGTTTGCCGGAGGCGCTGGACGCGGCGCGCGAGGCGTCGACGCGAGATCCGTTGCTCGGGCAAGCGCATCTGAACGAAGGGGCCGCGCTGCATCGCCTGGGTCGATGGGGCGAGGCCGTCGCCAGCTACTGGGTCGCCACGACGCTCGGCTCGAGCCGGAGCGCCGCCGCGGCCAACCTGGGCGTGGCGCTCGGGGATGCTCGTTGCCAGGGCGCTGGCGCCCCCGCCGAAGTGGCGCTGGTGCGGCGCCTGCTCGCGGCGCCCGAGGACGCGACCGCGATGCGACAGCTCGCCGCTCTGCAACGGGAGCGAGAGCGCCTGGCCACCGCCGCTGGATGCCTCGAGCGCGCCGCGCAGCTTCTGCCGAGCGCGGCCGCGTATCACGAGCTCGGGGCGCTCTTCTGGGAGCTGCGCCGGCGTGACCTGGCGCAGGCGCGGCTGCTCAGCGCCTTCGATTGCGCCGATGGCGACGTGTATGCTTATCGCCGCTTCGGCGCCTGGCTCACCCTGCACTCCAGATTCAGCGTGGCAGGGCCGCGTTGGCAGGCCATCCTCGAGCGCTGCCCGGAGGACGTGGCCACGTTGGTCAATCTGGGGATGGCGCTGCAGCTCCAGGGCCTGCCGAGCGAGGCCGAGCGCCTGGATCGGCGCGCGCTCGCGCTCGAGCCGAAGCGCGTCGAGGCACTCGTCAACTGTGGCTCGGCGCTGTGTGATCAAGGTCGCTTCGGAGAAGCCATCGCCGTCTATCGGCGTGGCCTCGAGCTCGACCCGACGCGCGCGGCGCTGGCCTCGAACCTGCTCTTTAGCTTGCATTTCGATCCGAGCCTGAGCCCGGACGCCATCCTCGCCGAGCACCTCGCGTTTGGGCAGCGCTTCGGCGCGCGGCGCTCGAAACCCGCTCGCGCGTTTGTGCGCGATCGCGATCCGGAGCGACCGCTACGCATCGGCTATGTCTCGCCGGACCTGCGCTGGCACCCGGTCGCTTACCTGCTCGAGCCCGTGCTGGCGGCCCACGATCGGCGCGCGGTCGAGGTCTACTGCTACTCCGACGCCGCCCACCCGGATGCCGTGACGGCGCGCCTGGCGGGGCTCTCATCGCAGTTCATCACGTGCGCGGGCTGGCCCGATGCGAAGCTGGCCGAGCGCATCTTGTCCGATCAGATCGACATCCTGGTGGATCTGGCCGGGCACACCGGAAAAAATCGGCTGCTGGTGTTCGCAGAGAAGCCCAGCCCCATCCAGGTGTCCTGGCTCGGCTACTTCGACACGACGGGCCTCTCCGCCATCGACTATCGCATCGCGGACGAGCACTCGGTGCCCGAGGGCGCCGAGCGCTTCTTTGTCGAGCGCGTCGTGCGGCTACCGCGCTCGGCCAATTGCTTCCTGCATCCCGAGAGCCCGGAGCCTGCGCCGGCGCCGTGCCTCCGCCGGGGGCATGTGACGTTCGGGTGTTTCAACAACCCCGCGAAGGTGACCCGCGAGGTGGTGGCGACGTTTGCGCGCATCCTGTCCCAGGTGCCGGCGAGCCGCCTCATCTTCAAGTACGGCGCGTTCGACGACCCGGTGCTGCGCGCGCAGTACTTGCGCTGGTTTGGCGAAGAGGGCATCGAGCTCGAGCGCATCGACCTCTGGGGCCACTCGTCGCTGCCGCACTTCATGCTGTGCTTCAGCCAGATCGATATCGCGCTCGATCCGTTTCCGTATAGCGGGGAGACGACGGCGCTGCACACGTTATGGATGGGCGTGCCGCTGGTGGCACTCGAGGGCGTGACGCTCGTACAGCGGTTGGCGAGCCGCGTGCTGCGCGTCGCGGGGCTGGACGAATGGGTGGCGCGCTCGACGGACGACTACGTGGCCATAGCGTTGTCCCTCGCCAGCGATCGCGTTCGATTGGCAGAGCTGCGCACCCGCCTGCGTGATCGCTTGAAGGCGTCGCCCTTGCTCGATCACGTGGGGGTGACGCGCGAGCTGGAAGCGGCGTTCCGGCAGATGTGGCGCGCCTGGTGTGCGAGCTCCGAATCCGAGCGCGGCTCGCCGGAGCAAGGGTAAACGGCGGCGCCCATGGCCCCCTTGCCCAGCGGCGCCCGTGTCGAGCCGCCTCTTCTATTGCAGGCGCGGCGCCTGGCGCAGGCGCGGCGCTGGGACGAGGCGTCCCGCCTCTATCGCGAGCTGCTCGCTCGAGCGCCCGATGACGTGGATGCTTTGGAGGGTCTGGGCCTCGTGGCCCTGCAGTGCGATCGCGCGGGCGAGGGCCTCGAGCTCTTGTCACGAGCACGGCAGCACGCGCCCGACAACGCGCGGGTCGTTGGCCATCTGGGCATTGCTCAGCGGCGCATGGGTCAACTGAACGAGGCGGTGGCGACGTTGCAGCACGCCGTCGAGCTCGAGCGAGCACCGAGCCGCCTGATCAACCTGGCGCGCGCGCAGCGCGAGGCGGGGCAGCTCACGCAGGCGATCCAGACATTTCAACAGGCGCTCGAGCTCGATCCGCAGACGCCCGACGCCTGGAGCATGTCGAGCAATGCGCTGCGGGAGGCGGGGCGCTGCGAGGAGGCGCTGGTCGCGGCGCGCCGGGCCTCGGCGCAAAACCCGTGGTCGGGGCAAGCGCATCTGAACGAAGGAGCGGCGCTGCATCGCCTGGGTCACCTCGGCGACGCCGTCGCCAGCTACTGGGTCGCCAGCACGCTGGCGTCGAGCCGGAACGCCGCCGCGGCCAATCTGAGCCTCGTGCTCGCCGATCCAAACTGCCAGGGAACCGCCGCGCCTGCCGAAGTAGGGCTCGTGCGGCGGCTGCTGCAAGCGCCCGACGACGCCACCACGATGCGCCAGCTCGGCGCCCTGCAACGGGAGAAGCAGCGCTCGGCCGCCATCGGCTGCTTCGAGCTCGCGGCCGACCGAGCGCCGAGCGCCGCTGCGTATCACGAGCTCGGCGTGCTCTTCTGGGGCATGGGCCAGGCGGAGCTCAGTCACGCGCGGTTCCTGCGCGCGTTTGCTTGTGCCGACGCGGACGTGCACGCCTACCGGCGGCTCAACGCTTGGCTCGACGCGCAGCCGCTGTTCAGGTTGTTGGGGGGCGAGTGGCAGGCCGTCCTCGCGCGCTGCCCCGATGACGTGGTGACGCTGGTCAACCTGGGGCTCAGCCTGCAGCGCCAGGGCCTGCCGAGCGAGGCCGAGCGCCTGCACCGGCGCGCGCTCCTGCTGGACGCCAACCGCATCGAGGCGCACATCAACTGGGGCGGCGCGTTGTGTGATCAAGGGCGCTCCCGCGAGGCCACCGAAGCTTACCGGCGCGCCCTCGAGCTCGACCCCACGTGCGCCAACAGCGCCTCGAACCTGCTCTTTGGCTTGCACCTCGATCCCAGCCTGAGCCCCGAGGCCATCTTTGCCGAGCACCTCCAGTTTGGGCAGCGCTTTGGCAAGCCGCGCTCGAGCCCCGCCCGCTCGTTCGTGCGCGACCGCGATCCGGAGCGCCCGCTGCGCATCGGCTATGTCTCGCCGGACTTCCGCTGGCACCCGGTCGCCTACTTTCTCGAGCCCGTGCTCGCCGCGCACGATCGCCGGGCCGTCGAGGTCTACTGTTACTCGGACGTGGAGCGTCCGGATCCGGTGACGGCGCGGCTGGCGGGGTGGGTGCCGCATTTCGTCCGCTGTGCGGGCTGGTCGAATGCCAGGCTCGAGCAGCAGATCGTGGCCGATCAGATCGACATCCTGGTGGATCTGGCCGGGCACACCGGAAAAAATCGGCTGCTGGTGTTCGCGGAGAAACCCAGCCCCATCCAGGTGTCGTGGCTCGGCTACTTCGACACGACGGGCCTCTCCGCCATCGACTATCGCATCGCGGACGAGCACTCGGTGCCCGAGGCGGCGGAGCGCTTCTTCGTGGAGCGCGTCGTGCGGCTGCCGCGCTCGGCCAACTGCTTTCTTCACCCCGAGAGCCCCGAGCCTTCCCCGCCGCCGTGCGCGCGCCGGGGCCATGTCACTTTCGGCTGCTTCAACAAGGTGGCGAAGGTCACCCGCCACGTGGTGGCGACGTTCGCGCGCATCCTGTCGCAGCTGCCCGACAGCCGCCTGGTCTTGAAATTTTCCGGGTTCGATGACCCCGTGCTGCACGCCCAGTACCTGCGCTGGTTTGCAGAAGAGGGCATCGCGCGCGAGCGCATCGAGCTCGCGGGCCACTCGCCGTTGCCGCAGTTCCTCGCCGCGCTCGAGCACGTCGACATCGCGCTCGATCCGTTCCCGTACAGCGGGGAGACGACGGCGCTGCACACGCTGTGGATGGGGGTGCCGCTCGTGGCGCTCGAGGGCGTGACGCTCGTGCAACGGCTGGCGAGTCGCGTGCTGAGGGTCGCGGGGCTCTCCGAGTGGGTGGCGTGCTCGGAGGACGACTACGTGCGCATCGCCGTGTCGCTCGGTCGGGATCCAGAGAAGCTCTCGCCGTTGCGCGCGGGCCTGCGCGAGCGCTTGAAGGCGTCGCCCTTGCTCGACCACGCAGGGGTGACGCGCGAGCTGGAAGCCGCCTACCGGCAGATGTGGCAGCGCTGGTGCGCGAGCTCAGAACCCGGGGCCACGCGCTCGGAGCAGGCGCTGGACGCGGACCCCGAGCGCCGCCCCGAGGACGTGCCCACGCTGGTCAATCGCGGAGTGGACTTGCAGCTCCAACGCCTTCCCAGCGAGGCCGAGCGCCTCTACCGGCGCGCGCTCGAGCTCGACCCAACCTGCATCCCGGCTCACGTCAACTGTGGCGCGGCGCTGTGCGATCAGGGGCGCTTTCGAGATGCCGCCGCCGTCTACCGGCGCGGCCTGGAGCTCGACCCGTGGTGCGCAGAGCTCGCGTCGAACCTGCTCTTTAGCTTGAATTTCGACCCGAGCCTGAGCCCCGAAGCCGTCTTCGCCGAGCACCTCCAGCTCGGGCAGCGCATCGGCGAGCGGCTCTCGAAACCAGCTCGTCAACCCGCGTGTGATCTCGACCCGCAGCGGCGATTGCGCATCGGCTACGTGTCGCCCGATTTCTGCTCGCACCCGGTCGCCGACTTTCTCGAGCCCGTGCTCGCGGCGCACGATCGGCGGGCGGTCGAGGTCTTCTGCTACTCCGACGTCGCTCGACCGGATGCCGTGACGGCGCGCCTGGCGGGGCTCTCGTCGCACTTCATCCCGTGCGCGGGCTCCACCAATGCAACGCTCGCCGAGCGCATCGCGTCCGACCGGGTCGATATCCTCGTCGACCTGGCGGGCCACACCGGCAATGGCCGCCTGCTGGCGTTCGCAGAGAAGCCCAGCCCCATTCAGGTGTCCTGGCTCGGCTACGGCGCCACCACGGGCCTCTCCGCCATCGACTATCGCATCGCGGACGAGCACTCGGTGCCCGAGAGCGCCGAGCGCTTCTTCGTCGAACGCATCGTGCGGCTGCCGCGCTCGGCCAATTGTTACCTCCACCCTGCGAGCCCCGAGCCCGCGCCGGCGCCGTGCCTGCGCCGGGGGCACGTGACGTTCGGTTGTTTCAACAACCCCGCCAAGGTCGGCCGCGAGGTGGTGGCGACGTTCGCGCGCATCCTGAACCAGCTGCCTTCGAGCCGCCTCAGCTTGAGATACGGCACGTTCGCCGACCCGCTGCTACGCGCTCAGTACGTGCGCTGGTTTGGAGAAGAGGGCATCCCGCCGGCGCGCATCGACCTCTTTGGGCACTCGCCGCTAGAGGAGTATCTCGAGAGCTTTGCTCACGTCGACATCGCGCTCGATCCGTTTCCGTATAGCGGGGAGACGACGGCGCTGCACACGCTCTGGATGGGGGTGCCGCTGGTGGCGCTCGAGGGCGTGACGCTCGTGCAAAGGTTGGCGAGCCGCGTGCTCCGCGTCGCAGGCCTGGCAGAATGGGTGGCGCGCTCGACAGACGAATACGCAGCAATTGCGCTGTCCCTCGCCCGCGATCCCGCGCGTTTGGCGGAGTGGCGCACCCGCTTGCGCGATCGCTTGAAGGCCTCTCCCTTGCTCGATCACCAGGGCGTCACGCGCGAGCTAGAAGCAGCCTATCGGCAAATGTGGCAGCGGTATTGTGCAGCCCAGTCTCGCTGAAACGCCCCCTCCGCCCATTCATCACAATCGCAGCGTACGAACCCCCGAAAAGCTCGAGCCAGATGCGTAGTCGCCCGACTTTTATTGCGGGGACACCCCGCACCCCGGCGTGCCCGGAACCGTAGTTTCTACGGTGAGGACCGGAAGCGCAGGGCGACATAGCAGATGGCTCGCTCGGGGTGCGGGGTGTCCCCGCAATAG
>JAYTOL010000082.1:0-102941 GCA_043747815.1 Deltaproteobacteria bacterium
TGTCACAAGTTCCGTGATGACCCCGCACACGGACACGAGGCCGCACCCCCCTGATGCTGTAGTCCGTGGCTCAACCTCTCGCAGTAGTGCTAAGAGCGCGCAGCGTTCAACTGAACGCTACGGCGCGCTTCGACCAGCGAGCTCGTCGTCGATCCAATCTTGGAGGAAGACCAAGGCGCGCACGGTGTGATAGCTGGCCTTCCACTCGTCGCTCTTGTAATCCGAGCCGGCGGCGCTGCCGTCTGGGTTGGTGGTCGCAAACCATTCACCGACGGGGAGGTCTTCCGTCGACTCCACCCAGTCCAGCGTGCGGCCCAGGCGATCGAGGTAAAGGCTGTCCCCGCTGAGCTCGTAGCTCCACCACAGCCCCTCCATGGCTTCGAACTGCACCCACCAAATCTTGTCAAAGTCATCGGCCAGGCCCCCTACCGCGCCTGCTTCGAAGAAGCCGCCGGCAAGCGCGTCGAAGCCCGGGCCCGCCGACGACTCCGCGATCGCGAGGGCCGCCGAGCGCGGCACCTCGTCGGCGCCGCGCCCGAGCACGCGAGCGGCGTCGAGCAGCAACCAGGCCGTTTCGAGATCGTGGCCGTAGCTCACGCGGGGGGCGCCGAATAGGGCCCAGTCCAGCTTGAACTCCGCGTGCACATAGCCGCTCGGCTGCCGCAAGCGAGTCGCAAACAGGTCGACGAGCTCGTTCAGGCGGGTGCCCACGCGCGGGTCATGCGTGGCCTCGAACAAAGCGCTGAAGGCCTCCATCAAGTGGAGGTGGGTGTTCGTGTCCTTCTCGGCGCCCGCCGTCAGGAAGCCGGGGTCGGCGCGCTGATCATAGCCGCCGTTGAGCGCGTCGTGGCGGCTCGCGTCGATGCTGGCGAAGCGGTCGAGCGCGAGCGCCGTGGCTTCGGCGTCGTGAAACACCCGGCCATAGGTGGAGAGCGCGTAGATGGCGTAGCTCTCCGCGAACATCTGCTTCTTCGCGTCGACGACGCGGGTACCGTCGCGGCTGACCTTGAACACGAAGCCGCCGTCCGCGTCGACGAAGCTGCTCTTGAAGAAGGAGTAAGTCTGCTCGGCGAGCAGGACGAGCTCTGCGGCCGCGCCCCGCCGTTCGCACCACGTGCTCAGCATCCACAAGTGCCGCGCCTGCTGGATCAATCCCTTGTCGTCGGGCGCTACGGGGTTGCCCTGTCGATCGAGCGTCCCATGAAATCCACCGAACACGACGTCGGGCCCGTGCTCGAACCAGAAGCTCGAGGTGCGCGCCGCGAGCACGGACAAGCGCGAGGACAGCCCCGTCAGGCGAAGCGCAAGCTCCGGATCGAGCGTTGACACGGCCCCGGCATCCAAGCGCCCCTGCCCAGCGTCAGCCGCCACCTCCAGCCCCGCGTCACCCAGGCTCGACGGGCCGGGCGGCGCCTGATCGGCACCAGCGGCGCCCACGACGGCGCCCTGCGCGCCTCCTACGCCCTCGCCGAGGCCCGCGCCCGGCGGCATCGCTCCCGTGCCGCCCGCCGACGCTGGGCTCCCACCCATTTCGCCGCCGACCCCGCCCCCGCTACCCGCCGCCCCGAGCGCAACGGCCCCGCCGTCGCTCTCGGAGCACCCCGCGGCGGCGCCGAGGACGCAGCCGATGACGGCGGTACAACCGATAACGGCGGCCCAACCGCTGAGCCTTGGCGAGCGCCGTTGCATCGAGCAACGACCTATACCATGGCGTCCACGTCACATCCAGCAGGCGGGCGGTGTTCCAACCCGTTACACGCTGCGACAAGCGCGTTGACGAGCCGCTGCGGAGATGGCCACGTGCTCCCTCTGCCCGCTTCGAGGGCGGGGTCCACACTCTCGCCTGGGCCGCTTTAATCAGCTGCGCCGCAGCGTCCGGCTATCTCTCATTCGCTGATCCGCGCTCGGTTATCACGCGTGCGATTCCCTGCTCTGGACCGAGCTCGGGCGGCTTAGAGCTGCCTCGCGGGCGCCCAGGGGGGGTGACGAGGCCCGCTGTGGGGGGTGGGGCGACGCGCTGTTCCAACGCCGTCTCCAGCCAATGAATCCGCTCCCCCATCCCGGTGTGGAGCCGGCGCACGCTGCGCGCAAGGCCCAAGAGCTCGCTCGGCTCGAACTTGGCGTGCGCGGCGGCGACGGGCCATGCGCCTGGGCTAAACGCCTTCACGCCAGGCGCAAACCAGCTCACGGCCGCGACGACTCCCCGCACCGCGGCGCTGTCGTGCACGATGGCCCGAGCAAAGTAGCGCCCGTTGACGACCTGATTCAGCTCTTGTCGCTGCCCGGCGCCTGGCGCGCCCCCGCTCGTGAACACCAGCAAGCCCAGGGAGGGGAGATCCAGGTCGCGAATCTCGAGTAGATAGTCCCTCCACCCCGCCGCCGGCGGCGGGCCTTCGCCGTGTAACATCAGAATCCTGCAAGCGTCCATGAACTCGAACCTGAACCCCATACCTCTCCCAGATTAGCGGCCTCACGTATCTCACACGTCGACTGAGCTCGGGACCACCCCTCTGAGAGCGCGAGTATCGTCCCCGCTCTCGTCTCGCTCTCGTCGCGTTCCCCCTCATGCCAATTAACGGTCGTAGACATCACCCCTGAAGGCGGCTCTTCGCTTTCGGCATCCGCTGATTGGCGCGTGCGCCTCGAGGTTTCGATGCCCCAAGCGGGTACCCTCCCCCCGAGTCACCTACGTGGATGCCGGAGAGCGCCGCGCACGGGCCCGATCGCGATCAGCTCCTCGGCGGATCCCACCAGCGCGACAGGTTGTGCTCCGCACGGCGGGGACGCCGCGAGTAATGCGACGTGTCGTTGAACAACATGAGCCGAGCACGCGTCGGGTCCTTGAAGTCGACGACGTTGAGGCTCGCGGGCGATTGATCCAAGCGGTCGCGATAGCCGCGGGCGTCAAAGCCGAGCAGGCTGGCCAACACCAGGCGCAGGGTCGCCTTGTGTGAGATGACCAGCACGCTCTGATCCGGATGGGCGAGCACGATGTCGCGGATGACGGGCAACGCGCGGGCGAGCACGGCCGCTCCCGACTCTCCCTCGGCCGGAGCGAACGTGAACGGGTCGGCTTCCCACGCGGCGTATTCAGCGGGAAAGCGGGCCTCGACCTCACTGCGTGAGAGCCCCTCCCAGTGGCCGTGGTTTATTTCCCGCAGCCCGTCACGCGCCCGAAGCTCGAGCCGGTGGCAACGAGCGAGGATCTCGGCCGTCTGCATGGTGCGCGAGAGCGGGCTCGAGTACGTGGCCGCGATCGGATCCTCGGCGAGGCGTTCTGCCAAGGCTTCGACCTGCGCACGCCCCTCCGAAGACAAGTCCACGCCGCCGGCACCGGAGAAGCGATCTTCGGCGGTGAGGGGCGTGGCGCCGTGGCGCACTAACATCAAGCGGGTGGTCATGGGCCCGTCGAAGCAGAGGTCACCGCCGCTCGCAAGGCGCTCACATTATCAGCGACGCTAGCGTGCGTGTTGAAGATCGCCGAGCCGGCGATCGCCGAGCTCGCTCCGGCCCGGGCCACCGCCGCGATCGTGCTCGCGTTGATGCCCCCATCCACCGCGATGCCCACAGCCTCGAGCCCCCGCTCACGAAGGATGCGCCGCAGCCGCTCGATCTTGCCGAGGGCGCTAGGCTGAAATGCTTGGCCGCCAAAACCCGGGTCCACGCTCATGACGAGCACCCACGCCACCTCCGGCAGGACTTCCTCGAGCGAGCTCAACGGAGTCGCGGGATTGAGCGCAACGGCCGCTTTCAGCCCCAGCTCGCGGATGCGTTGCAAGGTGCGCAACAGCAGCGGCGCATTTTCGACGTGGACGATCAGCGTGTCCGCGCCCGCTTCGGCAAACGCCTCGAGGAAACGCTCCGGCTGCACGATCATCAGGTGTACCGCGAGCTCCGTTCCCCTCCCTTCCACGACCGAGCGCACCGCCCTCACGACCTCGGGCCCCATGCTCAGGTTGGGCACGAACTGCCTATCCATCACGTCCACGTGCACGCGGCACACGCCCGCGGCGCAAGCCTCGTGCAGCTGCGACCCGAGTTGCGTGAAGTCAGCAGAAAGAATGGAGGCGGCGAGGTCGATCATGGCCGTACGCGCGCTACAGCCTACTCTCTTTTACACCCTCGTCAGGGCTTTTATCCTCCGAGCCCGAGCGGCGCTCAACCGGGGCCACCACCGCCCGCGTCGGCGCTCGCGCCAGCGTCCGGGACGCCCGAATCACCGGCGTCGTTACCCCCCACGCCAGCGTCGGCTTCGGGCCCCGCGTCCCCAGGCGCGGCCGGCTCGTCTCTCGGCTCGAGGCGTACGTCATCGATGATGAGCTCAGCATGGCCGGCGCCGTTGGCGTACACCTGCATTCCGAAGCGAAGCACGTGGCTCGGGTCGGTGGAGGCGTCCAGATCGAGCTCCAGCTCGGTAAAGCCGCTCAAGCTCGAGAACGAGCACCAATCGCCGGCGACCCAGCTCCAGCTCCCCGATTGCGAGTAGAGTTGCAGACCGGCCTCCACCGTAGCGCCGTGCGCGACGCGGACGCGGGCCTTGAGCACGCGGTGGGTCAGGTCAAGCGTCGTATTTTCGTCCGCGAGGCTGTCCCACGGGGCCGTGAAATGCAGCATGGCTTTGTCGCCACCCGCCGTGAAAGCGGTGGAGAGGTGAATCTCGCCCGCCGCGTTCCAAACCGCGCTGCCGCTCGCGCCGCCCGCGAGCTCGACGGCAAACGCCTCGAGCTCCGCCTCTGAATCGAAGAACCAGGGGTCGCCGATGCCCACGGGCTGGTAACCAAGCTCGCCTCGGGTTCCACCCGAGCCTCCACCACCCACCGAGCCACTGCCAGCGGCACCCCCCACGTTCCCGCTGCCACCCGTGCCGGCCACACTCCCTGTGCCACCCACGCTCGTACCCCCGACGCCTGCCGAGCCAGCCACGCCGTTGCCGCCCGCGCCACTGCCGCTTGAACCACTGCCGCTTGAACCACTGCCGCTCGATCCACTGCTCGAGCCACCGTGGCCCGTGGCGGACGCCCCGCCCGCTCCGTCGTCGGAGGGGATGGTGATGCGCTCGATCAAGGCCGCGGAGTCGCCACAGCCCATCACCACGAACCCGAGCAGCTGAGCCGCGTTCCCCAAAATCCGAACCGTGTGCCGACTGAACAAGACGCTGATCTCCGTGAATGGCACGACCCCACCGCTCCGATGGCGCGCCGAATTCGGGCTGTCGAACGGCTCCGGTTGTCCAGACTTTAACGAGTTAGCACCGCGGCGGGCCGAGCGAGCCCGACGCCACCGCTGAGCCTGTTCCACGGTGCAACGTGGAGGCCATGATCGCCGCCGCTCGTCGCGACCATGGCGGCAGGGGCGCCAGCGCTCGGCGCGACAGCGCGGGCCGAGTCGCTCACGCAGCGCTGCCGGCTGGCAGCTCGGGTAGCGCGGGCCGATTCCCGGTCGGGCCAGGTGGGCGAGGGCGCTCGGGGCCGCGATGCCAGCAGACGCAGCGTGCCGGCCGCACTCCGGCTGGTCGCTCCCGAGAACGCACCGAAGCGCATCATTATGGGTGTGCTCCGCGCCCTGGCGAACCCCCGTTTCCGACAAGCGCGGCGCAATGCCCCACCAGCGAGTGCGACATCCCACCGCGGTAGCCCGAGGCGCATACCTTCCTGCAGGTTGTCGGTGTATAGAATCGTTTCCAACCCCAACGTTCTGGTGGCGTCACGTAGGTCACGAACGAGAGCGAGCGCCCGTGACGAATGATACAAATCCCCCGCAGAGAGCCGATCTGATGTCACGAGTCCCGCTGCACGTCGCCTGGCGTTTTGACCGCTGGGGATTCGGCGGGCTGGTCGTGCTCTCACTGGCGGGCGTGGGCAGTGCCTGTAATGGTCTACTCGGCGACGTCCAAGTCGAGACCGGCGAGCTCACTCCGGCTGAAGGTCAGGGCCCCGGCGCGGGCTCGAGCGGCGCTGGCGGCAAGCTGGACGACTGCGAGGCCGGCGCCGTGCGTTGCACCGGCTCGGCGTTGCAGCTGTGTTCGCCCGAGGGCGATCGCTGGGTCACGAGCGACGTGTGTGGCAGCCCGGCCTTGTGCAAGACAGACCCACCAGGGTGTTCACCACCCGAATGCAGCCTCGATCAACTCAGTTGCGATGGGGCCACGTTGCAGATCTGCAACGCTGCCCGCGACGGCTGGATCGTGCTGGAGGCCTGCGCCTCGGCGGCTCATTGCAGCCCGAACTCCCGCCAATGCCTGGCCATGCCCTGCGCGGCTGGCGAGCTGTCGTGCAATGAGCAGGCGCTGCAGCGCTGCGCGGATGACGAGCTCAGTTGGCTCCCGATCGAGTCCTGTCAGACCCCCGCGCTGTGCGAGGTCGCGCGCGCTCGAGGCGCGGGCAGCTGCCCAAACCCGGTGTGCAAGCCGGGAGAGCGGCGTTGCGCCGAAGGCAGGTTGCAGCAGTGCAATGAGGGCCGCACCGACTTTGAGCTGGTCGAAGAGTGCACGAATACGGCCCTCTGTGAGCTGACCCTCGACAACGGCAGCGCCGTGTGTGAGTCGCCGAGCTGCACGCCCGGTGAGCACCGCTGCCGCGCCGAGACCCTGACCGTCTGTAACGAGCAACGCACCGGCTTTGATGACGAGCAGAGCTGCGAGAGCGCCGGGCTCTGCGATCCGGTGAGCGGCAGCTGCCAGATCGCCGCCTGCCAGCCCGGGGCGCGCCGCTGCAACGGCGCGCAGATCGAGACCTGCAACTCCACTCGAACTGCGTTCGAGCCCTCGGGGGATGCGCCCTGTGCGAGCGCGCGCTTGTGCGCTCCGAGCCCCATCGGCGACGTGGCGTGCCGCCCGCCCGTCTGCTCCGACGGGCAGTTCAACTGCACGCTGGACGGGACGTTACAGCGTTGCAGCAGCGGCCGGGATAGCTTTGAAGACGTCAGGCGCTGCGAGACCGCGCAGCTCTGCGACGCGGAGCTCGGGCCGCTAGGTTGTCAGGCCCCGGTATGTGACAGCAATGAGCGGCGCTGCGAGGGGACCGCCGTGGCGCAGTGCCGTGCTGGCCTCGATGGGTTTGAGACGGTCGCGGAGTGCGGCAGCGCCGGCTGCAACACCGCGACGGACGTGTGCCGAGATCCGTGTGCCGTGGGCCGGCCCCGCTGCACCGGCGCGGCGCTGGAAGAGTGCTCGGATCCCCTGGTGGGCTGGCAGCTCATCGACACCTGCACCGCTCGCGAGGTGTGCAACGCCGCCGCGGGTGCCTGCCAGGCCGCGGTTTGCGACGCGAACCAACTGCGCTGCCAGGGAGCGCGGCTGGAGACCTGCAACGCGGCGCGCACCGGCTTCAGCCTGGTCGAGGCGTGCGGCTCCGCCGCCCTGTGCGTGGAGATTGGCAACTCCAATCGCTTCCGTTGTGACCCGCCGGCGTGCAACGCGGGGGGGGCGGAGTGTCAGGGCAACCGCAACCTCGCGGTCTGCAACGCAGACCGCACGGCGTTCGAGCTGACCGACTGCGGGCTGCTCGGCTGCAATGACGCGGAAGAGCCGCCCCGATGCCGTACGCTCAGAGACCTGCTGAGTGACGGCCGCTAAACCTCGACACGGGCGCGCTAGCTTCATCGGCGGTGGCGCCCGCGCCGCCCCCTCGCTCGAGGGGACCGCGTGCAAAAATTCTCTAGGGTCCGTATCCTAGCGAGCGCCGCGATCGTTTCCTGTCTATGAGCACCCTTCCGGCCGACACTCAGCCCGAACTCCCCGACGCCGTGAAAGCCTCGTGGCAGCGCTTCCTCGAGACCTATGAGCCGTTGCGGCCGGAGCTGTACCGCTACTGCCGCTACCTGACCCGCAGCCCCTGGGACGCCGCTACTGGCTATCGGGCTGCTGAGCTTGCCGCCTGCTGCCGGAGAAAGTCGATGTATGTCTCTCGAGCTCTTCTATCATCCGTTTGCCTCCTACTGTTGGAAGGCGCTCATCGCCCTCTACGAGAACGGCACGCCCTTCGAGCCACACCTGGTCGACCTGGGTGACCCGGCGGCGAGTGCCGCGTTCAAGCAGGTCTGGCCCATTGGCAAGTTCCCGGTGCTGCGGGATCGCGCGCGAGGGCAGACCGTCCCCGAGGCGAGCGTCATCATCGAGTACCTGGCTGTAAATTATCCGGGACCGTGCAAGCTCATCCCCACCGACGCGGATCTGGCCTGGCAGATGCGCGTCTGGGACAGGTTCTACGATCTGTACGTGCACACCCCCATGCAGAAGGTCGTCGGCGACGCGCTACGCCCACCGGGCAAGCAGGATGAGCACGGTGTGGAAGAGGCCAAAGCGCAGCTCCGGACCAGCTATGGCATCATCGAGCAGCGCATGGCGGCGCAGGCCTGGGGCCTTGGTAGCGCCTTCAGCATGGTCGATTGCGCCGCTGCGCCAGCGCTGCATTATGCCGATTTCATCGTGCCCCTCAGCGGCTACGAGCACGTCGCCGGCTACCTGCGCCGCTTGAAGGAGCGCCCCTCGTTCGCCCGCGTGCTCGCCGAAGCGGCGCCGTATTGGCCGTTATTTCCCCTCAAACGCTGACAGCGCGAGGTCTGGTGCAGCTTCTCCGCGTTCGCGAAAGTCTCGCACCTGATATGGCTCACCGGAAAGAAAGCCAGCCGCACGCACGGCTTGCCAGGCGACGTAAGCTCGGTTGAATGACACCGCCGCACGCGCGTCGAAGTACGGATTCTTCACCCCTCCGAGCTCGGCTAGCACGAGGATCAGCTCGGCCACGCTCACCGGGCAGCCCTCGAGGCGAATATAGGGCTCGTTTCTCGCGGCGTGCAGCTTCTTCAGAGTCTTGGCCATCTTGGCGTAGATGTCGTCGTGCCGAGCCTGATTTGGGTCGAGCTCGCTGCGATCTCTATACTTGCTGCCGAGCTCGATCAGCTGCTCCCCAATGCTGCCCTTGAACGAGACGCAGTCGCCCACGAACACGACCTTCTCGCCGTAGCTCACGTCGAGCGGGCCCTGATAGGCACCGAACACCATGTGGATCCGCGGCAGCTTGGCGTCGCAGGCAGGATCGAAGAGCCGCAGCACTTCAATGGCTTCTTCCAGCGCTCCAGGGCAGCCGCCCCAGCAATAACCCTCAGGCCCATGTCCGGGCGGTGGCCCCGCGTAAGCGGATATCCGTGAGCCCTCGAAGTACTTCTCCACCCTCACGAGCCCCACCTCAAAGCCTTGGGCCCGCTCGCAGGCGGCCTCGAGCGTCACGTCCCCGCTCAGGCGGATACGCGACGCTTCGACCGGGCCGAAGCCGGCTTCATACGCCAGCCGGATGTGCTCCACCGACAGCGGGTCGATACCGATGATGCGGCAGCACACCGCGTCCACCGCGACCTGGTTATCACCGAGGATGACCAGGTTCATGTTGCGCGGCACGGGCGTGAGCATGCGGCCTTCCCCTGCGACGATGCAGTCGATGGCCACCAGCTCCGGCTGGATCACGTACTGCAGATCCAACACCTTCTGGTTGAGCGCATGGTCGTGGTCGATCAGGCGATGCCGATCATCCTGCAGACCGATGTAGTTCTTCATCGAAAACGTCACGGTGGTCCAGGGGTGCGACTTGAACTTCGGGCAATTCACGAAGAAGTCCGCGCGCGCCACCGGCTCGGGCACAAATATGGCGTCGCGCAAGCGGCCCGGGTGACGGAGCTGGATCTCGACCTGCCGCGTCTCATCAAACAGGTGCCGGACCGCCTGGGTGCGCTCGAGCACGGGGTCGATGCCGGCCTCGCGAAAGACGAACCGCGAGGGGATCGTGATGCCGCAACGCTCCCCCACCCCGAGCTCGGTCATGCCCCCGGCATCTCTATCGCGCAGCGCGAGCAGCACACCTTCGACGAATTCGGCGCGCGTATGCGCGTGCTCGAACAGAGGCCCCGCCGCCACCAGGTTGGGCTTGACCAACGTGCGCCCGCGCGGCCGCAGCCCCAGCACCTGCATGCCGTCGCGCACGATCTCTCGGATCAGCTGAACGTCATAGCCCGGCGCGTGGCGCAGGATCACCTGGGGACTGGCAGACGGGCGCATGGCGGAGTTCCTTTCAGGGACATCTGCCAATATAGCGCAAATGCCGGGGACGCGGGGGGGGCCTGCGGCGCGCGCCGAGCGAATGAACGCGCCAAATCGCCCATTTTTCGTAGCAGCCGCGGGTTTGACGGCTCCCGCGAGCTAACATTACCACACCTGTTGCGACAGCCGAGCGCCAGGGGCGTCCCCCCACCACCATGTGGGCCGGAGCACCCCCCTCCCGAATGCGTCGACTAAGTGCTCCTCGCGACGCGGCGCTGGCCGTCATCGAAGCGCATCTGCAGGTGGTACGCGGCCCCGTCGAACTGGCTCTGCACGCACAGGCCGCTCTGTTGAAACACCATGAGCATGCCTCGATTGCCCGCGAGCACGTCGGCGTGAAAGCCTGAGAGCCCGTTGGCGCGCGCCGACTCGGTCATCCTGCGCATGAGCAGCGTGCCGAGGCCGCGCCGCTGCCAGGCGTCTCTCACGGCGAACCCGATGTCCCCGAGCTGGGTAGCGGGGTCGACATCGTAGCGCGCCATCGCCACCAGCTCGCCCGCGACGGGGTCCGAGACGACGAGGCCCATGCTGGCGGTGTAGTCGGAGTCCACGAGCTGCTGCATCTCCGCCCGGGAGAACACACCCTTGTGCATCATGAATCGCTGGTACGCGCTCTCGTTCGAGAGAGTATAGAACATGTCCTGCAGCGCCTCCGCGTCGCTCATGCGTACGGGGCGCACCAACACCAGCTCGCCCCCGGGTAGCCGCTCTTCATGCTCCTCTCGCCATGGGTAGATGGCGGCGGGCACCTGCTGCTCGGCGAACACATAGCAGCGCTGTTTGGCTGCCGCCAAGAGCTCCGACCGGAAATCGGGGTGCGCGATTTCGGTCAAGGCGAGCGCCCGCTCGCGCACGCTCTTGCCCCATAGATCGGCCACGCCATACTCTGTCACCACGTGGCGCACGTCTCCACGGCTGGTCACGATACCCGCGCCCTCCTCGAGCACGCCGCGGATTCGGCTCTTGGTGCCGCCTTTCGCCGTGGAGCGGAGCGCGATGATGGAGCGGCCGCCGCGGCTCTTGATCGCGCCACGCACGAAGTCGACCTGGCCGCCGATGCCCGAGAAGAACTTGCCGAGCAAGGTGTCGGCCGCGACCTGGCCGGTCAGATCCACGGCCAGCGCCGAGTTGACCGACACCATCCGATCGTTGTCGGAGATGACGCGCGGGTCATTGGTAAACTCCGAGCCGCGCATCTCGAGCGCGGGGTTCTCATGCGCCCACGCATACAGGGCCCGGCTACCCATCACGAAAGAGGTCACGAGCTTGCCCCGCAGCATCGACTTCTTGGCCCCGGTGATCACGCCCAGTTGCACGAGCTTCATGATGCCGTCCGACAGCATCTCGGTGTGCACTCCCAGGTCCTCGTGCTGACCGAGAGCGGCCAGCACGGCGTCGGGGATCGACCCGATGCCGGTCTGGAGCGTGGCGCCGTTCGGCACGAGGCTCGCCACGTGATGGCCGATCGCCACCTCGACTTCGCCCGGCGGCGCGCTCACGTGCTCGAGCAGCGGCGTGTCCACCGGGATCAAGCGGTCGATCTTCGAAACGTGCAGGAACGAGTCGCCGTGGGTGCGTGGCATCTGCGGGTTGACCTCCGCGAGCACCAGGTCGGCGGCGTCCACCGCCGCACGCACGACGTCGACGGACACGCCGAGGCTCACGTAGCCGTGGGCGTCCGGTAGGCTCGTCTGGATCAGGGCCACGTCGATCCGAATGCGGCGTGTGTGGATGAGCTCGGGGATCTCGGAGAGGAACACCGGAATGAAGTCGGCCCGCCCCTCTTGCACAGCTTGCCGTACATTGGCGCCAATAAAGAAGGCCGAATGCCGGAAGCGGCTGGCGAACTCGGGCCTGACGTAGGGGGCTGGGCCGAGCGTCAAGAGGTGCACGATCTCGTTGTCCGCGAGGTGGTTAGCGTCCCCCGCGAGCGCCTCGACCAAGCTCAGTGGCTCGGCGGCGCCCGACCCGATCAGGATGCGCCGCCCCGGCCGAATCAACCGGATGGCATCGGCCGCCGTGCTGATTTTCGACGCAAACAGCGTCTGCCAGCTCTCAATTGCCATGTTGGGCTCCTTCTCGTGCTCGTGTGCGCCAACTGGGCATCAGAACGCCCCCGGCGGGTCATACTCTGGCGTTTCCAGTAGAAAGTCCACGTACGGCACGCGTTCACCGCCGACGTGCCAATACGCGACGAGGTGGTGCGGCACGAGCAGCCCGTTCACTCGGCGATAGTCCTCGTACGTCCCTGACCAGGGTAAGAGTTGCGCCTGGCCCTGCCCGCTGTCGAAGTAGCGCTCCGCCGCGAACGACGCCGGTAGCCCGTCAGCCCCGAACTCGAACGTGCCCGTCACCTCGGTGGCGTGCAGGCGCAGAGTCGCGCGAGCGTGCGAGGCGTCGACCGCCACCCAGGTCACGTAGCGCTCGTCTGCCAGGGCGCCCGGGAGCAGCACCAATTCCGAGAGTAAGCGCAAGAGCGACCCCTGGTCCATCTGCGGCCCCGAAACGTCGAAGAGCGTGAAGCTCGACTCGAGCGACACGAACATGTTGCCCACGCCGTTCAAGGCGCGGTCACGCGCGTCGACCCACACGCCGGGTGCGATCCGCAGCCGGCCCCACCAGACGAAGCCGGGCGGCGCCGCGGCGTCATACTGCTCGCCATGAATGCGTTGCCACGGCGCGTCGAGCTTGGTGCGGAAGCGGCCGCTATGACGGAAGCGAACGCTGCGGGCCGCTCGCGGGGCCTCGCCCAGCGCCTTCGCCAGATAGTCACGCACGAGGGCGGGCAGTTGCTGCAAGCGCTCAGCGTCCACACGAGGCAGCGGCGTATCGCTCGACCACAACGCCGTGACCTCTCGCGCCACCTCGCGCGCGAAACGCAGATTATTGATCGAGATGAGCAGGCCCCCCACGCCGACCACCACCACGACGGCCCAGAGCACACACCAGAACATCGGCCTCCTCTTGGCAGACACCCCGCAGGTGGAGTGCAACGCTCATGCCAGCGCCACCAAGAACAGGCCGCCGATGCGTGACCTCGCGGTCAGCAGATGTTGCGTCGAGCAACACGCACCCGCAAAGCTTGCGCGCGCGTCAGCTTCAGCCCGGGTCGCTGCTAGAGAGGCCTAGGGCGCGCTCACGACGCCGGCCGGGGCCCGCCGCTCGAGGCGCAGCGTCGCGATCTGGCCCTGGCGCGCGTAGTCGATGGCCTCCCCCAGCAGCTTGGCCGCCTCCTGTGGTGCATGAAAACCCATGCTGTTTTCCGCAGCGATGAAGTCCAGCCGCCACTGGGCGCGCCGCTGCAGGTGCAGCGCCGGGCCGAGCTCCGCCTGCGTCGCCCCGCCGGCTTTTGCTGCGACGAGCGCCTCGATCAGCTCGACGATGGCTACCCCACCCCGCTGCAAGAGCTCGTAGTTGCGCTGCTGAATCGCGTCGACGCGGGCTGCTAGCTCCGCTTCCGGGGCGCGGTGACAGGACTGGCAGGCTCGGTTGACGTTGAGCAGGGGGCTCCTCACCCAGTGGTCGCTGATCTTCGTGGCCCCCTCCCGCATGTAGGGCATGTGGCAGTCCGCGCAGGAGACGCCGCTTCGCGCGTGGATGCCCTGGTTCCAAAGCTCGAACTCCGGGTGTTGCGCCTTGAGCACCGGCGCGCCGGTCTCCGCGTGCGTGTAGTCGACGAAGTCCTTCCCGTCGGGAAAGTCCGCCTCGTCCCAAAAGGCTTCGATGTCTCCCGCAGTGAGGCCCTTGCCCCAGGGGAACGTGAGCGGCATCTTCGAAGAACAGTAGTACTCGACGTGGCACTGGCCACAGACGAAGGAGCGCATTTCGTTGCGCGTGCCGTCGACGTTCGGATCATACGGCGCCGCCCGTGGGCTCTGCCGCCAGAGCGCGATCGACGGCAGCGCGGGGACGGGCGCGTCCGAGGCGGCGAGGGCCTGGATGCCGCGGATAAAGCCCGGGCGCGTCACGCGCAGCGCCATGTTCTCCGGAGCGTGACAATCGACGCAGCTGACCGGATGAGCGTGCCCAGAAGCGTGCAACTTGGCGCTCAGGTCCTGATAGCTAGATTGAAATGTCTGCTCGAAGCCCCGCATCGCGTCCCCGCCACCGAGCTCACGGTAGAGCGGCATGATCGAGGCGTGGCAGTGCAAGCAAGAGCCGGACTGCGGCTTCGACAGCCGCTCCGTCCCTTCTTGATCCGAGAGCATGAAGGCATGGCCGCGGCGATCACGGTAGTCGATCGAGAACGCGTAGCCGAGGAACATACGCTTCAGCCACGGGTCGCGCTCGATCTTCTCCTGGGGCAAGGCTTCACTACCCGCGTGGCCTCCGAAGCGAGTCCGGGTGGCGATGGCGGTGCGCTTGTAGCCATCGTATTGAGCCGGCCAGTTTTTCCCCCACTTTGCCGGATCGGTATCGTCCTCCGTCACGTCCACCACGCGCACGAAGGGCTGGCGGTGCTCGGCCTTGCGCTCCGCGATGTTCATCAGCAACGCCACGAGCCCGACCGCAACGGCCGTCACCAACGCAATCAATGCGCCGTACGTGGCGCGGCTTCGGAGCCAGCGGCGAGGTGCTTCTTCGGTGTTCATTTGTCGTGTTCGGCCTCGGCTAAAAGGTTTCCTGCCCCGTGAGCTCGCCGCTCCGGAGCGGCCCTCCGAGTGCGGCGCGCTCGCCGTGCCCGACCGTAGAGTGGCAGTGGACGCAGGGCACGCCGTCACTGGCTGCCGCGTTCGGCGCGTGCCCTGGCGCAGCGCTCAGATCGCGCTGCGCGAGCTCGATGAGGTCGACAACCAACGCCGAGTGGCAAGTGACGCAGTTGTCCTGCAGGATCTCTCGACCGGCGGGCTTGATCGAGATCGGCTCCTCAAACGTCTGAGTCGTGAACAACTTGCCGTGCCGATAGCCATTCTCCGCCTTGGCCAGGTACTTGGGGATAAACGAGGCCGGCAGATGGCAGTCGATGCAGCCAGCCACGGCATGGTGGCTGGATTTCTGCCACCCAGCATACTGGGGCTCCATGATGTGACAATTGATGCACGCCCTCGGGTCGGTGCCGAAGTAGGAGAGCCCCTTGGCGTAACTGAACGTGTAGGCGCCAACGCCAGCCGCCACGCCGATCAGCACCGCCAACAGCCAGGGCAGAACGGCCTCGCGCGAGCTCGGAACGAGCGACCTGAGGAGCCATGGGCGCCTGTCCTGCGATGTCCTCCGCATCCCCGCCGCTAATTAACTACGCGCCTCGGCGCGATGTCAAGCCGTCGCCGGCTGCTCGCTCGGGTCGAACATCGCTGTTATCGGGTCACCCGCGGCGCGCGGCGATCCGAGCTTCGGCGCCTGACCAGCCTGCGTCGATGCTGCGGCCGGGCTGGTCGATGTCGATGATCAGCGGCGTGTGATCGGAGGGGATGGGCTTACCCTTACGGGCCTCTCGATCGATCTCCGACCAGATCACCCGCTCCGCGAGCGAGCGCGTGACCAGCAGGTGGTCGATGCGCATGCCAAAGTTCTTGTGAAATGCGCCGGCTCGGTAGTCCCACCACGTGTATCGCTGGGGCTCGGGGTGGTGCATGCGGTAGGCGTCGACCAGGCCCCAGCGCTCGAGCGCAGCAAACGCGGCGCGTTCCTCGGCGGAGACATGCGTACCGCCGTGACACGCTCGAGGATCCCAGACGTCGACGTCTGCTGGCGCGACGTTGAAGTCGCCGCCGAGCGCCAGCACCTCATCCGGGCTCCGCGTCTCTCGCAGCCAGCGAGCTAGCCGCTCGAACCACGCCAACTTGGCCCGATAGAAAGGCGAACTGAGCGTCCGCCCGTTGGGGGCGTAGATACTCACCACGCGCACGTCGCCGCAGACGGCCGAGATCATTCTGGCCTCCGCGAGGGGCTCGTCGTCAGCGACGTCAGGGGTTCGGGGCGCATCGAGCGGATCCCCGAAGCGCTTGATCACGTCGCGGATACCGACGCGGCTGGCGATGGCCACGCCGTTCCAACGGCCCTCACCGTGATGCGCGAGCTCGTAGCCGCGCTGCTCGAGCTGTTCGGTCGGGACATCCGCGTCGGACAGCTTCGTCTCTTGGATCAGCAGCACGTCGGGCATGGCGCGGTCCAGCCACCAGACCAGCTTTTCGAGCCGGGCCTTGAGAGAGTTCACGTTCCAGGTGGCGATGCGCATGACGGCTCGAGTCGTAGCAAAGGCCATCACGAGCTGCGCGCGGAATTTCACCTGGCTCTCGCAAGTGGCGTCCGGGCCGTGTTAAATTGACGTCAGGCGAGCGTCCTAACGCCGCGGTGACAGGGCGCGACCCTCGGGCCACCACAGCTCCCAGCGCGCAGGCATGGCCGTGTCTACGAATAAGTCGGCGCCGTCGGCGCGGTAGATGCGGGACAGCGCAGAGGCGAGGCGCTGGAAGAAATGCATGCACTCCGCTGCGTGCGCCGTCAGCCGTGCAACGTAGTTGGCGGCCTGCTCAGCGGCGGTCCGACCCTTGTGGTCGCAATCGCGTAGCGCAGCGGCCTCCGACTTCTTGGCTTCGACCACGACCAGCTGCCCCGTGCCGCGATCCAGAGCCAGGATATCGATTTTGCCCGCGCTCGGGAAACGCCATCCGTGATGCAAAAACAGCAGATCCTCTCGCAGCTCGAGGCCCTGCGAGAGCGCCGCCCGGATGCGAGCCATCACGTAGCGCTCTTCGGCAGAGTCGCGTAGCATCGCCGCGAGCTTGGCTCGATAGGCCTGCGCGGCGGCTTCGACGCTGTCCGGCGTCGGCGGCACCACGTCGAGGCAAGGCGCGCTGTGGCCACCCAGCCCGACCATGGCGGGTGTCGCTGGATCGAGGCTCATCACGGTCAGCCCCTTCTGGGTGGGACGCAGGTAGACGGAGTGCCCCGTCGCGCGCTCGTACATGGCGAGGGTGTCGCGCGCGCCGCGCGTATTTTCCAGCAGCTCGAGCGAGCGCCAATGCCCGGGGCGCACCAGCGTCGTCTCGGGTTTCGAGGGGCCGCTGCTGAGGCGCAGCACGATCGTCGCGACGTCCGACTTGGACAGCTGGTGCCCGCCGTAGAGGCGCCGCCCGCGCAGGTGTTTTTCGAGAGCGTGGCCGCGGGTTTCGACAACGGAACAATACGGGCAAGGAAAACTCATGCGCTCGCTTTCAGGCAGAGGGGGCGTGTGCCTCTCGACTGCGAACGACACTCCGAGGACGAAAAAAAGCAAAGTCTGCTGCCTGCAGCTCGAGAAGCGAACGTCGGTGTATCACAATGAGCTGCTCCAGCCCTCGAGGGCCAGCGAAACCGGCTCCGCCTGTGTAGCATCGTGGTACGCCTGCGATATCGCGCTGCGCCGTCAGACCCCTCCGCACACCATGAGCACGAAGACCTCCACGCCGGTGGTCCTCGTCGAAGCTCTGACCAGCACCTACTAGGAGGTGACGCCTTGCGCTGCCTCTTCTAGTGGATACTCGATCGGGTCCATCACCGGCCGGTTGGGGCGCAACGGCGCCCGCGAGACCGTCGCAGGGTGTTGCATCGCATGACGCGGTGGGCCCAAAGCCGACCATCGGCAGAATGTGAGGCCGTTCTGCGTTCCACTCTCGGTGGCCGCGTCTAAACGCGAGCGCGCTTGCCGGCGAGCCGATAAAAGGCGAACACTGGCGACCGCCATGTCAGACATTTTCCGGGCGAGCGATCGAGTCGGCGGCGGCGCTTGGGTTTTCGCGCTGGCATTGGCCGTCGCCTGCAGTGATCGCTCGGTGGGCGCGGGTCCCTCCAGCATGCTCGGCGGAGCGAGCGCTGCACCAGGCAGCAACGGCGGCGCCGCAGGCAGCAACGGCCCAGCGCGGGGCGGCGCCAATGCCGGCGGAGCTACACCAGGAACGGGCGCGCCAACCGCGCGGATCGCGAACCTGCTGGCGGACGGCTGGCGCTTTCTGCGCGCCAATGCCGCCGGCGCAGAAGCTGCCGGCTTCGACGATGGCCTGGAGCCCTGGCAGGGAGTAAGCCTCCCGCACACGTACAACGCGCTAGATGGCCAAGACGGCGGCTCGGACTACTATCAGGGGGTCGCCTGGTACCGGCGCCACCTCGAGGCGCCGAGCACGGCGGGCGGGCGGCGCGTCTACCTGGAGCTCGATGGGGCCAACAGCATCGCCGACGTGTATCTCAACGGCGTGCACCTGGGGCAGCACCGCGGCGGCTTTGCGCGCTTTCGCTTTGACGCCACCTCCGCGCTCACGCCTGGGGACAACGTGATCGCGGTCAAGGTCGACAACGCCATCACCACCGACATCGCGCCGCTCTCGGCGGACTTCACCTTCTTTGGTGGCCTCTACCGGCAGGTCAGGCTGCTCTCCGTGGCGCCGCTGCACCTCGACCTGGATGACCTGGGCTCCTCCGGCGTTTATCTCACGACCACCGATGTGACGCCCGCCTCCGCGAACCTCTCGGGCCGCGTGCGCGTCAGCAACACGGCCCCGAGCAGCGCCACTGCCGAGCTCCAGCTGTCGGTGCTCGACGCCGCCGGCGCCGAGGTGGCGCGTTTCTCTGCAGCCGCAGAGGTGCCCGCCGGGCAGACCGTGGACGTCGCCATCGGCGGGCTCCTCGGCAGCCCTCACCTCTGGGCGGGGCGAGCCGATCCCTATCTGTATACCGCCGTCGTGGAGCTCCGGCAGGGGGACGAGCTGCTCGACGCGGTGACTGAGCCGCTCGGCGTCCGCAGCTTCGGCCTCGACCCGAACGCGGGCTTTTCCCTGAACGGGAGCTACCTCGACCTGCACGGGGTCAACCGCCACCAGGATCGGCTCGGCCTCGGCTGGGCCATCGGTGACACCGAGCATGACGAGGACATGGCCTTGATCAAGGACATCGGCGCGACGGCGGTGCGGCTCGCCCACTACCAACACGCGCAGCACTTCTATGATCTCTGCGATCGCGAAGGGTTGGTGGTCTGGGCAGAGATCCCGCTGGTCAACGCCATCACCGACAGCGACACCTTTCGCGACAACGCGCGGCAGCAAATGCGCGAGCTGATCTTGCAGAACTACAACCACCCCTCCGTCGTCTTCTGGGGCATCGGCAACGAGCAACGCACCTCAGACGCGCCGACCAACGCGCTCCTCGGCGAGCTCGCGAGCCTGGTCGAGAGCCTGGACCCGGGGCGCCTCTCGGTCTACGCCCACTGCTGTGGCGCCGACACGTCCCCGCTCACCACGCACGCCGAGGCCATCGGCTACAACTATTACTACGGCTGGTACATGGGCAGCTATGACCAGGTCGGGCCCTGGGCGGACGCGGCGCACGCCGCGAGCCCGATGGCGCGCCTGGCCCTGAGCGAATACGGTGCGGGGGCGGCGCTCAGCCAACACCAAGAGCCACCGCAACAGCCGAGCCCCGCCGGCCTCTTTCATCCCGAAGAGTATCAAACGGCGCTCCACGAAGCGTATTGGCAACAGCTTGCCCCGCGGCCGTTCATCTGGGGCAAGCTGGTGTGGAATATGTTCGACTTCGCCATCGACAGCCGGAACGAGGGCGATACGCCGGGGCGCAATGACAAAGGGCTCGTCAGCTACGACCGCCGGGTCAAAAAAGACGCCTTCTTCTGGTATAAAGTCAACTGGTCAACGGATCCGATCGTCCACATCACCGGGCGCCGCAATAACCCGCGCACGGCTGCCACGATCGACGTCAAGGTGTACTCGAACCTCGACACGGTCAGCTTGAGCGTCAACGGCGCGGTATTTTCGGCGCCGCAAAGCTCACCGGACCATATCTTCCGCTTTGCAGGGGTGCCGCTCGCAGTGGGCGAAAACCGCGTCGACGCCGAGGCGAGCTCGGCTGTCGTGCGAGTCAGCGAGACGGTCTTCTGGACGCGCCAGTAGGGCAATACCGTCGGCGGGAGGCGACCGGGCGGGCCCCGCAGGGCACGGGTGTTGATTAGGCTTTCGCGCGGCGGGTTCAGTCCGTATGTCTCAGCCTGTGGTTGACCCCCTGCCTTCGAGAGTCGCCGAGATCGGTATCGACAGCGCGCCGCCCTCGTTGGCCGAGGTGGCCAGCCCCGAGAGCTCCACCGGGCGGGCGGTACGCAGCGGGGCTTACACGCTCGGCGGATTCGTCGGGCTGCAAGTTCTCAAGCTGGGCGGCAACGTCCTTCTGACCCGCATGCTCCCGCGGGAGGCCTTCGGCCTGATGGCGATCGTCTACACGGTGATGACGGGCTTCGGGCTCTTCTCCGATCTGGGGATCGGCCCGAGCATCGTCCAGAACCCGCGGGGAGACGACCCAAAGTTCCTGAACACGGCCTGGACGATCCAGCTCTTCCGCGGGACGGTGTTGTTCGTGCTGACGGGTATCGTCGCGCTCCCCGTCGCTCACTTCTATGCGTTGCCGGAGCTCGCGACGCTACTGCCTGTCGCCGCGCTGACCGCGCTGATGGGCGGCCTGAACAGCACCAAGGTCGAGACCGCCGAGCGCCATATGCGTCTCGGCAAGCTCACGCTGATCGATGTCTTCTCGCAGGTCGTCGCGACGGCCGTGATGCTGGTCTGGGCCTACCTCTCGCCGAGCGTGTGGGCCTTGATCTGGGGTGGGCTCTCCGGGTCGTTTATCAGCCTGGTGCTCGGCCACCTGATGCTCACGGGGCACAACGCACGCCCCGGTTGGGAGAAGGCGGCGGCGCGGGAGCTCATGAAGTTTGGGCGCTGGGTCTTCATCAGCACGATGTTGACGTTTTGCGTGAACTACGCCGACCGCATGATCTTCGGCAAGGTGATCCCGGTGGCGCTGCTCGGCGTTTATAGCATCGCTTTGACGGTCTCCTCCGTGCCGACGCTGGCGATGCGCTCGCTGACGGGGAAGGTGATGTTCCCGCTCTTCAGCCGCGTCAGTAACGAGGGCTCCGAGCTGCGCGAGGTGTTTCGCAAGGCCCGGCGTTTGCACATGGTGCTGAGCGGCTGGACGCTGTCGGGGTTCATCGGCGGCGGCGCCGTCGCCATTCACCTGGTCTACGACGAGCGTTATCAGGACGCGGGCTGGATGGTGCAGCTGCTGGCGCTCGGCGGCTGGTTCGCGACGCCGGAGGCCGCCAACACCGCCGCCATGCTCGCTCGGGGCAAACCGCTGTGGATGGCCGCGGTGAACAGCGCCAAGCTGATCGGGATGTTTACCTTGATCCCGCTCGGGTTCTACCTGGGCGGCTTCCCCGGTGCGCTCACGGGTTTTGTCGCTTCCGAGCTGTTTCGCTATGCGCTCTCGGCGTTCGGCACCTACCGGCTTCGGCTCCCGGCGCTGCGTCAAGACCTGGGGTTCAGCGCGGTCTTGGCCGTGGCCTCGCTTCTGGGCTGGCTGTCGACGCAAGCGCTCGAGGCGGCGGGCAGCCACGTGATCACCCAAGCGCTGGCCGTGTTCGTGGTCGTGACCCTGGCCTGGTTGCCCTGGTTATTGCCCTACATTCGCATGGTGCTGGACAAGGTGCGCGCTCGCTTGGCCTAGCCGGCAAGCTGGCTCGGCACGCGGGGATCGCGTATGCGCTACGAGATGAAGGGTCCAGTGAGGGGCGCTGCGCGGCGGGCGCTCGCGAGCAGCCTCGTCACCGCAGGCAGCCTCGTCACCGCAGGCAGCCTGGCGCTGGCGGGCTGCGGCGGCGGGCACCTGCAGGCAGGCCCGACGCTGGGCTACTCCTCCGGGCGCGGCGTAACGTGGGGCTGGGAGGCGGGCGCGGGTGAGCTGGGGGTGGTGCGGGTGAGCACGGGGGGTTCGTATCGCGCCAAGCTCGATCCGGATCCGGAGCCCGAGCCACCTCCAGAGTCACAGCCAGCGCGCGTGAGCCGCGACCCGAGCGCAGGCTCAGAGCCTCCGGCGAAAGCTCCGCCGGCGGATTACGTCCACTATTTGGCGCTCGAACCCCTCGGGCTTTCGCTGGGCGTGGACTACTCGAGCACCGGGGAGGCGGGCTTGATGGCTGGCATCTGGGCAGGTTGGGTCGTCGACCCCAACCCAGAGGGCGCCTTCGGTCCCAACTCGTCAGGCCCCTTTCGCCCGGACGTCGACTGCCCTGACTATGACCCCGAGCCCGCGCTCCTCTTCAGCGCGGCTCTCGGGCTGCGCTACCTCGGGGGCGAGTGGGAAGCGTACCTCACGCCGAAGGCGGTGCTGTTCTACTGTTTTGAATATGGGAGCTGACCCGACCGAGCCGCCTCTGCCTCGCGCCCAGGACCTTCCGCACCTTGACGCCATGCTGGACGATAGACTTCTCGGCTCTGCTCGAGCTGCGGCGTTTTCTCCTCCAGCTTGCTTTGCACCTGCAGGGGGCCGCCGACGTGTCGTCGCTCTCGAATAAACGGGATCCCGGGCTATACTGCCCCAATGCTCCGACCCCACCCTTTCTTAGCGACAGCCGCTGCGGGTAGGGCTCGGCGGGTACGCGTCGGCGTCGGCATCGGCATCGGCGTCGGCCTCGCATGGGCGGCGCTAGGAGCGTGGCGGAGCGTCAACGCCTTGGGCGCGGAGCCGCCGGGAGGCACGCTCTCGGGCGCGGTACGAGCTCCAGCTTCACGTCCCGGCGACCCCGTAGCTGGGGCGTCGGCGGCGGACCTCGAACGCTTTGCGCGCGGGCGCACCACGTTTGAACGGGCGCACACCGTCGCCACGGGGCTCGGACCTGTCTTTAACGAGGTCGGCTGCAACCGCTGCCACAACCGGCGAGGCGTGGGCGGCGCCGGCATTCAATCGGCCGTTTTAGCGGGGCGGCTACACGACGGCGTCTTCGATCCGCTCCTCGCGCAAGGGGGCCCTCACGTCGCGTCAGCGACCGTGACGCTTGACGCCCCGACAGAGGTGCGGCGGCTGATTCCACACTGCAAGCTTTCGCGAGACGGTGAGCCCGTGCCGCGCGACGCAAACGTGATCGCACGGCGCCGCACCACTGCGCTCTTCGGCCTCGGTCTGGTGGATGCAACGGCCGATGAAACATTCTCGGCCATCGCGCGAGCGCAACCTCGGTCCATCCGTGGCCGCCCGGCGCGAGTGCAAAATCGAGCGACAGGCGCGACGTCCGTCGGCAAATTCGGATGGAAAGCTCAGGTTCCCACCCTGCATCAGTTCTCCGGTATGGCGCTCTCGATTGAGATGGGGATCACCAACCCGGAATTTGCGGCGGAGCAGCCTCCCCTCGGCGATGCGTCGCTGCTCAGCGCTTGCGATCTCGTCCCGCAGCTCGAGGACGACGGAGAGGGCGTGCGGCGCTTGACCGAATTCATGCAGCTGCTCGCGCCCATCCCACCGCTCCCCCAGACCCCCGAGGCCCGCCAAGGCGACGCTCTCTTCACCGAGGTCGGGTGTGACGGCTGCCACGTGCGTCGGATCATCTCTGGCTCGAGCCCCATCCCGGCCTTGTCGCAGCGTAAGTATGCTCCGTTCTCGGATTTTCTCCTGCATGACATGGGCTCGCTCGGCGACAACATCGGCGGAGAAGGCGAGGCGGCGCCGCGTGAGATGCGCACGGCCCCGCTCTGGGGCGGGCACCTGTCGGGCTCGTCACGACTCTTGCACGACGGGCGCGCCAAGTCTTTTACAGAAGCCATCGAAGCGCACGACGGCCAAGGCGCCGCCGCGCGAGACGCGTTCTCGCGGCTCTCCGGTGATCAGCGGCAACATTTGCTCGCCTTCCTGGCCACGCTCTGAGGTGGCGGCTGGCGTCGCAGGCGTCATTGGCGCGTAGCTAGAGCGCTCCGGAATGGGTCAAGGCGCGTCCACACGAGCCTCCATCTGACAACGACGCCGTTTCGGCAGCTGCGCCCTGCAGAAGTGACTGCCAAATGGCTCGAGCGCGTTCTGTCGACAGATGAAGTGAGGTGCGCGTACGAGGACATCGCCCCCGACATGTGCGCCATGATCACGCAGATCCCGTGCGTCTTATCGGTAGAAGCGTGCGCCGGCGCTTGCGAGCGCGAATCCCGCAGATCAAAGTAGTCTCTGGCAAGGTGTCGGGCGCTTCTTCTGCGGCTCGCTCGTCCACAGCATGCATAGAACGCTCATGAATCGTCCCTTTACGGCGCTGGCTTGGCTGGCTCTCTTGGCTTCGGCCTGCGGCGCTCCCGGCACTATCGACGAAACCACTTTTCCACCTCTCGGTGAAACCGGGTACGGCGATAGCACCGCTGGCGTGGGTGGAATCAACGGCACCGCTGGCGTGAGCGGAACAGGCGGCGCTGGCCCGAGCGGAACAGGCGGCGCTGGCGTGAGTGGAACAGGCGGTAACGTCCCCCTCGGGTCGGGCGGCACTGCAAACACGGCGGGGTCCGGCGGCTCTCCCGGTACGGGAGGTCAGGCGGGTGGTGGTGACGGGCCAGCGGGTGACTGCCCCGACGACATCGCAGTGCTCTTCAATCGCCCCGGATCCGAAGGAGGTTGTGACGGCGCCGGTTGCCATGCTCCGACGGGCTTGCGCCCCGACCTGACGTCGCCCGGGGTCGAGGCGCGCCTGCTGAACATCGCATCGAGCTGCCGGTCGCGTCCGTACATCTCGGCGACCGACAGCTTCCTCGCCAACAAGCTCGTCGGGGCTCCGCCCGACTGCGGGGGCTACCCCATGCCGTTCTCCACGCCTTCCGCGCTGAACGCCGCAGACAAGCAGTGCATCCTGAACTGGATCGACGAAGTAGCCGCCCAGTGAGCCAGCGCGCCCCGCTCGAGACGCCCTCCGAGCGCTGCGGCGGCGGTTTCGCGAGCAAGGCCTCGACAGGCTTTTGACTCAGCGGGCGCGGTGAATCGCTACGACATTGAGGCAAAGATCCGTCCCGAGCACCCCCGTCGTTCGCGAGGTGCGATCTGAGCGTGGCGCGCCCGCGCCTGACGCCTCACAGCCAACGGCTGGCGAATGCAGGCGGATGTCATACCGATTGCTCGCCGCTCGGTGGGCCTCTAAGTTGCCCCCCTTCTTTGAAGGTACAGCTTGGAGCACGGGGACATATGAAAAAGCCAATGATTGCTGGTCTGACGCGGAGTTGCCTCGGGCTCGGGCTCGGTTTGCTGGCGGCAGGTTGTTCGTCGCCGGCTGCGGAAGATGAGGGCAGCGGCGTTCCCGCTTTCTCTTCCACGCCCGGTTCGTCGAACAACCCTGGAGCCGTCGCGCCGGGGCAGCCGGGCGCTCCCCCCAACGGCGCGCCTGCCAACGGCTCGAGCGCCGCTCCGGGCGGCACCCCTTCAGCGCAGGAAGGCACGCCCAACGTCGGCGCGGTCACTCCACCCACGGCCACGCCGGGAGCTGGCGGAACGCCGCCTCCGGGCGCGGGAGGAACGACGCCGCCCGGCGCCGCGCCAGGTACGACGCCACCGGTTGCCACCAATGGAACACCGCCGACCGCGGGCACCGATGGCACAATCACGCCTCCGCCGGGGCAGCCCGCTGAGCCCCCGCCCGCCCCACGCGCGCTCACCTGCGCAGGGGGCATCAACGTCGCCGCCAACGACGTGATCTCGGATTTCAACACGGCGCAGCCGATCGCCTACACCGTTGGCACTCGGGGCGGCACGTTGTGGGAGACGTTTGCGCCCGAACAGATACCGGCGTCGAACCCCACCGCGCCCGGCAACGCCTTCCGTGTCGAGCCCACCGAATCCGGACCTTGCAACAGCGGCGGCTCGCTGCACGTTTCATCTCCGGGCAACACCGACTACGGCGTCGGCTTCGGCATCAACTTCCGCACTGACATCACGCCCGGCAAAACGGATCTGTATGACGCCCGAGCCGACGGCTACACGGGCGTCGCCTTCTACGCGCAGTGCCGCCAAGAGGTCGAATCCGTTTTCATGAAGTTCTCAGATGACGCTACGGACTTCGACGTTCAAACGCCGCGCTGTTCATATAACGGGCTACCCCCGCTGACCACCTTGTGCCGCCAGTACGGCGTCAAGAACGCGGTGATACCTGCCGAGCAATGGACCCGTTTTGAGCTCTACTTCGACGAAGCCCTGCTCGACACCGTCGCCACCACCGCCGGCACCGGGCTCCACTCCAACGCCCTAACCGCCGTCCAGGTCCAATTCAACACGCTGGCGAACGCACGGCCCAACGGCTTCGACTGCTTCATTGACGACGTCCACTTCCTGCGCAACCCCACCCCACGCGCCGCCGCGCCGCGCAACGTGACGAACATCAACGGCCACACCATCGCGCCCGGTGGGTATTACACCGAGGGGAACCGCATTTTCGATTCGACGGGCGCGGTCCATCTTTTCAAGGGCTTCGCCCGGCCGTCCTTCGAGTTTGACCCCGCGGGCCTCGGCATCACGCGCGAAGACGTTCAACGCATGCGGGCCAAAGGCGCGAACGTCGTTCGCTATGCGCTCAGCGAGGGCTACTGGCTCAGCAATCACCCCCAGTTCAATCGGAACTACCAGGCGTATATCGATCGCGCCGTGCAATGGACCCTGCAGGCGGGCATGGATGTGATCATCGATCTACATTGGTCGGGCAGTCCCGTCGCCGATCAGCAACAGATGGCGAGCCGGCAGTCCATCACGTTCTGGCAGCAAGTCGCGCAGAAGTATCGGAATGACGGGCGCGTGATTTTCGAACTCTACAATGAGCCATATGATGTGAGCGCGCAGGTCTGGCGTAACGGCGACGGTCAGTTTGCGGGCATGCAGGAGATGTACAACGTCGTGCGCGCCGCGGGGGCCAACAACCTCGTATTGGCAGGCGGGCTCGACTATGCTTACGATCTCGACTCGCTGCTCCCCGGCATGAACCTGACGGGCATCAACATCGCTTACGTCACACACCCCTACCGTTTCAAGGTTCCGGCCCCCCCCGCGAACTATGACAATGCAGCGGCGAGCTTCCCCATCGTCGCCACCGAGTTCGGCGACGCCGCCGCAGGATTTATAGGCCCGGACAACTGCGACACGGGGACCTATACGCGCTCGATCGCAGATTTCACGAACCGGGGTATAGGCTGGACGGCTTGGGCCTGGGTGGTCGCGCCGGATCGTTGCGCGTTTCCCGCCTTGCTCGAGCGTTACGACGGAACGCCCACACCCCCAGGAGCGGTCGTGTTCCAAGCCTTGGCGAATTGACGAAGAATCGGTCTGGGGCGGCCCCAAGGCGTCTCTCCCGTGCGTAGAACGACTGCCCGAACTGTGATGCCTGCTTGAGGAGCGCCCGGAGCTCCTCCAGGCATAAAACAGCCCCCAAAAACAGCGAAACAGGTTAAGCCCAGGGAATGATGGGTGGGCAACATCTCTTTGGGCTATTGGGTCTGACTCTTGCGCTCGCACAGGTAAATTGCGCAGGGAAAAAGCGAGACTTTGGGCCGGCAGACGAGAGCTCAACAGTAACGGAGGACGGCGCGCTCTTGCCTGGAGCGCCCAACCAGACCGGGGCGAGACCAGGTCAAGAGACCATATCCCCGAATGAAACGGGAGAGGCTGGCCCGCAACCCGCTGGCTTCGTCTGCGGGGGCGGCACACACGCCTGTCAGGGCGTGTGTGTGTCAAACTACGAACCCGCCACCTGTGGGAGCTCCTGCGACGGCTGCCCCGTCCCGCTCGGTGGCACCGCAACGTGTGACGGCGTGACCTGCGGCGCAAGCTGCCCAGGGGGCCAGCAGCTCTGCGGCACCGCGTGCATCGACGTGGCCGCGTCTTGCAATGGCAATTGCCAACCCGGCAGCCATGACTGTGACGGGGTCTGCAAGTCAGACGAAAGTACGAGCTCCTGCGGAGCGTCCTGCACGGCATGTCCGGTCCCCGAAAACGGAAGCGCGACGTGCGATGGTGGGGCATGCGGTTTGGCTTGTGACGCAAACTTTCACTTATGTGATGGCGCCTGTGTGCGCGACACGGACGTGGACTCCTGCGGTCTATCCTGCGAGGCCTGCCCCGTTCCTTCGCTCGGAACGGCGACGTGCGACGGAACGAGGTGCGGCGGCTCCTGCCCCGCCGGCTCGAAGCTATGCGCCGGAGCATGTATCCCTGAGGCTCAGGCGTGCCTCGGAGTCTGCCCTGAGGGAACGCATGACTGTGCTGGGACCTGCCAGTCCGACACCAGCGTGAATGCCTGCGGCGGTGACTGCATGGCCTGCCCGGCACCTAGCGGCAATGGCGTGGCCGTGTGCAACGCTGGAACTTGCGGCATTTCATGCAACGCTGGCTTGCGCCTGTGCGGAGACGCCTGCCGAGCCAACAACAGTCTGGCGGCATGCGGCCCCGCGTGCGCGCAATGCCCGATACCGAACGGGGGCGGCGCTACCTGTGACAACGGTAAATGTGGCACGTTCTGCCGGGCAGGCTCCAATCTGTGTGGCAACAGCTGCGTGCCGAACAGCCCGACATCCTGCGGGCCGTCCTGCTCACGGTGCGCAGCACCGCCCAGCAATGGATCGGCGACCTGCAATGGTGGGTTGTGCGGCATATCTTGTTCCGCCGGCTTTGTTCCCGACTCCGGCAGATGCGAACGAGCGCCCGAGTGCGTGCCTGGTGACTCGGTTTGTATCAATTCGACGACAGCCCAAGCGTGTTCTGCCCTTGGATTCTGGCAAAACCAGAGTTGCGCGGTGCAGTGCGCGCGCGGCCGCTGCGTAGATCCACCTAACGACGCGAGCTTGGTGGGTTGTAACCTCGCCGAGCAACTCGTGTGCACACGGAGGACTGAGCAATGCTGCCAGAATGACGGCATATTCGGCCCTATAACGTGTGAATCGCTGAGCGCGAGTTGCCCATCACGCTTTGTAACTTGCGATGGTGTGAACGAATGCAACCCTGGCCAAGTTTGCTGCTTTACTTACAACTCTGCGGTCTCGAGTCTATCCTGCAAGGCGCCGGAGGAGTGTGTGGAAGGGCCTCCTCGCTTGGGCGCTAGAACCCGGCTGAGGCTCGTGTGTGATCCCAGCAATCCGGTGTGCCCCACGGGAGCACAGTGTTTGCCAGGCACACCCTTCGTCGATCTAATCGTGTATTATTGCTTGCCAGATGGAGAGTCCCTTTAGCGCCCCACGCCGGTGACGCCCACGACTCTGGCTACGCCACAGCAGGCGCTACCCAGGCCGATTGAGGACTTCACGCCGCACGAAAATCCCGACGCCTCCAGGTCAGGTTTCTTCAACGCGATGCGGAATTGGGAGGCGGCAAACGAGCAGAAATGCTTTCCATTCTATTGCTGCTTAGCTCCGATGCGAGACGCCGAGCCCCGTGCAATCGATGGCGCTTCAATGTGGCGTTCCGCTGCCCTACACTGCGGGCGTATGTCTTTCGTCCCCCGACGTGCCTGGCAATTCGCTGATGTTCACGCGCTGACGCCGCCTCTGCATTGGAGGCGGCGCTGGCGCTCCGGGCTCGCGTCCTCGGTTCTCCTGGTGGCGCTTCCCGCAGGAGGCGCCGAGTTCTACGTGGCGCCGAACGGCAGCGACAACGCTGCGGGCAGCGAGGCCGCGCCGTTTGGCAGCGTGCAACGGGCGCAGGACGCCGCATCGCCCGGGGACACGGTGTTCCTTCGCGGCGGGACGTATGTGTTTACCGGGAACGCGGAGATCGGGGTGCTCTTCGACAAGGACGGCGCTCCAGGTCAGCCCATCTCGTATGTGGCCTACCCCGGCGAGACGCCGGTCTTCGATTTCTTTCAGCTCTTGCCTCAGGCGCGCATTCGAGGCTTCAGCGTGCGAGCGAGCTGGCTCGTCTTTCGAGGCTTCGAGCTCAGGGGCGTGCAGCAGACGCTCGTCGATGTGAACGAGTCGTGGGGCATCCGGGTGGAGAACGGCGCGAGCAACGACGTGTTCGAGCAGCTCGACATCCACCACAACGAGGGCCCGGGGCTTTTCATCAACGACGGTGGCGATAACCTCGTCCTGAACGTCGACTCGCACCACAACTGGGACGGCGATCGCGGCGGAGAGAACGCCGATGGCTTCGGCTGCCACTCGAATGACGCGGGTAACGTCTTCCGCGGCTGCCGGGCGTTCCGGAACAGCGATGACGGCTTCGACTTCATCAACGCGCCGGGCGGTTGCACGGTGGAAGGGTCGTGGGCGTTCTACAATGGCTACGTGCCGGACACGTTCACCGCGGAAGGCAACGGCAACGGCATCAAGGCGGGGGGCTTTGGCCTGGACGCGGCGACCTTCCCGAACCCGGTGCCGCGCCACCTGGTGCGCTTCAACGTGGCGTTCGGTAACCTCGCGGCGGGCTTTTACGCCAACCATCATCCTGGCGGTGGTGATTGGTTCAACAACACCGCCTTCGACAACCCGCGGAACTTCGACATGCTGGCGGATGTCGGCGCGGCCGATCACCTGCTGCGCAATAACCTAGCGCTCGCGCCCGGTATGCCGATCGCTCGCTTCAACGCCGGCGAGATAGATGACGACGTCAACTCATGGACCTTGCCGGTGGAGGTGTCCCAGGCGGACTTCGTGAGCCTGGCGGAGGAACAAGCGCTCTTGCCACGCCAGGCCGACGGCAGCCTGCCGAACGTGGACTTCTTGCAGCTCGCCCCAGAGAGCGATCTGATCGACCGCGGGGAAGATCGAGGTTTTCCATTCAATGACGCCGCCCCCGATCTCGGCGCGTTCGAGACCGGCGGGCCCTTGCCCCTGCCCGGCCAGGAGGCGCCACCGGGCAACGCGGGCGAGGTGCCGCCCGGGAGCGCGCCGGAGGTCCCCGTCGCGCCAGGGCTGGGCGTCGCCGTGCCCGGGATGGACGTGACGGGTAGCCCGGGCGGCGTGCCGAACGCAGGCCCGCCGGACGTGGGCGTCGGCGCGCCCGACCTCGCTGGCGGCGGCGAGCCATCGCCGAGCCTGGATCCCTCCCTCAATCCCATGGGCATGGGCGGCGCGAGGGAGTCGGGCGGCTGCGCGTGTCGCCTGCAGGAGCCGCGCGGGAGCTCCGCGCCCCTGGCGTGGCTCGGTCTGCTCGCGCTGTCGGCGCTGCTGCGCCGAGCGGCGCACCGCAGCGCCCCGCACCGGAGCTCCACGCGCCGCGCTGCTTAGCTCAGCCGCCGCCAGCCCTGACTGATGCGTACCGGCATACGTAGCGCGCTCGGCGGAGCACGCCACGCGGCGTGCGCTCGCGCCTCTCTCGAGCTCGCTGGCTCGCTTGGCCGACGAGCGCCCCACTCGATTCGCTGGCTCAAAGTTTGCTCTACAATCCGCGATGACCAAGCTTCGAGCGGTGCTTCTGGATATCGACGGCACGCTGATCGACAGCAACGACGCGCATGCCCAAGCCTGGATCGACGCCCTGGCACGCTTTGGACATGAAGTCCCCTTCGAGCGCGTCCGAGCGCTGATCGGCAAAGGCGGGGACAAGCTGCTCGTCGAGACCATCGGCGTCGACAAGGATTCGCCACAGGGTAAGCAGATCGACGAGCACCGAGCCAGGCGCTTCAAAGAGGCCTATCTGCCGCACCTCCGGGCTTTTCCCAAGGCGCGAGAGGTCTTGGAGAGCATGCGCGAGGGCGGCCTGCGGTTGGTGGTCGCCACCTCCGCCAAACGAGAGGAGATGAACGCCCTGCTCGAAATCTGTCGCGCAACGGATTTGCTGTACGAGCGCACCTCTAGCGACGACGCGGAGAGGTCGAAGCCGGATCCCGACATCATCGAGGCGGCGCTAGAGAAAGCCGGCGTCGGCGCTGACGCCGCGTTGATGCTCGGTGACACGCCGTACGACATCGAAGCCGCAAAAAAGGGGGGTGTGAGGACCGTGGCGGTGCGGTCCGGGGGATGGCAGGACCCGGACCTCCACGGGGCCGTCGCCATCTACGACGACGCAGCAGATCTCTGGGCCCGCTACGCCCAGTCGCCGTTCGTGAAAGAGGGGTAAGCCCACCAGGCCGTGCTTGCCCGGACGGGCAGCGCGTCGTAGCGCTCAGTTGTCCATGCCTCGAGCAAACTGGTTCTTTGGTTTCCCTGTGGACGGGGCGTTCGTGCTGCAGTTGCCCGAGTTGCCGCGCTCTTTCCGCCGCTTTCACGCCGAGGACGTGCACCTGACGCTCGCCTTCCTGGGGGGCTGCGGGGAGGAGGCGGCGCAACGTGCCCTGGTGGCTTTGGACGGCGCGTTAGCGACGTCCCCGATTAAAGGCGTCGATATTTCCCTGGGAGACGTGGTGCCAATGGGCGCCTCGCGGCGGAGGTACAGCGCTTTGTCTGCGTTGCTCGAGCGAGGCCGCGCCGAGGCCACGGCGCATATCGTCGCTCTCCGCGACGTGCTCACTGCAGCCGCCACCGGCCCCCGCGAGCTACGGCCGATAAAACCCCACATCACCCTCGCCCGCCCGCGCGGCGGCGCGAGTAGCGCGGATCTGAGCGCGGGGCTCACTTGGGCGTCCGTGCTCGACCTGCGAGCGGTGCACGCCAGGCTCGATCGCGTCGCGCTCTACACGTGGAGCGAGAGCCGACGTGAGCGGCTCTTCCAGATCGTCGACGAGCGACGCCTGGGGTAGCGCGGCCGGGGATCGATGGCCCGCTGCGGGCCCCCTCAGGCATCCGCAGCGGGGATGAACGCCGCCCAATGGCGCCCCAATAGGGCCTCTAAATCAAGGCTTTGCGTCGAAGTTGGCGAGCAGGCGACCAAAGAAATCACGATAGCGCTGCAAGCAGCGGCGCAAGTCCTCGGTGGAGACGTCTTCGCCGCTCGACCAGCGTTGCTCGAGCTGCGTCCTCTCGCTCTCGAACTGGCGCACGATCCCGTCAACGAGCTCGCTCACGAGGCCATGTGCTTCAGACACGGCATTGCGCGGATCGTCGACGAAGTTGGCCTGAATTTGACGCCAGTGTTCCCAGGATTCGTCGGTGGAGCCGTCCCGCAGATACGAGGTGCCAAAGGTGTTCTCAACCGAGGTCGAACCCTGGGCCCGAGCTTGGGCGACCTGTCGAGGCCGCTCCCGCTCGGCACGCTCGCGTACGGAATCCCGCGCCGACTCGCGCTCGCGCGTGGCGTCGAGCTCGCGCGTCGAGCCCGGCTCGACGTCGTCCAGCAGAGGCTCGTCGAAGCGGCTATTTTCATCGCGAACCGGTAGTGAATTTGGTTGAGGCATGTTTCTCCTTTTGTTCGTTTGGGCGGATTTGTGGGCATGACAGCCGCTAGGCGTGGGCGGCGGTCATGCGCCGGGAGCTCGGGGTCGGCTCCGACGCCGTGCCCAAGAGCTCGGAGAACAGCGCGCGGTAGTGCACCATGGCCTGCCGCAGCTCCTCCGTGTCATCACGGCCTTGCCGATTTGCCTCATGTAGCGCGTGAGCGGCCCGGTAGTGTTCGACGACGCCCGCGTGGTCCACCGAGAGATCGGCGATGCGCTGATCGAAGTCGTCGACGGGATAGCCCCGCGCCCGCATCACTTGTTGCACCAGATCGTGGGCCGTTCGCACGGCGATGCTCGGCGTATCGACAAAGCGCTCTTGAGTGAGGCGCCAAGCCTGCGAAAAGCCGCTGCGTTCCCCGTCAGTCAGCTCTTTCAGCGGCAGCTTCCGCACGCGGCGCGCGCGCGCCTCGAGCTCGCGCTCTGTACGCTGCGGATCGCCGTATTCGCGCAGCAACCGATCGTATTCGGGACCAAACCGCTGCCGCAGCTCACGCCGGCTTTTGTTGCGGCTATTGCGCCACACTGCGACGGCCGCGAAGGCGGCTGCGCCGAGCAGCACCACGGCGACTAAAATCAGGATAATATCGCGCGAAACCATATCGTGACCTCCGAGGCATCGAGCGAACAGGTCGCTCTTTGGACACGCTCCGAGCCGCCGAGTGGGGAGCAGCCGGAACGTCGCGAAGCGGTGCAAGGGCTGTGCCTAAACGGCGCACCCCGAGGCGCAGGCGCAACGCCACATGGGCGAGGCCCTTTTCACGACACACGCGCGCCGCAGCTTGGCACGTCCTGCCGCGCGGCTCGAGCATGCCGCCGGCAGGTTCTCTACTTGGCTTCGACGGGCGCAGCCTCGGTGGCCTGGACGGCCGCGTGCCGGACGCGCTGCTTCGCCTGTACCAAGTGCACCACTTGGTCGAGGATCACGGCGATCAGGATCACCCCGCCGATGATCACGAAGGTCCAGTTCGGGTCGAGCCGCCAGATGCGATGGATGCCCTCTGGGTCGACGTACTGCAACTGGAACATGTTGATGCCGTTGTCGATCACCCGCATCATCGCCGACCCGATGATGATGCCAAGCACGGTGCCCTCCCCGCCCCTCAGGGAGCAGCCGCCCAGCACCGCGGCGGCGATGGCGTACATCTCGTACGCGATCCCGACCTGCTGGGACATCTGGCCGATGTACGCGGCGTAGCACACGCCGGCGACGCCGCCGAGCCCGGCCGAGATCACGTACGTGGACATCTCGACCCGCTTCACGTTGATACCCGAGTACTCCGCGGCCTCGCGATTGCCGCCGATCGCGTACACGTAACGCCCAAACACCGTAAAGTGCAGCACGTACGTCGCAGCAGCCACCACCACCAGGAAGATCACGAACGGGTACGGCACGAGGGGATCCCCGTCCACCTCGAAGAAGCCCCCGTTGGAGAGCCCCAGCAGGGGCGAGTTACCAAAGCTCAGCGTGCCGCCCTCGCAGATCGTCTGCGAAACGCCGCGCAAGAGCAGCATCCCGCCGAGCGTGACGATGAACGGCTGCAGCTTGAGGCGCGTGATCAGCAGGCCTTGAAGCGTACCCACCAGGAGGGCCACCCCGATCCCGATCGGGATACCGACCCACAGTGAATAGCCGAGCGAGCCGGAGCTCTCGGACGAAATCTTGGCGACCATCACCCCGGTCAGCCCGATCACGGAGCCGATCGACAGATCGATGCCGCCCGTGATGATCACGAAAGCGATGCCGATCGCGAAGATGCCGAGCATCGAGATCTGGCGCAGGGTGTTGAGCGCGTTCGACTGCCCGAGAAAATCCGGATTCGACAGCCACAACCCCAGACACATGCAGAGCAAAGCAACGCTCATGCCGAGCTCACGCCTCATGCCGCCTCAACTCCTTGCCCGCCCTGCCCTGCCATGAGCGCCGCGATGCGCTCTTCCGTCAATTCGCTCGCCGTGAGCACACCCTGGATGCGCCGTTCATGCATCACCGCCACGCGGTCACTCATACCAATGATCTCTTCCATGTCCGAGCTGACCATCAAGATCGCTATACCCTGATCGGCGAGCGCGGCCACATGCCGGTAGATTTCTGCCTTCGCGCCAACGTCGATACCCCGCGTCGGTTCGTCGAGGATCAGCACCCGCGGCTGCATGGCGAGCCACTTCCCGAGCACGACCTTCTGCTGGTTGCCGCCGGAGAGGTTCACGACGCGCTGGCGAATGCTCGGTGCCTTCGTGCGCAGGCGCTGCATCTCGGCTTCCGCGACGCGGTTCTCCGCTTTTCGGTTCAACCAGCCCCAGCGCGAGTAGGTCCCGACGTTGGGTAGCGACGTGTTCTGGGCGATGGACATCGGCAACACCAGCCCGTGGCGCTTGCGGTCCTCCGGAGCGAGAAAGACGCCGCGGTCGATGGCGTCACGGGCGCTGCGCGGGGAAAATGGTTTTCCAGCCAGCGTCATCGTACCCCCGAGCGCGGGCGATACCCCGAAGATCGTCTGCATCAATTCCGTCCGACCCGACCCGACCAGCCCGGCGAAGCCAAAAATCTCTCCTACTCGGACCGTGAATGACACACCGACGGCAGCGCCGGGGACCACTACGTCGGAGACGGTGAGCACCGGCTCCCCCGGAGGCCGCTCGTGCTGCTCCGGGAAGTAACGGCCGCTGAGCTCTCGCCCCACCATCATGCCCACCAACCTGTCGATGCCGGCTTCTGCCCGAGACAAATCCCCCACGTAGCGCCCGTCGCGAAGCACGGTGATGCGATCGGACAGCGCCAGGACCTCCTCCAGCCGGTGCGAGATATAGATGATGCCTATCCCGTCGGCCTGCAGCTTGGCGATGATCGCGAACAGCTGCTCCGACTCACCGGACGTGAGCGAGGAGGTCGGCTCGTCCATGATGATGATGCGCGCGTTGGCCGAGAGCGCCTTCGCGATCTCCACCATCTGCATCTGCCCCGCCGTCAGCGCGGAGACGGGCGTCGTTGGCTTGCGATTCAAGCCCACTCGGCGCAGGAGCTGCTGGGCGCGAGCGTTCATCTCAGCGCGCGGCAGCGGGGCCAGGAGCCCTCCCCCGGGCTGCTCGTTGCCTAGAAAGATGTTGGCAGCAATGTCGAGATTGGCGGCGAGCATCAGCTCCTGGTGGATGAGCGCGATCCCATGCCGCTTCGCCTCGCGGACACTGCTCAGAACCACCGGGCGACCCTCTATCGAGATGGTCCCCTCATCCGGGAGCTGGGCGCCGCCCAGGATTTTCATCAACGTGCTCTTGCCGGCGCCGTTCTCCCCAATCAGTGCCAGCACCTCCCCGGCTGCCAGGGAGAGTGAAACTCCCTGGAGCGCGACCACGCCCGGAAAGCGCTTGGTGATGCCGCTCATGCTGAGCAGCTTCTCGGGAGGGTTGGTCACATCACTTCTTCATCTCGGCGAGCCGGGCTTTGAACTCCGCGACATTGCTCTTGGTGATCACTTCTACGCCGGTATCGAGGATCTTTTCCGCCGGAAGCTGCGCCGTGGCCTTGTCCGTCTGGGTGGCGAGCTCGTTCAGCCATTTGCTCGAAAGATAGCCGAATTGAAAGGGCTTTTGCACGACTGTCACGGCGATTGTGTCGTTGGCGATGGCGTTTAGGGTACCGTCCTCCTCGTCGAAGACCGCCGCTTGGATCTTGCCCTTCTTGCCGAGCGCCTCGATGGCGGCCGCAATGGCCGGCCCGTTGTAGGACCACAGCCCGGCCACCAGCGCCAGGTCGCGGTGCGCGTTGATGATGTCCTCGACGTTGGAACGCGCCTTCGCCCGATCGGTGTTGTCCTCGCGCTTGTCCACGATCTCGATGTTCTTGCCCGCGATCCCGTCCTGGATCCCCTTCAGACGCTGCGCCGCGTTGTCGGCGGAGAGAGTGCCCACGAACACCGCCATCTTCCCGCCCTTGGGCAGGAGCTTGACGATCTCGCCTCCAAGCGCCTTACCTGCCTCGTAATTGTTGGTGCCGATGTAGAGCAGCCGGTTCGATTTCGGCGCGTCCGAGTCGAAGGTGATGAGCTTGCTCTTCGCGGCCACCTTGTTCAGCACCGGCACCTGATCGCTCGGCGCGATCGCGCTCACCGCGATGCCGTCATAGCCCTGGCTCGAGAGGTTCTCCAAGATCTGGTTCTGCTCTTCCGTCGTACCGCTCGGAGGCATCTTGATGTCGACTTGAACCTTGCTCTCCTGCTCATATTTGTGCACGCCCGCCGCGGCGATCTTCCAGAACTCGCTCGCGTTGTTCGTCACGAAAGCGAGCTTGACCACCTTGGGTGCAGGCGGCGTCGGCGCGGGGGTGAGCGCGGTGGCCGTCGAGCTCGTCGCCGTCCCCTCGTCGCTCTTTTTCTCGCAGCCAAACAGGGAGCCCAGTGTGGTCAGGGCAAAGACCACGCAAGCGGTTTGCCAAGATTTGATCATGATGTTCACGAGAGATTCCTTTTTACGTTGCTTGCCATACTGCCCAGGGTGCTCACTCGGCAGTGAAGCGATGCACCATCGTGTGCTCGTAGGTCTGCCCCGGCTCGAGCACGACCTCTTTGGCCCACGCCGGGATATTGATCGAATTGGGAAACTTCTGAGTTTCCAGGCACAAACCCGCGTATTGGACGTACTTCGTGCCCTTGCCCGTCAAGCTTCCGTCGAGGAAATTGCCCGAATAAAACTGCACGCCGGGTTGATTGGCTTGCAGCGTCAGCACGCGCCCTGACTTCGGATCGCGCAGCCGCGCGACAGGGCGCATCGCGTGTGCGTCGCCGTCGACCACCCAGTTGTTGTCGAAGCCTACCGGCGTCCCCCCGACCGCCTTCAAGTCCTTACCGATAGGCTTGGCCGTCGTAAAGTCGTAGGGCGTGCCTTTGACCGGCTTGATGACACCCGTCGGCACCAGTGGGTCGCCCGGGGTGTACTTATCAGCGAACAGCGTGAGCTCGTGCTCGGTGATCAACCCCGAATCGTAGCCGCCCAGGTTGAAATAGCTGTGCTGGACGAGGTTAGCGATGGTCGTTTTGTCCGTCGTAGCCTGCATCGTCGTCCGCAGCTCATTGTCGTTGGAGAGCGTGTAGGTCACCTTGGCCGTGAGCGTGCCGGGGTAACCCTCTTCGCCGTCCTTGGAGACGTAGGTCAGTATCAGCGACGGGCCGTCGGGTGAGTCCTTGGTCTCGGCGCTCCAGACGACCTTGTCGTAGCTCTTCAGGCCGCCGTGCAGGTGATTTGGGGGGTCGTTGACAGCGAGCTTGTACTCTTTCCCCTCGAGCTTGAACTTCGCGCCTCGGATGCGATTGCCGACCCTGCCGACGATGGCTCCGAAATACGGCCCGCCCTTCAGGTAGCCGTCGAGGCTCTCGAAGCCGAGCACCACGTCTGCGAATTTGCCGGCCTTGTCGGGGACGTGAAGCTCCGTGATGGTCGCGCCATAGGTCGTGACCTTCATGATCAGCCCGTGTTGGTTGGTCAACGTGTAGAGCTCCACGTCTTTTCCGTCCGCCTTGCCCCACGCCACCTGGCTGATGGCTGCCGGCTTGCTCGACGCGCCCGCCGCTTTGCTGCCGTCGGCGCTGGCCTCCTCGGAAGCCGAGCTGGGTGGGGTGCTCTCGGCGGGGCTAGGCACTTCTGGCGGTTTCTGCGAGCCCGAACACGCCACGATCGCCGAAAGCGCCAACGCTAGACCCACTCCCCGATTGATTTTCAAAATGGCCACTTATTCTCCTCCACAGCGCTGCATTTCACGTCGCGCCCAGGAGCTCCTGGCTCCTCAGGTTCGACTGGGAAGCTCACGTCTGGGTGAGCGGCGGCGGCAATATGGCGCAGGGCGGGGGCGATGCCCAAGCACAAACGTTACCAGCGCGCGTCAGTTCGAGGCGAAAGGTCACTGCCACACCCCGGCGTGAGCGAATATTGCCCTCAGGAACGCCACGTTTATCGGCAAGTCGCGACGCGTCGCGCGCTGAGTCTGATAGGCAGGACCGCAGCCATTGACTGCGATTGTCGAACGCGATGAGCGAAGACAGCTCATAAAACGCCAGGCTGACCCCACCTACGCAGCCGCTCGCCTGATATTACAGGCAGAAGCGACGACGCTCCGCGGCGTATGCCAAGAAAATGACGCAGCCGCTTTCGTCCCCGCAGCGTCGTGGAGGGAGCGACGCGAGCTTCTGCACTCGGAGCTCGGGGTCATCGCGGCTGGAGGTCGACGCCAACGGCAGCCTGAGCCTTCAGTTCTCGTCTCGAACACGGTCGCTCTCACGCCCATCGACGCGCTCGAGCAGGCAGGCGAGGTAAGCTCAGCAGCGAGAGCACGTCGCTCGTGTGTGCTCCAAAACGGCTCACGGGTGCGCGGACGCAGGCCGTGGTGTGCGTCAATCGCCTGAGCGGCACGCGACCGCGCGCGACCTGTGGGCGCACGCCAACTTCGCAGTGACGAGGGCCAATACACCGCACACGGCTGAAGTCAGGGGGGTCAGGTCGAAAGTTCCCGATAGCTTCGAGGCGAGCGCCCCGCACCGGAGGAGGCCAGGTACCCCGGGGCCAAAAGTCCATCCCGCGATCCCTCTTTCACGTCGTAGCTCTCGTGCTATCGTAGCGGTATGCCCCAGCTTTTGCCAGCGCCGCGCCGCTGGCACCGGACCGCCCTCGCTGGGGCCCTGGTCCTTTCGGCCGCCTGCGCCTGGCCCATCTGGCGGAGCGCGATGAGCGCGTCCAGCCCTGCTCCGCTCGGCGCCGACTCCGGCCCGGTCGCTAAGCCCGTGGCCGATGCCGGACCGCCACCGGCGCCGCCACCGCCCGCCTTCCCGATCTACCCCGGGCACCCCGATGACGCGGAGGCCGTCAACGTCGAGATCGAAGGCATCGAGCGGCTCGACTACTATTTCGGCAAGCTCACCCTCACCGACCTCCAGCAGGAAGGTGCCATCACCCGCGCTGGGCATTGGGGGGACTCGGTGCTCGGCGGAGACGGCATGACAGAGGCCATCCGGCGCCGGCTGCAGCAGCGCTTCGGCGACGCGGGTCACGGCTTTCACACGCTGGGTCGCTACAGCCGTTGGTACTCGCACAAGGGTATCCGTTATCAGGAGCAGCGCGACTGGGACACGTGCCTGATCATCTTCAAGTGTCAGACCGACCGGCGCTACGGCTACGCCGGCGTGACCAGCTCCTCGAACGGGAGCGCGCGGAGCCACTTTCAAACCGTCCCCGACGACATCGGACAGCGAGTGTCGCGCTTCGAGCTCTGGTACCAGAAGCGCCCCGACGGCGGCGGCTTCGAGCTCAGGGTCGACGGAAAGGTGCAACGCATCGTCGACGCGCGTGCTCCACAAATCGGTGACGAAGTGGAGACGCTGATCGTGCCCGACGGCCCGCACGAGTTCGACGTGACGGCCTTGGGCACGGGCCTCGCGCGAGCGTACGGGGTGGTGCTCGAGCGCGACGTGCCCGGCGCCGTCTGGGACGAGCTGTCGATGATCGGCAGCTTCACGCAGCGGCTCGACCACCAAGACGGGGAGCACATCGCGGGCCAGCTGCGGCGCCGCGACCTGGACCTGATGGTGTTCATCCTCGGCGGCAATGACCTGCAGCGAGAGAAGACGGACCTGAAGGACAACACTGACCGCTATGAGGAGGAGTACACGCGAGTGATCCGCAAGTTCCGCGCCGGCAAGCCGGAGGCCTCTTGCATGATCATGGCCCTCACCGACCACGCGAAGCGTGTAAACGAGGTGATCGTCTCGCGCCCCATCGTCGGGCGGCTCGCCGAGGCGCAACGCAAGGTCGCGAGCCGGGAGGGCTGCGCGTTCTACGATACGTATCGCGCGATGGGTGGCCTGGGCTCTGTCGAGCGCTGGCGCCGCATGAAACCGCCGCTCACCGCGCCCGATTTGCGTCACCCGACGCTGGCAGGCCAGCGGCATATCGGGACGCTGCTGTATTACGCCCTGATGAAGGGCTACTCGAGTTACCGCCAGCGCCAGGTGGGTCAGCCGCTGCCCCTACCGCTCCCCGCCCGACCTGCCGAGGCGGCGCAGCTGGCCTCGCCCGAGAGCGCGGCCATTCCTTCGACCAGCGCCAAGCTCTGACCAGCCCTCGCCCTTGCGGCGCGAGCATTCCGATCGCAGGCTGAGCCGGCATGAGCGCAGCACGTGAGCTATCGAATCTCGCCGTGCTCGTCGTCGATTGCCAGACGACAGGGGCCACGCCGGTGCTCGGCGCGGTGCTCGAGCTCGGCTGGTGTGTGGCGCGTGCGAGCACGCCCGAGCTCGAACAGGCGCAGGCGCATTGGCTCACGCTGTCGGGGGACCACTCGGTGTCGCGCCACATTCGGCGCCTGACAGGCTTTGACGAAAGGCGGCTCGTGGGGGCGCTCGCGCCCGAAGCGGCTTGGCAACGCCTGCGGATGAGCCTGCCTTCAGCGCCGATGCCCACGGTGATTCACTTTGCCACGTTCGAGCTGCGCTTCCTGCGCGACTTTGCGGCGCGGTTCGAGCCGCAAAGGCCATTCCCTTTCGACGCGGTCTGCGTGCACGCCATCGCTTGCCGCCTGTACCCCGAGCTGCCGCGCCGCTCTCTCAGGGCTCTTGCGGGCTATCTGGGTCACGGGCTCGATCTGGCCCGGCGCTCGCTCGGCCATGTCGAAGCGACGGCGTTCATCTGGCGCAAGCTCTGCGCGGAGCTCGAAACACGCGGCGTCCGTCACTGGGAGGAGCTCGGGGATTGGCTTCGAGAGGCGCCGAGGAGCGCGCGCCCAAAGAAGCGCCGCTATCCCATCGCGACCTCCAGGTATCGAGAGCTGCCGGACTCACCCGGCGTGTACCGGTTCGTCCGCTCCAACGGCGACGTGTTGTACGTGGGCAAAGCCGCGAGCCTGAAGCAGCGGGTCAAGAGCCACTTCTCCGCCGCTTCCACGCGCGAGCACACGGTCGAGATGCTCACCCAGGTGAGCGACGTATTGGTCACCCTCACGCCCACCGCGCTGGAGGCCGCCGTCCTCGAAAACGAGAGCATCAAGGCGCTGCGGCCGCCCTACAACCTGCAGCTGACGGCGTACGATCGTGAGGCGTGGTTTGCCACGCGCGGATTCGATTCGGCGAGCACCAGCCCTGACGACGTATATCGCATCGGCCCGCTCCCCTCCAAGCTTTCGCTATCGCCGCTCGCGGCGCTGATGTCACTCGCCTCGGGGGCGCCGTCGACGCGCTCGCTGCGTGCACGCGCGGTCGCTACGGCCGAACGTTGGGCGCCGGACGAGGCGGTATTCGGAGCCGGTTTCGACGAGCTCGTACGCGCGCAGCTGGCCGCTGGCGCTTCGCCCGCGCTGAGCGCACGCCGCAACGTGCTCGGCGTCGCCAAACGGCTCGTCTCGTCGAGGCTCGTGGCCAAGCTGCTCGAAGAGGCCCCGAGAGACGACGCGCTGAGCGATACTGCGCCGAACGGCGAGGCGGAGCTCGGCGCAGCGGAGCTCGAGCTCCGCGCACCCGCCAGCTGGGATCCCGAACGCGTCACGCGCCACCTCGAGCGTGCCCTGGCCCAGGCCTACCAGCTGCTGCGCCGCGCCCAGTGGCTGTTGCTGCTGCACGACTGCGCCATCGTCTACCGTGAACCGGGTAGCGATCGCGCTCGCCAGCTCATCATTGCGAGCGGTGACCTGGTCGAGGCGAGCGACTTCGGAGTCGAGCGCGCGATCATCGCACCGGAGCGGCCGCGCTGGCGCACGGCGAGGGTCGCCTTTGATAGGGCGAAATACGACCGCTTGCGCGTGCTCTCGAGCGAGCTCAAGCGCGTGCGCCGCGACGGCGGGAACCTGGCCGTCTACGTGGCGCCAGCCCGCCCGCTCGGCGAGCGAGTCCTGGCTGGCATCTTCGGCTACATCTGAGCGTAGCTACACCGCGGCCAACCAGCCCGGGGTGGGCTCCCGCATTTTACCCAGGCTTGACGCCGATGAACACTTCGCACGAGCCTGGCTCGAGCTCCGAGTGCTCGAGCGGGACGACGTGCGGCGCAAAACCAACCTCCGACAGCAGGCGTAGCCGCTGGCTCCAGATTTGACGAGTGGAGTGCTCGAGGGTATTGGCCGCAGGTGAACGCTCGCCTCCACATCGTCAGAGCAGCTCCCGAGCACCTGCCGGCGCTCGCCGCCATCGAGCTCGCGGCTGCGGAGCAGTTTCCGCTCGTGGATTTGCCAGCGCCACGCCGAGCCGATAGGGTGCCTTTGGCCAGGCTGAGCGAAGCGCGGTCGCGAGCCTTGCTCTGGATCGCGCTCGACGACGGCGCGGCTCCCGCGGGCTTCGCACTCGCCGGTTACGTCGATGGCCGCCTGCATCTCGAAGAGCTCGCCGTGCACCCGTCGCAGCAACGGAGGGGGCTGGGCGCCGCGCTCGTGGAACACGTGGTGGCTGAGGCGCGGGAGGTGGCGTGCCCCCTCTTGACGCTGACCACGTTCCGTTACGTGCCGTGGAACGCGCCCTGGTATCGGCGGCTGGGCTTTCGCGAGCTGTCGAGCGAGGAGCTCGGGCCTGAGCTCCGCGCCATCCTCGCGCACGAGGTCACGCTCGGTCTCGACCCCCAACGGCGCGTCGCGCTCGGGCTCGATCCCTTCGGGCCCGGGCTCAGAACATATGGCCCGCCAGCAAGTAGCCGCTGACGGGGTGCGCGTCGGGAGACCACGCCACGTCGAGGCGGAGCACGAACGTCTTGCCCGACGCCACGCGCAGCCCGCCCCCTAGTCCGTACTTGAGCCCGAGGCCCGTGCCGTCGAGCTCGGGATTTCTGCGGTAGTCGGCCCAGAGCCGACCGCCGTCGGCGAACGCGGTGAGGCCGAAGCGGCGCGGCTCACCGAAGATGCGTAACGCGAACAGCTCGCTGCGCAGCTCCACGTTGCCGAACGCCTTGATTTTGCCGTAGTAGCGACCCGCGGGCACCCCTCGCACACCTTTGGCGCCCCCGATGGCCGAGGTGTTGTCAAAGCGGGGCAGCTCATAGAAAGGTGGATCTCCAAACAGGAAGTCCGAGACCAGGCGCACCGCAAGCGTGAGCCGCTTGTCTTTAGAGATGATAGGCAAATAGGCGTGGGCAGCGGTCCCCAGCCGCCCGTACTGGTAGGAGGCCTCGCCGAACGTGCCGGGCGTCACATCGAGCCGTTCGGTGACGTAGAGCCCGCGCGTCGGGCTTGTCTCATCATCGCGGCTGTCCCAGGCGACGCCGACCGAAAAATCGAGCACGCCGTGCGGTTGGGCATTCCCGAGGAGCTCACGCAGATAGGGGCTCGCCTCGAGGTCGGTCTCGAGCTTGCCGGCCTCCGTGAGCGTCAGGATGTTCTGCGTATAGGAGCTACCAAAGGAGAGCACGAGCGGGCGCAAGCGGTATTCCAAGCTCGCCCGGAACGTCGGGTGCACACGTACATATTCGAAGTATGCAGCGCTCGGGTCCAGCCCTGCAGGGATCGTCGACGCGTTGCCTACGCCGTAGTACTTGAGGGTTGCTTCGCGCGTGTACGAAATTCTCAGATCGATGCCGAGCCGATCTTTGACCACGTGGGGGAAGCTGAAGAGCAGGTAGTTGTCGACGTACGGGATCTGGACGCCGCCGCCCTCGCCCGGGGCGAAGGTCATCGTGCCGGCGGATTCGAAGCGGTAATAGTACGGCTCGCGACCGGGCTCGAGCCGCGCCAGCGAGGCGATGTAGCCTCCCCCAAACCCCGAGTCGCTGTTGCCCCCGACGAACGGCACGATCGTAAATTCCGTGTCGCTCTTCTTTTCTTGGGTCGCCGCTGGGCTCTCATCCGCGTCATCTGCCGCCGGCGCAGCGCTCGCGGTGGGTAACCCAATCAGGGAGCTCAGCAGGACGAGCCCGAGCACCCGGGCAAAGCGCGGGACGCGCCAGCCACGGGATTGGACGCGGAAGAGCGGCAGATGGTGAAGCAAGCAAGGCACCTCTAAGCACGACTGAGGCCAACGCCCCAAACCCCGCATCGTACGCGCGGGAGCGAGCTCTCGCGGCGCTCCCCGGCACACACGTTTGTCACTGCTGGGGCGCGCGTGCAGCGTGCGCCCGCGGAATCAGAGCTCCCAGAGGCTCGCGTTGCCCTCCGTGACGACGCCGAATTGGCTCCTGCCGTAGGTCCAAGAACCGACGTCGACGACGGGGATCGTACGCCCTTCTCGCGCCAGCCAGGTGACACCCGGGCGGTGGGTGTGGCCCACGAGCAGCAGTTGCACCGGCCTTTCTACCGCTGGCGAGGCCTGGGCCATCGCGGCGAGAACGCGCTCGAAGCGCCCCCGCCGAGGCCCGTAGTCAGACCAACGGCGAGCGCGCCAACGCGAGCCCGCCTCGGGCGAAGGACCCTCGGGCCAGCCTCCGTCATCCCCGGGAAAGGCGTCTTCGTGGCGATCGAGCGCCTTTTGAAGCGCCATCCCCGCGGCGTTCGCCACTCCCGCCAGCGTGGAGCCCAGCGCCACCCACGTCTGCCCGTGCTGACCGGCGAGCTCGTCCGCCAGCTGATCCCCCTGGTGACCGTGAAACGCAAAGACACGCCCGCTACAGAAGCGCTGAGCGTACGCGATGCGCCCTCCGCCGAAGCCCCAATCGGGCGGAGACGTCGCGAGCACGCTATCGTGGTTGCCCACGCAGAAGCGCGTGTCGAGCTCATCGACCAAGAGCGCAATGATCTCCGCGTAGGCCGCCTGGATCGCGGCGTAGGTGCGCCCCCGGATGTTTGAGTGAAACGGGAAGGCACGCCAGACGTCGTAACAATCGCCCACTTGCACCACGCTGAGCCGGCGATTGGACCGCGCGAGCTCTTGCTTGCACGCCACGAGAGCCCGCAGAAACTTTGTGAAGCGAGCGCGGTGGCGTCCCCCCGCCGTACCGCGAAAGATGTCCGCCTTCCCGCCATCGCCGAGGTGCAGGTCCGGAAGCGCGACCAGCACCCGATCGTCCAGCACGGGATTCTGCGGATCGGGTGTCCACTCGAGCTCCACCGGCACACCTCCAAACAACGCCCGTCGCGGTCTGAGGCCTAGCTTCTCCAGCTGCACGTTGACGATCGTGTCCATCGCTCATTTCCCGGATCGCGGACGCCTGGGAAGAACCGCCAGGCCTACGACCTTCGTACAGGACGTCTTGACCTTCAGGTACTGCACGACCAGGATCGATGCACCGAGCTCGTAGCAATGAGGCGCGATACTCGGAGGCAACTCCGCGTCCCCGTCGCCGACCTCCGTGGGGGGTTGCTCCCGCACGATCGGGCAAGCGTCGGCGCTCCGGAGGTCGAGCGCGCGCTCCAGCTCCTCTTGGTGGTGCGGGCAATCCGAAGCGTCAGCGGCGACGGATAACCCGCCCCCCTGCCACGACCCCGGAGTTACCAGGCCCCCCGCGGCCACTGGCTCAGCAAGCACCGCCACACCAGGCTTGGTCGTGTCTGGGGCCAACACCACGGGCGGTGCGCAAGCCACGCTGGCTGATAAAGCGCTGGCCGCTACGAGCCCTTCGATGAGTCCATAAAGCTTGCGCATTGTATGCTCCCTTGCAGCAAACGGGCGGTCGCTGGCTCTGCTAAAGGGCTGAAGAATCGAACACTATCCAGCTCGCTCGACAACCGCAATTGAAAGAATCGCTGCGACACGCCGCGGCGATACACGTCACACGTCGCGCGTCATCTCGAGCAGGGTGGGTCGAAAGCCGCAGCTCGCGAAGACGCGCTGGGCTCGCTCGTTCTCGACCATGGTGGAGAGCACGATACGCGGAGCTCCGAGCGCCGTAAGCTCGGTGACCAGGGCGTTGATCAACCGGCGCCCGAGGCCGAGTTGGCGGACGCCCTCGCTCACGTAAACGTCATGCACGGCCCCGTGCCGATCCAAGAGCAGGTTCCAGTCGCGCCCTTCCAGCGTGCCGTAGGCGTACCCGACCACCTTCTGCCCTTGCATGGCCACGAGCACCACGGCCGCCTTGCGTTCCAGCTCTCGCCTAAACCAGGAGGCATAACCTTGCTCGACCTGCTCCGGCAGAAAGAAACGTGAGGGATCGGCGTCGTGGTGCATGCGGACGAGGTGACCCGCCAGCTCTGCGGCTCCCTCGAGGTCAGCGGCCACCGCTCTCCGAACCGAGATTTCGTCCGTCATTGCCGTGAGCATAGTGCACTACCGGCGCCCGCGCGCGAGCCGTCATCGCAGCGGCCAGCCGGGGCGCATCGAGACGCTCTGGCCCCGACCTTACAGCAGCCGCGCCCGACGTAGCACCGCCAGCAGGATCAGCACCACCGAGAGGGCGACGCACCAGAAGCCCAAGTAGCCGTAGCGCCAGTGGAGCTCCGGCAGGTGGTCGAAATTGGTGCCGTAAACACCGGCCAAGAAGGACAGCGGCAGGAACACGATGCTGACGGCCGTGAGCTTCTTCATTACTTGATTCGTACGGTGGGCGACCAGCGACATGTGCAGGTTGAGCGCCTCGGAGAGGATATCGCGATCGACCAGCAGGTCCTGCAGCACGTGTTCCACCGTGCCCACCATGTTGGCGAGGAAGCCCCGAGTGACCTCGCTCAGGAAGATCGAGCGGCGCATGGCGAGGTCCGACAGCACGGTGCGCGCCGGCAGCACGATCTTGCGAAAATGCAAGAGGTCACTGCCGAGCTCGGAGATGCGCGCGAAGGAGCTGTCGGCGACGCGCTCGGAGCGCAGCTCCAGCTGCAGCTGCTCGACCCTCTCCTCCATCAGTTTTTGCACGCGCAGGTAGCCGTCGAGCAGGTGATCCCATACCTCATACACGAGAAAGCTCGGCGTCTGCGCGAAGCGGACGAAGTCACTCTTGTAGTCTTTGCGCAGCGCGTTCAAGAACGCGATGGGCGCCTTGTGAATGGTCAGAAACATCCGCTCCGCTAGCACCACGTCAACCCTGCGGAGCTCGAAGCCGTTGTCGAGCGCGTGGCACTCCGAGACCACGAGGTGCAGGTAACCCTCATAGCGGCCGTGTTGGGTGGACGGCTCTTTGTACAGCGCCGCTTCGATCACCTCCTCGTCGAGCAGCCCAAAGGAGCGGAGCAGCCTCCCCGCCGCTTCGGGGGCGGCCACCGAGACGTCCAGCCAGACGAAGTGGCCTGCCTCCATCGCGGCGCGCGCCTGAGCCAGGGACAGCACCCGCTCGGTCTTGTCTTCGAAGTGAAAGGCAACCACCGAGGTCACGCAGGCGGGGTCCTCCGCTGCATCGAGGTCCGACCCCCGCTCGTCGAGCTGTGCGCTGCTGGCCATGTGACCCTGATAGCAAATCACTTCGGAGCACGGGTTTCGGGGCTGAAACACTCCCCCTTCGTCGCCCGCTCATCCCGGATCAGCAGAGTGGCGAGCCGCACCGCAGCGGGTCCAACTTCGCACACGCGGACCCCCGTTTCTCGTATACTGGCCGCATGCTCCGCCCCGCCTTGGTCGCCTTGATGCTCCTCGCCGCTTGCAAAGATGACACGCCTCATCCCAACCTGCCTCCGGCATCCCCCGCTGCTGCCCAGCCGGGCAGCAACGCGCACGGCACCGGCTTGCCGCCGAGCGGCGCGGCGCCCACCGGCGCGCCGCGCACCCTCGACAAGCTGGCGGACGGGCGAGTGGCGCTCGGCCCCTTCTCGATGCTCGTGCCGGCGGATTGGACGGAAAAGCCGAGCACTTCGGGCATGCGCGCGGCGCAGTTCCAATTGCCCGGGGCCCCGGGCGACGCCGAAGTGATCGTCTACTACTTCGGCGAGACCGGGGCTGGCAGCGTCCAGGCAAACATCGATCGCTGGCTGTCTCAATTCAAACAGCCCGACGGCAAGCCATCTTCAGAGGTCGCCAAGATTGAGAAGGCGCAATATGCCGGTCGCGATGCGACGCTGATTTCGGTGTCAGGCCGCTACGTCGCGGCGGCAATGCCCGGGGGGCAGGCGGTCGACAAGCCCGATCAGTCCCTGCTGGCCGCCATCGTCGAGAGCCCGCAGGGGCCTTACTACTTCAGGCTAATCGGCGGCGAGTCGGCCGTAAGCGCCCGCGCTCCTCAGTTCCGTGAGGCGCTGAGCTCGCTCTCTCTCCGCCCACTGTGAGGTCGGCAGGACGCGGCAGGGTCTAGCGGCCGACTCCGCCTCGATATCGCGCACGCGCGCGGCGCGTCAACGCACGCCAGGAGTTGACAATTCAGCGTGCGGCAAATCGGCGTCGCGTAGCGAAGTTGACACGGAGCCATCGGTCGGCCCCGTCAGTACCGCGCGTCTTCGCGCTTAAACGCACGAAACAGGGGCGCACGACCCGAAATGGCACGCCTGCTGCTAAGCGCAGTCGATTTGCTCCTCAGGTCACCCTCGATCCCGCGACGTCGCGCTCTTGGCGGCACTTCTTTCGGCCGGCCACAATCGCAAATAGCCGGTGGCCAGCAGGGGCGTTACAAGCTTGGCATGACTTACTGCGTGGGTGTCCTCGTGAAGGACGGAATTGTGATGGCCTCAGACTCTCGGACAAACGCCGGCGTCGATAATTTCGCCAAATACTGCAAGATGACGGTCTTCGAGCGCGTTGGCGAGCGCGTGGTCGTGCTGCTCAGCTCAGGAGGTTTGGCCGGCACCCAGGCAGTCGTGAGTGTGCTCAAGCAGCGTGGCGAAGCCAAAGACGAGGTCCCCAATATCTGGAACTCCAAGACCCTCTTCGACGTGACGGGGCTCGTCGCCGACGCCGTGCGCGACGTCGAGCGCCGCGATGGCAAATACTTGCAAGCCGCTGGTATCCCGTTCAACGCCTCCTTCATCGTCGGTGGCCAGATCAAGGGTGAGCCGATGCGGCTATTCCGCACCTTCGCCGAAGGCAACTTCATCGAAGCAGGTGTGGATACGCCGTTCTTTCAGACGGGTGAGGCCAAATATGGAAAGCCGATCATCGACCGCGTCATTACCCCCCTGACTAGCCTCAGCGACACAGTCAAATGCGTGCTCGTGTCCTTCGACTCGACCATGCGCAGCAACCTCTCCGTCGGCATGCCGATCGATCTGATGTGTTACGAGCGCGACACGCTCAAGGTCGGGCTGAGGCGCCGCCTGGACCAAGGCGACCCGTACTTCACCGCCCTCAGCAAGGAATGGAGCGAGGGAGTGCGCACCGTGTTCCGACAACTCCCCACGCTCCCGACATAACCGGCCTACTAAACCCCCAAAAAACCAAACTCCCAAACCCCCCCGAGCAAGCCATGCAGATCCGAATCGGTTACGAACTCGTTTACGAATGCCCTCAGGCGACTCCGATGATCCTGACGCTGAGCGTTCATTATAGTCGCTCCACCGACCTCATCGTGGCCGATCGGCTCGTCACGTCCCCGGGGCTGTTCCTGACACCTTACACGGACGCATTCGGCAACCGCTGCACGCGCGTCGTGGCCCCGCCAGGTCAGACGCTGTTCTCGGCCGACGCGCTCGTGCGAGACACCGGAGCGCCGGATGTGGTGGCGCCGTACGCCGCGCAATCGCCGGTCGAGAGCCTACCGGCAGAGACGCTGGTGTTTCTCCTGGGTAGCCGCTACTGCGAGACGGATCGCCTTTCGGAGATCGCCTGGGGCCTCTTCGGCAGCAGTCCCTCCGGCTGGGGCAGGGTGCAGGCGATTTGCGACTTCGTGCACGGGCACTTGAGCTTCGGCTACCAGTACGCCCGCGCGACGAAGACCGCGTGGGAGGCCTATCAGGAGCGCACCGGCGTCTGCAGGGACTTTGCCCACCTGGCGATCACCTTCTGCCGCTGCATGAACATCCCGGCGCGCTATTGCACCGGGTACTTGGGTGACATCGGCGTGCCCGTGTCGCCGGCGCCGATGGATTTCTCCGGTTGGTTCGAGGCCTACCTCGGCGGCCAGTGGTACACCTTCGACGCGCGCCACAACGTGCCGCGTATCGGTCGCGTGTTGATCGCTCGCGGCCGTGACGCCGCCGACGTCGCCATCAGCACCAGCTTCGGACCCAGCACGCTGCGTAGCTTCAACGTGCGAACGGAGGAGCAACTCCCCCCGTCGTCCCGGCGCGGCACGGCCCATCGAGAGTCCACGAGCCAATTCGCGGGGTGAGGCGACGCTGCTACTTACGCTACTTCTACTTACGGTACTTCCTCTACATTGGTCGAAACCCGGCGCGGACTTCGGGTTTCTCCTACTAGCGCAGCTCCCGCTCGCAATTTTCGAAGATCAGCGCGCCCGTGGCGCTGCACACGTCGGGCGATGCCGACGCGTACAGCGCCGGGCAGCGCAGGTTTCGGAGCCAAACGGCACCGGGCAGCAGGGCCTGAACTTCGGCGTCGCAACCGGATTGATCGACGCTACCGGCGTCTGTCGCTACTTCGACCGTCAGCCGATTGGAGCCACGCTCATGCAAGCCACCGTTCGCCTCGAAGCGGCCGAAGCTCGGGTGCGACAGGCTCACTCGAACCGAGAACTCGCCGCGCTCCTGCTCTAACGGCACCACGCTACAGCTCACGCCCTCGGTCAGGCGGCTGCCCCTGCCGTCGGCTCCCGCCAGGGTGGCCGCCGCTGAAGCATCTGGCAGCGCCGTCCGCTCCTGCATGTTGCAGGAGCCGAAAGGCCCCTCGGCGACGTCCAACCACAACACCGCCTGGGGCCCGCGTGAGGCGTCGTCGCGTTCGTCGTCGTCAGCGGCGTCGCCGCCCTGAGCGCCGTCTGAATCCTCTGGAACGCGAGGGCCCACCCTCCCCACTTCTTCCAACGCGCTCGGCCCTTCTCCAGAGCCGCCGTCGATGGCGAGGCCCCCACAGCCCCCGAGGTAGGCGCCCGCCCACTGCACGACGACGATCCCCACAATCCGCTTCTTCATGCGTTCCTCGGAACGCAAGCTAGCACGAGTCCCTGGCCCGCCCACCGCGAGCAGGCTTCCGAAACGCTCTCGCCGGCGCCCGGCCCTGGGGGCCGCTGCCGCGAGGAGCGGCGAAGCGCTCGGAAGACGACCTGTACGGGCTTTCATCCGAGCCCAGGCCTTGCGCTGGTTAGCCTGGGGTCGCTGCTCTGATGGGTTCCGCGGGCGGGCTCTTACCCGCGTTGCGCGCGGCCAGCATGGCCCATCGTGAACGCCGCGCGGGCAGATTGATACCCCGTTGGCGCGGCGGGGCGTCTGCTCATCGGCGGTAGGAAGCAGGGCGACTCGGCGGCACGCTCAGCGGCAGCACCGAGGCGGTCTCGACCTCCGCTCTTTCGGGTCCGGTTTCCAGCGGCACTTGCGGTGACCTGCGGGCGATGTCCCAGGACTCCACGGGCCAGCGCCGCCACGCCTCGCGATGCAAGAGCTGCATGCTGTCCGCGTCTTCCGTCAGGACGCGCCACTCGGCTGCCGAGAGGCTCGCTGGGCCCTCGCGCAAGGCCCGACGCCGGAGCTCGCCGAGCCGGCGTGGAGACTCGCTGGAGCGCTTGCCTTGGAGGCGGGTGACGTGTGCGGCCACCAGCACCGGGTCGAGCACGAGGTCTCGAAAGCGCGCCGAGGCATCACTGCGGGTGAGCACGCGCAGCTCGTCGATTCGCGAAAGTAGAGCTTGGGGCTCGCGTTCGCTCGGCACGACAAACAAGCCGAGCCGCCGCGCGAGCCTGCCGACGAGGGCGCTAGATACCGCGAGGTTGATGGGGATGGCCAGCGACCAGGGCACCCACAGGGGCGCCAGCCACCAGAACAACCGGGGCGCTTCGAGCCCGGACCAAAGCGCCACCGCGACGCCGAGCAGCGTCGCAGGCAACTCGGCCTGCAGCGTCCTCACGAGCTCGCCCGCCGCCCGCCGCTGCTGCGCCCCCCAGCCCACCGTATGACCCGTCAGGATCGAGAGCACGATGCGCGTGTGGTGTAACATCAAGAGCGGCGCCAGGACCGCTCCCAAGAGCAGCCCAAAGAGCGTGCTCACGACCAGGCCCCATGCGCTCCCGTGCGCCCGCCTGCGCGCTCCGTCTCCCACGGTGGCGCACACGCCGAGAAGCCACGGGGCAAGCAGCATGCTGATCGTGGCCAGCGAGACCAGCACCGCGACCTGTTCGAAGGCGCCACCGCTCTCTTGCCACTGAAAGACCCCAAGCAGCATGAACAGCAGCCAGGCGGGCCCAGCCAGGTATGCAAAGGCGCCGAGCAGCATGTGAATGCGGCTCATCGGCGTGAGGCCGTGCATCAGCGAGATCTGCAAATGTTGGAAGTTACCCTGGCACCAGCGGTGGTCGCGCGCGACGTATTCAGGCAGGGTGGGCGGGAGCTCTTCGTAGCTCCCGCCCGGGAGATCGTGGGCGATCCGCACCTCCCAACCCGCTCGGCACAGGAGCGCCGCTTCCACGAAGTCATGGCTCAGCACTTGGCCACCGAACGGTGGCTCTCCGTCGAGCTTCGGCAGCGCGCAACAATCGAGGAACGCGCTGACGCGGACGGCGGCGTTGTGACCGTAGTAGTTGCCGTGAACACCCGACCAATGCGCGAGCCCGCGCGTGAACATCGGGCCGCACACGCTCGAGGAGAACTGCAGCGCACGCCCGAACAATGTCTCGGCCCGATGCAGCGCGAGTGGCGCCTGCAACAACGCCAATTGGGGGTGAGCTTCCATTTGGCGGATGAGCCAGATCAACGCGTCGGCAGACATCACGCTGTCGGCGTCCAGCGTGACGGCATACTCGTAACGAGGCCCCCAGGTTTCGAAGAACTCGGCGAGGTTGCCCGCCTTTTGGTGCTCGTTGTGCGCGCGCCGGTGATAATAGATCGGCAAGCTCTCGCTGTTCGCGGCGACGCGGCGAAAAGCCCGCTCCTCGTCCGCGCAGACCTCCGGGTCGCGGGAGTCGCTGAGCACGAAGATCTCGAAAGCCTTGCCGCCGGGCAGCGCCGCGAGGGACTCCCGCATCCCCGCCAATGCCGCAAACACGTCCTCGGCGCTCTCGTGGTAAATTGGCATGACCAACGCCGTCCGTGGCAGCTCGGCGGAGGCCGGTTCCTCTGCCGAGGACATGGATGGAGGCGTGGCCACGCCGGACCTGGGACGCGTGACATAACCCGCCACGGCGGTGCACAAGCCCACGGCAGCGAGGACGAACAAGAACGCGAACAGGCTCACCCAAGCCAGCTCCAGCCAGCCCCAGCCGTCGGCGGAGACGGCACGCCACAGCGCCTGGGTCGCGACCCACGTCATCGCCACCGGCGCAGCGGCCCCCAAGAGCCAGCTCGGGACACGCGCGCGCTCAAAGGTCTGCGGGCGGAAGCGCGCGCGCTTGGGCTCCTTCCCCGCCAGCGGCTCACCGAACTCGAGGGCGGCCCGTTGCGCACGCTCGACGTCGTCCAGAAACAGCTCCGGCCGTGCGCGGATGAACGCGCGCAACCAGAGCGGATTGACCCCTTCGGGCAGAGCCGAGTAGAGGGCGCTGCGCCAGGCTTCGAAGCGCGCCTGCGCTTGGGCCACGGCGCGCACGGCGTGTTCTTCCGCGTCTGCTCGCGGCACCTCGGCTACGATGCGTTGCGAGAGCTCGCGCACGCGGACCTTGTCACCCAGGCCGAGCGCGCGCAGGTAGTTTGCGACCCGACGCTCCGCGCGGCTGTCCGCTGGCTTCGCGCGCACTCGCAAGTGGCTCGAGTCGGGGGCGAGCCCATTGCTCGCCGGAGCGCTGTTTATTCTTTCGGTTGCCACAAGTAGCTCCAGGTCTCCGTGAGGACGTCGCTGTCGGATTTCAAGAAGGCGCGCAGCTCGGCATCCTTAGCGTTCGGCTCGAGCGCCACTTCGAAGGAAGCGCGCAGCCCGTCGACGAAAGAGTTCGTCTCGAGGTGCTGCTCCAGCACGCGGCCGCGAGTGCCCGACACGACCACTTGCACGCCCTCCCTCCCTTGAAGGTCGCGACCGACGAAGTCTACGAGGAAGCGCGCCCCGCGCTCTGTTCGCCCGATACGCGTCGCGACGGCACGCACCGGCGGCCCGCTCGCCACGCCGTCGCCGCCGACGTACAGGCGATAACGAATGCGGAGCGTTTGGTCGGGAAGCTCGTCCGGCACCCAGGCCATCGCGACATTGTCGGCGGCCTCGCTCTTGCTGGTGATCTCGAGCAAGCGCACGCTGCCTCGCTCAAATCCAGAGATCGTTTCCACCCAGATGCTCGGACGATCTTGATAGCGAGCCTCGAGGTCCTGATAGTGATCAAAGCTTCGATCTCGCTGCATCAGGCCGAACCCTCGTGGCGAGTCCAACCGAAAGCTGGACGCCGTCGTAACCTCAGGGTTGCGAAGCGGGCGAAATAGCCACTCGCCGGTGTGGCTCCACAGCGAGAGGCCGTCCGAGTCATGGACCTCGGGGCGAAAGTCGCCGAAGCGGTTGGGCGCGTCTTCTCCAAATAAATACATACTGGTAAGCGGCGCGAGACCTAACACGAGCGGGCGCTCTCGCAAGAACAACTCCGCCGTGACCTCGATCGACGTCGGGCTGCCCGGCTGGAGGCGAAAGGCGTACGCCCCCGTCGCGCGCCGGCTCTCGAGCAGCCCCAGGATCCAGATCAGCTCGTCCCCGGCAGCCGGGTGCACCAAATAGAGCTCGGTGAAACAGGGGAACTCCTCGGGCCGTGGCTCGCCGAGATCAATCGCCAAGCCACGCGCGGATAACCCGTAGACGTTACCTTTGCCCAGCGGACGAAAGTAGCTCGCGCCATGGAAGGCCACGACCTCATCGCGATAGCTCGGCGTGTTGAGCGGGGCGTGCACGCGCAGGCCCGTAAACTCGAGACCCGCTGCTGGCGGGGGTTTCGCCAAGCCCTCGTACGAGAACCAGTCGCTGGAGAAAGGTAGCGGCTGAGCTTTACCCCCCTCGATGGTGGAAATCGCGACCGGGTCACGATAGCTGGGACCGGGATGAAAGAACTGGACCTCGAAGCTGCCGGGCTGGCCGCGCCACAGGCTTCGATCCGGCCGAAATCGAACTTTGCGATAACCGTCATAGTCGAGATCTCGCAGCGTTGCGGGCAGCTCCATTTGGCGGGACGGGGCGGGCGGCGCCTCGGAGAGCGACCGGGCCCGAGCCGCGAGCTCGCTGAAGAATGCCGGAGGCTCCGCCAGCCCTAACGGCGCCGCCCCGAGTGCTGTGCCCGGCCCCTCACGGGAAGAAACCGCCACGGGGACTGCCTTGACCGCAGGCGCGGGGCGCCCTGCCTCATGGGCACAATGACTTACCCACGGTGCGGTAAGCAGCGCCAAAACAAAGGGCGCACCCAACCTTCCTGCCATCCTCGCCTCGTCCTCGCCGTGCCGTCGCGTGTTAGGCCGGCTACCTCCGTGGCTGCTGGCACAGGGCCCGCTCACTTCACATTTCATACCAATCGATCTGGAGCTTGCTACTGTCGCGATCTTTCCCCAGCCCGACGGCATGACTATCGCTCACGACGGGCAAAGCCCTCGATAGGCACGGCGCCCAAGCACGACAATGACCAACAACGCGGGGACATATCACAGGAAGCTCCGTTTCGGAGCGCCCGTCACGTTCGAAATCTGCGGCACGCGGGCGCGCAGGCCTCCGCGGGCTCCAGCGAGCGCGTTTGAGTGTGGCATGAATCGTCACGGTGTCATCCGTGCCGCCCCCGTCATCGACGACCGCAAGCAGCTTGAAACGAGGGTGAATAACGTACGACACATGAGATCTGGTCCGGGCGCCCGTCTGTATCGAGCGCTCTTTAGCGTAATGCGGCCCCGACCGCCATGCTGACTCGGCAGCCATCATCTACCGGCCCCGTGCTGGAGCCGGGCGCCGTCATCGGCCAGCGCTACAAGGTCGACCGGGCATTGGGCGCCGGCACCTACGCGCAAGTGTATCGGGCGCGCGACCTCGAGGTGACCGATCACACGGTTGCTCTGAAAATTTCGAAGCAACCCGCTGCCGATGATCAGGAGGTCCGCGACGCCCTGCGTGAGCTGCAGCTGATTGCGTCCGTGTTTCACCCATCCGTCGTGCAGCTCAAGGACCACGGCTGGCACGAGGGGCACCTCTGGTTCGTGATGCCACTGTATCGAGGTGAGACACTCGCCACACGCCTCCGACGCGGGCCGCTCACCCGCCGCGCCGCGCGCGAGCTCTTCGAAGCGCTGGCAGAGGCCCTGGCGACGATGCATCGCGCCGGAGTGCGACACCAAGATATCAAGCCCGACAACATCTTCTTGGCTCAGCTCGACCCGCAATCGGAGCGGCGCCTGCCCGTCCTGCTCGATCTCGGGCTGGGCGTCAAGGACACGGAGCTCGTGCTCGCGGGCACGCCTTGGTACTTGGCGCCGGAAGTCGCCGCTCACTTTGCAGGTGTGCCCGATCCGCCGCCGATCGGGCCGAAGGCGGACGTTTTTGCGCTCGCGCTCACCTTGCGTCACGCCCTTGATCCGGATCCAAATGGCGACCCGACGGGCTGCGACGTGGTGGCGTTCGTCGCGGCGCGTGCACGGGTAGCCCCAGCCCCGCCGGACGGGCGCGATCTTCGAGATTTGCGGGGCCCTTTCGAACGCTGGCTCAATCTCTCGCCCGACATGCGGCCCAACGCGGAAGAGCTGCGCCGGGAGCTGGCTTGCCTGACACGCAGGGAGGAGCAACGCGCACGCCGCGTCTCACTAGCGCGCTGGCTCTTGCCGACGGCGCTGGCGATCATCAGCTTGTTCGCGACCACTACGTATGTGCTCTCGCACGAAGCCAAGTTGCAACGTCTCGAGGCGCATAGCGAGCGCCTGCGTGCCGCTCAGGCTCAGGCGCGCGCTCAAACCATGCGCACGAGCCTGGAAGTCGAGCAAGACAAGCGGCGCGTGCTGGAGGAGGAATCTCGAACGAGTCGCCTGACGCGCGACGAGCTGACGCAGCGCCTAGCGGCAACGGAAGAAGAGCTCGCGCGGCGGCTCAAAGTCGCAGAAGAGCTCGCTGCAGAGCTGTGTCAGCGTCGCGGCGGAAAGGATTGCGGAGAGCTCCGGACGCCGCTCATCGCCGTCGACCCGAGCCGCCCTGAGCTCCGTCCTCCAGAGTGACCCGAGCGCAGACTGACCCGAACCGCTGGCGACTGCAAAGCTCGAGCGAGGCGGCGCTAATTGAAAAATTGGCACCCCGTCAGCGTAAAGCTAGCCTCCGGTGTCCATTCGTTGGTGGCGTCCTTGGCGCACTCGCGGAACGGTGCTTGGACGCACGTAGGGTCCGCCGAGGTGACCTGCTTGTAGTTCCAGGATGAGAACTCGTTGGTCCCCGGCTTCCTCCAGATCGTGCGAATGGTGGCCGCGCCGCCAACGGCCACGCCATCCGTCCCGCGCCAGGTCACGTCGTCGACCTTCTGAAATTCGTACTCGCGTACGCCGTGGTTGAAGGCCTCGCAGGTCTTCGCCCACACCTCAGTGACGTGATAACGGAGCGCTTCTTTGCCGGCTGCAGCGTCCTGGTCCGTGCACGCCTTGGCCAGCTTCTCCTGATAAATGCGCAGCGGCGACGACGCGAGCGCCGTTTCGGCGCTGGGGCGGGCTGGCGTCAGCGCCTTGCACACCGCGGGGAACTTCTCGGCCTTCTCTTTTGGCGCCTCGGGAGCTTCGAGGTCGCGCAGGCGCTGGGCCACCTCGCTGGCACTTGGCCGGGCGATGCCGGTGGTGGCAAATCGGCAGACCAGCTTGCGGTAATTGAGCCGCGGGGGCTGCCCCTGCAACGCGTAAGAGCAACCAAAGCTGAGCACGCTGGTAGAAGCCTCGGTTCCGTCCGTGCCGCGAAGGTTGGTGCCATGCGGAGCGGAGGGCATCGGCGGAGCGGAGGGCATCGGCGGCTCTTCTGCCATGGCGTCCGACACGCCCGTGTGCGCAGCAAAGAGACAATAGGCGCCGAGCACCCCACTGTACCTCGATCTCCGCACCCAGCGCGAACGCCGGCCGCGAGCAGCGGATGATTCACCTGCGTCCACGTTAGCCATGGCCAAGGCTAACAGCTTAGCATCATAGAGCGCGGCGCTGGTGTTGAAGTAACGAATTTTCTATGCCAATCGGACCCGCAGGGGAGCTGCCGCGTCAGTCGGCTCGAGCCAAGCGCTGCTCGTACGCGGAAGCGGCCGGAGCGAAACGCAGCTCCTCGAGCAAGCTGAGCGGCTCGTCCACACTGGGGCGAGGCGGCGGGTTCTTCGGCCCTGCCGACTTACGGTCCATCGCCTTGAGGCGGCGTTCGGCGGACCCATACCACGGCGTCTTCTGCACGAACCCCCGCACCACGTCGGCGTTGAGCGCGAGGAACAACAGCCCTTGGTCCAACACGCGTGCCACGGGGCACGAGACGATGCCCGTAAACGGATCCAGACCATCGGGAAGGGGCCGCGTGTGGCCGCCGAAGGCGCCGAGGACCTGGCCCAAGTTCTGGATGGCTCGCTCGTTGCCTGTCAGGGTCAGGAGCGCGGCGGCGTACGGCGAGACGGAGTCAGGGCGATCCAAGCCGAACTCCGCGTACGAATTTTGTGCGTCGCACGCTGGAGCATAACCCCACATCGAGTGGCCGTTGCGCTCGGCGACCCGAGAGCTGGCCTCGATATAGTTCTCGTGGCTCTTGCCGAGCGAGCGCGGCGCGAGCTTGGCCTCATCGAAGAATAGAGCTCCGGTCATCTCCACGAAGGCGCTGAAATGCCAGCCCTTTGCCAGCGGCAAGCCTTCTCTGCTCCCCCACAAATAGTTGGTCTTCGTCCAGGCCGAGTCCGGAAGCTGCCCCATGCCGACGAGCGCCAGGATCAAGGGCCGCGCCTCGCTGTTGCGGTCAGCATAGGCGAACGGGATCTCCTCGACCTTCTGGTCCGTTGCCACGTCGACGAAGAAGCCGGCCCCCAACATGCCGTCCTTGCCGACGAACGCGCGATAGTCCTGCCGCGCAATCAAGGCCGTGGCCTGCGCCGCGATGGCATCGCCCATCGGCTTGTAACGAGCCTCCACTAAGCTGAGGGCCACGGTCACCCAGGCAGAGTCGATCGAAGAGAAGCGCGACCTCCCGTCGACGACCTCGCCCACGATGCCACCCTTGATCTTGATGTTCTCGGGGAAAATCCCCCGATGCCCGCGCAGCCGGCTCAGGATGTCGACAACCCCACGGATCTGCTCCTTGGCGTCATCGGCTCCGATCAGACCCCGCTGCTCGGCCACCAGCGTAGAGAGCAGGTGAATGCCCAGGTTCGTACACTTGGTCCACGTCATGCCCCAGGGGTCGTTGTTGTCACCCATGATGGGCTCCTGCCCCGGAGCCTCGCTGGAGCGCAGATCGAGCAGGCCCTGATGCAACATCGGATTGTGGGCGACCTGCAGCGTCTGAAGGGTATGTGCTTCGGGGCTGGTTGCCTCCGCAGGAGCTAGCTCCCGGGTGGGAGCTTGGATGCCGAACGCTGGCTCCTCGATCGCTGCTGGCGCTCGAGCACCAGCCTGCGCTGGCATGAGCACGAACAGTAGAACCGCGAGTGGGCGCAGCGACTGGAGGAGAAGGCCGCGCTGGAGAGAAATACTACGCTTCATCGCAATCCAATTGCAGGTGCCCACGCCGCAAACATCGACGCTGTCCGGTCGTTGACGCCGCTCGACCAGGGACTAGCTGAGGAGGGTCGATTGCCGCAAACCACCCCGCCGATCGAAGATGAGCAAGAGCACTCCCCCGAGATGTCGCCCTCGCCGCAGTATCATTTATCACGCCACCAACTATGGGTCTACTTATTAAAAGGCACAGCTCTCAAACTTTCGCTGCAAGGCCACAAATCCCACATCACCGCACCTGTGTCGGATGATGCACGGATGAGCTGATTCAATCCTAAGACGACCGCCCGTGACCGCACAGTAGGGAAAACCCGAAGCACGCGCCGGGGTTCGACCAATGAGGCGGATAGCTCGCAGCTCAATCCCGCTCGATCAGGACGCGTGCAGGGAGCTTACGAAAACGCAGCTCGCCGCCCGTCCACTGTGTCCGCTCACCGTTGACGCGGACACGCGCGCTGGCCGGCGCCCCTGGCCAGGGCCAAGGAAAGGCGAAGCCACCGGGGGGGGTAGGCCCACTGACTCGCAGCTCGAGCTTCCGCCCTGCCTCGACCACCGAGTAATTCAGCAGACCGTAGCTGGTGCGCAGGCCTCGCACCCTGAGACCAGGCCCATCAAACCAGCTGGGCGGTACTCCTGCGCACAGCACCAAAAGCTGGTCAGCCTCTCGCGCGTACGCGAACACGTCCAGCGCGGAGCGGATGTAGTCGGAGGCGATCCAGGCGTGAGGCATGTCGCCCACGAAACGCGGCTGACGCGCGTCGCGCCCGACCACCTCCGCCCATTGGTTCCAAGCGAGCGGGCGGCGGTCGGCGAGGAAGTAGGCAAACAACCCCTGTGCGCGCTCACGCCAACCGAGGCGAATGAAGCTGCCCGCGACTCGCAGCTCGTACGGCGTGTACGCGTCCCAAGAGCGGGTCCCGGCTCGGCGCGCGACAAATTCCTGCCAATAACGCTCGAAGGTCGGCAGCAGCAGCGCGCGAGGTAAGAAGGGCCCCTCTCGGCCCGGCGCCAGCGCGATGGTGGTGGATGTAGCGTCAAAGTCACCGCGGTCCGCCGCGCCGGGTATAAAAGACACCCCATGCTGCGCGGCGCTCGCCAACAGCGATGCATACAGGTCCTGCCTAAACTCGTCGCGCTGGCGGCTCAGGCGATCCGCGGCGGGCTGCGCCAAGACTTCGGCGAGCCAGGCAGCGTCCTGATAACCGATCAACGCCCAGAAGTTGTCCCAGTATGAATAGGCCGGCTTGTCCGAATAGCCTTCGTGACTGATCGACGGTGGCAGTAGGCCATACAGAGCCCGCCTCTCGGGTGCTTGGTTCTTGGCGGTGCGCTCCGACTGGCGCAACTGCTCGAGATACCGCGCCGCCGCCTCGACGTGCGGCCAGACCCGCTCGAGCCGCGCGCGATCGCGGGTCATGCGGTAGAGCTCGGCGGCAAGGAAGATGAGCTCGCCTGGGCTGTCGTTTTCCGCCACCGGGTCCGCGCCGCGCTCATCGACGCAACAGGGCACCTTGCCGCTCTCAAACTGGTGAGGCGCATACCAATCGAGATACTCTGCCACGCTCGCCTCGTGCCCGAGCCGAAGCAGCGATTCCGCAATCATTGCCCCATCGCGGATCCAGGAGCGCGCGTACGAGCGCGTGCCCGGGCGCAACACCGGCCCTTCGCGGCTCATCAAGATATGCGCCAGCGAGGAGCGCAAGGTGTCCACCAGCGGCTGCCCTTCGGGCGGCACCTCGATCGTCACTCGATTGAGCTTCGCCCGCCAGCCCGCCGCGACCTCAGCCTGGGCTCGGCTGAGGTCCGCCAGGCTCGAGATCGGCGCCCCACCCGGCGCGGCCGGAGCTCGAGCCAAGGGCGCGACCAGCCCCACCGTCGCCATCTGCCGTGGCGATAGGGCGAGCTCGTAAACGAGCGCGCCGGATGCCAGGCCCGTCGCATCCTCGACGTCGTGTGAGCCGGGGCGCCCCGAGCTCGGTGGCAAGACAGCGAGCTCGGTGGCATCGAAGGAGGCGAGCGCGACGTCGTCCGGGGGCGCGAGCGGCACGAGCGAGCGAGCGCCATTGACCCAGAGCGACGCGCCGTCCCAGCGCAGCTCGCGAGCTTCGCTCACGCCTCCGCTGAGGTTCAAGGACTGGGTCGGCGGGTTCACCTGCAATGGACGCAGCGCGAGGACGAGCTTTACGGAGAGCGGCTCCGACGTCAGGTTCCAGAGCTCATAACGGGCGCCGAGCTCGGGGCTTCGGGCAGGCCCCAGCGCGAACGTCGTGACGCGGAGCTCCCATTTGGGGTGCCGCCAAGTGACGCTGGGAATCGGCAGGTAGCCCTCGAGCAGCGAGTGCGCGATGTCTACGTCCGCCCAGCTGATCACTTCGCCCCCCATGACCACGAACGGCTCGACGGAGGCCCCGCCCCTCCCGAGCTCGATGGCGCCGTCCTCCGACAACAAGCCGCTGGCGCTGCCAGCGTCGACTCCGACGAGCGTCCAGTATGACTGTTCACCGACGAAGCTCCGAGGATAACGTCCGCGCGGCGCCTCGCGCGCGAGCGCCGAGACGAACGCATTCGGGCTGGCGCCAAAGGCGAGATTCTCGATCTCTACCTCGCCGAGGGCGTAGCCGCTCCCGGGTCCAGAGCGCAGGCTGAGCCGGATGAAGCGCGCCTCCGATTCCGGCAGCAGCAAGGCGTCGGTCCCGCCGTTGCCCTCGGTGACGCGGCGAGCGACATGCCACCGCTGTCTGTCCGCCGAGAGCTCGACGTCGTAGCTCGTGGCCTGAGCGCCCGGCGCCCAGCGCAGCACCAACCCACCGAGCTCGCGCGCGTAGCCGAGGTCGAGCTCGAGCCGCTGCGCCCCGCCGGAAGCGCTTCGCCAGGCGCTGTCGAGGCGCCCATCGAGCGCCAGCGCCGGCTGCCCCTGGGGCAAGCTGGAGGAGGCAACCGCGATCGGCGTAGGCGGGACGGCAGGCACGGGTGGCAGCTCTCGAAGGCTCAGACCATCGAACGCAACGGAGCCCCTCCCTCCTCCGCTGCCTGCTGCGACGACGAGCTCGAGCGCCGCCGCCCGCCGCAGGTCGCGATCCTGAGTGGGGCCCCACGCGAACTCCAGCTGGCGCCGCGTGAACGTGATCCGTTGCCAGCTCTTGGAGAAGCTAAAGTCGCGCTTCCGGAACCACCAGACGTTGTCGCCGCTGGCATCCAAGAGCTTGATCTGAAGGTCGTTGCTCGGTGCGTCGCCGCGCACGTAGAGCGAGACCTCGTAGTTCTCCGGCAGCTCGATCGGCAGCGGCCGGCCCATGGCCGCGTAACCGCCGTGGCCTCTGAAGTCAAACGTCAACCCGATTGCGCTGCCTTGGAGCCCCGGCACGCGCTCGAGAGTGCCGAGGACGTCATCCGAGGCACGCGCTTGCCACGGCGAGCCATCGTCGAAGTCGTCGAGCACTGCAGCGGGCAGTACTGCAGCGGACAGTACTGCAGCGGGCAAGCCTCTCGTGGGCGGCTCTGCCGTGCTCGCTCGCGCGCACGCGCCGAAGGACAGCGCCACCACGACCGCCCAAGCGCTGCCCGCCCGATCGGCGCTCACCCTTTGACGCTCCCGGCGAGCAAGCCCTGCATGTAGTAGCGCTGCAGGACCAAAAATACGACCAGCACCGGCAATAGCGTCACGACCGAACCCGCCATCATCAGCTCGCGATCCTGCACGTGCTCGCGCGAGAGGGCGGCGAGCGCGAGCGGCAGCGTGTGCAGATCGTCGCTGCTGAGGACGATGAGCGGCCAGAGGAAGTCATTCCAGGAACCGAGAAAGCTGAAGACGGCGAGCGTGACCAGGATTGGGCCGAGCGCGGGGAGCACGATGGATGCAAACGTGCGGAGCTCCCCCGCCCCGTCCATGCGCGCCGCCTCCAGCAACTCGTCCGGGATCGAGAGCGCGTACTGGCGTACCAGAAAAATGCCGAACACGCTCGCCAGCGAGGGGATGAGCACACCCGCATAGGTATTGACCAGTCCCAGATTCTCGAGCAGCAAAAACAAAGGAATCATCGTCACCTGGCCCGGTATGATCAGAGCCGCGAGCAGGCCGCGGAACAATTTATCCCTGCCACGGAAGCGGAGCTTGGCAAAGGCGTAACCTGCCGTGACGTTAAAGCCGAGCGAGAGCAGCGTGGCCAGGCTGGCGAGCAACACGCTATTGCCAAATCGACGGCCCATGCCGGCTTGCGCGAACAGCTGGCGGTAGTTGTCGAAGGTCGCGGGGCTCGGTAGCAGCGGCGGCGGGAGGCTGCTGGCTTGCCCGGGCGGCATGAAAGACACCGAGAGCATCCACAACAGGGGCCCAACGCTCGACAGCGCCAGCAGCAAGAGCGCGCCATTCACGAGCAGCGCGGACAGCGCACGGCTCACGGCTGACTCCAGCGCTTGGCGAGGCCGAGCTGGACTTTAGTCAACGCGAACATCAGAAAGAACAACATGAAGGCGACCGCCGAGGCGGAGCCGAGGTTCCACCATTTGAAGCCCTCCTCATACATGAAATAGAGCACGCTGGTGGTGCTCTGGAGCGGGCCCCCTTGCGTCATCACATACGGCTCCGCGAACAGCTGGAAGTATCCGGCGACCGTCAGGATGCCGACGAGCAGCAAGGTGGGAGCGAGCGAGGGCACGGTCACGAAGCGGAGCTGCTGGGCATAGCTCGCTCCGTCGATCCGCGCTGCTTCGTATAGGTCGTTGGGGATGCTCTGCAGCGCTGCCAGGAGGATCACCATGTTGTAGCCAAAGTTCTTCCAGACGGCGAACAGCGCGATGGCAGGCATCGCCCAGCGCGGGCTGCCCAGCCAGTCGATGGCCGGCAGCCCCAGCTCTGTGAGCGCGTAGTTGATCAGCCCATAACGCGTATGCAGCAGGTACAGCCAGATGACGGCGACGGCGACCAGCGTGGTGACCACGGGCGCAAACAGCGCGGTGCGGAACACACCCTTCAGCCGGGCAAGCCTGGAGTGGAGGAGCAGCGCGGCGCCGAGCGAGAGGGCCAAGGACGACGGCACACCCACCGCGACGAAAAAGAGCGTATTGACGAGAGCCCGCCAAAAGAGCGGCGTCTCGAGCAACCTCGTGTAGTTCCCCACGCCGACGAAGCGCACGTTGCCAAAGTCGGCGAGCGCGTAGATGTCAAAATCGGTCAGGCTCAAGGCAAACGCCGCGAGCACCGGCAGCACGAAGAACAGCGCGATGACGAGCAGCGCGGGTGTCACGAACAGCCATCCGGCGCGAGCGGCCGTCACTGTGCCGCCGGCTCGCTGCTCGGGCGCTGACGGGCCAGCATCCAGCGACGCTTCTCCAGGATGCGGTCGGCGCGCTCGTCGAGCTCGGCCACGGCGTCCTCCAGGCTCGATTCGCCACGCGCCACACGCTCGCTGACGATGGCGATCTCGCTCTTGATGCGCTCCCATTCGGGCACCTTGGGAGTGGGCTCGACGCGCTCCAGCTGCTCGCGAAAAGCTACGGCGTGCGCATCGGACGCGAGCCTCGAGTCGGCCCAGCTGCTACGGCGCGGAGGCAGATCCCCGGTCAAATCATAGAAGCGCCTCTGGACTTCGGGGCGCGACAAATACTCGATCAACTGCCAGGCCTCTCGCTTGCGAGCCGAGCGGGTAAACACGACCAGGCTCGACCCTCCGGCGAGCGAAGCGCCCGGGCCCTCACGCCCCGGCAAGGGCGCCGTCATCCAGCTATCTGCGAGGCGAGCCGGCAAGCGACGCTCGAGCTCAGCGATTTGCCACGGACCATTGATGAAGAAAACAAAGGCTCCGCGCGCGAACTCGTCCCATAGATTCGCTACCTGCATGCTCCCCGCGTGCGGCGCTAGACCCGTTTGGAAGAGGTTCGTGTAGAACTCGAGCGCCCGCCGGAAGCCCTGCGAGCGAAAATTACCGAAGCGGTCACCGTCGCGGAGTAGCGGGTCCTCTTGCTGTAAGGCCAGCGCCAGCAAGGCCTCGGGTTCGTTCAGCGGCTGGAAGAGCGGCGCGCGCTCGGGCCCGCTCTGCTCGCGGATCGCCCGCAGCATGTCGAGCCATTCGCTCCAGCTCTGGGGCGGCCGCTCGAAGCCCGCTTGTGCCAACAGATCTCGCCGATAGAACAAGAGCCGCGTATCGACGTACCAGGGGACTCCGTACTGCCGATTCTCGAAGCGATTGGTGTCCCAGATGCCAGCAAAGTAGTCAGCTTCCAAGATGCTGGCAGACGCACGGACTCCCGAGTCGAGCGGCTCGAGCGCTCCGATCGTCGCAAACTCCGGAATCCAGGTGTTGCCGAGCTGCGCCACGTCAGGCGTCGCGTCACCGACGACCGCCGTCAGTAGCTTCTCGTGCGCTCCGAGCCACGGCAGCCGTTGCACCTTCACCGATATCCCCGGATGGGTAGCTTCGAAGTCGCGGATCAACTCCGCCACGACCTCGCCCTCTCTGCCCACCGCCCAGAGCTCGAGCCGCGCTCCTTCAGACCTGTCGCTGCAGGACCACAGGCAGCTCAGCAGTGCACCACACAGGACGCGGGCAGTAGAGAGGGTGGACCCGCAGATGCTCACGCTGGAGCAATAGTACCCCTCGGGGCTCGGCTCCAGCGCAACGCGTTTCGTGGCGTTTTTGCCGCGGCCGAGAGGGCCCGCGGACGGGGTTTCGACGCTGAAGGCGCGCCACGGTGCAATAGGGCGACACGTGTGCGGGCCAGGCAGGCAGCGCCACCGCGGATATTGGGGGGAGACCCCTTACGGCGTATGAAGTGCAATGCGGCTAACGCCGCCCCTGGCCTGGGCCGAGCATGCGCAAGGTTGCGTCCCGGATGCGACGCTGGACCGTCGATGCTGAACACTGGCAGCGCTCGGCGATCGTGGGCAGCGTCTCACATTCGATGTGTTTGAGCAGCCAAGCGGTTTGCAAGCGGCGCGGCAGCTCGAGGAAGCGTTGGGCGCCCCCCGCGAGATCTGCTTCGAGCTCGGGACCGAGCGCGATGGTGCCCATGGCGTTGAGCTCGGCGGGCTCAATCTGCCCGATGCGGACGTGCCGCGAACGTTGCCGCAAGCGCCGCCTGCCCACTCGAACTGCAATCGTCCCGAGCCAGGCCTTGACCGAAGCTAGATCGTCTAACTTGTGTAGGTCGCGGTGCATGGCGAGGAACACGTCCTGTACGAGATCGTCCACCTCGTTGCCGACGCCGAGGATGCTGCCTCCGATCTTGGCAACGTAGCGCCGGTACTTGTTAAACAGCACCGCTACGTTACGGGCTGGGTCGCCCTGGGGATCATGTGTGTCGTTACTCATCGAGTGGGGACTGGCGCTACTTTAATTTTCCAGTCAGCAGCAGATCCGGAGCTGAACAGGGCACGTGAAGAATGCCATACGCGGCTCAGTTACGACCGCGCAGCGCGAAGGATAATTCCATCCTGCAACTCGAAACCGCCTCCAGGAACCTACCCCTACGGGGTTCTCCGGGCAACGGCGGTCACTTGCCGAATTGAGCGGCGTTTGGCGATCCGAGCGGAGGTCGGCGTCCGACGATCATGGCCGTCAGCGCCGTCGCGAGCTCAGGCAATCTTGCCACGTCAACAAAGCCCCGCGTGCGCAGGCGCTGCTCCATGATCTCGGACGTCGGCACGAAGCCGCCCAGCAACGCCGCTCGCCACCGCGCCAGCGACTCCGCCAACGGATCGAAGGCGTCGCGATCAGGCAGGTCCTCCGCAGCCTGCTCGATCGACAGGGCAGCGACCCCACGCCGACGTCGAGGAAGGCTGCTCCCGTTCACGCCAGACGTTCGACGTGCCCCTCCAGATCGGGGCGATGGCCCGCGCGAGATGCAGAGGAAACGCGCTGGACACTTGCCCCGCCGCGAGCATCACGTCCCGCTCTCCCCGAGCAGCGGCGCCGCGTCGTACTCGCCAGGGTATCGAAGGCGTCGAGGGCCCCGAGCGCGCGCACCACTGCACTTGGTCGACCGGCGGCTGGATCTCCGGACGCCGTGGCTCGTCGCTCGATCGCGCGTGCAGCGCAGCAGCTAACGCGGCAAGCGAGTGAGCTGACGGGCTCAGACGGGAGATGATCTCGCGCCGAGCTTCGACGCTCATTCGACCCGCCTGACGTTCTCATACGATAGAGCTCGTGGGATGGACATGAGCAGCGCACACTGCGCGCCGCTGCCGAGCTCGGCGACGCGCTTCGTCACGCGCACCGATGCGCCGCTCCGCAGGACGCCTTCGCAGCAGCGGACGCGCTGCTCGTTCCGGAATGAGCCTGTCATGGGTCCAGCTGGACGCTCCAACGGGGCCCCAGACGCTGTGTTAATTCGACGACCTCGAGCTGTTAGGGTCGTGAGGCCGGGCTGCTGGGGCCACCCACGGCGCTCGCCTTCACTCCAGGCGGTGGAAATGGGTACACATTCAGGGCGAGGTCTCAGCGAGGGCCGCGTTACGAATGCGTCAGGCTGGGAGGAACGGCGTTTCTCGGAGCTTTCCTGGCCCATTTGCGCCGCCGCCTCGTGAGGCAGCGCAGGACAGGGCACCCGCTGACGCAAGTGCCTCATGCACTAAATCCGTGCCAGATGGGCATCTCCGCATTCGGCACTTTCTCCACATGGGTCTAAACTCGGCGCGAACTTAGGGTTTCTCCTACTAGGCAGGCACGTACGCCGATTCGATGGTTCTGCCTCGCTCGTAGCTTCAGCAGCCCAGAGCCTTGCGGTCAGCTAGCCCATTCGGTTGGCTTTCTTTGGCTGCCGCGGCACTCTGGCCCCTGCGTACCTCGACGCTCGCTCTGAGCGAAAGTGAGTCTCAGCCTCCCGAGCTTTCGAGCGTGATAGCCCGCTATCGCGAGGCGCGCGAGCCACCGACCTGCCGGCGTTTATGCCACTTTTCGATGCGGCCCAAGCGGACCGGAGCGTGCTGCGCCCTGGCCCTACACGTGCTGCAGGCTACGTCGCAAACGTCTCCGCCGCCTCGGCTGGCGCCTTGCCGCTGGAGAACCCTCCGAGAACAAACCGAGGCGACTGCCGCGCGGAGGGGCAATCTTCCCCCTTTCCCCCACTAGTCAGAAGGTCACAATGGAGCTAGGATTAAGTGATTGATCGCGCGAGGCGATCTACGACGAACCGTTCACTCGCCACCTCATCGCGAGGTGAAGTCGCGGCGTCTACTAAGGAAGAGAAGCAACATGGCCGAAGGCACCATCAAGAGAAAAACCGATCGCGGATTCGGATTCATCCGTACGAACAGAGGGAACGATCTGTTTTTTCATATGTCGGCGGTCGACGGCACTACCTTTGAGGATCTTCGCGAGGGGCAGCGCGTGTCATACGTCGAAGGCAAAGGGGAAAAGGGGCCCAGGGCCGAGAACGTCAAGCCGATCTGAGCGTCTGATCGCTCGATAGGAAGAATATGGGCTCAGCACAAACATGAGGATGCTAACCTGAGCCATGACTGAATATCACGACCCAGCGTGGGTAGTGCAGCGCGCGTGGAGCGTGTACCGCCTGCCTGCGCTGCAGGAGTTGATCAACAGAACCATCGCGGAGCTAGAATTGCTCGCGCCAAGCGAGCTCCTGGGGCGCGAGCTGTCGAGCTTTGAAGAGTCCCCGTGTAACCCGGTGGCCGAAGCTTTGAAGGCTTGCAGTGAGGAGCTCCGGGACGCTTGCGGTATGGCCGATTCGCATGAGCAGCGAGCGCTGCATTGCGGGTTGGTGCGTAGCTACATGACTCAGCAGCCCGTCGCTTGGCAGGAAGCATTTGTCGAAGCCCTCGACAAATACAGGCGCGCGGCGAGCCAAGCCTTGCTGGCCTCGTTCGACGCTCAAGCTGCTGCTGCTAGCTAACCTGGCTCTCGGCGTTGCGCCGTGTGTCGCCCGCCGCGACGGGGTGTACGTGACCCAATGCCGCTGCCGCGGGTGGTAACAGATGAGGCGCGCTTTAGAGGGCGTCTAAACCACGCGCCTGCGCCATGCGCTCACTTGGCGAGCGGACGAGGTTCGAAGCCGTTCGGCGCTGCCGAGCCATGCTCACGCCTCATGAGCGCGCGTCAGTGGCAGCCGTCACTTGGCGTCGACGAGGTCGCCGACTCGCGCCCGAATCGCGCGCGACGCCCGACGTAGCGCACGCCCTTCCGTGCCCGACAACCGCTGTACGACGGCTTTGAGCGACGCGGTCGCCACGCCCTTCGAACGACGACTGGCCAGCGCTCGCTTCTGCTTGTCCACGGCGGCCGCGGAGGGCCGATCCAACACGGCTTGGAAGGACCACCAGGCGTGCTCACCGAGCTTGAGATAGAGCTTGCTGATCTGCTGTGCTCCGGGCTCCACAAACGCCAGACACTGCCAATCATCTGGCTGGGAACCGGCGAGTTGCTTTCCGAAGCTCAGCCAGGCGCGCTCATCCAGGCTTTGCGGACCCGTCGAGGACCAACCCGCGACGGGTTTCTCGAGGTCTAACCCCGTTGCACACGCCAGCGCGTGGCCCCGGCGCAGATAGTCGGCGAAGAGCGCGCGATCCTCCGAAGAGCCCCCCGCCGCGGTCGTAAACGCCGCATCGGCTCGAGCAACATTTGCCTGAACCGCAGTGATGTTCTGCCCGTCTCGCCCGGCAACGGCGAGGGTGCGCAGCTTGAGCGCCAGCTCCGGATCCAAGCCTTCGAGCGCCAGCGCTAGGGACTGTTGCGGCGTAGCCTGCGCGGCGGGCGTTGCGCTTGCCACGGGCGCCTTTTCTCCAGCCACGCTCAGCGCTTGCGCCGTGCCGCCATGAGCCAGACGGACCACTCGCCCCAACACTGCCTCGAAGCTGGACTCACGCACAGCCGGCGCCGTCGCCACGGGCACGGCGCGAACGCCCCGCGACACGGCGGCGGGCGACACGGCAGCGGGCGACACGGCAGCGGGCGATACGGCTGCACCTACCGCAGGTTGGATACGCTTCTTATTTTGCGTCATGGACGTGTTCCTCTTGGATCGCGCGTTCGACCGCGCAAATTGGTTCTTCGTGCCGGGAGCCCGTGCCGGGTTTAATCGGCGACCCCCGCGGGCCGCGTCAAAGGCTGACTGGCAGAAATTGCAGCGCTGGACGCACCACCCTCGCGCTCGACGGTCCCCTCGAAGCCGAGCCCGAGTATTGTCCAGTCTGCGGCAGCGTCCTAAAAGGAAGGGCCAAACAAACCAGGCACATGAGTGGTAGCACGCCGCGTGCCACGTGACAACCAAAGCTTCTCTCGATAGCTCCAAAGCCTTCACACGTGTCCCTCGCCCTCGAGGAGCTTGCGTTATGCATGGGTTCTCCAGCGCTTCATTGGGCCATGATCGCGCGCGTGGCGAGTGCCTCGCCAGCGTTGGCTCATCCCGCCTCGAACGCGCTCTAGCGTGGCGTCTGCGTGAGATTCAGTGTCGCGACTGTGAAAGAGACGCGATCGTGCTACTCTGAGGAACGCTCGGCGTGGGCACTAGCTCTGAGACAGCAACTTCGGTCCGTCTCCAGAGGATAGGTGGCTCCAGAGGTCGGTGGCTCCGCCTCGTTGAACAGGCCGAGAACGGCGCCCCGGCGCAAGGGGCGCCACCGCAGCGTGGGATCGCTACGGAGAGAATAGCGCTCGAGACGAGCGCTCGCGCGACGCAGCGACAGCCCGCTCGTTCCGAGCCGCTCCACGAACAAAGCCTCGCCTCCGACTCTTCCCGTCAGGGGCTCCAATGTCAGCAAGGACGTGACGACATGAAGAACGAATTTGAGGGCCCGGTTTCCGAATGGATGGTCTCACCTGTGTTCACCACTCGCGAAGAGACGCTCCTGACCGAAGCGGCGCAACGCTTCGACGAGCTCGGCGTCTCCGCCCTGCCCGTCTTGGACCAGAGCTCGCGCCTGATCGGTGTGCTCAGCCGAGACGACCTGTCGAGAGCGGGACGAATGGTGGCGCGCAATGAGGAGGGCGAGCGCCACCTCCGGCTGCCCGTCGCTCGGGTCCGCGAATTCATGCACACACGCGTCCCGGTCATTCGTCGCGATCTCGCGCTGGCCGCCTGTGCGCGACGCATGCTCAATCAAGACCTGCGTCGGCTCTATGTCGCAGAAGACGGTCCGCTAGAAGGAGTCATCAGCACCAGGGAAATGCTGCACGCGGTCGCCAACTCTCAGCTCGAGACAGCCCTCGAGACGATCGCCGATCGCTCCATTTCGGTGATCTCCGGGAGCGACCCACTGTCTGTGGCCATGCTAAAGCTGCGCGCGAGCCCGGGCATGACCGTCGTCGTGATGGGTAGCACCGCTCCGGTCGGGGTGTTCGCGCACCAGGAAGCCACGACCTCCCGCGAGGCGGATCCCGCTGAACCGGTGGAGCTCTGGATGGACCCGAACGTGCTGGCGTTACCCGGGGAGCTGCCGGCCCGCCGCGCAGCGCAACGAGCTCATGAGCTCCAGGCCCGGTACGTCATCATCTACGAGGGGCAGTCCGCGAGAGGGATTGTCTCGGGCCTGGGCTTCACCGAGCTCGTGGCAACCAGTGATTGACGGTGCACGCCGGCAACGCCGTCGGCGCAGACTTCGCGCCATCCGCGTGTGCCTTGGCGCAGACCGGTCGCTCCTCGTCAGAGCCGGGACAGGAGCTCGGCTTTTTTCGCTCTGAACTCGTCGGCTGAGAGCACCCCTTGCTGGTGGAGTTGGCCCAATCGTTCGATGGCAGACAGGATGTCGCCCGAGGATTGAGGCGACGCGGAGGTGCCCGCGCTCGAGTAGCTCTGGGTTGCTTGCGGAGGGTATTCTCGTGACGAGGGTTGCGCACCCGACGAGGGTGGGCTTTGCGGCAGAGCGGCGTTCCAACCCGCTGGCGCCGGCCCCATGAGGGGTAAGCTGTCCACGGTAAACGTCCCGAACTGGCTGCTGAATGACAACGACCCTTGGGGCCCGCCTTGCTGCTGCTGCACGCCGCCAATCTGGTGGTCGAGCGTGTCGTAGATGTCGACCTGGCCCCCCCGCGACACGGCCAAGCGACGCGCACTGGGAAAGTTGGCGTAACGCGAGTCGTTCTGACCGCCGCTCGAGCTCGGCTGCCCCAGCTCGGAGGGCCACCAGCTGTTGGCGGAGGACATGAAACCCATCGCCTCGCTCGGCGGCGCCGCCGCGAAAACCTGCTGCTGCCCAAGGAGAGCCGACAGCTCCGCGCAGAGCCCGCTCACGGTGGATTGCAAGCGACTGTTGAACATGTCGCCGACCATTGTCATGCCACCTCGCATCCACTGCCCGCCGCCACCCAACTCGGGGTGGTAAAACTGAGCCATGCCGCCCCCTCCTGCCGAGACGGCTGAAAGCAGCGTCGTGACGGCATCCACGCTGACGCCATAACGTTGCGCTAGACTTTGGACGGCTTGGTTACCGGCGGGTGTGAGCTGCTGCATGGGAGCCTCGTGACGAATCGAGAATGTGAATAGGCTGAGGTTTCATTTGCTACTCCGCGCGGCCGGTCGCCGCAACCCGTGCGTGGGGGCGCAATCCCGACTGGCAAAGCCGCCACGCCCATGACACGACTGCGGCGGTGATCACGGCCAGTTCCAGCGACGTCCGCTTACCGACCTTCGGCGACGGCGCCCTCCTGGTGGGCTCGAAATGGGTGGCTCGGCTGCTCGCGGCGAGCACCGGCCTTGCGTATTTTATCGCCTTCCCGGGCATTGACGTGTGGCCTCTGAGCTTCGTGACCTGGGTTCCCCTGCTGGTCGCGATGCGTGGCAGGAGCGTAAAGGCGGCCACGGGCCTGGCATGGATCTCCGGGTTCACGATGACCTTCGCTGGATTCTACTGGATGCTCGGGATGCTCCAGAGTTTCAGTGGCTTTTCGGCGCCGATTTGCGTGGCGTTGATGGCGCTGCTCGCCGTCTACCAGGGAGGGCGGATCGGGCTCTTCGGGTTCCTGTATGCGCGGGCCACGGCCCTCGGTTGGTGGCAAGGGCTGTGCTTTGCTCTGGCGTTCGCCGTGAGCGAGCTGACCTACCCGCTCCTCTTTCCGTGGTACTTCGCCGCCACCGTGCATCAGCTGCCGCTGCTCACACAATTGGCGGAGCTGGGTGGCCCGATCGCGGTCGGCCTCGTTCTCGTCGGCGTGAACTATGCCATCGCCGAGTGGGTGATCGCCCGTCTGCAGCGCAGAAGGAGGCCGTGGCGGCTCGGCTTGGCACAGCTGGGGGTGCTCGGCGCGAGCTTGATTTACGGCGCCTTCCGGCTCGGAGCAGTCGATCGCGCGACGCAGTTGGCACCCAAGGGCCGAGTCGGTCTCGTCCAGGCCAACATGGGGCTGATGGAGAAGCGGACCGAGCGCGGTGAAGGCCTACGGCGCCACCTCGAGCTCAGCGAGTCCTTGAAGAAAGAGGGCCCACTCGACCTGATCGTCTGGAGCGAGACGTCCGTCGCCGGCGGCGTCTATGAGGCGGACGCGGAGCGGATCTACAGGAAGCTGTTCACCGAGAAACTGGCGACTCCGACACTCTTCGGCGCCCTCCTGATGCGCGACGTCACCGACGCGCGCGGCAGAACGCTGTTCAACTCCGCCTTGATGAGCGACGCGCGCGGCAACATCGTCGGTCGCTACGACAAGCAGGCGTTGCTGGCCTTCGGAGAGTATCTGCCCTTCGGCGAGACGTTCCCGATTCTGTACGAGTGGTCGCCCAACACAGGTGCCTTTACTGCGGGCCAGTCGCTGGAGGCGCTGCCGCTCGGCGCGCGCAAGGTGAGCGCACACATCTGCTATGAAGACGTGCTGCCGAGCTTTGTGAACCACCTGGTCGCCGCCGGGGACGCCGACCTGCTCGTCAACCTCACCAATGACGCTTGGTACGGGGACACGACGCAACCGTGGATTCACCTGGCGCTCGCGAAGTTTCGAGCCATCGAGCACCGTCGCTTCTTCGTTCGCTCCACGAACAGCGGGGTGAGCGCCTTCATCGATCCTGCCGGGCGCGTGCTGGCCCACACCAACACCTTCGAGCGAGCCGCGCTGAGCCACGAGGTCGCCTACCTAAATCCGGGCCGCACTGCTTACGAGCTGTACGGCGACGCGCCCTGGTGGGCGTGCAGCTTGGCGCTCGCCTTTTTCTGCGTACGGCCCCGCAAACGTGCAGCCCCGGCCTGATACGGACGCGGGGGCGCCAGCCCCGGCTCAAAGCCGCTCACCAGAACCAAGACACGGCCGCGATCACGAGGATGATGGGCAGGCATAAGGCCACCACGAACGCCAGGACGGCCCCTCCCACGACCACCCAATCGGAAGGGCGGGACGCACGCAGATCGCGAGTTTGTAAGAGCTTCAGGTTCCGCGTGTGCGCACGATAGAAGAGATCTATCACGGCGCCGAGCAGGGGGATTGAGCCCAGCACGGAGTCGAAAGCCAAGTTGAGGAACATGCGCGCGATGATGACCGGGTGGGCGCGCATGCGGAACGCGGAGACGATGGTGACCACGCCGATGGCTGCTCCAATGGCGTCCCCTGCGCCCGGCAGCACGAAGCCGAGGATCGGATCGAGATAGCGCTGGTCCATCCAGAAGGCGACCCGCTCGGCGATCTCGAGCTCGGGGAGCCTCCGCTCCGCCCCGCCGGAGCTAGACCTCGTCGCGAAGCGCTCCAGCCTGGGCTCAACCTCCGGCTCGGGGACGCGGAGCAGGTCGTCGACACGAGCTCGAGGGGTCTGCATGCAGGCAATTGTAGAAGCAAATGCCACGCCCGCGCCGTTGAAATGGCAACGCTCGATTCGGCTGAGCGCCAAAACGCCACGTGGCAGACACCGCCCGTGGCATGCGGTCACGCTCGCGAAGACCCTGAAGACGTCCTCATGATCGAGCGGTCGGCTGCACGTGCTGCGTGTACCAGCTGAAGAAACGCTGGATGCCCTCTTCAAAGCTTATCTTCGGGTGATACCCCAGGAGCTTTTGCGCTTTTTCAATCCCCGCGTAGGTGAACTTCAGGTCGGAGTGAACCATCGGCATGGCCTTGAGCCGCGCTTTCTTGCCGGCCAGGTACTCGAGCGTTTCCACAAAGTCCGCGAGGAGCACGGGCTCCCCACGCCCGAGGTTGATGATCTCGTAGCCGAGGCGGCGATCGGCAGCGGCAACGAGACCGGTGACGATATCGTCCACGAAGGTCCAGTCCCGGTGCATCTGGCCCGCATTGTAATACGGGACCTCCTCACCGCCGTACGCGCTGTTGAGCACCTTGTAGGCGATCATGTCGGGGCGCCCGCGGGGGCCATAGACGGTGAAGAACCTGACTGCCGTAAAATCTAGCCCGTGCAGATGATGGTACGTGTAACCCAGCATCTCGGCGGCGCGTTTACTCGCTGGGTAGGGCGCTAACGGCCGGTCCGCCGCGTCTGTCTCCACAAACGGGATCACCTCGGTGCGCCCGTACACGAGCGAGGTCGAGGCGAGCACGAAATTGGCCCGCGGCGCGCCTGCAGAATGTGGCTGTGCCCGCACGGCTTCGAGCAGGTTGAGCGTGCCAGTGACGTTGACGTCGTAGTAGAGCCAAGGGAAAGTGACCGACGCCCGAACGCCGGCCATCGCTGCCAGATGGATCACGGCGCTGAACTGGTGCTGCTCGAACAACCGGGCCACTAGCGCCCGATCGCGGATATCGCCTTCCACGAACTGGAATTGCCCGGGCTGCTTCTCTTGCCGAACGACCTCCTCGAGGTTGTGGCGCTTGCGCTCCGGGGGATAGTAGTCGTTCAGGTTGTCCAAGCCGACGACCGCTTCTCCTCGGCGCAGCAGCCTGACTGCGGTGTGGCTACCGATAAAACCCGCTGCCCCCGTCACGAGTACGCTCATCGGTATTTTTGTCACATACCTCGCCCCGCGTGTCCATGACTTCTTGCCGCACCCGACCCGAGACCGGGCCAGCCGAAATCAGGAGTGCTCACGCCAGCGGTGGCGCGAGACCGTCACGGCCCTTCAGAGCTGACCGGTGAAGATCTCGCTCTGGCGAACCTCGCCGTGACCGAACACCGCGTCCAGCATCTTGCAGCGCCGCTCTTCGGCCGCTACGTCGCAGGACGCCGCCTCTGCCCTGAGCGACTCGAGCTCGACCTCGAACAGTGAAGAGGGCACGATCACGTCAGACTCGAACACGTCCATCGGAAACGCCTCGTGGCCGGTGCGAATTTCACCCGCGTGACAAGCCCCGCACATGGTCCCAGTGCCACTTTGGACGCGGTCAAACAGGTTGGTCATGGCGACCTCCCGCTGCAGCGGGAACAGGATCTCTGTCTTGATCGAGCGCGCAGCGGACGTGCGATAGCCGAGCTCCAACGCCGCTGCCGCTTCGCCCTCGAAGACGATCGACATCACCAAGGGGCCGTTGACGATGAACGTCCGTGGGCTGCGAGCACCGGGCGAGGGCTGAAGGCTCGCTCCGCTGCTGGTCATGTAGAGCGACAGTGGCCGCTCGAGGCTCTCGAGAAAACAGGCCAGCGTGGTGGGCTTCGGCAGCGCGTTCATCAGGACGAGCGCCTCTTCGATGGTCTGCGGCGTACCCGACACGCGGTCGGGTAAGGCGCAGGGCGAGCCGTCGGCCACCGCCGGCGTGACCGGAACCTCGTCAGTGCCTTCTGCGCCCGGGTCCATTGCGGGAGGAGCCGCCACGAGAGGGTCCGGATCGGGCGTGACGTCCGCGCCGGTGTCCCCGCCGCTCGGCTCATCGACGGTTGGCGGAGGCGTGAACACGTTGGGCTCGCTCAACAAGTCATCGCCATTCCCGCAGGCGACCAATACTAGTGCGCTGACCAAGAGCCCGCCGCGGCGCCGAAGAGTCGAGTATGCCATCAACGCTGGTTTACCAGCTTTTGGACCAGGCGTACTCAAGACTCGCAGGCAGGCGCGCCCCAACCCGGATCTCTTCTCGGCACTCTGTGCGTGAATTGTTCGCGCAGCGCTGGCTGCTCACGCAATCTGCGGCGCTCGCCGGGCCGGCGCTAACTCGTCAGGTGCGATCTCATAACTGCCCTTGTCGAGCATCAGCGCGTGACTTGCGCCTCAATCGATAGCGGCCGAGGTGCATCCGCTGCAACACCTCTCGAGCCTCTCCAGAGGCTGCGCGTCCTGCGAGCTCACTTGGCGGCTGTGGCAGCCTGGCTCGCCATAAAACGCACCGCCCTAAAAGGTACCCATGTATGATGCAAAAGCGGCCAGCCGATTCGTGTTCTGAGGGTGTGCGTGCCCGCCTTCGTCAGCCCTCCAGCAGCTCTTTGACGTCGCGCGCGCGCAGGCCGAGCAGGTACAGGATGCGATCGAGGCCCCCCTTCGTCAGGCTGGTGTCGGCGGCCGCTCGCAGCTTGGCCTTGGCGTGGAAGGCGATGCCGAGGCCCGCTTTCTCGATCATGAGTAGGTCGTTGGCGCCATCACCCACGGCCACCGTCTGTTCGAGAGGGATACCCTCGCGCTGTGCCAAGGCGTCGAGCAGGTCCGCCTTGCGCTGGGGGCCGACGATGGGCTCGATCACGCGCCCGGTCAGCTTCCCGTTCTTCACCTCGAGCTGATTGGAATAGGCGTAGTCGAGGCCAAAGCGCGCACGCAGCGCATCGGCCGCGAAAGAAAAGCCACCGGAGATCACCGCCGTCTTCAAGCCGAGCGCGCGCAACGCCGCGAGCAGCTCCGGAGCGCCCTCCATGAGCGGAGGATCTCCGGCGACCTGCATCACCGCCGCGAGCGGCATGCCCTCCAGCATGGCGACGCGCTCCACCAGGCTCTGCTCGTAGGGCATGTTGCCCTGCATCGCCCGGGCCGTGATCGCCGCGACCTCCGCGTACACACCGTAGGCGCGGGCCAGCTCGTCGATGACTTCGATGCGGATCAGCGTCGAGTCCATGTCCATGACGACCAAGCGCTTGCTCCGGCGCGTCAACCTCTCGCGCTGAAATGCCAGGTCCACGCCGCGCTCGATCGCTTGGCTCACCAGCTCCTTGTGGAGCGCCATCACCGTCGCCTCGTCCTTGGGCACCGACACGACGATCTCGAGCGAGCTCAACGTAACGTCAGACAAGCGTTTGATGGTCTCTATGTTTGCCCCGAAGCGAGCCAGCACGCTCGTCAGGGCGTGCACGGCGGCCGCGTCGACCTCGTCCCCGATGACCGTCACGGCGTACAATGACGTGGCGCCAGGGCTCTCCGCCGGCTTCTCGTCGAGCACCTCGAAATTCAGGTCGAGGCCGAGCTCCTTGGCGGCGAACAGCAGGTCCTTGACGACCGGAGAGCCGTGGCCCTTTTCAGGGTCCACGCCCACCACCAGGCACAGCGTCAGCTGGCCCTGCACCACCACCTGCTCGATGTCACGCAGCTGTGCCCCCCCCACTGCAATGATGCCGGTGAGGGTGGCCGTGATACCTGGAGCGTCGGGCCCCGCGACGGTGACGAGGACGCGTTTTTCAGAGGGAAACATGGTGCGCAACCTCGCCGACCACGCGCGGCAATTCAAGCCGTGTCCGGGCGCTGACGCCCAAAAGAGCACAGCTTTCGACCTGGGCCCCCGCCTCGCTCAGGTCGCTCGTTCGTCACGCCGCGGCGCACGCCTCACTCGCGATGTCGAGGATCACGGCTTCGTCCGCCAGCAGGGCGGTACCCACGCTCCGCCCCGTGCGCCGCGGATGGGTGGAGAGCAGGATTTTCCCGCCCTCGATCGGCGCGGGCAAGACCAGGCTCTGCGACTCTGACGTGAGGTTCAAGAGCACTGTGTTCTGCGACGAGCCCAGGCGGCGAACATAACCGAGCACGCCCTCGCCAGTGTCGAGCGCTTCGTAGCTGCCGAGAGACAACGACGGAAGGGATCGGCGGAGCGCGAGCAGCGCGCGATACAGCGACAACATCGAGCCCTCCACTTCGCGCTGCGCGGCCACGTTCTTTTCGCGAAAGTCGTCCGCCACGGGCAACCAGGGAGTGGTTTGGGAAAATCCTGCGTGCGGCGCCCCGGACCACTGCATGGGCGTGCGTTCAGGGTCCCGCCCGAGACCCAAGCCCGGCACGTTCTTCTCGTACGGGTCGCGGACGGCCTCAGGCGGAATCGGCACGTTGCACATGCCGAGCTCATCGCCGTAGTACAACGTCGGCGTGCCGCGTAACGTGCACAACAACACCGCCGCAACGCACGCTTGCGCCGGGCCGAGGCGGCTCGCCAGGCGAGAGCGGTCGTGGTTGCCGAGCACCCAGTTGGGCCAGGCGCCGGGCGGCAGCAGGCCCTCGTAGCGGCCGATCAACTGGCGCAGCGCGGTGGCCTGCCAGGGCGCGCTGATCAGGTGGAAGTTAAACGGCAGGTGAAAACAATCGAGCTTGTCCCCGTAATAGACCATCAAGCGTTCGAAGGGCAGCCAGGCCTCTCCGATCAACACTCGATCCGCATACGGAGCGAGCACCGCGCGCATCTCCCGCACGGCATCCTGCACCTCCGGCAGGTCGGTGGTGAAGCGGCGCAGCACCTGCCGGTGCGGCGACATGCCCACGCGATAGTCCGGGTTCGGTGGATTGTCTCGCAGCGCCTCGTCCTTGAAGACGTGATGGATCGCATCGACCCGAAAACCGTCAACGCCGCGCGCGAGCCAGAAACGCAGCACGTCCGCCATCGCGGCTCGCACCTCCGGGTTGTGCCAGTTGAGGTCGGGCTGCTCCTTCAGAAAGGCGTGGTAATAGAATTGCCCCGTCCGCGCGTGCCACTGCCACGCCGAGCCGCCAAACTCGGACAACCAGTTGCTCGGCGCCCCACCGCCTACGGCGCTGTCTCGCCACACGTACCAATCGCGCCGTGGGCTCGTGCGCGAGCTGCTCGACTCGATAAACCAGGGGTGCTGATCGGAGGTGTGGTTCGGGATGAAATCCACGATCACCCGCAAGCCGCGCGCGTGAGCCTCGGAGAGGAGGGCGTCAAATTGGCTCAAGCTGCCAAAGCGCGGATCGACGTCACAGTAGTTCGACACGTCGTAACCAAAGTCCGCCATCGGTGACGGGTAGATGGGAGAAATCCAAATCGCGTCCACACCGAGCCAGACCAGGTAGTCGAGCTGCCCACGGATCCCTTCCAGATCGCCAATGCCGTCCCCGTTCGAGTCCATGAACGACCAGGGGTAGATCTGGTAGACCACGGCCCGCTGCCACCAAGGCTGCTGCGCCTCGCGATTCGACTCGGCCGGGCCCGCCAAAGCCTCGGGTTTTCCACTCATGGCGGCCACATTAACATGCACAGCATCAGCCAGCCTCGACAATCCCGGGAGGCACGGGCGAGGAAAAAACGCGTCGCGTCGCGCTCTCACGGGAGCCGTGACAAAGCTCCTCATCAGCGCTAAACGCTGAGCTCGACATGGCCTATCACGCTCTGACGTTGGCGAGTGACACGGCAGCGTGGCTCGACGCTGGCCGCCTGGACCTGCCGCTCGACGGCCTCCCCGGCGCCGAGCGCTGCGAGGCCGGGCAACCCATTCGGCTCATGTCGCCGGCAGGGGAGCTCGCCGCCTTGGCGATTGCGGATCCGGAGAACGCGCTGGTCCGCGTGATGTCGCTGGCCGATGAGGGCAATACGTCGATCGACGGCAGGTTCTTGCGGGCTCGGGTGCAGCGCGCCCACGCGCTGCGCACTACCTTCGGCTTGACGCGCGAGCGCACCGCCCACCGCCTGATCAATGCGGCGGGCGACGGCTTGCCGGGCCTGTGCGTCGACCTGTATGGAGAGTACGCGGTGTTGTACGCGTATAGCCGCGGGCTCATGCCGACGGCGCAGAAGCTCGCGGAGATCGTGCGTGAGGAGCTCGGTCTCGCGGGCGTCGTCGTGAAGCTGCGCGCGCGCGACTCCGCCCAGGGCCCGATCAAACAAGAGGTCGTGGGCACGCCGCCGCCCGAGCGCTCAATTGTGCATGAAGAGGGCATCCCCTACGAGGTCCACTTGCTCGGGGGCCTCAACGTGGGCCTATTCACCGATATGCGCGAGCACCGGGCGAGCTTGAGCCGGTTCGTGCGAGGCAAGACAGTGCTCAACACGTTCTCGTACACGGGCAGCCTGTCCGTGGCTGCCGCGCGCGCCGGGGCCACGCAAGTCACGAGCGTCGACCTCGCCTCCGGCGTGCAGCGCTGGGCCCGGCAGAACTTCGAGCTCAGCCAGCTCCCGCTCGAGGATCACCGTTTCGAGACCGGCGAAGTCTCCGCCTTTCTAAAAAAGGCGGCCCGCGCTGGCCAGACCTTCGACGTCATCATCGTGGACCCGCCGACATACTCCGCGGCGCGCGCCGGAGCCTGGTCCATGCGCAAGGACTACCCGGACCTGATCACCCGCACCTCTGCGCTCTTGCCGAGCGGCGGCCTCTTGTGGTTATCGGCAAACTCGCGCGACCTGCCCCCGCTCATAGAGCTCGCTCGCGAAGCCTTTGGGCGCACCAAGCGCTTCGCCCAGCTCCTTTCGTTCGGCGGCCTGCCCCCCGACTATCCCACGGTGCCCGCGCAGCAGCACGACCGCTACCTGCAAGTCAGCCTGTTCCGGGTGCATTAGGCTCGGTGGCGAGAGCGTGTGACCACTTCTCCTTGACATGGGCGGGCGCACGAGCGCCTCGCCATCGCGATTGAGCGGGGACCCGGGCTTCTCCAGGTCGCGCCGACGAACGCGGCTTCCCCGGCGGCCGCGCCCGAGAGAGCTGCCCGTAAGGCTCGTGGCCCTGCGCGTGCAAAGCAGCGGCGTTAGCCCATCACTTCAGCGTCGAACGCAGCGTGACGACCTCGGTGTCTTCGTGCATCGACACACCGGGCAACACGTTCCAAGCGCCGCCCTGGTTGCCGGCGACCACCGAGTCTTCGATGCGCAAGGAGCCCTGGTGAGCATTGTCGACGAAGAAGATGCCGCTGCCGAATGCGTTCACCTGGTTGGCTTCGATGCGCGTGCCGCACACGGACAGTGCCAGGCTCTCGCCATCATTGTAGATGGCCCCTCCGCTGCCCCCGCCGGGCGTACCCTCCTCGACCGGGTTGCCGCCAAAGCCGAGCGCGTGGTTGTGCGAAAACAAGCTATTGATGATCGTCCACGACACGCCGATGCTGCTGATGCCGCCACCGTTGGAGCACTCGTTGCCGTAGCCCTCGGCGCCCCCAAACGTGCTGCCCACGACGTAGACGGGCAAATTCTGAAACTGGCTGAAGACGCGTATCGCGGCGCCCCCGACGTCGGCGCCCACGCCCTGGCACGTGTTGTTGAAGAAGCGACTGCTGACGACCTTGAAGCGGCCTCCGCGGACCCAGATCGCGCCGCCGCCGTCGTATTTTCCCTCACGCGTGGAGTTGCCGCCGGCGAAGGTGAGGTTTTGAACCGTGAGGCGCGGCGTCTCCTGATTGTCGCAGTGGTCGCTCGTGAAGTGCTGCTCCGGATCGCACGTGTTCATGTACAGGATGCGCGACGTTCCGCCGCCGCTGAGCGTCACCAGGCCCCCGCCGTCGATGACGACGTCTGGATCGGCGTCGTTGTTCACCTTCGCGGGGCGATCGAGCGTGATGACGACCGGATCGGGGCCGCAAGCGAAACGAATGACGCCCCCCTTCGCCACCGCGAGAATGAAAGCATCCGCCGTGCAACTCTCGGGTGTGCCGGTGCCCACGACGTGATCAGGTGTCGCCGTGTCTTCCAGACCCGCCTCGGCGGGGACCGCGCAGGGCCCGTTCGGGTTGCCTGCACCGGGCCCGTCTGCCGCCATCGCGACGCCCACCGCCGGCGCTGTGGGGAGCGCCGCCACAGGGCCAGCTGGGCTCACCCCCGGGTCAACACTTGCGCCTACCAGGTCCGCTGCGCTCAGCGGCCCAGAAATAAAAGTCAGCACCGCACAGGACGACATCGTCGATCTTCGCATCACAGGCTCCGGGTTAGTTGTGTCGAGCTGACAGCGCAGCGCGCTGCCTACTCGAGCGCCCGAGTAGGTGCTACTCGAGCAAGTTGCGTCACACGGCAGCCCTCCCCGCTTGCCTGCGCTACGCGATCCCCTCGAAGGCTATCTCGGCTCGCTAGCAAGATCGAGGCCGGTAGCAGGCTCAGGTCGGCAGGAGCAGCTCCGTAGGAGTACCTGTAGGCAATTCGGCCTCGCCTCAGCGACGCACTGGTCCCGTTAGATGTGGCGCCCCCGTCACGCTGGCAAGGTGGGCAACGGACAATTCATGGAAATAGGCGTAGAAGAACGTCCGCACGGCCAGGCGCGCGTCTAATCGAGTGACGCCCCGTTAAGCAGTCGCTAACCTAGACGCCATGCCTTTGCTGCTCGGCTGCTTCGCGGTGATCTTCCCCAGGGTCGTTTTGTTTGTGGTCTGGCTTTACGGCAACGGCTACCTCGAACGGGCCGTCTCGAGCGCGATCTGGCTGATCCTCGGCTTCATCTTCCTGCCACTCACGACGCTGGCTTACGCCTATGCGTTCCATTCGTGGAGCGTCGACGGCAGTATTTCCGTGCTCGGATGGGCGTTGGTCGCTGTCGCCGTGTTGGTCGACCTCGGAAGCTTGGGGGGTGGTCACCGCCGCTACCGCCGCCGCCGCGAGATCGACTAAGCGCAATCGACGCTGCCGAGCGCGCGAGGGGCGCGCCGAAGGCATTCTGAACGCCCTCCACTCAATCTCGCCGAGCTTGCGCTTGACAGCCAAAGCAAGCGTGCTCAAGTTGCCTGCGTCTGACTGATTGGCGTGTCGTTACGGACACTTACAAACACAGGAGGGTGAGCTATGCTCGTGCGACGGGTTTGGCCCTCGAGGCCGGCGTTGGAGAATCCGTTTACGGATTTGGACCAGGTACGGCGCGAGATGTTGCGCTGGTTCGATTCGGTGGCGAAAGACAACTCTGGCGAGCCAGCGGCTGGGGTGTTCCCACCCATCAACGTCACTCAAGACCGCGACCGATATTACGTACGGGCGGAGCTGCCGGGCATCAAAGCGAGCGAGCTTGCGATCTCAGCGCTCGCCAACCGATTGTTGATCTCCGGCAGGCGGGAGATCCCGGGTGAACAGGGGCGCGTCAGCTATCACCGTAGAGAACGCGCCGAGGGCGCCTTCAGCCGCACGTTGGCGCTGCCGACTGCCGTCGATTCGGCGCGGGTAGAGGCGCGCTACACGGACGGCATCCTCACCATCACGCTGCCCAAGGCGGAGGACGCCAAACCAAGGCAGATCACGGTGAAGACATGAGGCGAGAAGGACAGGAGGGAAACAGCATGGCCAAGGACGAACGAAACGAGCTTCAAATGACCGACAGAGCCAACGTTCAGAGCGGACCGGAGCAGACGCGGCCCGGAGCGGTATACACGCCCGCCGCCGATATCTTCGAGAGCGAGAATTCCATCACGCTGCTCGCAGACCTACCGGGGGTAAAGGCGACAGATCTGGATATCGATCTCCGCGACAACGTCCTCACGCTCCGCGGGCGCGTCACGCCTGCAGAAAACAGCAGCGAATCGGAGGTGCTCTCCGAGTACCGGCCGGGCACTTTCTTCCGCCAGTTCACCCTGGCGGAGACCATCGATCAGTCCAAGATCGATGCCAAGCTGAACGACGGCGTGTTGCGGCTCGAGCTGCCGAAGGTCGAGCGCGCCAAGCCTCGACATATCACCGTCAGGGCCGACTGAGCTCGCCCCCCCGTGGCCCCTCCCGTATGCTCTCCAAGGCCTGGGGCGGAAGGGGCCACGCGCAACAAAGGAATCCGAGGCGATCGAGCGCGCACGGCAACCCTCAGGTAACGCTTCACGAGGTTGGGCTGGTCGCGCTCTTGGCGTAATAACAGGAGGACGGACAACCCATGACGGCTTTGCCAAGGCTGTTGCGCCTGAGCCCCCGGCGCGCGCTCAAGGGCTCACCGATTGTTCCCAGAAGACCACATCGCCGTGTCGATTGGCCACGAAAGAAACGCCGCCATCCTGGGAGATGACGATGGCGATGCCTTGCGGGTGGTGCTGGACGAAGCGGTAGGCGGCTCGATGGCGCGTGCCGACGTTTTCGATCGACTCGGGCACCCGCTCGCGCCCTTCCACGTCGAGGCCACGGCACACCCGGCTCGGAGCTGGAAGATCCGCGGAGACCTCGGCGCCATACCCGATGAGCTCGAAGCGCTTGTCGATCACCACCGCGCCATCGATGGCCGTCAAGCTGGCGATGACGCGACTGAACTCGAAGACCGCCTGCTCCAGCCGCTCCAGGTCGGGACTTTGATCCGATGCGAAGTCCGACCACCCCACGGACGCCTTGTCGGCTCGGGTGGCGACGCGATCGAGAATTTGTAGCAGCAGCGACCGGTAGCGGCGCGCGGGTTCGCTGCCGGCGAACTGATATTTGAGCCGCAGGCTGCTCAGCGTGCTGGGCGCCGTGCCCGCCGCGACGTCCACCACGAGGAGCATCCCTCCGTGCCGCGCCCCGCGCACCAGCTGAATCGCGCGGCGGAGCATGTGCTGGCCGATCCGCCCCACCAGCGAGTGCTCGACGGACGTCGGTGAACGCGATTGAGCTTGGAGCACCGCGTGCTCCTCTCGGATCAGCTCGCGCTCGCGGGCGAACAGGGCGGGAAGCCACTCGGAGTCGAACACGTCGAGGAGCGTGTCGAGCAAGGTGCCGCGCTCCAACGCGCCCACCAGCTTGCCGGCGCAACGCACCGCGAGCTGCCCCGGACCCGTCACGTGGATGATCGGATCGTACGTCCAGTTCGGCACCACGCTTCGCCCTCCCCACGTCGGCGCGAGCCAGGCGGGGCCCGAATGCGCGATGCCCCAGATGCGCAGCTTGCCCTCCAACTCTCGAGCGCCGATCAACGAGGTCTCGAAGGGCGTCGATGGGCTCAGCCGACGGAGCTCCTCGGGGCTCAGAGGCCGATCGCGCTCGAACTCGAGCCGCAACACGCCTTCATTCGGTACGCCAGCTTCGGGAAGCCGCTCGGGAGACGTGAGCAGCAGGCGAAAGCGCGTCGGCCGCGTCTCCTCCGCGGTCAGCGAGGCCTGAAAGGCCACAGAGAGCGCTTCGCACAAGAGCTCCCACGAGGGTAGTGGCGCGCCTTCGGCCGGCCAGTGATCGACCACGTAACGGGCCAGGTCGGGGGGATAGGCGTAGCGGCGCGTCATGCTCAGAGCATGCCATGATTTCGGACCCGACGGCTTTTCGAAGCCGCCGGGAGGCCTATGCTGACACCCTCGGAGGGGAACCGCTCCGACTCAGAGCGCCACCCGCTCACCTCCCACGCGGGCCTGCATGCCGGGAGCGAACAGGTTGCCGGCGTTCGGGATACAGAAGCCCGATGCCGGGTCGTAGCCACCCGCGCCCACCGCCGGCAGTACGAAGCGCCGGTCCGCAGCGGCCCCCGAGAGCTCTCCCGCGCCACCAGAGTGACCGTGCGTCAAGCTGATCGCTGGATGGTCGAACGGCGCTCGATCGCACATCACCCGTGGATCACTGAGGCTCTCCATGAAGCGCACCACGGCGCTCAGATCATCGTTTGCCACGTCACACGTGACCTCGCCGTTGGCATCGCAGTCACTCAGACCGAGCGGGGTCATGAGCCCGGTGACGTTGGTGTTGCAGTCCGGATCGGAGACGGGGAACGCATGATTACCGCCCGGACCGGAACCGCTGTCGTCACCGGACGTGCACGGGTTGCCGTGGGCCTCGCGCTCGGCGTTTTCGGCGCTGATCTGCCGACGATTTCCGCCTCGATTGTAGAGCTTCATGACCTCGCGCAACGTGGCGTAGCCGCCGTAGCTGAAGTAAGGCGGATTGAGCGCGACGTTGCGAACGGTGGGGATCTTGGTCGCGCCATCGCTCTCGAGCTTGGCTGTGTTGTTCACGTTGGGGCCGCGCACGAGACGGTTTTGGTCGATGGCGCGTAGGAGCAGCGGATCTTTGACGACCGAGCGGTCACCCGTGTCCAGGTATTGTCGGTATTGCCGACCGAACGACAGCGGGTTGCCGTAAGGGTCGCCACCCCCCAGAAACAGATCGACCGGGGTGGGGCGTGTGCCGATGTTCGCGAAGCCGAGGTCCCGTGTGCCGACCAGGTTGTTGACGTCCCGGACCTGAAGCAGTGGCGGGAACGCCACCCCCGCCTGCACTGCCGCTTCACTGAACGTGTCCGCGCCGGCGTGGCAGAACCCGCAGCCGACGCCGCGCACGCCATCGGCGGGCGCCGGCCCAAACGGCCCGCGCAAGAAAATCTTGCAGCCGCGCGCGAGCAGCGGATCCACCGCGCTGCTTGTGTCGCAATTCGGCAACGCGATGTCCCCGGACGCGACCAGCGCGTCAAACTCGCTCTGATCCGAGATCAAAGTGGATTCATACAGCATGATGGAGATACCCCAGAACATCGACATGTTCGTTTCCATCTGGGTGTAGCCGTCGGGATCTCCCACGAGCTCGCCATCACGGCGTAGGAACTTACCTGCAACGGACCAGTACTTCGGGGCAAAGGCTCGCTGGATCAGCGCTGCGTAAGAGTACCCCTCGCCCAGGCCGGGGCCCTCTGCATTGGCGAGCGTGCCGAGCACGCTGTCTCCACGATCCACCTGCTGCGAGGCCAGCGGCGGGCTCGCCAATATCTTTCGACCTAGGTCGGCGAAGGTGCGCCCGGCGCAGGACATCTCGATCGAGCTGAGCGGCGGCCCCACGGCTTGCGAGGCCAAGCTGGCGTTCTCGAGCTCGAGGTGGCCCAGCTCGGGCGTGCCCGCGTCCCCGAGCACAATCAACCGGAGGTTGGGATCGCCTTCGATGTCACGCAGGCCGAACACGCCGACCCCATTGAACAGGTTGTTCGCGCGCCCGTCCCAGAACTGACGAACGTTGAAGGCGGCGTTGATGGTGGTTGGCGTATGGCGCGGCTCGACCTGGCGAGCAGCCAGCCGCTCACCGTCGATGGTCACGTGAAAGATGCTGGCGTCGAGCTCACCGCAACGCTCGCTCCCGTCTTCTGCGATAGCCTCGAACGCCGCTGCGAAAGCTCCGCTAGAGCCCACCACGTCGTTCGTGTCCGTGAACAGCGCCGAATCCCGCGCCCGCTCTTCTACCAGACGATGTAGAGGAAAGTCGCGCGCCACGAGCGTGTTGTTGGGGCCCGCCGCATTGCCGCTCGGCATTTCTCCAGGAGCGTGGCTGCCCGTGTCGGAACGATTGGAGCCAAACGCTGCGTCTCCACCCGGGCCGGAGCTGATATCGTCAAAACCCGGGTTGAGTTGGTTATCGATCCGCGAATCGGCGCCGGCGTTGAAATGACAACTGGCGCACGCCTGACCGTCGCTACCGACCTGTTGGTCCCAGAACAGCGCCTTGCCGAGCGCGAGCGCCCAGGCGCGGCTCTCGATGATGCCGCCGCCTTCTTCCAGCTGCGGCGGTGACGCAGGCACGAACCTCGGCGGAACGAGGGCCAGCGCTGGCGTCTCGCCGGTCCCACTCGACGCGGGCGGATCGTCGGCGAGCAAGTCGAGCTGCTTCGAGTCACGCGGTGAGACACCGAGCCCAGCGCCTTCACACCCGAGCGCGTGCGCGGCGAGCGCCAGGAAGCAGAACGCGGTGACCACGCGGGCGCGGACGCCGATACGTAACTGAACGAGCCCGAGAGCGATTGCTTTCATCGTTTTTTCCTTGAGACACCGCGCTCGCGCCCTGCTGCACCCCGCGTTTTGCGCTAGCCCCACGCACACAGCTTGCTCACGCCCCCGTGATCCCGGGATGTTTGCTGAGCTGACAATTAAGACGAGCGCAGCGCTGCTCGCAAGGGAAAACACCCGCGCAAGTTGCATGCGACGAAAGCGAGCTTGCTACGTCTGAGCGCGGCGAATTGCTACATTCTGCGAGCCTGCAGCGCTTTGCAAGCCTGGGACTCGCTGCGGAAACGGAGAGGCACTGTCGCGTGTTCGTGCCTACGAGGATGCGTCGAAGTCATCCGACCCTGGCCGAGCACGCGCACGCGCACACGCGACGCTCACACGCAAACGTTACCTCTCGACCTGCGCTGGATGGTCAGAGCCGCTGCGTGTTCACGTTGATCGAAGGGGCCTCGATCCTGGCGGCGGCGGTCACCGCTTGCACCTGTCGTGCAACGCCGTGACCGTTGCCGCCTGGAGCGGCTTCCAATGCGTGACTGTCCTGGCAGCGTGGCGCTCGTCACGCCCGCAGAGTGACTTCGAGGGCAGCGTCGATGTGCTGCGCAGGTGCGCTCGATGTGATCCTCCCTCCCGGCCAGAGGCTTGCTCAGCTCTCGGGGCACGTGTGAACATGCGGTAACGCTTCCACTTTCCGCTGGGTGCTGTGACGTGATAACGTCCGCCCCCCCTGAACGGTATGCCGAAAATAGAAAATTTTCCCTACGGCAAGGCGCCGTTTTGGCTCGGCGTGCTGGCGCTGGGCTCGTTGCTCGGCGTCGTGTGGGTCCAGTACGGTGGGGCGCGTGAAAAGCCCGATCTCGTCTTGGCGCTCTCCGCGCCAAACCACGTCGCGGCGTACCGCGCGGTGGAGGAGCGATTCGAGCGCGAGCACGGCATCAAGGTGGCGCTCCAGCTCGTCAACGCCCGGGCCCTGACGACCAGGCTGCAAAACGCCATGCTGGCTGGCACGGAGGTGCCGGACCTCGCGGAGCTGCCCGCCGACGCGATGCGCTACTTTGGGCGCGGGCCACTCAAGGACATCGGCTTCGTCGATCTGACCGAGCGCCTGAGCGCCGAGGGCTATCGGGACCGCCTGGTCGAGGCTCGGCTCAGCCTGTGGTCGACGCGAGGCCACGTGTTTGCATTACCGCACGACGTGCACCCCGTCATGCTCACGTATCGCGCGGACCTCGTCGAAGCGTTGGGCATCGACGTTGACACTCTCAGGACGTGGGACGATTTCGCGGCCGCTGGCCAGCGCGTGACCGCGGATCTCGACGGCGACGGCGCGATCGACCGTTACATGATCGATTTTCCAAGCGGCGGTTCCCAGGGGCTCTCGATCATAATGTTGCAGCGAAACATCGGCCTGTTTGACGAGCACGCCAACGTGACCTTCAACCAGCCGCTGATGGTCGAGACGCTGATCTGGTACCTGCACCAGAACTACGGCGACAAGCGCATCGCGTACGATTGCGGCTGGGGCCAGTCGCTGGCCAAGGCCATGGGCGACGGCCTGGCGCTGTTCTATCTCGCGCCGGACTGGCGGACGGGTTTGATGCAGACGGAAGCGCCGAAGGTCGCGGGCAAGATGAAGGTCATGCCGCTCCCCGCCTGGGAGATCGGCGGTCGGCGCACCAGTGTCTGGGGCGGCAGCGGCCTGGCGGTGACCAAACGGGGTCGCGATCCCGAGCTGGCCTGGAAGCTCGCGCAGGAGCTCTATTTCACCCGCGGTGAGCTCGGTCGGCGCTTCGCCGAGACCAACATCATCCCCGCGCTGAAGGAGGCGTGGGACCTGCCCGAGTTCCGCGAGCCCAACGCTTTCTTCTCGGGGCAACGGCTCGGCACCGAGTTCGCGAACCTTGCGGCAGAAGTGCCGCCGCTCTGGATGAACCCGTACACGATCATCGCGGAGAATAGAATGAACGAAGTGTTCCTGAGGGCGGTCGAGCACTATAAGCAAAATGGCGACACCGGCCTGCGCGAGTTCGTGCAAGCCGAGCTCGACGACGCAGAGGCTTATGTGCATCGCTACATTGGACGCAACGTGCTCGCCAAGCTGTAAGCGCTACGCCGAGCCCGAGCACCGAAGATTGAGGCCGTGACATGAGTCAACCTTCCGAATCCATCACGCTTGCCGCCTCGCCGGGGAGCGTCGCGAAAAAAAACCAGGGGCCGCCGCGGCGCCTCTACAAGGGCTGGGCGCCTTACGCCTTCTTTGCCCCATTCCTGCTGCTCACGGCGGTCTTCACGATTTATCCGCTATTTAACGCAGTGATTCTGGCTTTTCATCAGACCAACGGCCCTGCCTCGCGGGCGTTCGTCGGGCTCGACAACTTCCGCTACGTGCTGACGGATCCGGTCTTCTACAAGGCGCTCGGCAACACCTCGATTTACGCCTTGTGCTCGGTCTTCATCCAGCTCCCATTGGCGCTGGGGCTCGCGCTGCTCTTGAACACCGACAAGAGCCGCGCCAAGGGCTTCTTCCGCCTGGTGCTGTTCTCGCCCAACCTCGTGGGGCAGATCTTCGTCGGCATCCTGTTCGGCGTGTTGTTCACCCCGCGCTACGGCCTGATCAATCAAGCGGTTCAAGCGCTCTTCGGCTGGGGTCTGAATGAGCAATGGCTCGGCACCCCCAGCCTGGTCATGCCCGCCATCGTGATCACCGGCCTGTGGATGTGGGTTGGGTTCAACATGGTCTATTTTCTGGCGGCGCTGCAGAGCGTCGACAGGAGCCTGGAAGAAGCGGCCCGTATCGACGGCGCAAATCGCTTCCAGGTCTTCTGGCACGTCACGTTGCCGAGCATCCGGCACGTGGTCGTGTTCGTGGTGGTGACCAGCATCATCGGCTCTTACCAGCTGTTCGAGCTCCCGCTCGCGCTCTTGCCCGTCACCGACGGGCATGGCCCCGACAACTCGGGGCTGACCGTGATCCTGTACCTGTATGACCAGGGCTTCAACGCCGGCGATCTCGGGCTCGGCTCGGCCGTCGGTTGGATCGTGGCCGCCATCATCTTCACGCTCAGCCTGCTGCAAATCCGGCTGGCGCGGCTCGCGGACTAACTGAGATGGGCACGATACATTGGATACTGCTGAGCGCGCTGGGCGTGTTCGTCGCGCTCTACGCGCGCGCACCCGGGCGGCCCAAGCTCGCGTTTGGCTACTTGCGCTGGGCCACCATGATCGGCGTCTCCCTCGTGGTCCTGGCGCCCTTCGTCTGGCTCATCGCCGCGGCGTTTAAGGATCAAACCGTGCTGAACGAGTACGTCTTCTTTCCGCCGCTCTCCGAGTGGTCGGACAAGACGATGAACCTGGACAACTTCCGGCGCCTATTTGCGGGCGACGAGGCGGTGCAGGGCACGGTCTACTTCTGGCAGTACGTGCTCAACTCGTCCTTCGTCGCCACGTCGAACACGGTCTTGCAGCTCGCGTTCTGCTCGGCCGCGGGTTTTGCCCTCGCCAAGTATGACTTCCACGGCAAGCAGGGGCTGATGGCGTTCATGCTGGGCACGATGATGATCCCTGGCGTGCTCTTGTTTGCCCCGGTCTACGAGATGATGGTCGCGCTCGGTCTGGTAGACACGTACCAGGGCCTGGTCCTGCCCAGCATCGTCAGCGCCTACGGTATCTTCTTGTTCAGGCAAGCCATGCTCGGCGTGCCCGACGAGATGCTGGACGCGGGGCGTATCGACGGCTGCAGTGAGTTCAAGGTCTACTTTTCGCTCGCGCTGCCGCTGGTGCGCCCCATGAGCGCCGCCTTCTGTCTGATCACGTTCCTCGGCCAGTGGAACTCGTTCTTCGGGCCCAGCATCTTCCTGCAATCGCAGGACAAGCTGACCCTGCCCGTCGTCTTGAATCAGTACATCAACTTCTACCGCAACGACTACGGCGTGTTCCTGGCGGGCACATTGCTCGCGATCATCCCGCCTGCGATCCTGTTCTTCGCACTAGAGAAAGAGTTCGTGGGCGGGCTCAGCTCCGGCGCAGTCAAGGGCTGAGCGCGAAGCCCCCGTACGGCGCCGGTCTGCTACGTCGCCGTCCGCCTTTGCCCCGCAGCCGAGCTCGGCTTGGCCACGGCGCGAGCAATGACCGGGACTGCCGAGGCGGCCAGCACGCCCGCCAGGATAAATACGGGGCGATAGCCGATGGCCGCCGCGATCACCCCAAAGCCGAGCGTGCTCAGCACCATCCCCACGTTGAACGCACCGCCGAAATACGTGACCAGCGCGCCGCGAACCGCCGGCTCCGAGCCCTCGATCAAGAGCGCGCTACAGACCGGATACAAGGTGCCTTGCGCGAGGCCCAGGACCAACCCGAGCAGGAATAACCAACCGCGCTCGAGGCCCGCGGTCGCGAAGACCACCAGCGCATACGCGCTGCACGCGAAGAGCGCCAAGCGGCGGCGATCGAAGCGGTCGAGCCAGGCGCCGAAGACGACGCGGACACCCAACGCTGCCAACGTGTAACCGACGAAGAGATCCCGCACCTGGACGATGCCGATCTCGAGCGCAAGAGGTTGGTAAAATGTGACCACCGTGCCAAACCCCAGTCCCGCGACCATGCTCGCGTAGAGCAGCCCGAGGCGGCGCGGATCGCCGAGCCGCGGCGACACGTACGCCGCGGGCTGCTCACGCGCGGGCTCGCGCAGCAGCGCGGTGCCGATGGCTGCCAGACACGAGCACGCTGCGGAGAGCAAGAACACCGAACGCCACCCTTCCGCGAGCGACAATGGCTCGGCCAGCGCGGGCCCTATGGCGTTAGTGGCCAAGTTCGATGCGCCGAGCAAGCCGATGGCTTGACCGAGGCGCTCCGGCGGAGACAGCTCCGCCACCAGCGCGGCACCGGTCGACATATATACAGTGAACGCCGCGCCCTGCAGGACTCTGAGGGCGTAAACGCCGAGCCCCAGATCCGTCACCAAGGTAAAGCCCAGCGACGCTACCAGCATCGCCAGCGCCGAGCCAAACAGCAGGTAATGGCGGCGCAGGCGATCGATGCGGCGCGCCAGGACGAGCATGGCCAGCACCGCGGCGACGGGTGCAGCCGCCATGATGCGCCCGATGATCGTCGCATCCGCCCTGTGCACCTCCGTCAGGTACTTCGGCAACAGGAAGAAGCTCGAGTAGCCCAAGCCGAACACGAACTGCAGGGCGAGGATCAGGACCAGGCGCGGGGTGTAGAGCGCTCTCGCATCGCGGGCTTGGGGCAAGGTCATGGGCTTTGACCCCTGTGTTCCTACCCCAGTCTCCCAGTGGGCGAACCTCCCCGCCGGCAGATATTTCACTTCGATGCTGATTTCAGCTAGCAAAGACGCGGGGCTCAGCGGGCCTCGAAGGGAGCTCATATGAACCAGCACGCCGTCATCGATCCGCACGCCATCCGGGACCGGGCTTACGAGCACTGGAGGCAACGCGGCTGCCCCGCCGGCTCCGCCGAGCTCGACTGGTTGGTAGCCGAGCAGGAGCTGGCAGAGGAGCGAGGTTTTCGGCAAGGATCGCAGCAGGCTCAGCCCAAAGCTGCCAGCGCTGAGGCTGTGACACCGCCTCGGCCGCGCCGAGCGCGCTCGATCGTGACGCGCAGTGGAAACGCGCCAGCGGCTCGCCTATTGGCGGCGCTCGTGGCCAGCGGCACGCGCCGCAGCGGCGCCTGAGGTCGCGACCGGCCCCTCCGCGCCCTGAGCTCGGCGTGCGAGCTGCGCCGGGGAGGGACTGACTGCCGCGCCAGAACCTGGCAGATTATGACGATGCCGAGCTGGGACCAGGTGCAATAACTGAAGTTCGCCGATGAACGCACGCGGCCAGCGCACGAGCTTTTGAGCCGGGTCTCATCGCGCACGCCGCACCGCGGTGGTGTGCTAGCGGTGCAGCCTCACAACTTCTCAGAGCCGAGCCACCGCCTCATGCGCGAGCTGCCGGGTCCCTGGGCGGCGCGCGTCTCGGCCCTTCGCGCCCAGACATGGGTCGAAGCGCCTGCCTTTTATTACGATCTGCTCGCGCTACGAGCGGCGTCCGTGGACATCTGGCAGACCACCTACGAACATGTGATGCCGAACGCGGAGAGCATCGTCGAATGGGTCAAGGGCACAGGTTTGTGGCCCTATTTCGAGAGCTTGGCAGAGAACGCGTGGTGGCGCGGCGCGGAGCCCTCGCATCGAGCGCGTCAGAAACCTGCGCTGCTGCGCGAGGCTCGCTTGCACTCCAAACAACGGAAGCACTCACCGTGAGGGGGGTGCGGGCGCCAGGGATTGTTTGCACCCCTAACAACGGATCGAGCAGCTTAGGGCGCTGGAGCGCTGGCTAGCTCCGAGCTTTGCCTCGCGCCCGGCGACCGGAACGCGGGCAGCCGCGCGAGCGGCGTCGCGGGACGTGCTGCGAAACGGGGAACCGACGGGGCGGGGCAGGCCCGCCAGCGAAACCCTCGTGCTCGGTCACGCGACGTGAAGCAGGCCGCGTGGTTCAGTGACTTGACGTGAAGCGGGCCGCGTGCTCGGGTGGCTTGCCTATGACGTCCCCATCAGCCACGGTGTGCATCGCGAACATCGGCCCCGCCGAGCGGCGGAAGCGCTGGGTCGTGGGCGTGGTCGGGGTGGCCGTGTGCGTGGCCGCCACGCTGCTGTTGGTTCTAAACGGCAGCTCGCGCTGGTGGCGGCTCAGCTTGTTTCTGCCATGGTGCGTCAGCGCGCTCGGCATCTTTCAGGCGCGCGCCAACACGTGTGTCGCGCTCGCGGCGCGTGGCATCAAGCAACTGGGCGATACGCCGGAGGCGGTACCCCGCGGGGAGATGGCCGCGATCCAGGCGCAGGCGCGCCAGGTAAAGCTCCGGTCCGTGCTCGTAGCGCTGCTGGCGACGGGCCTGTCGCTGCTCGTGTAATAACCGGCGGGGGCTCGGCTGCGCTTGCCGGCCGATCTACATCGGCCGGTCGAGGCGACTTGACCCGTCCGGCAGACGTCAGGCCTTTTCGCTCGCCGGCGCTGGCAGCGCGCCCAGCTGGCGCATCACCTCGGCGACCGGCAGAGCGCTGAGCCGCGGCAGCTCTGCGTCCGTCGCCAGAGTGCGAGACAACATCCGATCCACGTACAGCGTCCCCTCCAAGTGGTCGAACTCGTGCTGCATGATACGCGCCGGCCAACCCGTGAGCGACAAGGACACCGGTCGCGCCTCTGCGTCGACGCCCGTCACGCGCACCGAGTGCCAGCGCGGCACGAGCGCTGCATAGCCCCGTACGCTCAAACATCCCTCGAAGAACGTCGCCTGCTCGCTACTGGCCGCGACCACGCTCGGATTGACGATGACCGTCAGCGGCAAGGCGACGCGACCGCGCAACGCCATCTTCTCCGCTGGCATATCGGCGATGCGCTCTTCCTGATCCTCCGCGACGAAGACGCGCAAGGGCACACCGATCTGAGGGGCGGCCAGGCCCACTCCCGGTGCTTTGCGCATCACGTCCACCATGATGGCGACCAGCTGCCGTAGCGACGGCGTGGCGAGCAGCGACGAGGGTACGGGCTGCGCCCGCGACCGCAACACCGCCGCGCCCGCCTGCACCACGGGCGGTGCCTCTGAGGCACCCTGGAGCCAGGCCCCGAGATCGAATTCAACGGCTTCGATAGCGCTTACGGTCATGCTGAAGTGGCTTTAGCACAGCTGCGCGAGTCGCGGGCGCTGGCAGGTATTTCGAGGCTGATACAGCGGAACAATTGACCTGTGCAACGTGGGCGCTGCTCGCTAAGGGAAAGAGGGTTTGCTCGGTAACTGCCGCTTGCGAGGAGGCGAAACCCGCGCTTGGATGCGGCCATGATCCCGACGGCTACAACATCGAAGCCGTCAGCCACGCTCCACAATGACCGGCTGCCTCGAAGGCGCATGGGTTCAACGGGTCACCTGTCCCGCCCCGACCACGCCGTGTCCGCGCGCGTTGCTCGAGCAAGGCCCCGGCATGTGAGGCCGGGGCCGGTGACGGGTAAGGGCGGCGCTACGCGCCGAGCGCGGCGTCGATCTGCTCAGCGACGGGAGCAAACTCCGTGGGATTGGGCACCCGCTTGCCGTTGATGAACAGCGTCGGCGTCCCGTTCACGTTGACCTCTTCTCCCAATTTGACGTCAGCGTCTACGGCAGCCTTGTAGGTCTGCGAATCGAGCGCTTGCTTGATTTCGCCGACGTTCAGGCTCAGCTGCTTGGCGTAGCCTTCGAGCGCGTCCCGCGAGAGCGCGCGTTGATTGGCGAAGAGCAAGTCGTGAAACTGCCAAAATTTGCCTTGCTGATGGGCGGCGAGGGCCGCTTGAGCGGCGAGGTGCGCATCCTGGTGCATCGGCAGGGGATACTGCCGAAAAACGAAGCGAACCTTGTCCCCATACTTCTCCTTGATCTGGTGCGTCACCTCGGCGGCTCGCGTACAAAATGGGCACTGGAAGTCCGAGAACTCGACGATCGTGACCTTTGCGTTCTCGGGGCCGAAGCTCGGGGCGCCGGCGGCGGCCATTTTTGCCTGAGCCTCGGCAGGCAGCGGCTGGTTCTGCGCCTCTTTTTGTTTGAGCTCGCCCAAGACCTGATCATAGTTCTTGGTGAGCTCCTCGCACTGCTCGCGGGGAAACTGTGGGGTCTGATCGCGCACCAATTTGCAGGTGTCCGTGGCGGCGCCGAGGTCCGTACACAGGCGGTCGACTAGGTCCGTACAGACTTTGCGCTCACTGTCGATCTGCTTGTCCAGCTGGGAGAAGTCCTTGATGGCGGCCTGACACGCGCTCACGGGCAAGACCTTGCCAAGCGACTTACCTGAGCTGCAGAGCTGCGATTTGTCACCCGTGCGGGCGCACAGTTGGGTGATGAACTGGGCGCACGGCCCGCCTTCCTCTTGGTTGGCTGCGCTCGCGGGCGCCACCTCGGGAGCCTCCTTCTTCTGGCAGGCGCTGCCGAACAAACCGAGCAACAGGCTGAGAGGGATGGCGATCGCCGCGCGGTTGCCGCGGCGTTTGAGCTGAATCATTTTGCGTCTCCAAGGTGCGGGCGCCCCAGCCCCCCAAGCGGAGGCGAAAAGCCCAGATACGATACCGGATCAGCGCGGGCCGGGAGCGATTTTCGTCAAACAAAACCACCCGCTAGGGGAACCCTACACCGCCGAGGTGGGGAGATGTCGGGGCGCTCGCGCAGCTGGGCCTCGGCCGTTGCGTCCACGCAACGGTGCAGGGCGCCGGCGGCCTCTATCCCCGAGCCGCAAAGAGAGCCATCTTGATTGTGCGCGACGGGCTTCTCTCCCGCGCACCCAACGCCGCTTTCAGGAGATAACAGACATGACGACGAGCAAGTGGAAGATCGACGCCTCGCACTCGAGCATTCAATTTAGCGCCAGACACATGGTCATCACCAAGGTCCGGGGCGCGTTCAAGAGTTACCGAGGAGAAATCGAGCTCGACGATTCGGACATGACGCGGTCCAAGGTCGATGTCGTCATCGACGCGAGCAGCATCGACACGGCTGAGCCCAAGCGCGATGAGCACCTCCGGGGCTCTGACTTCTTGGACGTCTCGACCTATCCGACGCTGAGGTTCGTCAGTAAATCCATCGTCAAACAGGGCAGCAGCTACGAAGTCCAGGGCGAGCTGACGCTTCACGGCGTCACCCGACCGGTCGCGCTAAAAGCCGACTTCGAGGGCAAGGGCAAGGACCCTTGGGGCGGGGAGCGCGTGGCCTTTGCGGCCAAGGCCCGGGTGAATCGAGAGGATTTTGGCCTGGTTTGGAACCAGGTGCTGGAGGCCGGCGGGTTGCTCGTCGGGACCCAAATAGAGATCGAGCTGGAGGTGCAAGCCGTGCGGTCAGAGGTCGCACCGAGCGTGGCCGCGGGGGCGGCCACGACCACAGCGTGAGCTCGCGGCGCGCAGCCGAGAGCCTCGCCGTTAGCCTTGCACAGCGGGCCGACAGAAACGAAGCTCTCGGCATGGCCGAGCTCGACTTGAACGACGTTGCAGTATTTGTGAGAGTGGTGGAGCGCGCGGGGTTTGCAAAGGCCGCTCGCGAGCTCGACGTGCCCACCTCCACCGTCAGTCGCGCCGTCGCGAGGCTCGAGAGCACGACGGGCGCTCGGCTGGTGCACCGCGACACGAGGAGCGTGACACCAACGTCGGAGGGTCGCGCATTTTATGTCGACGTCGCGCCGGCCGTCCTGGCGTTGCAGCACGCTGCGCGCGGGCTGGACGGCGCCGATCGAGAGCCGCGGGGGCGGCTGCGCGTGAGCGCGCCGAATGACATCGGGAGCTCGTTCGTGGCGCGCATTGTAACGGCGTTCACCCGCCGCTACCCGAACGTGGATGTCGACGTGGAGCTCTCCATGCGCAACGTCAGCCTAGTGCACGAAGGTTTTGACGTGGCCCTACGGGCTTCCGCCAAGCTCAATGACTCCTCGTTGGTCGCACGCAAGGTGGGTGAGCTGGAGGGCGAGTTATATGCCTCCCCGGCCTACGTGGAGGCCCATGGCGCGCCCGCGGCGCCCGAAACGCTCTCGGCCCATCAATGCGTGTTGTTCCGGGCCAAAGACGGCCAGGCCAGCTGGTCCTTGCACGGCCCGAGCGGCGTCGTCATCGAGCAACCCGTGCGAGGGCGTATCAGCGGAGACGACTTCACGTTCGTGCGAGGTGCGACGCTGTGCGGCGCCGGCATCGCGATGCTGCCACGCATGGTAGCAACGGAGGACGTCCTGGCAGGGCGCCTCGTGCGCGTGCTCCCGCTGTACACCTTGCGGGGCGCGTCGCTGCACGTCGTCTACGCGGCGGCGCGTAAAGTACCGGCGAAAATCGCCGCCTTCCGCGACTTCGTCCTCGACGCTTGTGAGAACCCTGGTGCCGCTCCCAGCCGAGCTCCAGCCCTGCCGCTACCCGTGAAGCGCAGCACGCAGCGCCGAAAGCGCCCCGCGGCCGAGCGGTCCTGAGAGCCAACCCGCACTCCCCCCGCCTGATTGGCTGTAGCGCGCGTCACCCGATGGCTCACGCCGGCTTATCCTTTTGGCAGGGGCCACTCGCGGTGCTGCGGGTGCTCGAGCTCGAGAGCTACCGGGCGGAAGAGGCGCACCGGCCGGGCTTCATCGACGCGGCACTCGGCATCAGCATCGAAGAAGAACGTCAGTGTGTGCAGGCGCTGACGACGTCGGGGCAACTCGAGTGGGAGGAGAAGCGGTACCGCATCGTGGCGGAGTCTCAACCCGCACAGCGGGTCGTGCTCGCCCATTTCCAGCGGTTGCCCCTCGCGGGAGGCCCGACGGGCGTGGCAAGCGCGGCCTCGCGGGGTCATAGGCCCAAGCGCGCCGCTCGAGTGGCCCCACGGCAATTGAAAGGCCGCGCGACGACTCGCCTGATCCGTGCAGCGCTGGTTTTGTCCGGGAAGTAGACAGCGGACGCTGCGACTTCGTCCTCGACGGGCTGTGCTTCGAGGACTCGACCGCGGCGTGCGCCTGCGCAGGGTGCGAGGGGGACGCGGCTCGCGTCAGCCCGCAGACCTCACGGCTCACGGCTCACTGGCAAATGAACGTGACGGGGCTCCAGGCGGCCTTGCCAAACGACCGCGTGACGCCGTTGCAGGAGCAACATTGACCCACGACACTGGCGGGGCCGATCTTCACGCAAGCAGCCGCGCAGGTGCCGGTAGTGGTCGAGCCCGCAGGGTTCAGGCCAAAAGTGGGGTCGATCGAGACGACCTCACCCACGCTCTGGAAGCCGACGTAAGGGTTCGTCGTATCGGCCCACTTGAGCTTATTCTTCAGCTGCGCGGGGTATTGCAGAGGCTCGCCGTCAGGCTTCCGCGCGACAAAGAAGAAGTTCGTATCGCAGCCCCCCTTCTCCGAACGTTGGAAGGTCAAGGAGTGCTCTTCGACTGGGCAGTTTGAGGCTCCACCGTTGGCAGGCTGCGCCTCACAGGTCACCTGCTCGCGGAACTTGGCGACCATCCGGCTGCGCAAGGCCGATGAGTTGAGGCTCACGTTGCCCGGAAATTTGACCACACCGCTCGCCTCGCTCTTCTGAAAGTCGAGCAACGCCTGAATGTTGGCGCATTTGCCGTCGGAGCAGCGCGCCCTGCCGCCCGTCGTGAGCATCAGCACCTCGTCGGCGCCTTGTTTGCCGATGGTAAAGTCCTTCGTCGGCTGCCAACGCTTGAGCTCCATGGCCGCGGCGACGGCCAGCGCGGCCATGGTGGACGCGGTGCCGTCGTGATTCGTGCAGGTCGTGCCGCCTGAGGAGCCTACGGAGCCGCCGCTGCTGCCGCCAGTGACCACGATGCAAGACTTGTCGTTCTCCCAACCCCAGCCGTCTCCGTCGGGATCGGAGGCTGCGCTCACGCAGTTCGGGTAGGAGAGCGCTTGCCAGGTCGTGCCGAGCACGACGCCATTCTCGTCAGCCACATACTCTCGTTCAAAGGCGGAGCCGTCCGAAGCGGGCTCGTCCTCTCCGGATACGCCACCGAACCCACCACCGCACCCGAGCAGCGCTGCGCTCGCGAACGAGAAAGTGAATGCGTTTCTTCGCCGGTTGATCATGTCTATCGCCTTTGGGCTGTGGAGCGGCGGCGCGTCTGCAGCGTGTTGCAGTCGTTCAGCCACCGTTTCGATAAGCACTGCAGCCCCCGTGCCAACGCCTTAACGCAGGACGGCTACGCTAAGATGTGCCTCCAAGTTCCGAAATGGTGCGCTTTTGACGACAATTAGCCTCCAGGATTGAAAAAGCCGGGCTGGGCGTACCTA